>NZ_SMYZ01000098.1 GCF_004919685.1 Mesorhizobium norvegicum | reverse complement strand
CGAGATCTCTCGAGGAATTCGTCAGGAAGACACCACCGGACTTCTCAACCAACACACAATCCGACAGGAAATTATCGTTGCCCCCGTCATCCGTAATCCATGTGAGAAGGTGGAATACCATCCCCTCCCGGATCTGGACAGTGCTCGCCCCATGCAGGCTGTTTATACCGGGGCCGCCGGTCCAGGTCGGAGGAAATGAGATCCCGACCGTGTAACCGCAATGCTCGAGCCTCGGGAACGCCTTGGATGCCTCGAGATGAGCCCGCCATGCAGCATGGACATCCGAGGCGCGAACACCTGGCTTCAGCGCATTCAGGGCCTTAAGATGTGCCTGGTTGCTGATTTCGGAAAGCTTCCTTGCCGACGCAGGAGCTAGACCGACATAGCCCGTCCGGGCCATTGGAGCGTGATATCGATCGACACAGCCCGAGAGTTCGAGAAGGAACGAGTCACCCGTCTTGAGCTCGCGGGAAGTCCATGTGGTGTGCGGTTCGCATATCCGATCCACGGACCTGATGAACGGGGGGAAACCAGGGGACTGGCCGCCGGCAGCAATCATGGCCCTATAGACCTCGGCCGCGACTGTGTTCTCGGTCACGCCGTTGCCAGCTGTGCCAATTCCTGCTGAAATCATGATGTCGGAGATTTGCGCCGCTCGTTTAACCTGTCCGACTTCAAAGGGGGATTTGACCATACGCATCTCTTCGACAATGCCCGATGAGTCAAGAAATTCAGCGCTCGGGAGAGCTACCCGAAGAGGAGCCTCGATTGCGACGTTAAAGGCGCTGTTCTTTTGCAACGCTACACGCGGGCTCTTGCCGGCGACCGCGACCAGTTGCGACGCGATTGCCGCTGCAACGTCGTCATTGTCGGCGTAACCGATATATTGAACATCTTTCGCCTGCCGCAGGATGGTCGGCATCTCAATGCTTCTCGCGAAGAGAACCGGCTTACCAGCGACCGGAACCAGGAGCGCGTGCAGGCAGAAATAGCCTTCGTAGTCCAGGCCCGCCAGGTAGTAGATATTCTCGGGACTCGTGAAGATTGCGACGTCAATCCCGCGCTGGCGGCACACATCCTGCACCTTCGCCAAGCGCCGTGCGCGCTCAACATGGGCTTGGCCTACGCTCTGATCCATTTCCGCTTCCT
>NZ_SMYZ01000097.1 GCF_004919685.1 Mesorhizobium norvegicum | reverse complement strand
CTGATCCATTTCCGCTTCCTTTTCAAATTAGCCCGGTACTATTAGGGCTCCGGCAGCCGAGGATTGTTTCAACGGCCGCAATTCTTTACCGCAGCCCTTTGTGCGACCTGGTAGGTTGCCATTTGATCCGGCAGCCCACCGATGCTGCTGGACTTGTGTAGACGCCGAGCGTCACGATGGGTTCTCCTTGGGGTTTGAGGAGAAATTTCTTCAGTGCTCGCGTAG
>NZ_SMYZ01000096.1 GCF_004919685.1 Mesorhizobium norvegicum | reverse complement strand
TGTCGGTAGCTAATCAAGTTGTCCGGTTTGGTAGCACATCAATTGTCCGCTTCTGTTTTGCGTCGAAGCGGTTCACGCGGCCTGCCCTGTACGGGAGGTTTCTAGGATTGTAGCGCCGTCAGGCATGTATTGGGCGATGCGGCGCGGCCCATGAAAGATTGCAAGCGTGCCATCGGGGTACTGCCTGATCTTGACCGTGGCTTTGACGAAGTGATGTCGGATCGGACTTTGCGGCAGCTGCAATCGCAGCCGCGCGAAAGCGATTGTGTTGTCGCGGGCAACGACGCGCTCCTCCTCGATGCACAGGATCTGGGCCAATTGGTGCGGGTCGGCGGCGACAAAGGCGCTGTCTCCAACCGTGGCCGGCCTGGCGAAGCGTACATTGTGTGCCGGCAGATAGGTTTGTGCGATGAAGCGGTTTGCGGCCTGGATATCGGTAATGCCGGCCAGCGCCAGCTCCTTGGGCAACCGATCCTGCAAGGTGGAGAACATCCGCTCGGAGCGCCCCCTGGCTTCAGGCGAATAGGCGGGGATGTGCTCGATGCCCAGATGCCGCAGCGCTCGCCCGACTTGGGTCAGCCGGCTCTTGTCGACCGCCTCGCCGGCCTTGAGCGTCACGAAATAGTGGCTGCCTCGATCGGTGTAGAGACTCGACGGCAATCCCTTCGCGACAAAGGTCTCCAGAAGTCCCTGAAAGCTCGATGCCGTGCCTTCCTCCTCGATCAGAAAGGCCGAATAGATCGTGCTCGTGGCGTCGTCCATGGTCACGATCAGATCAAGCATTGGCTGGCTTTCCAGCCAGGCATGCCGGCTGCCGTCCTGATGCAGCATCATCCCTTCGCACGGCTTCCTTTCCCGCTTGCGCCGGTGAGCACCGCGCCGCTTGGCCCGGTCCACCAGGCCCGCCGCGTGAAGCTGCGTCTTGATGAAGGTGTAGCCCCAGCTGAAGTCGTGATCGCGCAGCAGGTGCTCGTGGAAGTGCTTCACATTCCAGCCAAGGTAGCGATGACGATAAAGCTCCAACATCTCCTCAATCGCTTCCGCAGGCACCCGACGCGTCGAAATCTTGCCCAAACGCCGGTCCAGCAACCCAGCTTCCCCAGCCTCCTCGTAGCGGTCGCGGTAACGTCGGAATTGCCGCTCCGACATGCCCAGCAACTCACCCGCCTCCATCATCGAAAGATCGCCGCCATTCCAACGGCTCAAAACGTCCCGAAACTTCTGCATTCTCCGGCCCTGTAGCCATGCTGCCCGCTTCATCCCCAGCCTCCATCGGCTGCTGATAAAACCGGACAACTCATCTGCTACCTAATCCGGACAACTCATCTGCTTACGA
>NZ_SMYZ01000095.1 GCF_004919685.1 Mesorhizobium norvegicum | reverse complement strand
GCGGTCGCCATCGCCGCGGCGGTCAAGGCCGACCGTTGCGACATCTACACCGACGTCGACGGGGTCTACACCACCGATCCGCGCATGGAGCCCAAGGCGCGGCGGCTGGCCAAGATCTCGTTCGAGGAAATGCTTGAAATGGCTTCGCTCGGCGCCAAGGTTCTGCAGGTGCGTTCGGTCGAGCTTGCCATGGTGCACAGGGTGCGTACCTTCGTGCGGTCGTCCTTCGACGATCCCGATGCGCCCGGAATGGGGGATTTGCTCAATCCGCCCGGAACGCTCATTTGCGACGAGGAAGAGATCGTGGAACAGCAGGTCGTCACCGGAATTGCCTATGCCAAGGACGAAGCGCAGATTTCGCTGCGCCGGGTCGGCGACCGGCCGGGCGTCGCCGCCGGCATCTTCGGGCCGCTGGCCGAGGCCAACATCAATGTCGACATGATCGTCCAGAACATTTCCGAGGACGGCAAGTTCACCGACATGACCTTCACCGTGCCGTCGGGCGATGTCGACAAGGCGCTGGCCGTGCTCGAGCGCCTCAAGGCGTCGATCGGCTACGATGTCGTGCAGTCGGAAGCCGGCATGTCGAAGGTTTCGGTCATCGGCATCGGCATGAGGAGCCATGCAGGCGTCGCCGCCACCGCTTTCAAGGCGCTGGCCGACAAGTCGATCAACATCCGCGCCATCACGACCTCCGAGATCAAGATTTCGATCCTGATCGACGGTCCGTACACCGAACTTGCGGTTCGTACTTTGCATTCCGTCTACGGTCTGGATAAGCAGTAGCGAGAACGATTTGAGTTGTTGCGTGTGCGCCGGTCGCAGTGGAAACTGCGGCGGGCAGAATGCCCATTGGAGAAGAAGCCGCGATGCGTGATCAGGCCAGTGGCCCGCGCGTTTTGCTGAAACGGCTCCGCGAGCTCATGCAGGAGCCGCTGGAGCCGCAGGAGCGGCTTGACCGGATCGTGCGCGACATCGCCTCCAACATGGTCGCCGAAGTGTGCTCGCTCTACGTGCTGCGCGCCGATTCGGTGCTCGAACTCTACGCCACCGAAGGTTTGAACCCGAACGCGGTCCACCTGGCGCAGTTGCGATTGGGGCAAGGTCTGGTCGGCACGATCGCGGCCAGCGCGCGGCCGCTTAATCTCTCGAATGCGCAGGAACACCCAGCCTTCGCCTATCTGCCGGAGACCGGGGAGGAGATCTACAACTCCTTCCTCGGCGTGCCGGTGCTGCGGGCAGGGCGCACGCTGGGCGTTCTGGTGGTGCAGAACAAGACCATGCGCCATTACCGCGACGACGAGGTCGAGGCGCTGGAAACCACCGCGATGGTGATCGCCGAGATGATCGCCACCGGCGATCTGGCGCGGCTGACCAGGCCCGGCCTCGAACTCGATCTGCGCCGTCCCGTCAGCTTCACCGGCCTCTCCTTCAACGACGGCGTCGGGCTTGGCCATGTCGTGCTGCATGAGCCGCGCATCGTCGTCACCAATTTGTTCAACGAAGACAGCGAGGAAGAGGTCCGCCGGCTCGAAACCTCGCTCGGCTCGCTCAGGCTCTCGATCGACGACATGCTGGAGCGCCGCGACGTCGCCTTCGAGGGCGAGCATCGCCAGGTTCTGGAAGCCTATCGCATGTTCGCCAACGACCGCGGCTGGGTGCGCCGGCTGGAAGAGGCGATCCGCAACGGCCTGACGGCGGAAGCAGCCGTCGAAAAGGTACAGAGCGACATGCGCGCCCGCATGCTGCACATGACCGATCCCTATCTGCGCGAGCGGATGAGCGATTTCGACGACCTTGCCAACCGGCTGCTGCGCCAGTTGATGGGGCGCGGGCCGGAGGATGTCGCCGCATCGCTGCCGAAGGACGCCATCATCGTCGCCCGTTCGATGGGGGCCGCCGAGCTGCTCGACTATCCCAGGGACAAGATGCGCGGGCTGGTGCTCGAGGATGGTGCTGCCACCAGCCACGTCGTCATCGTCGCGCGCGCCATGGGCATCCCCGTCGCCGGCCAGATGAAGGGCGCCGTTTCCATGGCGGAAAACGGCGACGCCATCATCGTCGACGGCGAAGAGGGCGTAATCCATTTGCGGCCGCAGCCCGATCTCGAAGCCGCCTATGCCGAAAAGGTGCGTTTCCGGGCGCGCCGGCAAGAGGTCTATCGCGAACTGCGCAAGAAGCCGTCGACGACCAAGGACGGGGTCCAGGTCGATCTTTTGATGAATGCCGGTCTTGCCGTCGACCTGCCGCAGCTTGCCGAAGCGGGTGCCGCCGGCATCGGCCTGTTCCGCACCGAACTGCAGTTCATGGTTGCCTCCACATTTCCCCGTGCCGAGGCGCAGGAAAAGCTCTACCGCGACGTGCTCGAGGCTGCGCGCGGCAAGCCGGTCACCTTCCGCACCATCGATATCGGTGGTGACAAGGTGCTGCCCTATTTCAAGGGCGCGATCCAGGAAGAGAACCCCGCGCTCGGCTGGCGGGCGATCCGCCTGACGCTTGACCGTCCGGGGCTGCTGCGCACCCAAATCCGCGCTTTGCTCAAGGCCAGCGGCGGGCGCGAGCTCAAGCTGATGCTGCCGATGGTGACCGAACTTGGCGAGATCGCCCAGGCGCGCGAGATCATCGACCGCGAGGTGCGGCATCTCTCGCGTTTTGCCCATCATTTGCCGACCAGCCTGAAGCTGGGGGCGATGCTTGAAGTGCCGTCGCTCCTGTTCCAGCTCGACGAATTGATGAAGGCGGTCGACTTCGTCTCGGTCGGCTCGAACGATCTGTTCCAGTTCGTCATGGCCGTCGACCGCGGTAACACGCAGCTCGCCAACCGCTTCGACACGCTGTCGGCGCCGTTCCTGCGCGTCCTGAAGCAGATCGCCGATGCCGGCGTCCGCAACCACACGCCGGTCACCCTGTGCGGCGAACTCGCCGGCAAGCCGATTTCGGCGATGGCGCTGATCGGCCTCGGCTTCCGCTCGATCTCGATGTCGCCGGCTTCGATCGGCCCGGTCAAGGCGATGCTGACGGAACTGCCGCTGGATGAGTTGGAGGCGTTCTTCGACGACAATCTGATGGCGCCGGCGCAGGGCTTGCCGATGCGGGCGCTGCTGCAGGCCTTTGCCGACGACCGTTCGATTCCATTGTAGCACCCTCATCATGGTCAACCTGCCCCGCGATCGTATGGATCAAGTCGTCAAACGTTTCGAAATGCTCGAAGCGCAGATGTCGGCTGGCCCGGCGCCTGATGCCTATGTGCGGATGGCGTCCGAATATGCCGAAATCCAGGACATGGTGGCCAAGGTCAGGGCACTGCGCCTGGCCGAGCATGAGCAGGCCGATCTCGAAGCCATGCTTGCCGACAAGGGCACCGACGCCGAGATGCGGGCGCTCGCCGAGGCCGACCTTCCGGAGGTCGAGGAACGCATCGAGGCGCTGCAGAAGGATATCCAGATCCTGCTGTTGCCCAAGGATGCCGCCGACGACAAGAATGCCATTCTCGAAATCCGCGCCGGCACCGGCGGCGATGAGGCCGCCCTTTTTGCCGGCGACCTGTTTCGCATGTATGAGCGCTACGCTGCCGAACGCGGCTGGCGTTTCGAGACGGCATCGGCCAGCGATGGCGATGCCGGCGGTTTCAAGGAAATCATCGCCACGGTGTCGGGCAAGGGCGTCTTTGCGCATCTGAAATTCGAATCCGGCGTGCACCGCGTGCAGCGCGTGCCGGCGACCGAGGCGAGCGGGCGTATCCACACGTCGGCGGCAACCGTCGCCGTGCTGCCCGAGGCCGAAGAGGTCGACATCGACATCAGGGCCGAAGACATCCGCATTGACACGATGCGCGCCTCGGGCTCGGGCGGCCAGCACGTCAACACCACCGATTCTGCCGTCCGCATCACCCATTTGCCGACCGGCATCATGGTGGTGCAGGCGGAAAAGTCGCAGCACCAGAACCGCGCCAAGGCGATGCAGATCCTGCGGGCCCGGCTCTATGACCTCGAACGCGGCAAGGCGGACGAAGAGCGCTCCGAATCGCGCAAGTCACAGGTCGGTTCCGGCGACCGGTCGGAACGCATCCGCACCTATAATTTCCCGCAAGGCCGCGTCACCGACCACCGCATCAACCTGACGCTCTACAAGCTCGACCGGGTGATGATGGGCGAACTCGACGAGATCATCAACGCGCTGATCGCCGATCACCAGTCGAAGCTGCTCGCCGACATCGGCATCGATGGCTGATCGACTGCCGGAGACGCTGGGGCCGTTGCTGCGGGAAGCGCAGGCCCGGCTTGCCGCCGCCGCTATCGATGATCCGGCGCTCGATGCGAGGCTGATCGTCGAGCATTTCTCCGGCACGACACGCACGCAAGCCATTGCGGACCCCGAACGCAAAGTCGACGCTGGCGTTGTTGCCGAAATCGATGCCGCCTTGCGACGCCGTGCCGGCGGCGAGCCGGTGCACCGCATCCTCGGCTATCGTGAATTCTACGGTTTGCGCCTGTCGCTGTCGCCGGAAACGCTGGAGCCGCGGCCGGATACCGAAACGCTGGTCGATGCGATGCTGCCTTTCGTCAGGGCCGTGGCCGTCCGGGAAGGCGAATGCCGCATCCTCGATCTTGGCACCGGCACCGGCGCCATTGCCCTGGCGTTGCTCAGCGCCGTGCCGACAGCTAACGCCACCGGCGTCGATCTGTCCGCGGGCGCGCTGGCGACGGCGACCCGCAATGCAGGGCAGCTGGGCCTTGCCGGCCGGTTCATAGCGCTCCAGTCGGACTGGTTCGAAAAAGTTTCTGGCCGGTACCATGTAATTGCCGCAAACCCTCCCTATATACCTTCCGAAGACGTTGGAAATCTGCAGGACGAAGTCCGCAATTTCGACCCGCGCCTGGCCTTGGATGGCGGCGTGGACGGTCTGAACCCCTACAGGATCATCGCCGCGGAGGCGGCAAGGTTTTTGGAAACTGAAGGCAGGATTGCGGTCGAGATCGGCCACACGCAGCACAATGAGGTCTGCGAGATATTCGCTGTCGCCGGCTATAGGCCGGGCGGTGCTTTTCGTGACCTTGGCGGAAACGACAGGGTTATTGTCTTTGAAAGGATAAAGCCTTGACGCAGTGCAAAAAAGCGCTTGGCAATGCCGGGGAATGCGGCTAGGGTCGCCTTAACCGGATGAGACGAAGCAGGCAGTGCTCTTAGCGATTCGGTTTTCCTTGGAAATAGCTGCCTTCTTGCGCAAACGATGCCCAAGCTTCGTGCGGGAATCGTCCGGCAAGTGATGTAACCGGAACAGGATGGCACGTGGCGCCAACGCAATCGATGCGGGCGAACGCCGGTGAAGAGACGAAACGGCTGGCTGCATGAGCGCCTCCGTTCGTGAAGAGTTTTTCGAAAATTTCAAAATGAAGAGAGTTTGATGAGGCCACAACAGCAGAACAGGCGCATGCGCGGTCGCAACAACAATGGCGGCGGCGGTGGTAACAATAACAATAATAACAACAACAACCGCAAGGGACCAAACCCCCTGACGCGCAACTACGAGAGCAATGGCCCGGACGTGAAGATCCGCGGTTCGGCTCAGCAGATCGCCGAGAAATACGCCACCCTTGCCCGTGATGCGCACAGCTCCGGCGATCGGGTCATGGCGGAGAACTATCTCCAGCACGCCGAGCACTACAATCGCATCATCGCGGCCGCGCAGGCGCAGATGCCGATCCAGAACACGCAACAGAATCGCGATGATTTCGACGATGACGGCGATGAGGATCGCGACGATTTCGACAATGGCGGCAACAACAGCAACACTGTTTCCGATCCCCAGGTTCCGGTGGTCAACCACGGCGCCGGCCCGCAGCCGGTCATCGAAGGCATGCCGGCCGAGGTCGCGCTGAACCGGGAAGGTGGCCGCGAGAGCCGCGATAACAATGGCGGGCGCAACAATGGCGGCCGCGACAACAATGGCGCACGCCATCGCGATCGTCGCCCCAGTGGCGGTTACGGCCAGAACGGCCAGCGCGACTTCGGTTCGCCTGTGGAGCAAGGTGGTCAGCCCCAGCGCAACGAGGCTCCGATCGAGGCCGAAGCCGCTTCGCCGATCGAATCCGTTGCAGCGGCCGAACCGGCTTCGTTGTTCGAGAACCTGTCGCCGGCAGGTCTTGCCGCCCAGGCCGAACTCAACGAGGCGGCTGCCGAAAGCGGTGCTGCCCGTCGCCCGAGGCGTCCGCGCCGTCCACGCGTCAACGCCGATCAGGTCGACGGCGGCAGCGACAATGCCGATGCCGGCGCGGTGGCCCCGGTCGACAGCGGCAATGCTGAACCGGTCATTGTTGATATCGACAACTGATCGAACGACATTTCAAGACGTTGAGCGGCGGGGAGAAATCTCCGCCGTTTTTGTTTTGGGCGGCTGTGCAATATTATGCGGTTGCCGATATCGAGACGTCTTGAGGGTTCGGGACCCGTGCACCATATCAGCCTCAACTGGACCCGGCTCGAATGGGCGGGTCCGTCACCGCAATCGGATCCGGTGCCGCAAAGCGGGCCGGTGATGGAAGGAGACACATATGAACCTTGAGAAATACTCCGAGCGCGTGCGCGGCTTCATCCAGTCCGCGCAGACCATGGCGCTCTCCCGCAACCACCAGCAATTCACCCCCGAACACATCCTGAAAGTGCTTGTCGACGACGACGAGGGCTTGGCCGCATCGTTGATCGAGCGCGCCGGCGGCAACGTCCGCGACGTCAAGCTTGGCGTCGAGACGGCGCTCGAAGCGATGCCCAAGGTCGAAGGCGGCAATGGCCAGCTCTATCTGGCGCAGCCGCTGGCCAAAGTGTTTTCGACCGCCGAGGAGCTGGCCAAGAAAGCCGGCGACAGCTTTGTCACGGTCGAGAGGCTCTTGCAGGCGCTTGCCATGGAAAAGTCGGCCAAGACCGCTGACATACTGGCCAAGGCCGGCGTCACCGCGCAGGCGCTCAACCAGGTCATCAACGATGTCCGCAAGGGCCGCACCGCCGATTCGGCGAGTGCCGAACAGGGCTACGATGCGCTGAAGAAATACGCGCGCGACCTGACCGCTGATGCGCGTGCCGGCAAGCTCGATCCGGTCATCGGCCGCGACGACGAGATTCGCCGCACCATCCAGGTGCTGTCGCGCCGCACCAAGAACAATCCGGTGCTGATCGGCGAGCCGGGCGTCGGCAAGACGGCGATCGCCGAAGGCCTGGCGCTGCGCATCGTCAATGGTGACGTGCCGGAATCGCTGAAGGACAAGCAATTGATGGCGCTCGACATGGGCGCGCTGATTGCCGGCGCCAAATATCGCGGCGAGTTCGAGGAGCGGCTGAAGGCCGTGCTCTCCGAAGTCACTTCGGCCAACGGCAACATCATCCTGTTCATCGACGAGATGCACACGCTGGTCGGCGCCGGCAAGGCGGATGGCGCCATGGATGCGTCGAACCTGTTGAAGCCGGCGCTGGCGCGCGGCGAGTTGCACTGTGTCGGCGCCACCACGCTCGATGAGTATCGCAAGCATGTCGAGAAGGATGCAGCCCTTGCTCGCCGCTTCCAGCCGGTGTTCGTCGATGAGCCGACTGTGGAAGACACCGTCTCGATCCTGCGTGGGCTGAAGGAAAAATACGAGCAGCACCACAAGGTGCGCATTTCGGATTCGGCGCTGGTGGCGGCGGCAACGCTGTCCAACCGCTACATCGCCGACCGCTTCTTGCCGGACAAGGCGATCGACCTGGTCGACGAAGCCGCATCGCGGCTGCGCATGCAGGTCGATTCCAAGCCCGAAGCACTTGACGAGATCGATCGTCGCATCATGCAGCTCAAGATCGAGCGCGAGGCGCTGAAGGTCGAGACGGACGACGCCTCGAAGGACCGGCTCGCCCGCCTGGAAAAGGAGCTCGTCGGCCTCGAGGAGGAATCGACCGAGATCACCGCTAAATGGCAGGCCGAGAAGCAGAAGCTCGGGCTGGCAGCCGACCTCAAGAAGCAGCTCGACGAGGCTCGCAACGATCTTGCCATTGCCCAGCGCAAGGGCGAGTTCCAGCGCGCCGGCGAGCTTGCCTATGGCAAGATCCCGGAACTGGAAAAGAAGCTGAAGGAGGCCGAGGCCCAGGACGGCAAGGTTGGCATGGTCGAAGAGGTGGTCACGCCCGACCACGTCGCCCATATCGTCTCGCGCTGGACCGGCATCCCGGTCGACAAGATGCTGCAGGGCGAGCGCGACAAGCTGCTGCGCATGGAAGACGAGATCGGCAAGCGCGTCGTCGGCCAGGGCGAGGCGGTGCAGGCTGTCTCGAAGGCCGTGCGGCGGGCGCGAGCCGGCCTGCAGGATCCGAACCGGCCGATCGGCTCGTTCATGTTCCTCGGACCGACCGGCGTCGGCAAGACCGAACTGACCAAGGCGCTGGCGAGCTTCCTGTTCGACGACGAGAGCGCCATGGTGCGCATCGACATGTCTGAGTACATGGAAAAGCACTCGGTTGCCCGGCTGATCGGCGCGCCTCCCGGCTATGTCGGCTATGACGAAGGGGGCGCGCTGACCGAAGCGGTGCGGCGGCGGCCCTATCAGGTCGTGCTGTTCGACGAGATCGAGAAGGCGCATCCGGATGTCTTCAACGTGCTGTTGCAGGTGCTTGATGACGGCCGCCTGACCGACGGTCAGGGCCGCACCGTCGACTTCCGCAACACGCTGATCATCATGACGTCGAACCTGGGCGCCGAATATCTCGTCAATCTCGGCGAGGGCCAGGATGTCGATGAGGTCCGCGACGAGGTGATGAATGTCGTCAAGGCGTCGTTCCGGCCTGAGTTCCTCAACCGCGTCGACGAAGTGATCCTGTTCCATCGGCTGCGCCGGCAGGATATGGGCCGCATCGTCGAGATCCAGCTCAAGCGGCTGGAGAGCCTGCTTGTCGACCGCAAGATCACGCTGTCGCTGGACCAGGAGGCGGTCGATTGGCTGGCGGCCAAGGGTTACGACCCGGCCTATGGCGCGCGGCCGCTGAAGCGGGTGATGCAGAAGGAACTGCAGGATCCGCTGGCGGAGAAGATCCTGCTCGGCGATATCCTCGACGGCTCGACCGTCAAGGTGACAGCCGGTTCCGACCGGCTGAACTTCCGCTCGAAGCCGACGATCGTCGCGGCGGAAGTGGCAGCCTGATCCAACGCCGCGCGTCCACTCTGGACGCGCGGCGTTTTCGCATAGAGGGGCGCGGATGACACTGGACGACTACAACAGCTTCTGCGCCTCGCTGCCCTCGACGAGCCATGTCGTCCAGTGGGGCGGCGCGCATGTCTGGAAGGTCGGGACCAAGATGTTTGCAATCGGCGGCTGGAATCAGGGCCAGCAGCTCTTCGTCACCTTCAAATGTTCCGACATCGCCTATGATGTGCTGAAGGAGCAGCCGGGACTGCGGCCCGCGCCATACCTTGCTTCGCGCGGCATGACATGGATCCAGCGTCGGACAAGCCAGAGCATGGATGATGGTGCGCTGAAGGACTATCTGCGCGAGAGCCATCGCCTTGTCGCCCTGAAGCTGACCAGGCAGGCGCGCAAGGAATTGGGGCTCGCCGCAAGCTAGTTAATATTCCCCGAGGCGCCGGAAAACCGCCATCTTCATGCCCGGTTCATGTTGGAACCATATGGTGGGTAACTGGTTTGCTGGCGAAGGGGTTCGCCTTGCAGGGACACTGCCGGGCGGCGGCAATTACGGACCGGAGAGTTTGGCTACCATGTTCCGCACGATCTTGACCCTTTCTGCCCTCGCAGCCGGGATGTCCTTTTCAGGCGCGCTCGCCGCCCCAACGCAGGACAGCGCACAGCCGATTGTCCGCGCTGCCAATGATGGCGGCATCCTGGTCGCCCAGGACGGCAATCTGGACATTTATTACGACGCCAGGGGCAATCGCGTCATCGTCGATGCCGATACCGGCAAGGTCATCGCCATCCAGCCGCCGCAGACCCGGCTCGACCGCCGCGCGTTGCGTCGAGAGACACGACTGCGCGAGTTGGGCCGCGCCCCTGACGGCGACGACCGCTACTATCTCGACGACCCCGAAGACATGGCGCGGTTCCGCCGCAAGCAGTTGGAAGAGGAAGGCCGGGTCATCCCGCCGCCGGCGGACGAATACGATCCTTACGGTGACAATTCCGTGGAAGCCTATCCGCCTGCACCGCAGGACGATGGCAGCTACGACAACAATTATCCTGACGCGCCGCAGCCGGCAAAGCCGGGTACCATCAAGCGTCAGCCGCTGAACGAGGCCTCGATAGACCCTGCCCAGCCGGCAGCTCCCACCGACGAGGCGCTGCCCGCCGATCAGGCGGCACTGCCGCCGAAGGCTGGCGACAAGACCAGTGTCGCCCCGGCGCTTTCGTTGGGAGCACGCCAGGATGTCGCCGCACTTCAGGTGCTGCTCGACCGCGGTGGCGCTTCGCCTGGCGTCATCGACGGGCGTTTCGGTTCGAATGTCGACAAGGCGCTCGCCGCCTACAACCAGATCACCGGCAGCAATCTGCGATCGACCGACGCGGTCGGCATCCAGGCGGCACTGGCGCAATCCGGCGGCGATGCCTTCGCCAACTACACCATCACACCGGAAGATGCGGCCGGTCCCTATGTCGCCTCGATCCCTGAAGACTACAGCCAGAAGGCGCAGCTCGACCGCATGGGCTACACGTCGGTGACCGAGGCGCTGGCGGAGCGCTTCCACATGGATGAGAATTACCTCAAGGCGCTCAACCCGGACGTCAACTTCAATCGCCCCGGCACGATCATCAAGGTCGCCAATTTCGGCAGGTTGGTCTCGACGCCGGTTGCCCGCATCGTTGCCGACAAGGACAAGAAAGAGGTTTTCGCCTATGATGCCGGCGGCAAGCTGGTGGCAGCCTATCCCGCCACCATCGGCTCGTCGGATACGCCGTCACCGTCCGGCACGCATACGGTGTCGCGCGTCGCGCTCGATCCGAACTACACCTACAACCCCAGCATCAATTTCAAGCAGGGCCAGAACGACAAGGTTCTGACCATTCCGCCAGGCCCGAACGGCCCGGTCGGCTCGGTCTGGATCGCCCTGGACAAGCCGACCTACGGCATCCACGGCACACCGGACCCGTCGAAGATCGGCAAGACCGAAAGCCATGGCTGCGTGCGCCTGACCAACTGGGATGCGCGGGAACTGGCCAAACTGGTTTCGCCGGGTGTCACGGTGGAGTTTGTCGGTGGACCTTCAGCCGATGACCTTGCGCAGCAGTGAACTGCGAAGTGCGGCGGCATAGACCAACTGCACGACCAGGATGAAGCCGATGCTGAGCAAGGGACTGATGAGTGAGAGTGCGGCGCCGAGCGCCCACAGGATCTGCGCCTTGACGATGCGCAGATAGACCGTGCGTTTGGTCTCCGCATTAACGTCCTCTGCCACGAAGCCGTTTTTCTCCGCATAGCGCCAGCTGGCGAACAGCGTGACGCCGAGCATCAGCAGATTGAGCCAGTAGACCAGCACCGCGGTTCTGAAATCGAGGAAGTCGGCCAGCAGGTCGGTCGAGAACGGCAGCAGGGCGATGAAGGCGAGAAAGCAGAGGTTCAGCGTGGCAAGCCGTCGATCGGATCTGGCGATCAGACCATGCTGCGCCTGCTGGCCGAACCAGAAGATGGTCAGCGTCAGGAAGCTCAAGGCGTAGGTCAGGAAACGCGGCGCCAGTGCAGCGATCGCGGCAAGCAGCTCGCGTTCGGAATGGATCGCCTCGTGCGCCGGCACCCTGATTTCGAGAACGATCAGGGTGAGCGCGATGGCGAACACCCCGTCGGTGATGCCGACGATACGGCCGCGTCCCTCCGCCGATGCTTCAAGTGGCCGCTTCATCGATGTCTCCCCGCCTGCATCTTTCCAGAAAACCTAGCACGGCTGCCGCCGTTTGCATCCGGCTAGGGTGCGACCCTGGCCAACTGGCTGGTTTCAAGGACAGCAAGCCACTGGCCGGTTGTTGCCGGTACGCTGGGGGTCTAAGCAAGGTTCCATGCATTCACCAAGTGAAGCCGCCGCCGTCCCGCTGACCAGCCCGGTCACGAATGGAACGTTCTGTCCGCAATCGAAGCGGCGATTTGTGTTGATAGCGGCAGTCCTGGCCTCGGCGCTCGGCTTCATCGACGGTTCGATCCTGGCCATCGCCACACCGGCGATCCGCGTCAACCTCGGCGCCAGCCTGGCTGAGGCGCAATGGATTTCCAATGCCTATGCGTTGACGCTCTCGGCGCTGATCCTCGCCGGCGGCGCTGCCGGCGATCGATTCGGTCTGCGCCGCGCCTTCGTGGCAGGCATTGCGTTGTTCATTGTCGCTTCGCTTGCCTGTGCGCTGGCGCCGAATGCGGTGGTGCTGATCGCATTTCGTGCCGTCCAGGGCATTGGTGCGGCGATCATGGTGCCGGGCAGCCTGGCCATCATCGCCAAGGCCTACCCGAAAAAGGAACGCGGCCGCGCCATCGGCATCTGGGCGGCGGCTTCGGCGCTGACCACGGCACTTGGTCCGGTGCTCGGCGGCTTCGTGCTGTCGGCTTTCGGCGACGGCATCTGGCGGGCGATCTTCGCCATCAACCTGCCGCTCGGCCTGATCTCGATCTATCTTCTGCTGGCCAAGGTTCCAGCCGACGCGCCAACGGAGAAACGCAGTCTGGATCTCGGCGGTGCTGGGCTCGCCACATTGGCTTTCGGCGCGCTCGCCTACGGGCTGACCTCGATGAGCGCCAGCGGCGAGGGCCACATGGCCGGGCCGAGCATTGCCGCCGGTGTCGTATTGCTGGCGGTCTTCATCGTCTTCGAGCTTCGGCAGCGCGAGCCGATGATCGACCTCAGCCTGTTTCGCGTCGGCGCTTTCGCCGGCGCCAATGTCGCGACGTTCTTCCTCTATTTCGCGCTGTCGGCCAATCTTTTCTATCTGCCGATGCTGCTGATCGCCGGCTGGGGACTGAGCACGGCCGAGGTCGGCTTCATCTTCCTGCCCCTGTCGGCGTCGATCGCACTTTTGTCGGGACCGGTCGGCCAGCTGTCGGACCGGATCGGTCCGCGTTTTCCGATCGCCTGCGGCAGCCTCGTCGTGGCTTTCGCCTTTGCCGGACTTGCCTTGCTCACCCATGCCGGCATCCACAATTTCTGGACGGGAACATTCCCGCTGATGGCGCTGATGGGGCTCGGCATGGCGCTGGTCGTGTCGCCATTGTCGACCGCGATCATGACGGCGGTGGAAGACAAGGATACGGGTGCGGCCTCCGGCATCAACAATGCCGTCTCGCGCATCGGCGGCCTGATCGCGGTGGCGGCGATGGGTTCGCTCGCCGCCTGGGTCTACGCGAATGCACTGGATGGCAATGCAACACCTGGCGTGCCTGGCTTTGGCGAACCGGCGACGGCAGGACTTGCGCCCGCCGTCGATGCGGCAAGGCTCGCCGCCAGCGACACTGCGTTTTCCGTGGTCTCTTCGGTGACCGCGCTGCTTTGCCTGCTTGCGGCTGTTATCGCCTGGACGACCATTTCCGGTGAGCGGCTGCCATGGTCGCGGCGCGTCGAGAATCCGCAGGGCTAAAGCCGACGGATCAACCGTCGATCTTGGCGCTCGCAACTTTCAGCGAATCGCTGTCTTCCTGCTTCAGCAGTTCGTCGATTCGCTCGCGTTCACGCTTGAAGGCAACGAGGTCGTCGCCCTTAAGCACCTTGCCGACCGGCAGGCGGACACGCATCGGATCAACCTTGGTGCCGTTGACGATCAGCTCGTAGTGAAGATGCGGACCGGTGGCGAGGCCGGTCTGGCCGAGAAAGCCGATGGTCTGGCCCTGGCGTACGTGCACGCCCGGTTCGATGCCTTTGGCAAAAGCGCTCTGGTGATTGTATGATGTCTCGTAGCCATTGGCATGACGGATGATGATCTGCTTGCCGTAGCCGCCGGCCCAGCCAACCTTCTCGACAGTGCCGTTGCCGGCAGCGATGATCGGCGTGCCGATCGGGGCGGACCAGTCGACGCCGGTGTGCATACGGACATAGCCGAGGATCGGATGCTTGCGGGCACCGAAACCGGAGCGGAATTTTCCCGCAGGCAGGGGATTGCGCAGCAGGAACTGCTCGGCGCTCGAGCCGTCCTCGTCGAAATAGTCGGTGCCGCCATCCTGCATCTGGAAGCGGTAGAAGTTGCGCGTCTGGCCGCCGAACATCGCCGAGACGTAGAGAAGTTCGGAGCTATCCGAGGTCTGGTCGTCGCCATCGGGCTGCGAGAACAGGACTTCGATGCGGTCGGAGGGGTTGAGGCGGGACTGGAAGTCGACGTCGGACGCCAGCAGCTTGATCAGCCGCTGCGTCATCGCCTTGGACATGCCGTAGGAATAGGCGGCGCGATAAATGCCGTCATAGACATTGGGCAGATTGCCGCGCACCACCACCGGCGCCGACGAATCATCGAAGGCCGTCAGCAATTCGGGATTTGGATCCGGCTCCTGCGCGGGCACATACTGGCCGCGATCGTCGAGCGCGATGGTGACGATGTGCTGGGTCCGGTCGTAGACACTGGTTCGCACGACCTTGGCGGCATCGCCGTGAACCTCAAGGCCGACACGCAGCACGGTTCCGGCCTTGAGCGCCGTCGCGTTCAGCAGCTTGGCGATGGCTTCGGCCATGCCGGTGGCGTCTTCACCCGTGTAGCCCGAATCAGCAAAAGCCTCGGTGACGTCGAGATCCTTGGTGAAGGGGATGATTTCCTCGGCGAAAGCCGGCGCCTGGTCGTCGGCGGTGGCGCGCGGCGCCACCGAGACGTTTTCCGGCACGATCTTGACGTCGTAGGAGCCTGCCATGCTCTCGGCAAAGGCTTCGCCGAATCGCTGCGGATCGACATAGTGAAGGGAAGCGACCTGCACGGCACCGTCGCTGAGGTCGGTGCCGGCTTCGCGCACCACCTTTTCCACCTCGTCGGCGGACAGGTCGCTCTTTTCGTCGAAGGAGGCCGTCTCGATCGGGAAATCGACGGTCTTCAGGCTCATCTCGCTTTCGACCTTGGCGCCATAGATCTGGCCGGAAGCGGCAGAGGCTGCCGCCGGCTGGGCACTGTCGTCGCTGTCGTCGCCGAACACCTGCATCGGATCAAAGGGTGGGTAGGCGCGGCTGGTGGTGTGGCCGGCGGCCAGCGCCATCTTGATCTGCACGAAAGGCATGGTGTGGATGACGTCGCGGTCGCCGACCTTGGTGACCATCGACACTTCCATACGCCGGCGGTCCTTGGCCTTGGCGATCTGACGCGGCGCCACCAGCCTGGTCGTCTTGGCGACTTCGCCGGAATCGCCGTTGCCGGCAAGACTGATCAACTCGGCGATCTCGGGTGGGGTGGCCAGTTGCTGGCGACCGTCAAGTGCGGCGAACAGCGCCACGCCCATCAACACGCTCGAGGTCACGCCAGTGAGAAAGGTTCCCGACAGCCAGCGTGCAGAAACCTCGCGCCGGTCGGGCGGGCCGCTGCGGCCGTCCGCGATAAGCGGCGGCTCGTTGCCGAGTTCGGCTATGACATCTTCCGTGTCTGGCATCCAGAAAGGCTGCTTCTTCCCCGGGCGGAACGGCTTGTCGCTTTTGTTGTGGCCGTGACATTTGCCTGTCATGGCAGGTGAAGTCAACGAAGCGCCAGGCTCCGACCGAATTCCCCTCGCGCACTTTTCTTATGGAGCGCTCTACCGGGAGGGGCGGTGCACCTTCTCTGCAAGGCTCATCGCGCACTCCTATATAGCGCTCCTAAAAGAGGCCCTGCGCCACCGGCGCTGCGCCCGCTTTCGTTGGCTTTGGTGTCGAACGGCAATGCGGCGGCAATAGGGCTCGTTCGTGGCCGTCCAACCCGTGTTGTCCGAGTTCCCTTGGGGCAGTCGGCTATCAACCGACCGGGTCCGAAATTTCTGTCGTAAAAAGTTCAAAAACTTTGAGATCGGTGTTGACACTTGTC
>NZ_SMYZ01000094.1 GCF_004919685.1 Mesorhizobium norvegicum | reverse complement strand
AGGGGGGCGCTGTCCCGCCAACCTATCAGAACGTGTCGGCCAAACCTGCTGCGATGACAATACGTTGGCAGACATTGTCGATGTCGCGGATTACATCGTCATTCCAGAAGCGAAGGACGGTCCAGCCATCCCGCTCCAGTCGCGCTGACCTTGCTTCGTCGCTTGCGACAGCGTCGGTTTCCGCATGCTGAGAGCCATCAAGCTCAACGATCAGCTTCTTCTCCGGGCAAGCGAAGTCAACGATATAGCCGGCGATCGGAAACTGTCTCCGGAAGCCCAGGCCCATCAGCCTGTGCGCACGAAGCTCGTTCCAGAGCTTCAACTCGGCGCCGGTTAGCGCCTTGCGCATCGATCGGGCGTTGGCGCGGTTTTGCGGAGGCAAGGGTGTGTGAGGCATGACAATTTTCAATTGTGATGGAGGTTGGCGCTCTACGGCGCCCCCNNCACTTGGGGGGAGATTGGCCAATCTCCGGGCCTCAGCGCGCGCCCTAAATCCCCGAGCCGTCGAGCTGCTGGGCGTCTTCGCCTTCCCAGGGCGCCGGCATCGAGGCACGGCTGAGATTGGCTGTTGGCAGCGGCATCCAGCACTTCAGTTCCGGTTCGGCGTATTCGACGACGCGCCCGGGCGAGGAGTCCGACGCGCGCCAGCCTTCCGAGGCGAACTGGTCGGCGCGCGACCAATAGGCGAGGTCGACTTCCGCCGGCCCCTGTTCGGACGGGCGCACCGTGACCAGGATGCGGCTGCCATCCCTCGGCGCCGTCGACATGTGGCGCCACCGTTCGGGCTCGTCCATCGCAATTCCTCCTCGCACCTGTTCGTCGGTGGAGTGTCGCCTCGCGGTCCGAAGGGGTCAACCCAAAGTTTGCGCCAGGGAGCGGCTCTGTACGATGTCAGAACAGGATGGGATCAGGCGAAGTCGGCGACCGACGTATACTTTGGGGAGCATGGGGAACTTGAAGACGTCGGCCGCCAGGGTGGGGTTGGGACGCACCACGTTGGGGACGCGATGCAAGGTCAGGCTAAGCGGATGCCTGATATCTGCAATCGGAACGCCGGCCCATGGTGAACGACTGGTTACTATCCACAGGGGCTGAGCCGACAGACCGCGTCAGGACAGCTGTGCGCAACGCAGAACTGCCGGCCATGCGCGCTCGACGGGCTGTGACCCAGTTGATAAGCCCGTCTGCGAAAGGAGCGCCTGAGTCGAGATGACCGTTGCGATCGAGATGGGATACACGACCGCAGGCGCCCCGGCGAAGCTGGATCTCGAGGAACTGCTGGCCACCCGGCTTTTGGTGCAGGGCAATTCGGGCTCCGGCAAGTCGCATCTGCTGCGGCGCCTGCTGGAGCAGAGCGCGCCCTGGGTGCAGCAGACCATCATCGACCCCGAAGGCGACTTCGTGTCGCTGGGCGATCGTTACGGCCATCTGGTGATCGATGCCGAGCAGCATACCGAGCGCGGCCTGCAGGCGGCCGGCGAGCGGGCGCGCATCCACCGCGTCTCCACCGTGCTCAATCTCGAGGGGCTCGACGCCGAGAACCAGATGCGGCGCGCCGCTGCCTTCCTCGGCGGGCTGTTCGAGGTCGCCCGCGACCACTGGTACCCGATGCTGGTGGTGGTGGACGAGGCGCAGCTGTTCGCGCCGGCGGTGGCGGGCGAAGTGTCGGACGAAGCGCGCAAACTTTCGCTCGGCGCCATGACCAATTTGATGTGTCGTGGCCGCAAACGCGGGCTGGCCGGCATCATCGCCACCCAGCGGCTGGCCAAGCTCGCCAAGAACGTCGCCGCCGAGGCGTCCAATTTCCTCATGGGCCGCACCTTCCTCGACATCGACATGGCGCGCGCCGCCGATCTTCTGGGCATGGAGCGGCGGCAGGCCGAGGCGTTTCGCGACCTGGAGCGCGGGCAGTTCATGGCGCTCGGCCCGGCGCTGTCGCGCCGTCCGCTGGGCCTGCGCATCGGCCCGACCGACACCAGCCCGCGCAACGGAACCCCGCGGCTGATGGCGATGCCGGAAGCGGCGCTCGAGGATGCACGCGCCATCATCCTGGCCGCGCCGCCGTTCGAGACCGTGCGCGCGCCGCGCCGCACGGCGTCGCCGGACCTGCTCGATCAGCTGATGGCGGCCAAATCGGCAGCGCTGGAAATTCGTCCCGAAGCGGCGGAGCCGCAAGTCAGCGCCGAGGATCTGGCGGAGCGTCGCGAGCGCGTCGACCGTGTGCTGCGCGCCATCCTGGCGCAACCCGACGCGGGTTTCCGTGTGATCGGCGTGCTCTATCAGGAGTTCGTGGTCCGCTGCCGCATCGAGGGTCTCGCCTCGGTCGTGCCCGACCTGCCGGAGTTCCGCCGCATGCTGACGCGCGCCCGCGCCGGCCTCGGCTCCGAGACGACGCAGGATGACGCGTGGGGGGACGTTTCCGTCCGCGCGTCGCTGCTGCCCGACGACATGCAGGGCGTGTTCATGATGATCGCGCGCGCGGCAAAGGAGGGCTGGCCGTGCCCGAGCGACGCCGCGATCGCCCGCGCCTACGGCTCGCACTCATTGCGCCGCGCCCGGCGCCTCTTGACCTATATCGAGGAGCAAGGCCTCATCGTCTGCCAGCTCGACGGAACAGGCCGGCGCACCGTGACGCTGGTCGAACTGGCCTGGGCGACGGCACCGGGCGATCCAAATGCCGCGGAGGTGGAGCAGGGGAACCTGGCGCTGTGAGGCTGATATGAGGATTTCAGCACAGAGCGGATCGCAGCCTGGCGGCAATGGTGTCCGGATCCGTGTCATGGGGACGCCGAGATCTGGAACAAATCTCGCGAAGGATCTTGTCCAACGCTATCTCGGCATACCGGTCGTCTTCGATCAAGGCTTTTGGAAACATGGGATCTTCCCCGCCTTGATGGACGGGCGTGAGCTGCAATATGGAGACTTGCCCATAATTGTGATGAGCAAGGACCCCGTTACCCAGCTTCTGTCATGGTTCCGTTTCTCCAGGACCGACAGCATTTTCAGGCCGGAGAAATATCTCGGTTCGTTCCTGAAGAAGCCGTTCGAAGTCAGGCAGGATTTTACCCAGCCAGGGCAGATGGAGTACAGGTTCCGCACACCAGCCGACTACTGGAACCAGTTCTACTTTGCCATGGAAGCGCTTCGCCGCACCGGCGCGCCGGTGCATTTCGTCTGCTATGAGCAGCTCGTTGCAACGCCGGCCCCTTGCCTGAGTGCGATGTCCCGCTTTCTGGATCTTCCCCGGCCTTTTGACCCCGGCACCGCCGTGACAATCCCGCAGCACACGATTGGCGCCAGCAACGACATCGACCAGCCTGCGAACCCCACCGCCAATCAGGCCTCGTTCGATCCCGCCCGTGCGGATCTGGCATCCGCCCTTGTCAGAATCGGTTGGCGCAACGCGAACACCATTCTGCGCGCCATCGATGATGATGTGCTTGATGCAACGGGACGGGCAGGGTTTCGCAAAACCTGCAGGCAGGCGATTGGCCCTGCTGCGATGCTGAGGTCGCTTGTCGGGCTCTGGTGAGGCTTGCCTCTGATCCACTCGCAATATGGCCCCAATGCGTCGAAACAAGCTACTTCGGCTTGCGGCCGAGGCCCATGGATTTGGCCATTTTCGAGCGAGTTTCGGAATAATTTTGCGCCACCATCGGGTAGTTGGCAGGCAAGTTCCATTTCTTTCGATATTGGTCCGGCGTCAGGCCATAACTTGTCTGGAGATGCCGCTTCAACGATTTGAAACGCTTGCCGTCCTCCAGGCAGATGATGAAATCGGGTGTGACGGATTTTCTCACAGCGACGGCTGCTTTGAGCTCATCGGGCCGAACATCGGGAACCCCGATCGAAATGGCCTTGATCGAAGCGTATATCGTGCCGATGAACGCGGGGAGCTCAGCGGCGGGCAGGGGGTTGTTCGAGACGTAAGCCGATACAAGATCCGCAGCTATGGCAATGACTGGGTCACCGTGCCTTTCCCCGTTGAAATGCGTGTCGGTGACGTCGTGCAGTCTGATTGGAACGTCTTCGAAATTGTCTGCCATCCTGACTATGGTCGGTCTTGCATAAGGCTTCTTCAAAAGACGTCTCCGTTTTGCGAGCACAGTTTGGCTGCTGGCAATGCTGATCATGCAATTTTGTGGGAAAATGTCACACGTGTCAATGTGCTATTGTGGAAGCATTTCCCACGGGCTATTTTCGGCCGGCATTTTCGAGCGACGGATGGCCGGTTTCGTGACGGGCGCGTGAAGGGGACGACGATGAGCAGATCGGCGGGACAATATCTGGATCCCGATGGGGTTCAGAACACGTTGAACCGGGTTCTTCGCCCCTTGGTGCGGCTGGCCATCAAATGCGGGGTGACGTTTCCAACCTTCGTCGATCTGTTGCGTCAGCTTTACGTCAATGTCGCGGAGCATGAATTCGCGTTGCCCGACAAGCCACAGACAGACAGCCGGGTCAGCCTGCTGACAGGCGTCCACCGAAAGGAGGTCAGCCGGCTGAGAGGGGTCGGCGCGCCGGTCCGGGTGGTGCCCGAATCCGTTTCCAGGACGAGTGCCATTGTCGCGCGCTGGCTTGCCGATCCGTTGTTTGTCGATGCCAGGGGGACGCCGTTGCCGCTGGCGCGAACGAGCGAGGCCGGAGAGCCATCATTTGCCGGCCTGGTGGAATCGGTGACCCGCGATCTGCGGCCGAGGGCCGTCCTGGACGATTGGCTTGACCGAAAGCTCGTTGAAATCGACGAGAAGGATCGTATCGTCCTGATGGAAGGGGCCATGGTGCCGAGAGGGGACGGCGAGGTCCGGCTTTACTATTTTGCCCGAAATCTCGGGGACCATGCTGCCGCCGCGGTCGAAAATGTCCTGGCCGACGATCCGCCCTTCCTTGAGCGTGCCGTCCACTATGACGGGCTGTCCGCGGAGCTTGCCCGGTCGCTCGAGATCTATAGCCGCGAAGTCGCGGTCGAAACGCTGCTGCGTCTGAACAAATATGCAAACCAGGCCATTCAAACCGATCCAGGCGGCACCAGCCGGTGGAATTGCGGTGTCTACATTCTCAGGTCGGACGGTGCTTCGCTCGTTGCCGAGGAATTGCCCCAGCACAGCCAGGCCGGCGGAGAGACCCCATGAGCCGGAGGCCGACGAGGCGGGATTTCCTGACGCTCGGAGCCGCCGTGCCGGCGGTGGTTTTCAGTCTTCTTGCAAGAGCGACGGAATCGTCGAAAGACCAGGGGATTGGCGGTACCGGCTGGACGGCGGGAACGGATGGCGATCAAGGCATCGGCGGCACCGGCATCGTGGGAACGATACAGCGCTTTGGCAGTATTTTCGTCAATGATGTCCGCGTTGGCTATCAGCCGGACGTGCCGGTTTGGATTGACGGGGTCCGTGCTGCCGCAAGCAGCCTGAAGGTCGGGCATGTCGTGCGGGTCGCGGTGGTGCAGCAGGCAGGTCGCGTCGTTACCCCCGCGATCCATGTCACCAGCGAAGTGGTTGGCCCGGTCGACCGGGTCACAGCCGGCTCGATGTGGGTGCTGGGGCAGCATGTCGACATCAGCCGCATTGCGAAGGGACTGAAGATCGCGCCGGGCGATATCGTCGCCGTCCACGGCATTCGTCGGCCCGACGGGACGATTGTCGCGAGCCTGGTGGAGGCCAGGCCGCATGAAACGCAATATCTGGTTCGTGGCCTGGCGCTCGTGACGTCAGGCGCATTGCTGGTCGGACGGCTCAAGATCGGACCGAAATCGTCAGCGCTTGCAAACCGGCGCGTTCAGCTGACCCTGACCAAGGTCGCGGGTGGATACAGAGTGTTGCATCTGGAGGCGGAAGCCCCGGTTCCGCAGACCTATGTTGGAAGCGTCCTGTACGAGACCTTTCTGCAGCGCTGGGAACACCGGCTCAAATCAGGTCTGGGTGTCGTCATTGATGGCCAGACCGGCGATTCGAAATCGACAGCCAATGTCCGGGCGTTTCTCGATGTCAGGTTTGATCGAGACGGGAAGATTGTCTCGGCGTCTCGTCAGGGCAATGCCGGCAATCAATCGCCAGATCGACCCGGTCAACATCCACCCGGCCCAGGTGGGCCGGGTGGCCCCGGCGGGCCAGGTGGTCCTGGCGGCGGTCCAGGAGGGCCAGGCGGGCCTTAGGACGGTTCACCGTTCGGCGGGCGTTTCGTCTACTCGTCAAGGTGTGGTCAGGCACCGCCACGCGAAGTCGCTCCAGAGGGAGCGATAATCCGGCCGGTCCGTCCTTTGCGATAGACGGAACCGGCCGGTGCAGCCGTACGGGGGCTCGTTAAAGCGGGGGGCTTGAGCTTTTTTTGTACGGCCGCTTTCCGCGGATCACACGGGGGGCGGGTGATCCGCGGAAATTCGATTCCGGTACGCTGCAGGGCAGGTTCCCGTCGACGTAAGCCTTGCTCCTCTTTGCATGTCGCTGACCGGCTCAATCTGTGGGAAAATTACCCACAAGTCAATTCCCCCCGCGCTTCATTTTTCGATGCCGCTCTTCGCCGACGGCCCTGGCCGCACGCCATCTTCCCTGATCGCGAACGCAGGTTTGAGACGTCCCGCGCGCTGTCGCGTGTTCGACGCACTTGACGTGGGTAATTTTCCCACGTATTGAGATCCAACTCTAGGTGGCGCTTTTCAGAAGATCGGCGCCGCGGATCAGAGGTTTAAATAAGTACAGCCGCAGCAGTGCGGATCGATCAGCGTATTTTCTGTTCTGATGGAAGAACAGCCATAACAGCATCAAATGCAATACTAAGGGTAAATAGTTGAAAAAGCTGTATATCGATGCCACCCTGCCGCTCCGCTGGGGGCCTCACCCGCCAGTCGGCATCCCTCGCGTGGAAACGGCACTTATTCGTCAGGCGCTTCGATGGAAGGCCTCGCCGATTGGCTTCTTCACGGTGGATGCGTGGGGCCGGGGTCAAATGCTTGACGAAGCGGAGCTCCGCTATCTCAGGCAGCTGGTTGACGGCGAACTGCCGCAGCCCGTCGAAGGGGAGGAGAGTTCCTATCCCGCCCGCCTGTGGAAAGTGCTGTCGATCATGCGGGCAGCACCCTTCGCCTTCGGGCGCGAGTTCGATCGCGTGGCAGCGATCTTCCTCTCGGGCAGCGAGAAGCGGCGCGGGCTCAAGTTTCAGCTGTCCAAGACGGCCATTCGCCTTTTCAAGATCATGAAGTCAGCCCTGCGCCCCAGCCGGCTGGATTCGAAAGATCCGCTGAAAGACGAGGGCGCCATATGCTTTCTTTCGAGCGCGAGCGTGCACGAACTTGCCTCGAGGAAGGTCGTACAAAAAGCCAGGAGCGGCATCTTCACCCTGATGCACGACCTCATCCCGATCGACTTCCCGCAATTCGTAGGTCCTCATCACGCGCGCGGTTTCGTCCGCAACACGGCGTGGCAGCTTGAAAATTCGCATCTGCTCGTCTGCGTGTCGAAGTACACCGCCGACAGGGTGAGATGCCATGCGAGGACCTCCAATACCGGCCGGGTTCCGAATGTCGCGGTTGCGCCGCCCGGTGCGTTTCTCAAGGAGGGCGTCGCCGATCGAGGGATGCCCGTCGAAAGGCCGAGCCAGGGCCGCAAGTCCGTTCTGTACTGCTCGACAATCGAGATCAGGAAAAACCACATCCTTCTCCTCAAGGTCTGGCATCGACTCCTGCCTCTCTTGGGTGACCGGTTGCCGACGCTCGTGCTGTGCGGCCGATGGGGGTGGATGTATGAAGAGCTGGTTGCCTTCATGGCGCAGCATCCGGAGCTTGGCGAGCATGTTCAATTCCGCTCCAATCTCAGCGACCGGCAGCTTGCGGAGCTCTATCGGGACGCCGAGTTCAGCGTCTACCCGTCCGCCGTGGAGGGCTGGGGCCTGGGCGCAGCCGAGTGCCTCGATTTCGGACTGCCGGTCCTCATCTCGGATGCGCCGTCCCTGGCGGAGGCGACGCAAGGCCTGATGCCGACACTTCCGGCGCGCGATGTCGAGGCATGGTGCGCGGCGGTCGCCAAGGCCTGCACGGATCCGGCGTGGCTTGGCGAACTGCGTGAGGTGATCGCGTCGCGGTACCGTCCGATCCGCGAGCGCGATTTTTTCGCGGCTATCGTCGACCATGTCGCGGCGCTCGGTTCGAGCGAGGCAGGGTGCCGTCCGCGCGGGCCGGGTCCCGTGGCCCCGGATTTCATGGCGTCCGATCCCATGGCGCCCAATCTCATGGTCATCGAGGCAAGGCAGCAGTCGGAGCAAATCAATGGGTGAACAGCCGATGTTTTCGATGGGTGGAATGAGAACCATGAAGGCGCCGCCGCTCCGCGCAGCGCTGACGCAGCCCGGCGATGCCGCCGTCCGGGTCATGGGGGTGCCGAGATCAGGCACAAATCTCGCGAAATATCTGCTCGAACGCTATCTGGGGGTACCAGTCGTCTTCGATCAGGGGTTCTGGAAGCACGGGGTTTTTCCGGCGCTCATGAACGGGCGCGACATAGAACATGGGGACTTGCCCATCATCGTCATGAGCAAGGATCCCGTCAGCCAGATCCTGTCGTGGTACCGCCTTGCGAGGAACAATACGATTTTCAAGCCGAACGGGAATCTCGGCTCGTTTCTCAGCAAGCCGTTCGAGGTAAGGCAGGATTTCACGGAGCCGAAGCGGATGGAATACAGGTTCCAATCGCCAGCCGATTACTGGAACCAGTTCTACTTCGCCATGGATGCGCTTCGCCGCACCGGCGCGCCGGTGCATTTCGTCTGCTATGAGCAGCTCGTTTCAGAACCGGCCTTCTCTCTGCATGTCATCTCGCATTTTCTTGGCCGCTCCTCGCCGTTCGACGTCCGTTGCAGCGTGGACATTCCACGGCACGCGCTCGGCGCCAGCAATGACATCGAGCGGGCCGCGACCCCGACGCCTGACCAGACCCCATTCGATTCCGCCCGTGCGGAACTGGCATCGGCCCTTGCCAGGATCGGATGGCGCAATGCGAGCACCATCCTGCGCGCCGTCGACGACGATGTGCTTGGCGCAACGGGACGGCCTGGGTTTCGCAAAACCTGCAGGCAGGCGGCGGGCGCCAAGGCGATGCTGAGGTCGCTGGTCGGGTTTTGGTGAGGGGTGGGGTGGCGCGGTCAGGGGTCCGCTGCTGAACAGCGACGATCCTGTCCGTTTCGGTCATATTTCGTGCCGCCAAAGCAGGGCTGCCCGACAAAGAAATCGTCAGTGAAAGTGATCAAAGCGTCGCCAACTGCGAATTCGGTATTGTCTTCCCATAGGCTTGGCGCAGCTTCAGCTTCTCCTCCAGCGCAACGACGACACTTGTGGCAAAATCCGTCGTGTACATGGCGGCGAGCCGGGTCAGCCCGCCTGGCGTGAAGACGTTGATCTCCAGAAGTTTGTCGCCGACGATGTCGAGCCCAACCAGGAACATGCCGTCGCCGATCAATTTGGGGCGCACCATCTCGGCAATGCCCAACATCGTGTCCGTCACCTTGACCTTGCGGGCGGTTCCGGCGGCGTGGATGTTGGAGCGGACGTCGCCCTTGGCCGGGACGCGGCGGAAGGCGGCATAACTGCCGTCGCGCATCAGCGGCAGGCCGTTCATCAGGAAAAGACGCACGTCGCCGGCCTTGGCCTCCGGAATATAGGCCTGAGCGATAAGATAGCCGGCACCGCTGGCGGCCTCGAAAATCTGGTTGACGTTGGAATCGGCAGGCGTCGCAATATGGAAGACGTTCTTGCCACCCGACCCTT
Organism: Mesorhizobium norvegicum; assembly: GCF_004919685.1. Classification (GTDB taxonomy): domain Bacteria; phylum Pseudomonadota; class Alphaproteobacteria; order Rhizobiales; family Rhizobiaceae; genus Mesorhizobium; species Mesorhizobium norvegicum. Next base: position 18,638 of record NZ_SMYZ01000094.1, on the reverse strand, counting down.
GCAGAGGTTTGACGATGCAGCCCTTCGGGTGTTTGTCTATGAATGCACGGATCTCGGTAATGCTGCGCGATATCAGGGTCGCCGGCCTGACCGCCTCGGGGAAAGACTGAAGGTAGAGCTTGCTCTGTGCCTGCCCCAGGCCGTCCGGATCGTTGACGACAATCACGCCGCGTTCTGCCGCCAGCCGCCCGAACATGATACCTGCATTGGCGGCCCATGGTCGATCGGTGATGTCCAGCGACGGGTCGTTGCGCAGAAACACAATGTCGACATCGCCGATCGCCAAGGTCTTTTTCTGCATCGCGGCGTCCCTCAGGGCAGCATGCAGCCTGTCCGATGTCTTGTAGGGAGCATCCGGCAGAACCGCGACGCTGACGGCCAGACTGTCATCGGCACGCAGTATGAAGTCGCCTGGCTCGACATAGACGACAGAATGGCCGCGCTGGACTGCAACCAGCGCCAACGCCGTCGTCGTGTAGCCGGGCGTCTCGCTCTCAATGGAATTGACAAAGAACGCAATGCGCATTCAGGAGCCCCCCGCTCAGGTTTCAACCATATCGATCGGATCAATTCCCGCCATTGCTTTCTTGAGGCGCGGACGGGCTGCGTCGGAAGAGAGAAACGCAGGTTCGAGGCGCGGCGCCCGCAGCAGGCCGCGCGCGTTGAGTTCCTGGATCGCGCCGAAATGCGCGGCGGAAATCTTGCCGATCCAGAACGGAGTGAGGCTGCCGCCATCCTTGAGATGATCGAGGATCTGCACCAGGCCGCGCAGATAGATGGCGTCTTTGGCAAGGCCACCGCCTCGATAGACGCGCAGGGCGACGTTGAAGGCGCCGTGATCATCGAGACCGAAATCGCTGTGGAGAAGGTGGAAGGCCTCCTCGAAGGTTGCGGCGTCGAGCATCGCCTGACACGCGATGACCCTGGCCGCGATCAGCCGCAAACGCGCCGCGGTCATGCCGCCGACCAGATATTCCGCCAGCACGGCCAGTCCCTCCTGCATACCCTCATAGCCGGCGAGCCCGTTGCGGAAGATGGCGAGCCCCTGCGCATCGCCGTTGAAATAGGTCAGCAGATGAACACCGATCTCGTGACTGAGCAGCGCGGTAAGACGCTCCGGCGGAAGGCTGGTATCGCGCGAAACCAACAATCGGTTTCGCGAGACCAGGAGGCCAGCCGGAAGGTCGCCGCGGATCTCCACGGAAGCATCGAAATCGGGGTAGGCGGCCCGGTATCCGGCGATCATGTCGCGCGCGGCGGCGGCAACGGCGTCGGCATCGAGGCCCTTCTGCCGGGCCACCGAGGCAGCCCGCGGCAGCCTTTCGAGAATGGTGCGCGCCCTTGCCGCCAGGCTCGGCTCGACGCTGCCATAGAGGGCTCGTCCGAGTTCGACGAAACGCGGCGTTTCGCGTGCCGCGAGCATCGACAGCTGGAGGTCGAGCTCCTGCTGCTTTTCGGAGAGCAGCCGGGTCAGGAGCGTATCTTCCAGATGATCGAGCGAGACCGCATAGAGCTTGCGCTTCTGGTCGGCAACCTCGAATTCGAGCGGCCGGTAGAGCAGGGCGGGCACACGCTCGAAAGCGCCTGCCTGGAATTCCCGCCAGGCTGGTTCGGCGTTGATCGGTGTGACGGCAAGTAGAAAATCGAACGTCGACGCGACATTGTCGAGCGCCCGGTCGGCGCGCACGACCGCGTCGATATAGGCGCGGCGCCCCAGGGCACGATGGGTCGCCGGCTGTTCCAGGCCTGATGCCTTCAGGAAGGCGCTGACAGCCTGCAGCGAGGAATCGACCATATTGGCGACGACGAGGTCTTGGAGTTCGGGGTAGACGCGCCTGGTGCCCGGCACCCTGTAGATCGGTGCGAAGCGCACCCTCAGGCACGCCACGTCACCGGGATCATGCCAGAGCCTTGCTTCGGCTGATGTCGTGGGGTTGAGCTCGTCCACACGCGGCGTGCGATATTTTGCTTCGCGTGCCGACGCAGCATTGGCGAAGCGCTTCAGTGCGGCCTTCTCCGCCGCCGTGTTGCCGCAAGCCAGCGCAATCTCGAAAGGCGGCAGGAACGGAACATCCTCCGTCAGGAAGCGGTCTTCTGCCAACTCGCCGATATCCAGCATGAGGAATGCGCCGCAGTGGTCGCGGATCCTTCGCGCCACCAGCCGTGCAACCTCGCCGGCAAGGTCGATGTCGGCCGCGATCAGATAGGACGCGTTGGCGGAGACGGCATGGAATGCCGCATCCTGATGCGACCCGACATGCACACACAGAAAGGGCAGCGGCCGATCCAGGTGCAGACGGTTGCCGTTGCCGAATTCGCGGCGGATCGGCTTGCCGTCCCGGAAAAGCGCGTCCAGATCCGCTTCGATCAGCGCCAAAGGAGACATCGGCTCGACGAGCTTCGGCTTCATCGCATGGCCCGCAGCGCCTCAACCAGGACGGGCACGGTCGATGCCAGTATGGCGCGCAGCCGCTCGATTGTGCCCCAGTCGGGTTCGCCGCTCCATTCGTCCATGAAGATCTTCTTGAACTCGACCGCGATGGCACACCCGGTTTGTGGAAAATTGGCATGGACGAAGCGGGTCTGTTCGCCCTTGCCCTGGAAGGACACGTTCTCGCGCACGTCGATCGGCTCGCCGTTGAGACGCTGGCCGCGAAGCGCCTCGATGAAAGCGTCGACGACTGGTGCCCAGCGCTCGCGGTCCATCGAGAATGTGCCGATATTGATATCGGGCGCGCCATCTTGAGACGCAGGCACGCCTTGCGGCCCTTCGCGCCGGTGGTTGTAGCTGTGGACGTCGATAAGGACGAACCTGCCGTAGCGTTTTTCGACATCGACGAGGACACGCTTGAGCTCGGCATAGAACGCGTCATGAAAGGCGAGGGACTCGGCTACGATTTCCTCGACGGGTGGCTCTCGCCAGACATTCAGGCCCCAGGACTGGTCCGGCGACAGATAGATCGCAGCCTCGCGCGCCCGGTTCAGATCGACTTGAAAGCGCGATCGATGAACGATGATTTGGGTCGGGAAGTCGGCGATAAACTGTTCGGTGAAGGGGTCCTCCTCCCGCAGCCGGTCGGCGTTGGAGATGGCCAGGAGCGATTGGCAGACGGACCCGACATCGCAGCCGCTGTGGATCGCCGTGCCAATGACGGGCGATTGACCGCGCTTGATTGTCCAGCCTGCCGCTGACCCGTTCGAAGTGGTGTTGAAAATGGGCTTGTTCACGATCCACTGAAATGCGCGGAGAGGGCGGACGGTTCCGGTTCGCCACGCAAGCCTAACGTTTTACACCCTTGAGGAAACCAGGAATTTGCTCCAAGCTGGGCTTTCTCAGCGATTTCCGGTTCGCACGGCGTACGCCAATTCAGGTTGGGCGCCTGGCTCAATGCCGCGATGCGGAACCGGATGGTCATTATGAGGAGACTGTTTATAACGGTCGCTGAAATCGCGATGATCAAGGGGAGACGATGCGCTACATACGTCCGCTTTCAATGGAAGATGCCGTTGGCCAGCTGGCCGGCTCGTCCGGTACATCAGCAATTCTCGCGGGAGGCAGCGACCTCCTGGTAAGGATGAAAGGCGGCTTCATCGAACCCGACCTGATCGTCGACATCAAGGCGATCGACGGCTTGAGCGAGATCAGGGAAACGGGAGACGGCTTCAGCATCGGCGCCGCTGTCCCCTGCGCCGTCCTGGGAGAGAGCGCTGCCCTGAAGAAGGCATGGCCTGGCGTCGTCGAGGCGGCCAAGCTGATCGGCTCGAAGCAGGTGCAGGGACGCTGTACCATAACAGGCAATCTCTGCAACGCCTCGCCGGCCGCCGACAGCGTGCCGGCGCTGGTTGCGGCCGGCGCCAGAGCAGTGGTCGTCGGGCCGGCGGGCAGGCGCACGATTCCTGTGCAAAGCGTGCCGACCGGGCCGGGCAAGACGTCGCTCGCCAAAGGCGAGATCATCGAGGCGATCCTGCTCGACAAGCGCGCGCCGCGGTCGGGTGATGCGTATCTGCGTTTCATTCCACGCACGGAGATGGATATCGCGGTGGTCAGCGCCGGCGTGAACCTGACGCTCGATGAGCACGGTGTCGTCAAATCGGCCCGCGTGGCGCTGGGCGCCGTGGCGGCGACGGTGCTTCTGGTCGAAGAGGCCGCGCAGGTGCTCATCGGCTCCAGGCTGGACGAGGCGACGCTGGAGCGGCTTGCCAAGGTCTGCGCGGGGGCCTGTCGTCCCATCGACGACAAGCGCGGCACTATTGAATTCCGGAGGAAAGTTGCGGGCGTGCTGGCCAAGCGGGCCGCGACGACCGCCTATGCACGTGCAGGAGGCAAATGATGGCTGGTGTAGCAGTTTCAACGACAATCAACGGCGACACCGTCGAGTTCCTGTGCCAGGCGGACGAGACGCTGCTCGATGTCCTGCGCGATCGCCTGGGACTGACGGGCGCCAAGGAAGGCTGCGGCACCGGCGACTGCGGCGCCTGCAGCGTCATCCTCGACGACCGGCTGGTGTGCTCGTGCCTGGTGCTCGGCGCGGAGACTGAAGGACGGCGCGTCGAGACCATCGAGGGCATGGCGCATGGCGACAGGCTGCATCCGCTGCAGCAGAAGTTCCTTGAGCATGCAGCGCTGCAATGCGGCATCTGCACGCCGGGCTTCCTGATCGCAGCCAAGGACCTTTTGGCCAAGAACCCCGACCCGACCGAGGAGGAAATCCGTTTCGGCCTCGCTGGGAACCTCTGCCGCTGCACCGGCTACGACAAGATCGTGCGCGCCGTCCAGGACGCGGCCATCGTGATGAAGGGAGCCTGAGATGAATTTCGATCCACGTTTTTCCGGGCGTAAATTCACCTCCGTCGGCACGCGTCCGATCCGTCCCGACGGCATCGACAAGGTGACGGGCCGCGCCCGCTACGGCGCCGACTTCAACATGGCCGGCCAGCTGGTCGGACGCATTTTGCGCAGCCCGCACGCTCACGCCAGGATCGTCAAGATCGACACGTCCAAGGCTGAAAAGCTCGCCGGCGTGAAGGCGGTGATCACCGCGGCCGACCTGCCGGACCTCACCGATGGCGATGCCGCCATGTACGACGTCCTCGACAATTGCATGGCGCGCACGAAGGCGCTCTATGACGGCCACGCGGTGGCGGCGGTCGCCGCTGTCGACGCCCGCACGGCCAGGCAGGCGCTGAAGCTCATCGAGGTCGAGTACGAGCTTTTGCCGCATGTCACCGATGTCGACGAGGCGGCGAAGCACACGGCGCCCTTGATCAATGATACCATCTTCACCGAGGGCCTCGAGGAAAAGCCGGTAAAACCCTCCAACGTCACCAAGCGCAGCCAGTTTGGCCATGGCGATGTCCATCAGGGTTTCGGGCACGCCGACTTCATCGTCGAGCGCTCCTTCAAGACCGAGCAGACGCACCAGGGCTATATCGAGCCGCATGCCTGCGTGGCGAATTTCAGCTCCGACGGCACCGCCGACCTCTGGGTCTGCACACAAGGGCATTTCGTCTACCGCCAGCATTGCGCCCAGCTGCTTGGCATGGAAGCCTCGAAACTGCGCGTCACCTCCTCGGAGATCGGCGGCGGTTTTGGCGGCAAGACCCATGTCTGGGCCGAGCCGGTGGCGCTGGCACTGTCGCGCAAAGCCGGACGGCCGGTGAAGCTGGTGATGACCCGTGACGAGGTGTTCCGCGCCTCGGGCCCGACCAGCGCCACCTCTATCGACGTCAAGATCGGCGCCCGCAAGGACGGTACGATCACCGCCGCCGAAGCGACGCTGCGCTACAGCTGCGGCCCGTATGCCGGCTCGTGGGCCGAGATCGGCGCGATGACGGCGTTCGCCTGCTACAAGCTCGATAACGTCAAGACGGTCGGCTACGAAGTGCTGGTCAACCGGCCGAAGACCGCGGCCTATCGCGCGCCCTCGGCGCCGATGGCGGCCTTCGCGGTGGAAAGCGCGGTCGACGAGCTGGCCAAGAAGATCGGCATGGATCCGGTCGACTTCCGCATCAGGAACGCCGCGCAGGAAGGCACACGGTCCTCCTACGGCCCGGTCTACGGCCCGATCGGCATCGGCCCGACGCTCGAGGCGGTGAAGAGCCATCCGCACATGAAGGCGCCACTGGGCAAGAACCAGGGCCGGGGCATGGCTTGCGGCTTCTGGTTCAATTTTGGCGGCCAGACCTGCACCGACCTCAACATCGGCATGGACGGCTCGGTCTCGCTTGCCGTCGGCACGGTCGATGTCGGTGGTTCGCGCGCCTCGCTGTCGCTGGTGGCGGCGGAGGAGCTCGGCATCGACTACGCCCAGGTCAAGGCGATCGTCGCCGATACGTCCAGCCTCGGCTATAACGACATGACGGACGGCAGCCGTGGCACCTTCTCCTCGTCAATGGCCACGATCTCGGCCGCCCGCAACGCGATCAAGATCCTGCGCGAGCGCGCCGCGCAGATGTGGGACATTGCCGTCGACGACGTGGTCTGGGAAAAGGGCCACGCGATTGCCAAGGGCGAGAAGCACGGCAATCTCGGCAAGCTGTCGCTGAAGGAGATCGCGGTCGAGTCGGGCAAGACCGGCGGACCGATCGCCGGCCACAGCGAGCTCGTCGCCGATGGCGCGGGCGTCTCCTTCGCCACCCATATCTGCGATATCGAGGTCGATCCCGAGACCGGCGCCACCAGGGTCCTGCGCTACACGGTCGTGCAGGATGCCGGCAAGGCGGTGCACCCGACCTATGTCGAGGGACAGTACCAGGGCGGTGCTGCGCAAGGCATCGGCTGGGCCCTCAACGAGGAGTATATCTACGGCAAGGACGGGCGGCTGCAGAACCCGGGCTTCCTCGACTACCGCATCCCGGTCTGCTCGGACCTGCCGATGATCGACACGCAGATCCTCGAGATCCCCAACCCCAACCATCCTTACGGGGTGCGCGGGGTCGGCGAGACGTCGATCGTGCCGCCGCTGGCGGCGATCGCCAATGCGGTGTCGAACGCCGCGGGCGTGCGGATGACGCATATCCCGATGTCGCCGCCGCGCATCCTGGCGGCGATCGAGGCGGTACGGGAATGGTCGAAGTAACGCTCTGGGGCTCGCTCGCCGCGACCGCCGGAGGCAACAGCAAGGTCGAGATCGAGGCCAAGGACATAAGGGAGCTGTTCAGGAAGCTGGCTGAACAGTATCCCGGCCTCGAACCCTGGATCGACCAAGGCATCGCCGTCGCCATCGACGGGACGATCTATCGGGATACGTGGTCGAAGAAGCTGCCGGAGGGGGCGGAGATCTTTCTGCTGCCGAGGCTGGCTGGGGGGTAAGCGGACAGCCCGCCCGACTCAGCGCCTAGCCTACCGCTCCTCCACAATCCGCAAACAAGCCGCCGTCACGAACAGCACGATCAGGCCGAACAATATCCGCTTTGCCCCCTCGGGCATTTGCAGGGTAGTCAGCACGGTCAGGATAAGCGCGCCGATGATGGGTGCCGGTGCAGCCGCGGAAGATGGAAGTGCCGCCGGCGCCAGCAACGACATCGACCGAGCCGCGACACCCGACCAGACCCCGTTCGATTCCGCGCGCGCAGAAATGGCATCCGCCCTGGAGGTCTGCTTTGCGCCCGATGTCGGCCATAGAGGCGAACTTTACCCCACCAGGAAGCAGACATTGCGGTTGACCACGCTGCAGGCCGCGGTCGCGCCATCTCCGGATCTACGGAATCGCTATCAGGACCGTCGCGTATCGAAAATAACGACAACATTCCTGAAGGGTCGCGCGCCAGACTCGTTTCGTCCGTGCGCGCTGCCAGGCCGGACCACTATTCGACCCGCGCTTCGTAAGTAGCGCTTTTTCACGAACCGATCTCTAGCTGATCGTTTGCTTCAGAATTTCGATTATCGAGGCACCGGCGTGCGCACGAACACCCCGTAACTAGGTGATTCTATTTCCGGCCCGATCCACGCGTTCGCGCCGCAGGGCCAGATTAACTGGCCCCAGTCGTACAGGGCGAGTGAGCCGACCGCCGCTGAACTTGGCCCTTGACAAGCATGGCCTACGCTGCGAGCATAACACTAGATGATACGCTGTATCGCTAGGAGAGACAAATGAAATTGGGATCGGTGAAGAAAAACGTCGCGCAGGTGCTAGTGGTCGCCAGTACGAGGGAGGGAATTTTTGTTGAGCTTGGGGTCGTCCTTCGGCAAATCGCGCAACGAGAAGTGGCGAACGCTGTAGACTCTTTCGGGCTCGCGGCATTCATCAAAGCCTGCGGCGAAGATGTGGCGCTGCTTGCGGCAACGGCAGCAGCGGTCGATGCACAAAAGGAACTTGCTACGATCGACCTCAACGACGTCCAGTGGATGCCGCCTCTAGCCAATCCAAAAATCGTTTGCGTCGCAAACAACAATACAGCTTTCGCCAAGGACATCGTCAAAGGTCCAAAAAATCCCGCTCTCTTCAACAAGCCGTCGTCTGCCCTGATCGGATTAGGTCAGGCGATCGAACTGCGCCCGGATCACGGGATCACCTATCCAGAGCCGGAGCTCGCCGTTGTTGTCTCACGCAAGCTGAAGAACGCGAGCGTCGAAGAAGCGAGTGCCGCCATCTTCGGATACACGATCCACAACGATGTCACGTCGGCGACTATGCGTGAGGAAGACACGTTTCACTACCGCGAAGCGACAATTGCGGAAAACGGCTCTTTCAAGATCGTCGAAAGCTATGCCTCCTATCCCGGCAGGTACAAGGGTGCAGATACTTTTGCGCCGATGGGGCCGTGGATCGTGACGGCCGACGAGATCCCCGACCCTCATTCCCTGGCCGTTGAATGCTGGATGGGATCAGAACTCGCCTATGCCGACAATACTCGTAACCTTACCCATTCTTCCAAGGAGGTCCTCTCTTTCGCCTCTCACTATCAGACGATCAATCCAGGCGATGTGATCTCCATGGGGACGGCTTCCGACCCGGCCGGGGAGACCGGTGACAAACCTCAGGTAGCCACGGACATGAATAGAGGATGCACGTCCGTCACGGTGAAAATCGAAAAGATAGGTGCACTGACAAACGGCGTCGTAAGACTTTAATCATTCAAAAATCATTCAAAAAAGGGAACACTCGCATGCTGAAAAAGATGATGTTTGTGGCGGCCCTTTCGCCGCTGGCTATGACAGCAGTCGCTCACGCCGATTCCATTACGGTCGCGGCATGGGGCGGCAGCTACCAAGATGCGTTACGCGCTTCCTTTTTCGAGCCCACGGCAAAGGAGCTTGGCATCACAATCGCCGAAGACAACCTCTCGACCGGGCTTGCCGACATAAGGCTGCAGGTGCAGGGTAAGTCGGTCCGTTGGGATCTCGTGGATATATCGGCCGAGGAATGCGTCGCGGGCGAAAAGGAAGGGCTTTTCGAACCTCTTGACTACAATATCGTTAAGTCGGACGGCATCGACAAGCGCCTCGTCGGAAAGAGCTGGATAGGCTTCGTCTACTATTCCGTGGTACTCGCGCATAATACGAATTCCAAGGAAGCAACGCCCAAGAACTGGAAGGACTTCTTCGATACGAAGGGCTTTCCCGGCCGCCGCTCACTCGGAAATTTCCCATCCGAAACACTAACGATCGCAGCCATGGCAGACGGTACGCACGTAGACAAGGTCTATCCGATCGACCTGGACAAGGCCTTCGCCAAGCTTGAGGAACTAAAGCCGAATATTACGGCTTGGTGGTCCTCGGGCACGCAGGCCACCAATCTTATCATGGACAACGAGGTCGACTATGGCAGTTCGTGGAACGGCCGGATCGCAACCCTTAAGGCATCCGGCGCACCGGTCGATTGGGTCGTAGAAGGCGGCGTACTGAATGCGGACTGCCTGGTCATTCCGAAGGGGGCGAAAAACAAGGATCTCGCCATGAAAGCACTTGCACGCTTCGTTTCCCCGGACCTCCAGGCGAATCTGCCGAAGCATGCGGCCAACGGACCCGTCAACGTCAAGGCCTTCGAGACCGGAAAGCTGACCCGGGAAGAGGCAGCCAAGGTAATATCGTCGCCGGAAAATCTAAAGAAGCAGGTCCTTCTCGATCCGCAGTTCTGGGGCGACAACATCGTCGGCATCCAGGCGCGCTGGCAGAACCTCGTACAGTAAAGCCACCGCGCCACTGGCTGGAGCGATATAATGAAGCAGAAGCACGATCCGAGCGTGCTCGACATCGATAGAATAAGCGTGACTTACGGAAGTCTCGACGTTCTAAAAGACGTCTCGCTCGCAGCAAAGCCCGGAGAATTCATATCCTTGCTGGGACCTTCGGGTTCCGGCAAGACAACCGTTCTGATGTCGATCGCCGGGTTCACCAAGCCCAGTACTGGTACGATCGCAGTCGACGGTGTGGCGGTCAATGGTATGCCGCCCCATCGTCGCCGGATGGGCATGGTCTTCCAGAGCTATGCGCTTTTTCCGCATATGAGCGTGGCCCGGAATATCGGTTATCCGATGCGCATTCGCAGAGAGGCCGCGCAGACGATCGACCGAAAAGTGGCGGAACTCCTAAAGCTTGTTCATCTTGACAAGTATGGAGACAGGATGCCGGCGCAACTTTCGGGCGGGCAACAGCAGCGCGTGGCCATTGCGAGAGCGCTAGCGAGCGATCCCACGATTCTGCTGATGGACGAGCCATTGTCGGCACTCGACAAGAAGTTGCGCGAGGAAATGCTGATTGAGATTCGCCGTATTCACGACGAGTTCGGTGTCACCACCATCTACGTCACGCACGATCAACGCGAGGCGCTGACGATTTCCGATCGCGTTGCAGTCATGAGCGGCGGCCGCATCGTCCAGATTGGCTCACCGCAGGAAATCTACGATCGTCCAAATGGCCGATTCGTTGCAGATTTTATTGGCGAAGCCGCCTTCCTGCCGGCCCAGGTACGCAACTCGGCCGCCTTCATGGAAAATGGCACGTCGCTCGACGTGCGCGGTGGTCTTCAAGACGGGCAATATCTGATGGTTGTTCGCCCTGAAAGGCTTAGCGTAGTTGCGGACAGGACGGATCTATCGCCAGGGGCGGTGCTTTTGGCGGGGCGCCTGCAGAGAGTGTTCTTCCAAGGGGAGACCGTCTTCGGCACGGTTTTGTTCGAGGGCCAGGAGGTTTTGTTCCGCTGCCTTAACCAGAGCAAAGTTGTTGCGGCCTTGCCGCCTGTCGACGGCGAGATCCTTCTGGCGCTTCAGGCAGCCGATATCACCCTCGTGCCAAAAGGCTGACAAACGGGATGGGCAATTTTACCTTAGCGAAGCAGGACTTTCTGCTCTTCGGTCCGGCGATCCTCCTGCTAGCCGTGCTCTGCTATTGGCCGCTCGCCTGGGTAGCCCTTCAGGCCCTAACTGTGAAGGGCGAACTCAGCTTCACTACAATTGCCACCGTCGCCACCGGGCAGATTTTCTGGGTCTCAACGCTGAACACGATTTACCTAACGACAAGCGTGGTGTTGATCACTGCCCTGGTTGGTTATCCCCTCGCGTATCTAGTGAGTCAGGCCTCACCGCTCTGGAGCTATACCCTCAAGTTCCTCATTCTTTTCCCTTTCTGGACGTCCACGCTGGTGCGTACGTATGCTTGGGTGGTGATCCTGCAACGAGACGGACTTCTCGTGAACGCCATGCGGATGGTGGTCCCGGATATGACCCCCGTGTCGTTCCTGAATACGAGGGCAGCGTCCACCATTGGCATGGTTCACATCATGCTGCCCTTCTTCGTCTTTCCTCTCCTCGCTTCGATGGAAAGCATCAAGCGAGATTATCTCCGCGCCGCGGAATCGCTCGGTGCCAAACCCATTATTGCATTTTGGACAGTATTTTTCCCGCTGTCTCTGCCTGGGCTTTTGTCTTCAGTCATCATGGTTCTGATGCTGTCGATCGGCTTTTACATCATTCCGATCGTCCTTGGCGGCGGCAAGGGCGCCGTCATCTCGATGGTCATCGAGAAGAGCCTTAGCCTTTATCCGGATTGGGCAGTCGCAAGTAGCATGGGGCTTTTGCTGCTTCTCATGAGCGCGGTCGCGCTGACCATTCTCAATGCGCTGGCTAACAAGGCGCAGTCGATATGGCGATAGAAACCATGCATGGCCGCAGCCTCCCCTTGAGAATTTTCGGCGGTGTAGCGATCGCCTTCCTCATTTTTCCATCGTTCATCGTGGCGATGATGTCCGTGTCAGACAGCGCTTACCTCCGGTTTCCGCCAACCGGGTTTTCCCTTCGATGGTACGAGGCAGTATGGAACTCCCCGATCTGGATTTCCTCTTCGCTGAATTCGCTCAAGATTGGCCTCGCCTCGGCCGCGCTTTCGACAGCGATCGGCGTCGCGGTTGCCTTGGGATTTAAGCTCAAGGGCCGTGTCATGACGGGAGCTCAGATGGCATTCTTATCGATGCCGCTGATGGTCCCGGGGATCGTGCTCGGCATCGCCATCTACGTGGTCTATGCGCCGTTCGGCCTCAACGGGTCGTTCAGCGGCCTCGTTTTGGCGCATACAATGCTGGCGATGCCTTTCGTTATCCTGACGATGGCGGCGGCTCTGCGGCATTTCGACGTCAACCAATTCAACGCAGCCATGAGTCTCGGGGCGGGTCCGTTTCGTGCTTTCACGACGGTCGTTGTGCCGCAGATCGCCGGCGCGGTGGTGGCAAGTCTACTATTCGCCTTCCTCACCTCTTTTGATGAAATCGTCGTCACCAATTTCATTGGAGGCGGCGAATACACCACGTTGCCGCAGCGGATGTTCAATTCTTTGCGTCAGGATCTTGACCCGAAAATCGCGGCGATCGGCACGACGCTGACGCTGCTTACGATCCTGGTTCTTGTCTGCGTCGTCCTATTGCAGGGCAAGAAGGGTATCGTCGAAATGCTATCGAACGGAAAAGATGATGAACACTGAAAACACTGCGCGCATAGAAAAGCTTTTGAAAGGTGCGGTCGATCTGCATTGCCATAGCGGCCCATCTATTATGAATCGACGCCTCGACCACATTGAGGCGATTAGGGAGGCGGACGACGCCGGCATGGATGCCGTGCTCGTAAAGGATCATTTCTATTGTGCAGCCCCGATCGCGAAACTGGTCAACAAGCACATCAAAACGAACGGCGTGACGCTTCTTTCGGGGGTGCCGCTCAACAACCCGACCGGTGGTCTCAATCCGCACGCCGTCGATCACGGTTTGCGGCTCGGCGCCCGCATCGTGTGGCTGCCAACTTTTCACTCACAAAACAACATCCGTCATAATCACGAGGCAGCGCCTGGCAAGGAGTTTCCGCCGCCCGGCCTCTTGTCGTTGCCTGCTGAGCCCGTCTTGCTGTTCAAGGAAAATGGCGACCTTCGCGACGAGCTCAAGCAAATACTCGATCTGATTGCAGCGCATGACGCGGTGCTCTCAGGCGGTCACATCCACATCTCGGAAATCTGGCTGATCTTTGAAGAGGCAAAGAAGAGGGGTGTAAAGCGGCTTCTGGTTAATCACCCGACATACATCATCGAAGCCTCCCTGGAGGACTTGCGTTCCCTGGCGAAGCTCGGCGCCTATCTCGAGCACTCCATGTGCATGTGGTTCGGCGAAGAGGTGGACAAGATATACGAGCCAGAAAACCTTCGCGCTATGATCGAGTATGGAACGGTTGATCGCACGATCATTGGCTCCGACCTCGGTCAGGCGCACAATTGCACTCCGGTAGAGGGAATTCGGCTGGCAATTGGCACATTAATAGACCTTGGCTACTCTGACGATGACATCACCAAGATGGTATCAACCAATGGCAAGACGTTGCTCGGACTGGACGGATTGAAGTGATAGATGCTGTCTCATCCGCCTTTCACATTCTCGAAGAATTGGTTGGCTCAAACGGGCCGCGCGGCGTGACTGATATCGCCATTGCGACAGGTATACCTAAGGCGAGGGTTCATCGCCATCTGGTCGCGCTCACCGGCCTGAACTATGTCGAGCAGGTACGCGATACGGCAAAATACCAAGCGACTTCGCGCTTGTTTCTCTTAGGCCAGATGACCGCCGACCGCCTGCCTTGGCTCATCGCGATGCGAACACTTCTAGGCCTTCTTCGAGACAAGATCGGCCATTCGCTTGTCTTATCCGTGATCGAGGAAGACCATGTCAGGGTTATCGAAAACTTCCGTGGCGACGCGGTCGTAGATATTTCCTCGCAGGCAGGTGCGATATTGCCGCTGCATGCATCCGCGCAAGGCAAGATACTATTGGCATTTGGCAAAACCGATATTTTGGACAATTGCCTGTCGAAACCCCTCAAGCGTTTCACCCCCCGGACGATTGTTGGCGCTGACAATCTGAGAGATGAGATCGAGAAGGTACGCAATCGCGGTTGGGCTACATCCGACGAAGAGATAGAGGTCGGCTTCAGGATCATCGCCGCCCCGATCTTCGGAGCCGATGGCGACCTTGCCTTTACCTTGGGCGTTATCGCTCGAAAGGAGACGCTTTCCATGGAAGCCGACTCCCCCGAGATTCTCACTGCGCTTGCCGCTTCTGCCGACTTGTCGAAGTTGCTTGGCAAGCGGTCCGGTAGTTCCGGATAAGCTGCGGATTGCAGGCCAGCGTTCTGCTAGGTTGTCCGCGATGTCTCACATAGCCCATGAACCGATTTTGCGACGTCTATGATTCGTGCGCATCTACGGAATGACCGCCTTAGGTCAGTTCGAGACTTCGTACCGACCGGATTGAAGTCTGCATTCTCGATGTTCTTACCATAACCGGCCGATCCGCTTCCGGCCCAAAGCAGCCATCCACCTCAACCCACCCCTACCTTTCCTCCACAATCCGCAAATAAGCCGCCGTCACGAACAGCACGATCAGCCCGAGCAAGATCCGCCTTGCCCCCTCGGGCACTTGCAGGGTCGTCAGCGCCGGGAGATTTCACGCCGAGGTGACGGGCGCCGCGAGGGGACTCAGCCCGTGAACGCTTCGAATGTATCCTTGGAGGTCAGCATCGCCTGGCCCTTGAACGAGATCGAGAAATCACCAAGCTGGTACTGGCCTTGGTCATTCTTGACCAGAAGGTCGCCATCAACCTTGTTGAAGCCACTCTCGATGCCTTTGACGATCCTGTCGACGTAGCGCAGGTTGCTCTTGACGGAGAGAATATCGTTCTTGGCCAGCTGCTGCGCGAGACGTTGGAGCTTCGGGTCGTCGCCGATACTTTGCAGCCGCGCTTCAACGGCCTCGGGGCTGGTTCGCGCCAACGCCGCATTCAGAACCGGCAATGCCTTCTGCAGGCTGAACAATGCATCGGAAGTCATCTTGCTTGCGTCGGCGTAGCTCAGGCTTTGGTTGCTGATCGCCTTGTTGGTCTGCGCCTGCGGGATGCGGTCGGCGGCAGCCTCCATTTCGTCCTGGACGGCCCACATATAGTCATGCTCTTCCATTGCCATCACCGTTTCCCGCGTCTCGCCGGCAGGGATGAAATAGCGCGCAACGGTGGAGTCCTTGTGCTGGCGATCCGCCTCGACCATCGAGCTGATGAAGCGCGTATACTCAGCATAGAGTTCGCCATAATTGGCTTTGCCGGCACGCATATAGGGGGCGTCCACCGTCGTCGTGGAGGCCGCGCCGGTGGACGAAGTCGCCGGCACATCGGTCTTGGAGATCTGGCCGAAGCCGCTGAACGGATCGTATTCGATACCGTCCTCGTTGCCGGTCGCGCCCGGACGAATGACCGGGGCCTCGGTCCGCAGCGCTGTGCCCGCTTTGACGAACGTCGGCTGGCTGGCGCCGGCAAAACCGCTCCTGGCCGACATCAGCTTCTGTATCGTAACGGTGAGGTCCGAGGTGATCTGCATCGAGCGATCCTTGAATTTCACATGCCTTGCGTGCGATTCACAGAATGAAGCACGGCAGTTAAGCAATGGTTGAAGGTGAGTGCCGGGCAAAATAGTTATCCTGGCACCAAAAGCGCTTGTCCAATATAATTCAACAACAACTAATATAGTTGGTGAAGTCACGAAGGCGACTAACCTTTGAGATCCAATTCCTTGGCCACTCCATGTTCAGTCATTGGACTGTCGCTAATCCAAGTGATCTGAACATAGAGCGAAGCCTCAGGCCCGCGACCGCGCTTCGTCAGTCGCTGTGGAGCGCATTCCTACAAGAAGAAGTCGAACTGCGCCGCAGTCAGGTCGGTCGCTGTGATTCCGGCCAGCGTAAGTGTGTCGCCGCCGCCGAAATCGATGACCGTATCGGCACCGACTTGCGACATCAGGCCGGCGAGATCGGAGAAATCGTCGACGCCCGCGAAAGCGCCGATGCTGACATGCTCGCCCGCGGTGGCCAGCGACAGATCGGTGATCGTGTCGGCGCCATCGCCAAAATGGAAGATAAACGTATCGACGCCGGCGCCGCCGGTAATCTGATCGCCATCTCCCGCACCGCCGGCAAGCGTATCGTCGCCGTTTTCACCGTTGAGCGTGTCGTTGAGAAAGCCGCCATAGACAATGTCGTCGCCGTCTCCGGCATTGACGAGATCGGCACGGCCAAGGCCGCTTGCGTCACTCGTGTTCTTGCCGGCAAGGTAGATGACGTTGTTGTCGGTGCTGTAGCCTCGGATTTCGGCGATGCCGTCCAGGGCGATCTGCGTAAAATCGAGAGGCGCCGATCCCGCATAGGCGGAAATCTTCACGCCGGTGAAGGTGCCGAACTCCAGGCTGGTGTTGGTGATCTGCTCGATACCGGTAATGGATTTGATGCCGATCAGGATATTGCTCTGGGTAGCGACGATCCTGTCCGTTTCGGTTCCGCCATCATATTTCGTGCCGCCGAAGCAAGGCTGCCCGACAAAGAAGTCGTCATTGCCCTGTCCGCCATTGGCGGTCAGATTGCCGCTGTAGCTGAGATACATATCGTCGTCGTCATAGCCGCCATCGATGATCGACGCGGCAGTCGAGCTTCCAATGCCCATCTTGATGACGTCATTTCCCGTGCCACCGTAGAGGCTGTCAGCGCCACCACCGCCGTCGATGATGTCGTTATCGCTTCCACCGTCGATGACGTCGTTGGCGCCGAGGCCCGTGATTTGATCGCTACCTTGCTCGCCATAGGCATAGTTGGTGATGTTCGAGTTCTGCAGATAGATCTTGTCGTCGCCACCGCCGCCCCAGATGCGGGCGTTGCCGAGATAAAACGATGTGTAGCCGACGCTGTAGGCGTAGATGACGTCATTGCCTCCATTGCCGTAGATGATGTCGTTTCCGCCCTTGCCGGAAATGACGTCGGCTGCCGACGTGCCGTTCAGCGTTTCACCAGCGGTCGTGCCATTGATTACCATGTTCATTCTCCTCCACAATTCGACGACGGCGCCATGACAAGGGTGTTTTCGAGGCGTCAGAGCCCTGCCGCTGCCGGCAATAGGAGAAGTCTAGCAGTGTTTTATTTGGCCGCCAGTAGTAATGGGGAAGATTCCATGACAAAGGATAGAAAAAATCTCTCGTGGCAGATATTAAGCAACTTCTATATTTAGAGAATGCTTATTTACTGACGCCTTCTGGAAGCAAGCTCGCAGGCTAGGCCCGCCGTGGACGATTTTGTCGCGAGCCCGCCGGCCGGCCATCAAGGCCCCTACCGCTCCTCGACAATCCTCAGATAAGCCGCCGTCACGAACAGCACGATCAGCCCGAACAAGATCCGCCGCGCGCCTTCGGGCATCTGAAGGATGGTCAAGAGCGTCGTCAGCACGGTCAGGATCAGCGCGCCGATGATGGTGCCGGTGTAGCCGCCGCGGCCGCCGAAGATGGAGGTGCCGCCGATCACGGCGGCGGCCACCGAGGGCAGCACCAGCGGTTCGGCGAGCGACAGCGATGGCGCCTTGATCAGGCCGATGTAGAGGAGGCCGGTGATGCCGGCGAGCACGCTGGAGATGACATAGAGCGCGGTGATAACCTGCCAGTATTGCACGCCGGACAGGCGCGTTGCGCGCTCATTGTCGCCGACGGCGTAGAGCAGGCGGCCGAAGCCGGTGCGGGCGAGGGTGAAGACGATGAGGGCGGCCAGCGGTATGAACAGCAGCAGCGCGTTGGGGAAGCCGTAGGTGACGCCGGTGCCGAGCCAGGCGAGGAAGTCGGGGATTTTCGCGCCGGACGCAATCACCGTGCGCTGGTAGACCTGCAGGCAGCCGGTGCCGATCAGGCTGGTGCCCAGCGTCATGATCAGCGGGTGGACGCGGAAGACGCCGACGCCGATGCCGTTGACGAGGCCGATCAGCACCGCCGGCATCATCGCCAGCAGGAAGGCCACCGCCGGGTCCTGGTTGACGACTTGCGTCGCCATGATGAAGGCGCTCATCGTCGCCACCGTGCCGACCGAGAGATCGATGCCGCCGGTCAGCATGGTCATGGTCTGGCAGCCGGCCAGGATCGCCAGGGGAATGGCGAATTTGATGGTGTTGGCGATCCAGCGCTCGTTGACGATGCCGGGGCGCAGGATCTGCAGGATCACCACCAGGATGACGAGCAGGATGATCAGCGGGATGAGCGGCCGGTCGGCCATGAAGCGCTTGACGCGGCGGCCGAGGGGGACGGATTGGATCGCGGTGGTGCTCATGGGGTTTGCCCGATGTTCTGGGAGGATTGTGCTCTACGGCGCCCCCCT
>NZ_SMYZ01000093.1 GCF_004919685.1 Mesorhizobium norvegicum | reverse complement strand
AATCGCAGATGATCCGGGAGAAACCAAACACCGGCTTGTCCTATGCGAGAGCTCCTTGATTATGTCGCCGGCGGGCCCGGTGGACTCTGCAATAGGGTTGCCAAGCGAGCCCTGCACTGTCCTGGCCACATTGTTTATTTTCGGCGCCAAGAGACCTATCGGGACGCTCTTGTCGCCAGAGGCTGAGGAATGACCCACAGTTAGCGGCTCGTAATCATGCGGGGCGTAGCCAAGAAGCATCACAGCACCTGCCCAATCACATTTGACCTTAAAGACCCGGCACGGCGATCAGGAACCTTCTTAAGCCCGTCACCGACTTCAGAAAGCCGACGGGAGCTGCAACGACTTGACTAGGGGTGCTCTGCGAGCTGAGCTATGACGGATTTTGGGTGACGGTGTCGATCAAGCGGCGCTTTGCGGCTTCATTTCGATGACCTCGATCCCGTCCTGGAACCTGGCACCTGCGAGCAGTTTCGGCAACTGATTTTGTCCCTTCAATCGACGCCAGGATTTGGCGGCGGCCATGACGAGCTTGAAGACCATCAGCCTGGCGGTGTTCGACGACAGGGAGCCCTTTGTGCGCACCGTTCGGTGGCGAACGGTAGCAAAGACGCTCTCGATCGGGTTCGACGTTCGCAGATGATCCCAGTGTTCGGCGGGGAAATCGTAGAACGCCAGCAACGTCTCGCGATCCTTCTTCAGGTAGTCGACCGCCTTGTTGTACTTCGCGCCGTATTTCTCGGCGAACACATCGATCGCCATTTCGGCTGCTGAGCGTGTCGGCGCGCCGTAAATCTCGCGCAAATCCGTTTTCATGTTGGCCTGCACCGAGAGCGGCACCTTGTTCAGGACGTTGGCGGTCTTGTGCACCCAGCAGCGTTGGTGCCTGGTGCCGGGAAAGACCTCATCGAGCGCCTTCCAGAAGCCAAGCGCGCCATCGCCGACGGCAATATCGGGCGCGATCTTCAGGCCACGCCGCTTCACGTCGACCAGCAGTTCGCGCCAGCTTTGCGCGCTCTCGCGAATGCCGGTCTGGAAACCGACGAGTTCCTTTTTGCCCTCGGGCGTGGCGCCGATCAGGACCAGCATGCATTCGGCTTGGTCTTCCATCCGCGCCTGCAGGTAGACCCCGTCCGCCCACACATAGACATAGCGGCGCGCCGAAAGATCGCGCTTTTGCCAGCGCTCGTAATCGGCGTTCCACTCCGCCGTCAGCCGCGTGATCACCCGAGGGTGAAAGGTTCGGTGCGTCCTTGCCCACAAGCGCGCTCAGCGCTTCCTGAAAATCGCCCGTCGAAACACCGCGCAGGTAGAGAACGGGAAGCAGCGCATCCAGCCTTCGCGTCCGACGCGCCCATTTCAGCAGGATCGATGAGGCGAACCGGACCCGATCAACCTCGCCATTCGCGCCGCGATCCCGGATCTTCACCCGGCTGACTGGCACCGGACCGATGCCCGTCTGGATGCTCCGCTCCGGGCCGTGACCATCGCGGACAATCCGGTCACGGCCATCGGCAAGCTTGACATCCCGCATCTCGGCAAGAAACGTCTCGGCCTCGATCTCGATCGCCTGCGCCAGCAATTTGCGAGCCCCGGTGCGAAGCACATCCGTCAGGGGATCATCAATTTCGTCGGGCTGACGAAGACGCGGAAAATCGGCGTCCATGGAAAGCCGAGCCTTCTGATAACAGGAACAAATTTGCCTGTGGGAAAAGCCAAGTGATAGTGGGCAGGTGGAGGAATTCAGCGAGATCGTGGCACTTCGTCTGTTCGTCGCCGACATTGCGCCGAAGCTGCCGACTTAGACCAGTGGATGGCGGCGGGTTGTCCGAATTGCATGCCGGAGAGATGAGCCCCGCGAACTGGCACTGGGTTCTCTGGATGCTTATATCTAAGCGGCGATATCGCATGGGGACCTTGCCACGATGAGTGACGATTCTTCCGACCCTCCCAAGCCCATCAAGCTTGAGGATCTCAAGATAAGAACCGACGGTAATGCCGACCCCTTAAGCGAGATTGCAAAAACGCTTGCCAGCAGCGGGCCGCAAGTAAAGCTGGCTGGAAACTTGGCACTTCGGCTTCAAGAGCAGCAGGATAAGATCACCGACTTGCTCCGGCCCTCGAATGAGGTGGAGACGCTCCGGAAGCAGTTTGAATCACTCACAAGGCCGTCCCCGGCGGTGAAGTCCATATTGGATCAGGTGGAAAGCCAGAGGCGGCTTCTCGATTCATTCTCGAAGCCAGATGCTGGGAGACCGCTGGACGAGCGAGTAATTTCTGTTCGGAGAATGCCAGATTTCCAGATGCCCAGAAACCCGATTCTGGACACGAATGCGCAGCTTGCTGAAATCGAACGGAAGTTCGAAAGCATGCTGGATGTCATGACAAACGCCGCGCGGATCGGCAACGATATTCAAGCCCAGGCAGCGACCTTCATCGGCAAGTTCGAAGAGGCCTCTAGCCAGACCGACAGTTCAGCCAAAAAAGCAATTCTTGTGGGCGTATTTGCGCTCGTGATCGCCACGCTGAGCCCCTTCGCCCCGATGGCTGTAGATTACTTTTCACCGAATCGCACCGTTCCGGCGATCGAGGCTCTCACGCGAGAGGTGGTTTCGGCCGATCGCGCGGCCAGCACTGACAACCAGAAGCTGATCGAGGCGCTCAAGGAGCGCGATGATCAAGCGACCGGACGAATTGTCGAGGAAGTTCGCCGCAAGCAGGACGAAACAAATGCCATTCTGCGGGAGCTCATTGAGACGCTGAAAGACCGCAATGTGCCTAGCAACCCCTGAGAACCGGTTCTGAGGCGCAAAGAGTTGCTCTAAGCGAACAGCTCACGGTCTCGGATCTTGAACGGGTCTGTATAGTCCTCAGCCCACCATGGGTCTTCACCGGCCGCAGGCGCCTTTTGCAAGGACAATGTCTTTTTGGCCTTTGCAGCGTCTTCCTGGGTGACGCGGAAATGGTAGTCGTCGAAGATGCGTATTCCTTCGACCATATACGATGTTGCAATTTTTTGGTCGCGGATGAGTAGCAGATTCTCTCCATTCTGAAAATCAGCGGGCTCGCTGAAGTTGTAAGAACCGGTCCACACGCGGGCGTCGGGTGTGTTGAAATCGATCACCAGAAACTTGTGGTGCAGATTTGGCCCTATGCCGGTGTAGGGTTCGACCTTAAACGGGGTCGGAACTTGCTTGTTGAGGCGAGCGAAATAGACCGGTGCAGTGTTGCCATTAGGCTTATGACGGTGACGCCGGTATTGTTGTCGGAAATGCCGTAGGTGAAAACCGGGCTGTTGGTGGCCGCTTCCACGGCGTCGGTTACAGCACCGCCTGTGATGCTCAGGAAAGCCAGAGAATAAAGGAGGCAGGCCTGGGCCTTTTCGACATCGTTGCCGATTTCCTCAAGACGGGCACGGGCTGTGTCATGGGGAGAAAAGGTGATGCTGGCATCAATGCCCGCCAAGCCGAGCGGATGCCAATCTGGTGAGGGACCGTCGGCGAACCCATCCTTTTTCCAATAGGCCTCGAACGCAGCCTTGAGAGGGGCCACGGCTTGAGCGCCCGTTAACAGCAAGGCGTTGTTCGATTGAACATATAGCCCGCGCCAGCTGAAGTTTGTCGAACCGCAGACGGCGCGCGGCACGGCCGCATCCACGATAATCATCTTATTATGTTGCAAGCCTCCCATCCGTTCCCGCTTGACGTTGTCCTCGCCAGCGGAAGCCTTGAGCAGCGTTTCGGACTGGGTCTCGCCACTTGTCTTGAGCCCATGCTTGTCGCTGTCGTCGATGATGATCCTGAGCCGCGGACCGAGCGCGAACAGGCGGTTCATAATTTCGCTTTCGCTCATGTCGTAGGCGACCATGCTGACCGTCGCGGCAGGATCGGCTACGGCTGCATCCAAAAGCGCAAAGATCTCTTTACGGGCCTCCAGTCCCATCCACTCGTAGGCATCTTCCGCGTCCGGATGCGTCGGCTTGAACGTGGTGCCCTGAGCAACGCGGACCGGCAGCAGTGTTTTGAGAGGCCCGCGGGCCTGATATTTGTCCACGAAAGCCTGGGAAGCTACATACCCTCTGGTGAAGGCCACGTTGATTTGACCGGGGTAGGTTTCCTTGCCCAGATCGATGGTCGCGGTCTGTGCCTCGCCGGGCGAAAGAGCTCCGGCCGCATCCATGAACATTGGCGTGACTATAAAATTATACGGTCCGGTCGGCGGTTCGTCGTGCGGAAAAACAACCCACCTGAATTTTTGAATAGGTGCCTCGGTTGTCCGAAAAGTCTTGTAGCCCTTGGGGTTTGGCGACCCTTCAAAATTGAGCCTGTTGTAGACTGTCGACGGCTTGGAAGCGCCGGGAGCCTGGTATTGAATGGCAAAACCGACGAAATTGGTGGGAGGCTTTTCACTGCGCCAGTTCATTGCGACCAGGGCCATTCGTTCCCCCCGGTGAACCTTGAGCGTGAATGCCGCTTTGGTGTTGCTGCCGGTAGCCTGAAAATCGTTAGCCACGACGTCCCCCTCTCGAACGAGAAATTGGGTTAGAATGCTTGCCTAGGGAAGAGGACAGGCGGGAGCCGTGCCCAGCCACCGGTTCAGCACGGCCGCAAGCCGCAATCCTGCACGCCCAAGCTGTTCATCTACGACCGGGAGCGCCTTCGCATAATAGTCGTTGTCGAGCGTCGCACCATTTGTGAGACCCGCGGCAATTTCCTGTGCCAAAGTATGTGCTTCGATCGTCCAAGCCACGGGATCAAGCGTCTCAGACGCCTCGGGATGCTTGAGAAGCCAGTCACCTTCTAGGCGGTCGACGTAGGAGCCCCAGGCATAGGTGGTTTGTTTGATGATGGTGCTATCCCAGACCGCATGAAGGTTGTCGGCAGGGGTCTTCGGCGGGCTTTTGATCAACCCGCCGAACTTCACGGTGACCGCGAGCGCGTTCTCACCAGTGTTGTCAGCCACGGTGTGGAACGGTTGGTGTAAATCTCCCACGATGTGAATGAGGTAGCGCAGGCTATCCCTGCGCCGCATCGGGTCTGTTGCGCAGGTGACTTCATGCTCGGCCCGATCGATCTCAGCGATGGCGCAGTCACCTTGCGCATTCGCAGCGCATTGGGACACCGGGTCGTACTTGCTATCGGCGAGAGGAATGTCGACGAAGTGCCAATTATAGCTCTCTGGATGAATCGCGTAGCGAACATCGTCGGCCCAGCTCGCGACGGATGCCATCGCCACCTCTCCGCCCAGGATGCGCTTAACTTCCATCAGCGCAGTGGAGGAGAGGGCGCCGCTGAGCAATTTCCGCCACGATCGCATGCCCTTCCGGACCCCATGCGAGTGCCTGGCTCGTTACCGCACCCGCAAGCATCATGCCAAGAACTGTCGCTTTCACATCGTGCTCCCTTCGTAGGTTAGCCGTCCAGTGTGTATTCCGTCTCCACGGTGATCGAGCCGACGTAGTTTGGATAATCGGACATGCCCTCGTCATCGAGCACATCGTCTCGTTCATAGTCTGGATTCGAGACGTAGATGTGAACCTTGTCACCGACGCAATCCATGGTGATGTCGCCCGCTTCATTCTGGGTGATGATCTTATAGCCGGTGTAGTAGTTGAGATGGCGAGAGGGAGCCTCGCCGATTATAATGATTTGCGGGTCGAGCTTCTTCAACCAGGAGTTTGGGATCTTGCCGCTGTCTCGCCCGTGATGTGGCGCGAACACTACTGTGGTTTTATCGAGGTCGATCGCGTCAAAAATCTCTTCCATGAATTCCGTGTGGAGGTCCCCGATCCACATGAATGTGGCGCCATTCTCAATGGAATACTGGGCTACCAACGACATGTTGTTAAATGCCACGCCGTCCTCCGCATCCTGCAGAGCCGCCTTGTAGGCTTCATTGGAGCGATCCGGCCAAAGAATGTTGATGCCTGCGGAGCCTCGATCGTCGTCGCTCTTATTCATCCACCTGCGCTTGCAGCCTTTGTAAACATGGTAGGCAGTATCGGAGTCCCTCAACTGACAGTAGCGCTCGAACGATGTGGTAGGGTTTTCCTTGGTGGCCTTGTTCGCAACAGAATAGAAGTTCGTCAGCTCAAGTTGCTCCGCAAGGTACTCAAGACCCATGATGTGGTCCTGATCAGGGTGCGTAGAGATGAACCTCGTTACGCCTTTGTCGGCGGATGCTTCCTTGATTTCATCTACGATAGCCTCTTTCTGATCATCATCCAGACAGCAATCGATAATGGTGAAATTATCGCTATTATGGCGAATGTAGAACGTATCGCCGTTACCGACCGACAGCGATTTGACCAGCGACATGGCTCAGCCTCTATGATGCTCAACACGTTTGGTGATAAAAAAATTCTGCTTGAGGTAGGCCACCAAGAACAGCGCTACCAAAGCCAAGAGCCCGACATTGACGGCCGTTCCGGCTGATACCGCGGTGCCAAAGGACTGCAGGTTATAGGCCGCAAAGACCACCACCAAGAGCGCAAAGATGGTGCGGTACATATTGCTGGTTTCGAGCAGCACCAGAATTTTCTCGTCCTTGGCGCTGGCGTCGATGAAAGCGGGGTAGTCCCGCTTCGGGAGCAGGCGTACAAACCGCAGTATCGGATCGACGAGGATCGAGCCCACCCGGCTGACAATCATGCCCAGGAAATAGTAGACCACCAGGTCGGCGACCACGGACAGGCTTTCGAAGTGGTAGATGCCGAGAATTGAGAGCAGGGCGCTCAGAATAGCGCCCGCCACTAAGTTGTTGAAAA
Organism: Mesorhizobium norvegicum; assembly: GCF_004919685.1. Classification (GTDB taxonomy): domain Bacteria; phylum Pseudomonadota; class Alphaproteobacteria; order Rhizobiales; family Rhizobiaceae; genus Mesorhizobium; species Mesorhizobium norvegicum. The sequence goes on along the minus strand of NZ_SMYZ01000093.1, from coordinate 7,603 downwards.
GATTGTAGGACGAGATCTTGGCTAAGATATCGGTCATGGTGCCCCCCCGGCGTAGCGACTATATAAAGTCGACGTATCGACTTCAACACATCGTTTCAATCTTTTGCTGTATCCGCTTGGGCACTAGGCTTTGGAAATGTGTTACACAAAAACTTGCTGGACAGCCCAAGTTGTGACGATAACCGTGCGAATAGAGCGCGGCAACGGACGTCGGAATCATGTTGCAACCAAGTTCGAATGTCGCGCCGCCAGCAAAGTATAAATGTCGCATCACGGTTCTGCTGGCCGTGACGAGAGCACCCGATCGGGCGTCAGCTGGTTGGGATTGCGCAGCCCGGAACTTACATTTCCATCGTCTTATAAATGACTTAGCTTATCATAATATCCATTATGTCAAATTGATAAGCGGGAAGTCGACCACAAAGGTGAGCCTTGAGTGACGTTAACATGCTTAGAGACCCGGCGATCGCACTCCACGGTTTGATCAAGGCTGACGACGCTTACACCCTCTACTACGATGAGACGAACAACATTCGTCGACTGCATGTGCGAGCTAATGGTCTCAACGAGCGCGAGCCAAAATGTTTCGTCATCGCCGGTGTCGCACACCGAGGACCGCCTCGACCGATATCCCTGGAGGGTCTTCGATCGGAACTGAGGATCCAAGCGAGCGCTAAAGAGATCAAACTGAAGCACATCGCCACTGGTAGCTTCCTGGAGGCGCTCGCCTCGCCGAAGATGGAGGCCTTTCTAGCTTGGCTATCAGCCCAGGATTTGTATTTGCACTTCACCGTCCTCGACCCGCTGTACTGGTCGATCGTCGACATCATTGATTCGATCCTCGCTGAAGCCGGCCAAAATGCTCTCCTACCTTGGAACCAAGCCCTCAAGAACGACCTCTACACGGTGTTGCGACACGACTATGAGACCACAGTCGACATGTTCCAACGCTACACCTACCCGGACGTAGGCAGAACTCGGCGTCGGGAGTTTGTCACCGAGCTCCTGGATTTGTTAACGCATCGCGCAAACCTTCTCCCACCTCTGCGACGCAACATGCTGAAGGGGGTCCTCCAAATCGCGGCCCGGCTCGACGCCCTGCCCTTCCTTGAGGACGAGACGCCAAATGTCCTGATCGAGGGCTTTGGTCCGTTCTATCTCGAGCGCATTGCCATGCTCAAAAACTCGACCCACGTTCTCGACGATGAATACGGAATCGAGGCCTATCTCTCTGGACTGGGGCTCACGGACGGGATCAGGCCCTTGGCAAACTACCGGTTCGCGACATCCCATGACGAGCCGGGCATTCAATTGTCCGACGTCATTGCTGGTCTCCTCGGAAAGTTCTTCACTTACGTCTGCGTCACGGCCGGCGAGGAGCTTGTTCAGGACCGTCAAAATCTCTCAGCTCAGCAGATCGGCACGCTGGAGCGCTGGGCTGCGCTTACGGAACAGTCGGTCGAAGAGAACGCAGTATTTGCCCACTACCTCTTGAGCGAGCGTGATCGACACGGAGCAGCGTTCTTCCTGGATAGGACGGGCTCTTGAGGCTACGCGAACGCACTATGCGGCCGAGGTGGGTTACGACGCCCAGTCGGGCGCGAAATGAGGGATCATCGATTCATCTGAAAGGGGCGTCTCGACGGCAGGAAAGACGGCGGTGGTCCTCGCGTCCCCCACGCACGCCTTGGCGTGGGGTCAGGAACGTCACTACTTACGCAACCGGTGCGACGACCTTCGGATCGGCGGCGAGGACCGATTGGGTAATCCCGGACGGATCAGCTCCCACCCTCTTAGCCCATTCCTGCAAGTTTTGGGGTCGGTAGGAGGTGTCGGCCTGCCAGCGATCGAAAACACTCTTATCGACGGTCTCGTTGATCGTCGACGTCGTGGCGCCGGTGCCGGTCTGGGCGGCTGCGCCGATCGGCCGGTAGTAGGGACTGCTGAACCGCCGGTAGATGCCACCGAGGAACCCCGCGTATGAATCTGTGATCGGCGGGAGGGCATTGTCGCCCTCGACGTCGACATCCGCTCGGAATTTCAGGCCATGGGCTTGGGCCTTTGTCATAAGCCACTTCAGAGGAATCTGGGCCAGCAAATCGCTTGCATAACCTCCTCCCACATTTGCATGCGCCCCCACGAACCATCGCTGCTCTACGTTTGCCAAAGGTCTGGCCGGCGCGGGATTGGAACTGCCAATCACGTCTGTCCTGGTCCACAGCGTCGGGGCAAAGGAGGCGCGATGTTCGTCGACGGCCAACGCTTGATAGGCGTTTACATTGCTTAGCCTGAGATGGGTCTCGAGGAACCGATATTTCTCGATATTGCGCTTTTTGCCGACGGGGATGCCGAGAGATCCGACAGTGTCCCACACTCCTACGAACTCAATATTGATCGGCTTGGAGTAGCGCAGCACCCATTGCTCCTCCAAGCCCAGAGCCTGATTTGCTCCTCCGGAGACCACAAGGTCGCGAATTGTTTTGTCTGTTCGACGCCTGTAACGGCCATAAAGCTGCGAAACCGATAGAGGCGATCCCGGCCTGAGCAGGCCGCATTTTGAAATGAAGCCTGAGAGGCTCCGCGCCGTGTACGCGCCCCGGCTGAAGCCGAAGATATAGAGCTGATCGCCATCGTTGAAATGGTCGATCAGCCATTCATAGGCGTCGGTGATCTCATGATCGAGGCCATATCCTAATAGCCCGCCCCGGATCTTTTCTCCCAGTTGGGTGCCGACACCAGAGCTGTAATAGACCAGCTGCAGCGGATCGTCCGGATCGCAGAGAGATTTCAGGCGCCAGACATTGGTGTTGTCGCCCAACGTGTTCCAGGTTCCGTCCAGAAAGACTGCCAGCCGCTTTGGATTTCCCACGGGTTCCCCTCCCTGCAGTGGACCTTTTGATCAAGGCCAGCTTGACGACCAAGTCACGCCTTGTACCACCGCGTGTACATTAAAATCAGTTGATAGCTAATGACTCAGCTGCTCGGCAGCGGGATCGGAAAGAATAAATGCTGGCCGAGGCAGATCGTTGACTCTAAAGGTGCTGCATGCTCAGGGTAAAATGGATTCAGCACGCGGTGGGCCATGGCGGCTTCCATACCGGCCACCTCGAGGTGCCCGGCGAAGGAATATTCAACTGGGCCTTCGACTGCGGTTCGCGGCGGACTGCCAGATTCAATGAGTATCTGACCGGGTGGGCCCGTCGATCACCGATGGCACTCGACTGGTTGTTCGTGTCGCATTTCGACACCGACCATGTAAGCGGTCTCGACAGCCTCATGAGCCGCACTCTGATCGACAATGTGATGGTGCCGTACCTCAACGACCGCGAGTTCGCCTATCTGCTTCTTCACGAGGTCGCCCGCGACAACCTCGACCGCACCCTGTTTGACCTGGCGGCCGATCCTACAGGCTTTTTCGTGTCGCGTGGGGCTGAACGCGTCATCTACCTTCGTGGCAGCCTACCAGGTGACGAACCAGGAATTTCGGAGGGGCGTGGTCCCGACCGTCCCAAAGACGAGCGTGGCTGGTATACGGTGGTCAACCCGGCGCCGTGGCCAGTGTCGGACCCTAATCCGGAGATCGACGCGTCGATGTCACCGGATCGAACCCAGATCATCGACGGCGGCGTTTGCGAGATTACCTTGCATACCCGTGCCGTCGGACTACGTCTTAAACCCTATCGCGCGCCAATCCAGCCTTATACTTTGCGCGGCATAGTCAAGGCAATCGAGCATATGGTCGGTGCGACCTTCGTTGGATCGCTCCAGCCTGGACTTGGTGCTTTCGCTTATGCTGTCGCTCGTCATGCACGGCCTCCCGCGGGCCGGGCCGGGCTTCGCAACATCTACAAGCACTATGTGGGTTCTTCGAACCGCGCGTCGCTGTCGTTATTAAGCACACCGGTCGTCAGCGCCGACGTGCATCAACATTGGGAACTCCATCGACCACATCGCTGGTCTATGGGCTGGTCAGAGCCCGCGTGGCTCAATACCGGCGACGCTGAGCTGCTCAAGCCTGCCGACCTTAGCGACTGGCAATCTTGCTACCAGAATGAACTCGCGCGCGTACGGATGCTCGCCGTGCCTCACCATGGCTCGGACAAGAATTCCAATGCAGCCCTCCAGGCGCTTTGTTCCGACGCCACTTTCGTCACCCATGTCCGCACAGGAAGTAAAAGGCACCCCGGCGATGCGGTCCTTGCGGCCGCCGGAGATCGGCTGGTGTCAGTGACCGAGGAGATCGGCTCGACGGTTACGATGACTTACGAGGCCTACGATGCGAAATAAGCGGCGGGGTCTTCCCGGCCTATGGACGCGACCCGCGACATTGCTGACGATTACCTTTGACGTTTGCGTTAGGCGTGATGTCAGCCTTGGCGCAACCCGGGATCACAGATTGCTATGCCGGAGACGGTCCGGCCGGGCAGCCGCGCCCCGTTCGCTCGCAATTGGCTGGATTAAGCTAGCCAGCCCGGTTGCGCATCGGGCGTCACGCAAGTCCCCCTCGATTAAAGATGAAACGAGAATGCCGTCTTACCTAGTCGAAAGCCGCGGCTATTTCTAGCAGTCTGAGCTGCTGGTGCCGGACACAAATTTCGCCACCCCACCAGCGTCCCGGGCATGCTGCGGATATCCGAGACCGGTCGGATCGACCTGGAATTGGACGCCCCACTTGGGCGGCCCGGTCCGGTGGATCGTGTTTCGCGGCTGTTCCGCCATAAGGTCCGGTTGATAGCAGCGTGGCGGGGGTGCTTTGCCGGGACAGACGAGCAGGTGTGGCTCGGAGGATTGATCCCGAATGGTGCTAGGGCACACATGCGCCGGTGAAGCTTGCGCCTCAAACGTGACCTGTGCGCAGCTGGAGCTTCACAGACCTGGCCCTCGACCGAGCAACGTGAAGAGCGACTTGCGGTCTCGGATCTCCGCTACCATATGTAAAAAGACATACCTGCCATGCATCGCCGCCTGCGGCGTTTTGGTCCGATTGGCCTGTTGACAACTTGCCAAATAATCGTACCCTCAGTGCAGCGCGCTGCATCAGCGTATTTACTCCATTTTAACGTTGTGCCATAAAAAAGGCAGACGGTGATTCCACCGCCTGCCTTCTGTTTGTGCGTACCTGCGGACGTGGCGCCGTGAGGCTGCCCCAGACCACCGGTCCGTACCCTAGCAAGTCGGTTCTAGTGCCCCAAGGCTCCATTGACAAGCCACAGGCTTAGTTGCCGGCGGCGCGCGCACACGGAAATGATCCGTTGCGTGCCCGTTCCGGCCAACCATAGGAACCGACACAGATGCCTGCAAAACTGACCTTTTTCCCCGTAGGCAACGGGGACATGGCGCTGATCAAGCTCGACAACAAGCAAACGATCCTCGTCGACATCAACATCCGCGCCGCCGCCGACGATCCCGACGACGACAACTACGACGTTGCCCAGGATCTCAAGGGGCGCTTGTCCCGCGACGACAAGGGACGGCTCTACGTCGACGCCTTCCTGCTGTCGCACCCGGATTCGGACCACGTGACCGGGCTCATGACGCACTTCCACCTCGGCCCGCCCGAAGATTTCCCCGAGGGTGATGAAGACCTCATCCTGATCCGCGAAATGTGGTCGTCGCCGATCGTGTTTCGCCGCGCCAGCACGCAGCACACGCTGTGCGACGAAGCCAAGGCATGGGCGAGCGAGGCGCGGCGCCGCGTCAAGCTTTTCCGCGAAAAGGGCCTGGCCGGTACCGGCTCGGGCGACCGAATCCTGATCCTGGGCGAGGACAAGGACGGCAAGACCGACGACCTGACGGACATCCTGGTCAAGCAGGACGAGCTGCTGACCGCGGCCGACCGCGTCAAGGCTGGCCAGTTCGAAGGCCGCCTGCTGGCGCCGATGTACGTCGACGAAAACGACGAGGAGCTGATCGAGGTCCTCGAGAAGAACAACTCCTCGGCGATCGTGCGGTTCTCGATCGCCGCAGACGGCGTAGCCGACCCCTGCCGCTTCCTGACAGGCGGCGACGCCGACGTCTCCATCTGGGACCGGCTGTGGCAGCGCCACAAGGATAACAACAAGGACTGGCTGAGCTACGATGTCATGGAGACGCCGCACCACTGCTCCTGGCGCACCCTGAGCCACGACCGCTGGTCCGAGTTGGGTGAGAAGGTCAAGGTTTCCGAGGACGCCAGGAACGCCCTCTCCCAGACCCGTGCGGGCGCCATCATCGTGGCCTCCTGCAAGCCCATCAAGAAGGACGACGACAACCCGCCGCATGAGCGGGCCAAGCGGGAATATGTCTCGATCACCTCGGCCGAGCGCTTCATCTGCACGACCGAGTATGCCGATGAGCACGACGGGCCGGTGGAGTTCAACATCACCGGCGTCGGCACATCCAAGCAGCTGGGGCTGACCCCGAAAAAGGCCGCCGCCATCGCCGGCGTCAGCAAGGTCACCACCACGACCAGGGAACACGGCTGATCCATGGCCCTGGCAGACATGCGGCGGCACGCGGAGCACTTTCTGCGTGTCGCCCAAGACATTCCGCAATGCACGGGCTGCGGGGTGGTGGCCGTCGGCGACGACGTCGCGACCCTGTTCCTCAACCTCGCCGTCGAGATGCCGACGCATTGGCAGGCGCAGGGGTCCGCCCCGAACGGCGTCCTGCCCACCGAACGCGTCAACGTGGTGCTGGGCAGGGACTATCCGTGGCGCTGTCCGTCGTTCAGCCTGCGCAAGGATTTCCCGCGCGACCTCGCCCACCTGACGCCGGGGTCGGCGACCCTCAATCCGTCGCCCTGTCTGGTCGATGGCAATCTCGACGAGTTCTTTCACCAGCACGGGCTGCTGGAACTCGGCATCGGCGCAATCGTCAACCAGATGGGCATCTGGCTCGGGCGGGCGGCGATTGGCACCCTGATGAATGCCGAACAGGGCTGGGAACCGGTTATGCGCCAGGGGTTGCCGGACCGTCTGATCATCGATGCCGACTTCGCCCGGAGTCAGGTCACCGACAGGTCAGGGTGCGTCTGGCTCGCAACGAAATACATGCGCAGCGACGTCATCGACGGCAGACCATCCTACCTCCTTGCCGCGCACAACGAGTTCGCGGCCGCCGTCGGCGACATGACCCTCTTCCCTTTCGATCCTGAAGGCGACACCCGCTACAGTGGGATCACCGTCACGGCGCTGATGTGGCCCGCCACTGGCGCCGTCACCAACGAGGTGCTCGGCGAGACGATCGAGACCCTTGACGATCTGGCAAAACGCGCCGGCGAGATCGGTTGCGGGCGTGAGTTCACTATCTTTCTTGACCGACTCGAACGGCGTTGGCAGCGCAAGCGTTCCCGGGCGGTGTTTCCGGTGGCGGTTGTGTTCTGCGTGCGCCGCCCCTTCCCGCTGATGGGTTGCGACTCGGCGGTCGAGATGCTCCCCTACCTGTTCGAAATCACGGCGCCAGAGCAGCGCACGTCGCTGTTTGCCGGACCGCGCGGCAAAGGCGTGGTGCCGGTCGAACAGCTAGACCGCACCACCCCGAAGCTTTTGCGCACCCTGTCAGCAGCGCCCCAGTACAGTCCCTTCAGCCTGGTCGGGTGCGGCAGCGTGGGATCAAAGATCGC
>NZ_SMYZ01000092.1 GCF_004919685.1 Mesorhizobium norvegicum | reverse complement strand
GAATTCCTCGAGAGATCTCGCTGAGGTTTAGCGGCCAGTCAAGGCTATCTCGGAGAGACGCCTAGGTATTATAGGGTGTTGCGAAGCCAATGAACGTTATAGAAGCCGATCAATCCTTCGACACGGTACCAGGCATCTATGAGATCCTGCGGACTCGTATTGCGCTACTAGAGTATTCGCCGGGAACAAAGTTGTCGGAGAACACCCTCGCAGCTGAGTTCGATATAAGTCGAACACCACTTCGCAAAGTGCTTCAGCGCCTTGAGTTCGAACACCTCTTAGTGCGGTCTCAAGGTTCCTACACGACCGTAACGGACGTTGATGCCAAAACGCTCTGCCAGATATATGAAGTCAGAATGGTTCTGGCTGAGAATCTCTATAGATTTATAGAGTTGCCGATTCCTAGCGTGACCATTCGGTCGCTTCAAAGATTGTTTAATGAGGCGGAGCAGCTTAAGTCAAATCATGACGTTTATTTGCTAGGTAAGATACACCGAGAAGTCGAAGAGACGCTCGCGGAGACTATTTCAAATATCAGAGCGCGAGAGATAACGGAGAAACTTTACTTCGAAATTGGCAGAATCTGGCTCAGCTGCGTGCCGAAATTGGACTGGAATGAAGAAGTGGAACTTCTTTTGTCCGAACTTCGTGAACTGATTGCTGTACTACAGCGCGGCGATATTCGCGGCTTCGGGTTTCGTAGACGAAACCAGGCTGCGATGGCGTTTGATCGTATTTACAAGGTCATTTCGCGCGATGAAGCGCGGAGGGACTAATCAAGGGTCATAAAGCTCGACCAGCCTGAGCCCACTCTCCCGATTAATGTGATTCGCGGATTGTTAAAAAAAGCGGTAGGCCGCCTTCGCGGCCGCCACGGCGGCGAACGGCGAGCTTCTCCTCCCGATAAAGCCGGAACAGCTTCTTGTGGTTCATCGACCAGGCCCTCCCGCCTCAGCATCACCAGAAGACGCCGGTAGCCGAACCGGCGACGCTCCTGCGCGATCGCTTTCATCCGCTCGCGAACCTCGCGGTCGTCCGGCCTGCTGGTCTCGTAGGGAACCGTCATGCGGCAACAGCCGATGGCTTTACACGCCCGCCGTTCGCTCATCCCGAAAAGCCTTCCTTCAGGCGAGGCGACAGCTTTCCGCTTGGCCGCGGGCGTCACCATTAATGGGATGGTCCGCCCCGTCCTCCCGCAGCATCATCTGGCAGTCACACCAAAGGAGGTTGCAATGTCCCTACGCAATGCGCCGCGCCCTGCGGCAGTCTACGGAGTTGATATCGGCAAGAATATCTTCCACGTCGTCGGCACGGACAGCGGCGGGAGCCCGTCCAGCGAGCTCGCTTCCGACGCGACACGCTGCTGCAGTTCTTTGCGCGAGCAGCGCCGGCGATCGTCGGGATGGAATCGTGCGCAGGATCACAATGGATTGCCAGGAGACTGCAAGCGCTGGGGCACAAGGTTCGCCTGATCCCGGCGCAGTTCGTGAAGCCCTACGTGAAGTCAAACAAGAGTGACATTATCGATGCCGAGGCCATCGCCGAAGCGGCCACTCGGCCGACAATGCGGTTCGCTGCGATCAAGAGCGAGGAACAGGCTGACCTCCAGGCTCTGCATCGGGTGCGCGACCAGATGATCGGAACGCGAACTCGTCTCATCAACCAGATGCGGGCGTTTTGCCTAGAATACGGCATTGCATTGACACAGGGAGCGGGCCTGTTCAAGCTCGACTTGCCGCTGGTCCTCGACGATGCGTCGAACGACCTCTCGCCGGCGATGCGTAAACTGCTCACGGATCTGTTCGCCGACCTGCGCCGGCTGGAGCAGCGCATCGACGACGTGACGAGGGAGATCGCCGCGATTGCAGATCGAGAGGATATTGCCCGCCGGCTCATGACGATCCCGGGGATCGGAGCACTGGGCGCTACCGCACTTCTTGCGGCGGTCGGCAACGGACGTCAATTCCAGAAAGCCCGCGACCTGGCTGCATGGCTGGGCCTTGTCCCAAGGGAACACTCGACCGGAGGCAAGCAGAAGCTCCTCGGCATCAGCAAGCGCGGGAACCGCTACGTCCGCAAGCTCCTTGTTCATGGCGCGCGATCCTGCTTCCGACATCTGGACCGAACACGGGATCGTCTTGGAAGCTGGCTCGATGGCCTGCAGAGCAGAATGCACCCGAACAAGGCCGTTGTTGCACTCGCCGCCAAGACGGCGCGCATTGTCTGGGTTGTCCTGACCAAGCCGGGAGCGCTCTACGAACGCAGGGATCCTGCATTCGCCTGACCCTCTCGGCTCGATTGCAAGGCTCGGGAATAGCGATGACGAAACAGTGGATCAGCATGCCGTAAGCCCTGTGCAAAAAAGCGGGCTTCGTGCCCGAACCATTTATTGGGAACGGCGTGCGCGGATCTCATCATGGCCTGGCTGCAACAGCAGCCCACTCGCGAGAGGCCGGATACATTTATGCAACTGGAATCGTCATCGGCGATGTCGCGAACTCGTGCACGGACGGGGCGGACCATACATTCTTTCCCACAAGATCCTTCAACGCGGCATTGTCGAGCATGGCGTCGGCCAGAAGCCGCTTCAGCCGCGTGTTCTCGTCCTCTAGCGCCTTCAGTCGCCGAGCCTCGGAGACATCCATCCCGCCGAAGCGGGCCTTCCAGTTGTAGATCGAGGCGTCGCTGACCCCGTGCTTGCGGCACAGATCGGCAACCGAAACCCCAGCCTCGTGTTCCTTCAAAATTCCGATGATCTGCCCTTCAGAGAAGCGGCTACGTTTCATGTCCTGGTCCTCTCGACAGAACGAACTTCAAACCGGATTAGATCAGAGGGGCAAGGTCACACTATTGTCGAGTTTGTCGAAGCCGCGACACCGGGTGGCGCCGTCCCGATCTTGTACACTTCAGGTTAACTCATTGATCCAAAGGGAGGAACTGCCTTCGTGCGGCCTTGTGTCGGCAATTGGCATAACTCTTGCGTAACTTCAGACTGGGGCTGATGTATTTTGGACATGCCATCAGGTGGCTCAGTATATTTTATGAGGGGTCTATCGACATGCTTCGACGACTTCCAAGCAAGAACAAACCAGACGACCGCAAAAAGCGTACCATCATCGGTGCCGATCTTCCTGAAACGGAAATCTTCCGTGGCGACTTGTTGATACAGTCATTATCGGGGTTCCCGCGTTCGATAGGCTGCATGTACTACTATGATGATACAGGATCAGCCCTGTTTGAGCGGCTCTGCAAAGAGGACTCCTACTATCTATTCAGGGCCGAGCAGGAGATACTGGCGCAGTACGCCAAATCGGTTGCCAACATAACAGGCCCTGCCTCTATCGTCGAATTGGGGTCTGGAAACGCACAAAAAACGACGCTGTTGATTAACGCCTACGTGGAGAACCACGGCCCAACGTCTTATGCCGCTATTGACGTCAACCGTTCAATCCTGGAGAAAGCCGCCGAAAACCTCCTGTCGATGACACCAGATTTGAACTTTACGGGCATCATTGGGGTTTATCAAACCGGATTGGAACAGGCTGCCACCATCACAGGTCCAAAGCTTTTGGTTTGCCTCGGCGCCTCAATGGGAAACATGTACGATGATGAATTGCACGATCTGCTTCGCTCGGTGCGATCGTTGTTCGCTCCCGGAGACTATTTTCTAGTTGGTATAGACTTGGATAAAAACTCGGATGTCTTGGAAGCAGCCTATAATAATCAAAGTGCTATTCTGACCAACCTGTGCGTACTTCAGCATTTGAATTGGCGCTTCGATGGAAACTTTAATGTCTTCCAGTTTCGACATGTCGCATTTCACAATAAATCTCTCTGCCGAATGGAGGCCCACTTGGAGGCCATGCAGGCCCAATCCGTCAAGCTCAAGAAACTAGATTTCTCGTTTTGCCTAGAAGAAGGAGAGATGATTAGAACGGAGATCATGCGGAAAGTCAATGTGCATACATTTAACGAGATTGTCATGAAGCATGGCTTGAACCCGGTGCATCATTGGACGGATTATGAGCGGAGATACGCTATATGCTTGTACAAAATAGTTGATGGGTAGAAGAGTTGTTAATGCGCTATCTCGAGTTGGATGTGGCGAATATTTGTGGTTGCTGGTTTTGTGGGGAGAAAACATTCGAGCATTTTAGAGGGTTGCGATGTTCAAGGGCCGTCAGTTCGACCAATCAGTGATCGTGCTGTGCGTACGCTGGCGGCCTACAATCTGAACCTGCGGGATCTTGAGCAGATGATGGGCGAGCGGGGCATTGCAATCGATCACACCACTATCAACCGCTGGGCGCTTGGTTTCTAGCCCTTATTGCTGGAGCGCTTTAACCGGCGCGAGCGCCTGTCGCGCCATCGACAGTGTCGCCGACACTGTCGAATCCGCACCGGTAAGCAAGAGTTCGCAACAGATCCTACAAACAAATTTACAAACCTTCACGGCCCCAAATCGCTGACAATGCTAGTTCAGCGCAAAGTCTGAGGCAGACAGCTAGCTAGAAACAATTGATGCCGATTTACGCTCGGAGCGCTGCACAACACACAACGTCGGAGTCAAAGCCAATGGCACGAAGAGCGCTCATCCTGGTTGAAGGTCATAGGGGCATCGGTCTGCTATTCGTTCAAGCGGCCCTGCGTCTTGGACTTCATTCAATTACCCTGTCTGCCGATCCATCTCGATACGACGATCTTGCGGCGGAAAAGCTTGAGGCCGCAATCCGGGTCGATACAGACAATCTCGATTCGCTGATCCGCGCATGTTCCCGGATTGGAGCGACATATGACATTGCTGGCTTTTCGGGCAATTCGGTCTGTGCAACAGTTGGCAAGCTCTGCCGGCATTTCAATCTACCGGACCGGACCCAGCGTCCATCGAACCATACTGTGACAATTTCGTTCAACGACAAGTCCTCGCTGAGGCCGGCGTTCCAATTCGTGCTTATCGCTTGGCAGCAAATTCGACCGATGTTGAAAGCGCGGCCTCGGAGATCGGACCGCCCGTGATTGTTAAGCCAGCCGCAAGCGACGGCAGCGACGGTGTCCGGTTGTGCCGCACCGTGGATCAGATGTCCGAGGATACGACTTGTCTGTTGGGCGGCAAGCACAAATGGCGGTCCTCGCCTAGGAAACTCGTCGAAGGATTTGCACAAGGCCTCTTCTTTTGCGCCGACACAATAGGAAATGAGGTCATTGCGATTTCCGCCGGTGACTTCGGTCCGCCACCGCATTTCGTGTTTCGTCAGTTCGCCTTCCCGGCCCTGCTGACCGATACGGGCATCGGCGTATCGCCAATGTCTCACCGATCTGTTTGCGAGCTCTTGGCCTGGGCTCGGGGCCAACTTGCATTGAATCCCGGTGAACGAACCGTGGCCCAGTCGTCATTTATGTCATCGCCGCTTCACCCAGCCTTGCTCAGACCGAGGCGATACTTCAGCGTGCCGCCGGCCTAATCGATTGCTCGATCACCCCATTTTCGGCACTGGGCGAAGAGGAAAAGTCTGCGGGCGCGGCGGCGCCAGGTTAGAGGTAATCGTCGGGAAACTGCCAAGGAGAAGAGTCCGGGCTTTCGTTCCCTGCACAGAGCGCGTAGCTCCCAAGACCACGGAACCAAATCATTGCCAAATATTAGATAATGTGTTTTTCGCCAACAGGCAATGGGAGCGAAATTAAAACGATGAATAAAGTAACAAATAAAGTAACCAAGAAAAGTACCGATCAACGGCAGCGATATATGTACGACAACATCCGGCAGCGGATCAGTATCTTACATTATCCGCCGGGCATGATGATGAATGAGATGCAACTGGCGACTGAGTTCGGCGTCAGTCGCACGCCACTGCGGCGGGTTCTCCAGCAGCTCAGCTATGAAGGGCTCGTTGAGATCCGAAACGGAGTCGGTACGCGTGTCACCGACATCGACATGAAGACATTCAAAGACATCTATGATCTGCGGATTCTTCTTGCGGCGGCGATGGGATCATTGTCCCCGAACTGGGTCACGGATACGCACCGGGAAACCCATAATGACCTGATCGCGCGAGCCGCGAAACTTCGCCGCCAGCGGGACATTGAGGGCTACGCGCAGCTGTCTAACGACCTTGAGGCTCTGATCTGTGATCTTATTGGCAGCAAACCGATGCGCGAAATGACGAACCTGCTTTACTACCGGGTTGCCCGTATCTGGTACACCTTCATGCCGAATCTTAATTGGGACGACGTCGTGGGAGAACTGCTAGGCGAGCTAAAAGGCCTTTCCGACGCTCTGGCGTCCAATGACCTAGCCACATTCGGCAACGTCAGGGCGACATATCTGCGCAGGAGGCTTAAGAAAGTCAGCCGCTATATTTCAAGCGACTGAGGAGTGTGCGTGGCATCAAAATTCGATAACATCGCGTGATGTGGTGGTTAGACGTTCACCTCCGTCTTCGTCTACCAACACCGTGTCCGAAACGAAGTAGTCTCCTCGGCCGCACCCGAGCAACCAGGACAACTGGTGGAAAACCATATTGCGTTCCAGGATCATGTCGCTCTCGGGATGCATGCTGACAACACCGATTCCGCCGGTCCATGTCGGAGGGAATGCGATACCGACAGCGTAGCCGCAATGATGTCGGCGATAGTGCGTCAATCCGGCTTCGTCGATGACGGTTTGCCAAGCGTTGTAGACGTCGGCGCCGGTGGCGCCCGGGCGCATCGCCTCGAGAACACGGTCCTGTGCGGCAATGCAGATTTGCGCTATTTCCTGCGTACCCTCGGGCGCTTTTCCCGCGAATGCCAGCCTGCCCATCGGCGCGTGGTAACGGCCAACGCATCCTGCCATTTCCACAAAAAGCTGCTCGCCATTGCCAATGACGCGATCGGTCCAAACCTCGTGTTCATAGGGCAGCCGCTCGCCGGACCGGATGAACGGACCGAAGCCCACATACTCACCTCCGATTTCGAACATCCGTTTGTGGACCTCGGCTGCGATGGCCTGCTCGCTAATGCCCACTTTTGCGACGGAAAGCGCTGTCTCCATGATCGCGTCGGAAACGGCGGCGGCTTTTCGCATAGCGATAATTTCATGGTTGGACTTTACCAGGCGAAACCGCTCGACGAGCCCGGACATGTCAGCCC
>NZ_SMYZ01000091.1 GCF_004919685.1 Mesorhizobium norvegicum | reverse complement strand
CCGGCGCCGGCGCCGGGCTCGATCCGGTGCCGGTCAGGGATATCCGGCTGGGGTCGACCGTCAGCGTGTTGACGTTGAGCGTCGTGATGCTGGGCGCGGTGAAGCTGAGGTCGGCGGGAGGCGATATTGCGTCGGTGCAATTTTCGACATTTCCGCTGGCAGCGCAAGCCGCTCTGGCCGGGTCGGTGGAGCCCACGAGCAATGCAGACGCCATGAGCAATGCCACGGCCGCCAGCGTCGCAAACCCTGAAATGTCGAAAAATCTCTGTCTCAACCACTCTGAAACAACGCGAGACTCGACTGCCCTCGATCGAACACGCGCCATCATCACCCCCCAGACCCGCGCCGCATCGGCACGAATCACCCCTTGCCAATGCAACCTATCAGATTGCAGCAGCAACGGAGGCTCCCAAGAATTGAGGTGATGTAATTTAGGTGCTCTGTTGCCGCTTTGGCACAGAAATCACAGAAATGACCAGCGCTTACGCACTATTGGAGTAAATATTGGAGTCCAGATCGGCGATATTTTCTTCAAGCAGAAAGAATTGGCATCGACTCGTCGACCGTATCGGCCAACAATTCTCTCTGTACGGCCAGGAAGAACCTGCGCACTTCATCGCTGGCTGCGGTTCTGTCCCTGCCGGATCCGACTACGAGATCAAGCAACTCCGACGCCTTGGCTCTCCAGAACGAGGTGGCGGTCTCGCCATGCAGATTGCCGAGCTTGGCAGCAACCTCTCTCACCAAGAATACCTGACGGTCGATCGGGAATGCACGAACTTTTTCTGGGGACATCTTCCAAACCATGAGACTGACGCAACGAATCAACCATTGCCAACAAGCAATGGCGTAGCCGGGAAGGTGGAAACGGAAGCTTAACGGCGCTGAGGTGGGTGCAGCATGGTGCAGTCGTCGGGGACGAAAAAGGGCGCGGCCCTACGCTCACGACATCGCCGTGTGGGTTCAAACGCGATCGTTGGCGTAGCAATCGGGGCAGGCGAAACGGGCGACGGCCCTCAGGCCTGGAGCGCCCTCGCCTCACTGCCGCGCTTGCGCGGCGTCATCATATCCCTGGCCATCAGTCCGCTCGCCCGGCAAAACGCCATGAACGCCCGGCACGCATCCTCGGTCTTGACCACGTCCACCGTGGCGCCAAAGCAGGCGTTGAACGCTTTCTGATAGATCGGGCCCTGACGGCGCGCAGGCCAGTCCTGAAGAAAGTCGAGCGCCTGTTCGACGCCGTAAATCTCCTCGACAGGCAGGCCGGGCGCGGGTGCGATGCGCACCGGCACCTCGAATTGCAGTCTGTCCATTTCCTATCTCCCGAACTGGCGTCACCGAGGCAACGCCATTCGTCGTCAAAAGTTGCTTTGACCGGCTTTTGACCCAGAAATGTGTCGTCACTTGGGTCGCTGAACCGCCACGTCGCCCAAAACAATCGAGGATATGCCTTGGGCGACTGCGCTCACTGGTTCGCCGGATCCGTCTCCGCGTCGAAAGCCATGCGAATGGCGGTGATCAGCACAAATATCGTCGGCACGGCGAAGATGCCGCCGAGAACAAGGGCCGCTGTCGCCGACAGGCCGAGCGTCTCGGCAACCGCCCAATAGACGGTTCCGATGCAGATGAGTGCCTGGACGGAGAGGAACGCGGCAGCCGAGGCCGCACGCGACAGGGTTTTGAAAGTCTTGATGCGTTGTTGCATTGAAAATAGTCCGGAAATGACGCGCCGCGCGACCGCGGCGCGGCCGACAGCGGCCGCACGATCACGACGCGAACAGGGATAGCTATGAGGTGAAGGGGGCGGTTCTGGACCGCTCAGGTCGCGATGGACGGCGGTGCGCGCGGCTGGTTGGTGCTCGCCCTGGGAACCGAGGCCGCTCCGTATCCCGAAACAACCGCTCCCGCCGGCGTCCGTTCGACCCAACGGAAGACGGCGTCGGGGACCGGCAGAGCGGGGTGGCCGCCGGCGAACTTGACCAGGGCCGGGCGGACGGCGCGAACTTCCAGCGCCTGCGCCTTGCCGGTGACACGCAGCAGCGCCGCCACCTCGCCAGACCGCTCGACACCGACGCTGGCGCCACTCGGCGCACCATCCGCGGAGGCTGGCACCGCCGGCCGGCCGAGGCACAGCATCGCCAGCAGCACCATGCCCATCAGGCATGAGCAGGCTGCCGTCAGCGGCGCTTCAAGCCATCTGGCTTGCCTGGCGGCCGTGAAGGGGCGCGATCTCGAAAACATCACCCGCCCTACCGCACGATGGCCAGAAAGGAAAGCAAACCGGGCAAAACCCGGCAAGACATTACCCCATGCAAGGCGAATATCCCGAAATGCACGGCTGCATCTGGCAGTTCTTCCTTGAACCTTTTGCCCTCAAGTGCCAAATCTGGGGAGATTTTCACGTCGGCTCTCTTGCAGGGCCCTACCGGCTACACGGACAAAATGGTCACCTATCTCGACGCCGCCACGGCACCGCTCAGAAACACCGGCCAGATTCGCCTCTATGGCGAGGACGGCTTTGCCGGCATGCGCAAGGCATGCGATCTCACCGCGCGCTGTCTCGACGAACTGGTGCCGATGGTCGAACCCGGCGTCACCACCGAAGCAATAGACCGCTTCGTCTTCGAATTCGGCATGGACCATGGCGCGCTGCCGGCGACACTCAACTATCGCGGCTACACGAAATCGTCCTGCACCTCGATCAATCATGTCGTCTGCCATGGCATTCCCGACAACAAGCCGCTCAAGGATGGCGACATCGTCAACATCGACGTCACCTACATCCTCGACGGCTGGCACGGCGATTCCTCGCGCATGTATCCGGTCGGCACGATCAAGCGCGCCGCCGAACGCCTGCTCGAAGTCACGCATGAATGCCTGATGCGCGGCATTGCGGCGATCAGGCCCGGCGCCCGCACCGGCGCCATCGGCGCCGCCATCCAGACCTTTGCCGAGGGCGAGCGCTGCTCGGTGGTGCGCGACTTCTGCGGCCACGGCGTCGGCCAGCTTTTCCATGACGCACCGAACATCCTGCACTATGGCAGTGCCAATGAGGGCGTCGAGATGCGGCCCGGCATGATCTTCACCGTGGAGCCGATGATCAATCTCGGCCGGCCGCACGTGAAGGTTCTGTCGGACGGCTGGACCGCGGTGACGCGTGACCGCTCGCTGTCGGCGCAGTACGAGCACACGATCGGCGTGACCGACACCGGCTGCGAGATTTTCACCCTGTCGCCCAGAAAACTCGATCGCCCCGGCCTGCCGGCTTAAAGCGCGTCGTCTTGCCGGCACGAGACCGTCTATGACGGTTGGGTACTTGGACCATTCGGCAGGTCGATGGTGACGACCAGTCCGTTGGGTTGGTTGTCCTGCAATTCGATCCTGCCGCCGTGCCCCTGGACGATGTCGGCAACGATCGAGAGGCCCAGGCCGAAGCCATGCTTCGATGCAATGCCGCGCGACGCATCTTGCTTGAAGAATGGTTCGAAAACACGGGCGCGCGCCGTCATCGGAATGCCCGGCCCGTCGTCGCCTACCGTGATGCGTGCCGCTACGTCGGTCGCCGTCAATGCGACCGTGACAGTGCTGGCGAATTTGACCCCGTTGTCGCAGAGATTCGCGATCGCCCGCGCCAGTGCATTGGGCTTGCACCAGCCCAGAAGCCGATCCGGTCCGGAATACGAGACCGGAAACCCGACATCGGAGAATTCGGCGCAGACGGTTTGCAGAACGCTGGCAATGTCGGCACGCTGCAGCTTCTCCGTCGAAACATCGTTGCGCAGATAGGTCAGGGTCTCGTCGATCAGGACTTCGATGTGCTGGACATCGGAGAGGATCGCGGTTCGAACGGGGCCATCATCCATGCGCTCGGCGCGAAGCCGCAGCCGCGTCAAAGGCGTGCGCAGATCATGGCTGACGCTGCGCAACATGCGCGTGCGGTTTTCGATCATCGCCCGGATACGCGTTCTCATCCTGTTCAGGGCACGCGCCAGCCCGACCATCTCAATGGAGCCGCGTTCGACAAAAAGCTGGTCGCTATTCTCGATCTCGGCCGAACCGACTGCCGCCGAGATGCGCTTCAACGGGTCCGTCACGGCCCACACCGCAAACAGCCAGATCAGGACGGGCAAGGCGACGAAAGCCATGAATCTGTAGAACGAGGCACGGACGAAGCCTGATGTCAGCCAGGAATCGGACATGCCGAAATGAGCCAGGACGTCCCGCTGGTCGAGGTCGATGACAAACGCGTATCGGCCGCCGATCCTTATCCAGCGCCCATCAACCGCCCCCCTGTCGATGCGGAAAAGCCATTCGATACTTCGCCATTGCAAATAGGAATAGGGAATGCTGCGGATCTGTTCCTTGGGCAGCACCTCGAAATCAAAACCAGCTCGCGCAGCCGTCGCCAGAATTGCGCCACGCGCTTCCGCTGGCGTTTCGCGCAACAAGGCAGCGACAACGGCCGCTCGCCTGGCGCTATCTTCCACAGCGGGAAGGTCGACGTTCTCTATGAAACTCTCGACGACCGATCCAACGGACATGATCACAATCACCGCGATGAAAATGATTGCCGCAAACTGCCCACGCACGGATTGGGGCAGGAAACGGCGGACGAAACCCCTCATGCTTCCTCCACCGTCGCGGTGAAGATGTAGCCACCCAGCCGAACAGTCCTGAGAAGCACCGGATCGCGCGCGTCCTTTTCGATCTTCTGGCGGATCCGGCTGACATGCACATCGACGCTTCGTTCGATCGGTCCGGCGAGCCCGGCATGGGTCACGCTGAGAAGTTCCTCCCGCGAGAGAACCCGGCCCGCATTGCGGCAGAACGCAAGCAGCAGGTCGAATTCATGCGTCGTCGTCGCAACCCGCGCATTGCTCGGATCATGCAATTGCCGACGGATCGGGTCGAGGCTCCAGCCGTTGAAGCGAAGCACTTTCGACCGGTCCCGCTCGTCGGGAGCATAGGCCGTGCGGCGCAGCAATGCCCGTATCCGAGCCGTCAGTTCGCGCGCGCTGAAAGGTTTCGTCACATAATCGTCCGCGCCGATTTCCAGTCCGAAGATACGGTCGATTTCTTCGCCAAGCGCGGTCAACATCAAGATCGGAATGTTCGTTCCCGCACGAAGACGGCGACAGATGTTGAGACCGTTTTCACCCGGCAGCATGACATCGAGCACGATGAGATCGAATTTCTGGTTGCGAAGCGCGGCATTCATCTGGACGCCGCTCTCGGCAATTTCCACGATCATGCCGTTATCGGTGAGCGTCTCACCCAGCATGCGCGCGATCTCGATATCGTCTTCGACAATGAGGATGCGCCAACCCTGCCTTGCCGATTTGAACTCGGCGTTCAAATCGCTCCGGCTGGAGGTTGCCGCAGCCTGCATCGTTATCTGTGTGGGCATTAGAACCTGTATCCGACAAGAAGCATCCCGGAAGGCTGGATCTTGTCGACGACAATAGGGCTGTCGGCGGCGTCACCCACAAGAATGCCGACCCCCGCCTGGCCACGCACCATCCAGTTCTCGTTGAGCATATATGTGGCGGAGACGGAAAAATCCGCGCGCTTCAACCCGGCGCCGGCATCGTAGCGCGCCAGCCCCGAGCGAGCCGACTGTTCCGGCGTGACGCCAAAATAGGCCTGCATGTGATTTTCGTCGGCGAAGACGACGGATGCGCTGGCGCCGATCATCAACGATTGCGACAGAGGCTGGGTTACCTCGATCCCGACCGTGCCCAACAGGCCATCGCTGCCGCCGATGGTCTTGTCCAGCAGTGCGAAGATTTCAGCCGGGCCGAACTTCACCGCGGCCTTCGCGCCGACTGTCGCGCCCATGTCGACATCGCCCAAGCCGCGCAGGTGGTCGGAGTCGTCTTCCTTGCGGCCCATCTCATAGCCAAGCCGCGCACTCAACGCGAACGGCCCCTGGTCATAGACGGCGATGTTGGCGCCCGTCGGATCGATCGTCACCGTGTCGCGGAATGTCGCCGTGACGAAAGGCACCGGCATGATCTTGAACTCGTCGCTGCCCTCGTATTTGGGGGCGATGATGGCGCCGCCACCAAGCACGACATGCCAGTCGGCCAGTTTCTGTTCGATGCGCCCGAAACGGGAAGGCTCGGGCGGCGGGATGAAATCGTCGGAATTGACGGCAATAGCGTCGGCCGCCAGCACGACCCCCGAATGCGTTGAATACAGGATTGCCATCGCCGCAAGAGAGGCCCGGCCGGCAAACAGTCCAGAATCGATTTTGGCGAACATGCGTGCTCCAGAACAGCGAGGCCGTGAGCCCCTGATGCTCTGACTATTTCAGGTGAAAGTGGCTGCATGCGTGAAGTGATGTTAAGTTTTGTTGCGCAATCTTGGTCTCATCTTGGCGCCTGCACGAGAGAAGCCGGAAGTTGACAGCACAAGCCGGCATGACGCCCGCGCCGGTCGTCTCAGCGCTCGCGGAACAGAACGGTTTTCAATCCAGTCCAGAACGGTTTTAATGTCCGCATCGGAGGGGCGGCATATGGGGAACACAAGCGACGACGACGAGCGGAGTTTCTTCGCCGAAGTGCCGATGCGGCCGGCGGCGAAAGCCAAGGCAGCAGGCGAAAAGCCGCATTATCTCGGCCATCGCGACCGCTTGCGCGAGCGCTTTGCCTCGGCAGGTCCGGACGCCCTGCCCGATTACGAACTGCTGGAACTTCTGCTCTTTCGCCTGATTCCCCGCGCCGACACCAAGCCGGTGGCCAAGGCGCTGCTGGCGCGCTTCGGCACGCTGGCCGAAGTGCTTGGCGCGCCTATTGGCCTCTTGCAGGAGGTCAAGGGCATCGGCCCGGCGGTGGCGCTCGACCTGAAAATCGTCGCCGCGACCGCGCAGCGCATGGCGCGCGGCGAGGTCCACGGCCGCGAAGTCCTCTCGTCCTGGCAGCAGCTTCTCGACTATTGCCGCTCAGCCATGGCCTTCGAGGCGCGCGAGCAGTTCCGCATCCTGTTCCTCGACAAGAAGAACGCGCTGATTGCCGACGAGGTGCAGCAGACGGGCACGGTCGACCACACGCCGGTCTACCCGCGCGAGGTGATCAAACGCGCGCTCGAACTCTCGGCGACCGCCATTATCCTGGTGCACAACCATCCCACTCACCCATTTTAATCACGCTGGATCACGCTGGATACCGCTGAATCATAAGGATTTTTTGGCTTGTCGTAGAGTCGGGTACTGTGGCATATTGGGGTCGGTTTTAGGGGGATCGAAGCCCTTTTTGACCCCAGTCGCCGACCCCACGAAACCGTCTGGCGACCCCACTTGGAAGCCGATGGAGAACCCCAGTGCCAAGCCTTACCGATGGAGAAATACGCCGCGCCCTGAAGCAGGTGGAACAGACTGGAAAGCAGCTAAGCCTCGTCGATGGCGAAGGGCATGGAACCGGGCGCCTCGTGCTGGTCATGAAGCCGATGCCGACCCGCGTGACCGCCGACTGGATGGCTCAACAGTGGCGCGATCAGAAGCGTATCAAGAAGAAACTCGGATCATATCCTTCGATGCCGCTTAGCAAGGCACGAGAAGTATTCAATCGCGATTTCGCGGACATGATCCAAAAGGGTCGTAGCATCCGGATCGCTGGCGACACGCGGCCTGGCACCGTTGCCGATCTGTTCGAAGCCTATGTCGCTTACCTGAAGGAGGCAGGGAAGCCATCCTGGAAGGAGGCGGAAAAGGGCCTGAACAAGATCGCCGACACGCTCGGACGCAACCGCCCTGCCCGTGACATTGAACCGGACGAGATTACCGCGATCATCCGTCCCATCTATGAGCGCGGCAAGCGCTCGATGGCGGATCATGTACGAAGCTACATTCGATCCGCCTTTAGCTGGGGTTTGAAATCAGAGCATGACTACCGCTCCGCCTCGGCGCGTCGCTTCCGCTTGGTCTACAATCCTGCGGCGGGTATACCAACGGAGCCCAAGAAGGTCGGGACGCGCTGGCTGGACGAGGACGAATTCCTCCGACTCTATCGCTGGCTCGAATACCCCGATACGCCGGTGCATCCACCATACACGCGCGCGGTCAGAATTCTGATGCTAACCGGGCAGCGTGTAGAGGAAATCGCACGACTACACGTCGATCAGTGGGACGCAAAGGAACGCATCATCGACTGGTCGAAGACCAAGAACGGTAAGCCGCACGCCATCCCCGTGCCGACGATCGCTGCCGATTTGATCGAATCAATCACGCCCAACGCTCACGGCTGGTTCTTTCCTTCAGCAACCGATCCGACCAAGCCGGTGAGCCACGGCACCCTCTATTCCTTCATGTGGCGCCAGCGAGACCGCGAGGTCATTCCGTTCGTGACAAACCGCGATCTGCGGCGGACGTGGAAAACACTTGCCGGCAAGGCCGGCCTATCCAAGGAGATCCGGGATCGCCTGCAGAACCATACGCTGCAAGACGTCAGTTCCAAGAGCTACGACCGGTGGAACTATATGCCCGAGAAGCGCGCGGCCATGGCAAAATGGGACAAATTCGTCCGCCCCATGCTGGCCAAAAAGCGCATGAAGATGGCGGCATGAGTCCTCGCCGCCCTGTCCGCTGAAGCCTGTGCTCCCCAGCCGATCACATGCCCGGCCTCGTTGAACACTGGTCCGCCGCTCATGCCGCCCGTCCAATCGGCGTCGATCGGGTGACCGGCCAGGGCCGACCGCGCGCGCCATCGGCTGGAGCGATCGGCTTCCCGCACCGCGCGCTTTAGGGAGGAAGGGACGCGCGCTACCCGAATCGTGGCTTCGCGTTTAGGAAACCAATTTCGAGGAAATACTTCAAACACAGGATCTCGCTTTTCACGCGCTGTTGGCAGCGCGCGCCGCATAGATGTGAGTGTCAAAACGTTTCACGATTCAAATTAATAGCCGTGAAGCTTGCCGAACAGCGCGTGAGAGGCGAGATCGAATACGGCCGCCGGATCGCTGGGCAGGTAGTGGATGGTCTTTGGAATGCAAGCGTCACCAACCCGCATACTTTGCGACTTTAGGCCTTGATCGGATTTTACGTCAGTCGTGCCCGCGTCGTGCGCGGCGTGGCCAGAAGCAGGCTCGTTTCGCTACCCGTTATGCCGGCAATCAGCCGGATGCGGCGTAGCACGGCATCGAAATCGGTCAGTGAGGCAGTCCCGAGCTCGACCACCAGGTCCCAGCGGCCATTGGTGGTGTGGATGGTCGAGACTTCCGGGAAGCCGCCCAGCGCACGAACCACACGGTCGGCGGCATGGCCCTCGATCTCGATCAGCATGATACCGCGGATGCGCTGATCAACGGCGTCGGCGCGCAGTACCACCGTGTAGCCGATGATGTCGCCGGACCGTTCCAGCCGTTCCATACGTGCCCTGACCGTGGCGCGCGAGACGCCGAGATCGACTGCGAGATCAGACACGCTGCGCCTGGCGTCATGCCGAAGCAAGGTCACGAGCCGTTCGTCCAGCGCATCCATCGAGATACCATTTTGATCAATTTTGCTGCCATTACGATAAACAATGCTTTCCGAATTGCCAATTCTGCCTGTTCATATCGCCAGCTAGCCATGATCTCCTCGCGGCATTCGAATTTGGGCCGCGGGAAAAACAATGCGTTGCAAAATCGTCGGGGCGCCGGTGCAGGACGGCGCTGGCAGAATGGGATGCGAGATGGGGCCGAGCGCCCTGAGAACCGCCGGGCTTGCTGAAGTGCTGTCCGGTCTTGGCCATGCTGTGGAGGATATGGGCTCCGTCCAGGCAATTCCGGTGAGGCACGTCGCGCATGGCAACCTGGCGCTGAAGGCCTTGCCCGAGATATCGGCCTGGACATACGCCATTGCCGAAGCTGCCTACGCCGCGAGCGAGGACGCCATGCCGATCTTTCTCGGCGGCGACCATTCGATCTCGGCCGGGACGGTGTCGGGTCTTGCCCGCCGCGCCGCCCAAACCGGACGTCCGCTGTTTGTGCTGTGGCTCGACGCGCATCCGGATTTCCACACACTCGACACCACCGCCAGCGGCAATCTGCACGGCGTTCCGCTCGCCTACGCCAGCGGCCAGCCGGGTTTTAGTGGCTATTTTCCGGATCTCCCCGCAGCGGTCGATCCCAAACGGATCTGCACCATGGGCCTGCGCAGTGTTGATCCACCCGAGCGCAAGGCGCTCAACGAAGCGGGAGTGACTGTGCACGACATGCGCGCGATCGACGAGCATGGCATCGCGCCGCTGCTGCGCGCCTTCCTGGCGCGCGTGTCTGATGAAGACGGGCTGCTGCATGTCAGTCTCGACGTCGACTTCCTCGACCCGTCGATTGCGCCAGGTGTCGGCACCACGGTTCCAGGTGGTGCGACGTTTCGCGAGGCGCATCTGGTGATGGAGATGTTGTCCGACAGCGGCCTGGTTTCCAGTCTCGACCTGGTCGAGTTGAACCCCTTTCTGGACGAGCGTGGCCGGACCGCGACGCTGATGGTCGACCTGACGGCCAGCCTGATGGGACGCCGCATCATGGACCGCCCGACCCGCAGCCATTCCGGGAGCTTTTGATCATGACCACGGCAAAGCTGAACATCGTCCCCTTCGTCAGCGTCGATCGCATGATGAAGCTGGTGATCGCCATCGGCGTCGAGCGCTTCCTGACCGAGCTCGCCAGCTACATCGAGGAAGACTTCCGCCGCTGGGAACTTTTCGACAAGACGCCTCGCATTGCCTCGCACAGCCATGACGGGGTCATCGAGCTGATGCCGACAAGCGACGGGCGCCTCTACGGCTTCAAATATGTCAACGGCCATCCGAAGAACATGCGCCAGGGTTTGCAGACGGTGACCGCCTTCGGCGTGCTCGCCGATGTCGGCAGCGGCTATCCGATGCTGCTGACCGAAATGACCTTCCTGACGGCGCTGCGCACCGCCGCCACATCCGCCGTCGCGGCCAAGTATCTGGCACCGAGCGGCGCGCGCACCATGGCTATCATCGGCAATGGCGCCCAGTCGGAATTCCAGGCCATCGCCTTCAAGGCGCTGACCGGCATCGATCGGCTGAGGCTCTACGACATCGACCGGTCCGCCTCGCGGAAGTGCGCGAAGAACCTCGCTGGCTTGGGATTCGATATCACCATCTGCGAAACCGCGCAGGAAGCGGTTGAAGGTGCCGGCATCATCACGACGGTTACCGCCGACAAGCAGTGCGCCACCATTCTCACCGACAACATGGTCGGCTCCGGTGTGCACATCAACGCCGTGGGTGGCGATTGCCCTGGCAAGACCGAACTGCACAGGGACATCCTGCTGCGCTCCGACATCTTCGTCGAGTTCCCGCCTCAGACACGCATCGAGGGCGAGATCCAGCAGCTGGGTCCCGACCATCCCGTGACCGAGCTCTGGCAAGTGATCGCCGCCAGGGTGCCCGGTCGCCGGGACGCCAAGCAGATCACGCTGTTCGATTCAGTCGGCTTCGCCATCGAGGATTTTTCAGCGCTGCGCTATGTGCGCGACCAGTTGCAAGCGACCGGCCTCTATGAGGAACTCGACCTGCTTGCCGATCCGGATGAGCCACGCGACCTGTTCGGCATGCTGCTGAGGGCGGCCATGCAGCCGGCAGCATAACAAGGCTCACTCAAAACTGTATCCGTCCTCCTGCCCATTGCTCTTGCACCTTCATTGCTGGGCGCCGCCGCGCCAGAACTGGTTGATGCAGAGTTTCGTGACCCATGCGCCGGCCGCGTTCCTCATCGTAACTTCTTGTCTTGTGCACCCGGTGCGCTTTGCTGTAGCGAGGCTGCTGACGCAGATCGGGGCTACGGCACCTGAAGAGCAGATGAAAGGTCGGCCAAATGCCTGAAGATCTTATCGAGTCCGACGCGGAATTGCTGGAGATGACCGCTGACATCGTTTCCGCCTATGTCAGCAACAACCCGCTTCCAGTTGCGGAACTCGCTCGCGTAATTTCCGATACCTATGGGGCAATCCGCAAGCTGCAAAGAGCAGCCCCGCCCAAAGCGGAAGAGAAGCCTACACCCGCTGTCCCGATCAAGAAATCGGTGACGCCTGATTTCATCATCTGCCTGGAAGACGGCAAGAAGTTCAAGTCGCTCAAACGGCACTTAGGCACTCACTACGATCTGTCACCGGATGCGTACCGTGCGAAATGGGGCCTGCCCTCCGACTATCCGATGGTTGCGCCGAATTATTCCGCGGCGCGATCGACGATGGCGAAGGCGATCGGCCTGGGACGGAAGGCCGCAGCGCCTGAAGCGGCGCCAGCGAAGCGCCGCAAGATCGGCATCAAGACGACCTGACATCGGGGCTATTTTGCTCAAAAAGCCCGCGTTCTGTTGCAGGGGCGCCGGCTGATCGTTTTCTGTTAGGATGAACCGTTGCCCCTTGTTCAAAGGCGGCGGCTGTCGAAGGACACCATCCCTCTAGGGGTGATCACCCTCTCGCAGTCGGCACGTTCGAAAACGCAGCGATGATCGCCTCGAGCGATACATTCAATGCGTTGGAGAAGGTCCTGCCCTTCTGCCAAATCGCAACGTAGTGATAGAGCGCGGATGGTTCCACTGGCCTTATTCCCAGGTGAAACGCCGCGTATTCACGCGCGATGATTTCATTGGTTATCGAAATGCCTAGGCCAGCCGAAACGTATCCGGCTTCGTGACCGTTGCAATCAAATTCCACTAGTATGTCCGGCTCGACGCCGGCGAAGCGTAAGGCATTGAAGTTCATTTGGTGGGCGGCGAATTGGGGATCGATATCGACGATCGTTTCGCCTGCCAGGTCTTGCGCCTCGATACAGGTCTGTTTTGCAAAGCGGTGGTCGGGATGGAAAATGCATACGTTTCGTGCCGACCCAAGCGGCGCCCATTCAAACAGGCGTGGGTCCAGCGGCAGTCTCGAGATTCCAAGATCTGCCCGCCCAGCCAGGATGTGCTCGCCGATCTGCTCGTAGCTTCCCGAAATCGACCGGACATTCGAAGCGGTCTTTGCGTGGATAATCGCCACAACCTTGGGCAAGGTCACGAAACCGAAAACAGAAGGCGCGGCAATCGCAATCCGTTGCTTTTCGTCGTTCTTCATCGCGAAGATCGACGCTTCCAGCCGATCCAGGGACGTCAGGGCGAGTTCTACGTTTCGCAGGAGTTCCCAGGCTTCCTGCAAGGGCACGATGCGGTTGGCTGATCTCTTGAAGAGGGTGATGCCGAGCGTGGTCTCGAGTTGCTTCACATGTTGACTGACGGCCGGCTGGCTTATCCCGAGCGCAACCGCTGCTCGCCTTGTCGAACCGGCCCGCAACACTTCTCGGAAGACCTTCAGTTGACGGAGCTTCAAGTCGCTTTGCAGCAACTCCATTCCCTGCGCTCCTTTCCCTGACAACGCTACCCGGGACGCAGATAACGCCAACCTGGGGAGCAACGAAGCGCCTCAGTATATAACGGCACGTTATAGATAAAAGAATAAAAATTATAGATTGAGTGTGGAATTTAACGCGTTAGAATTAGGCAGTATCTCCAATTAACTCCAAATTATCAATATAACAACTCGCAACCTTGGGTTATACGACTTGGTCTGAGTGACACGGACCGTCGTATCTCACGGTATTGCGAGCCAAGGAACGCGCCCCATGGGTGGTTTTACTACTCAGTTTGTTGTCGCACTCACCGTGACCATAAGCCTGGCCCTTGTCAGCGGCTGCCTGGGTACGGCATTTGGGTTGTTTCTGGCCATTTCGAAGGGCACGGCACAGCCGCGCCTCAACCGTGTCGTGACGGCCTACACGACGGTTCACGGTGAAGGCCATGAGTTGATCGAGCTTCATGCCGTCCTGCTCGTAGATATCGTGCAGCTTGGGCGAGACCTTCGCGAGCCGCAGGCGTTGCTGGACAAAGGTCGCGGACACGAAGAAGCGTGCTGCAATCTCCTCGTGGCTCGCGCCCTGATCGTGCAGGGTCTGGAAAGCACGGAACATGTCGAGAGGATGGAGGTCCTCGCGCTGGAAGTTCTCGGCCAGCGAATCTTCCTCGATCGGCACCTCGCTATCGGCGTCGGTGACGACGCAAGGCACAGGCTCGGTTTTGACCATGCGCTTCTGCTTGACCAGCAGTTCCAGCGCGCGATAGCGGCGTCCGCCCGCCGGCACCTCAAACATGCCGGTCTCGTTGCCCTCACCATCCAACACCGGCCGGACGTTGAGACTCTGGAGCAGGCCGCGCCGTCCAATCGAGGCGGCGAGGTCCTCGATCGTTGCCCCGCGCTTGATGCGCCGGACGTTGGACTGGCTCAGCATTAGCTTGTTGAACGGGATGTCGCGCGAAGCGTTGAGGGTGATCTTCTGCTTGCCGGTAGCCATCTCGATTATCTCCGCGACGGGCGGCCGAGACTCTCTCGACCTCCAAACCCGTCACAAAGACCGGCGCAGCCCTCTCACTCTAAGTACCGCGCCGCACACCGGAAGATCCGAGGTCCGTGAGGAGGATCATGCCGCCCTCCTGTCGATCTCGGTCTCATCGACCTCGCCTGGGCCTGCCCCGAATGCGCCGTCAGGTTGAGGCAGGAACGAAAGCAACCAGTCGGCCGCCTTGCTGGCCCGGGAGGCGGCACGCACCATGGCGCGGTTGTCTTCGCGCAGAACCTCAAGCCAGGAGGCCAGGTAGTCGGCGTGGCGCACGGTCGGCACGATGCCAAGCGAGGCGCAGCAGAAGGCTGCGTTCATCTCGGCGACCAGTTCCTCGAAAGCATATTTCTTGGTGCCGAAGGCGCCGCCGAGGTCACGGCCGACGCGGGAGGCATGGCCGGTCGCATGCCCAAGCTCGTGCAGGGCGGTGCGATGCCAGTCGATGGTCTCGAAATAGGCCTGCGGGGGCGGCACCCGAACATAGTCATGTGCCGGAGCATAATAGGCGCGATCGCCACCGATGCGGAAATCGATCCCGGTCGCCTCGATCAGCGCCTCGACTGCAGGCTCGATCAGTCCGGGTTCCGGTGCAGGCGGAGCCACGGCCAGATCGTCGGGCAGATTTTCGCATTGCGCCACGTTGAACACGATGAAGCGCTTCAGGAACGGTATGGCCTGTGCTGCCTCGCCGGTTTCCCGCGCGCGATTCTTCTCGTCGTCAGGGATGAAGTGGTCAGCATAGACGACGGTGGTCCCGTGTTCACCCTTGCGGACATGACCGCCCAGCGATAGCGCCTGGCGGAAAGTCAGCCATCCCTGAACGGGAAAGCCATGCTCGACGACCGCACCCCACAGGATCAGTACGTTGATCCCGGAATAGGCGCGGCCTGTCGCGGCATTGGCCGGCATGGCGAGAGGAGCTTTCGTCGCCGTCGTGCCCCAGGGCTGCACCCAGGGAAAGCGCCCAGCTTCCAGCTCGGCGATAATCTTGTTGGTGATATCGTCATAGAGGCTTGCCCGGTCGGTGCCGGCGCGAGCGTAATGTCTGGACATCGCGGTTCTCCGCCACGGGCGCCGGAGGCCTCTCCTCCAGCTCTCAACCCGTCACGGCAAACCGGTCCGTACTCTCACTCTAGATGGCGTTGCGGGGGGAGGACGCTCTCGAATTTGGGCAAAGGCGGTCCGCGCCAAATCGGCAAATGTCGCTGACCATCTAGTATGGTTATTGCTACCGGACTGCGTGGCGGATGCGGTCGGTAAGCGTTTGTTCGACGTCGAAATAACCCTCCCAGGCTTCGGGTAGCTGAGCCCGCGCGGCGGCGGCGAAAACATCGAAACCGTTGGCGCTTTCGCAGGTGGGCAACTCCTCCCAACTGACGGGCACCGCGCACGACGCTCCCGCGCGCGCCCGCGTCGACCAGGGACAGATTGCAGTGGAGCCCTGGCCGTTGCGCAGGTAATCGAGAAACATTCGGCCCTTGCGCTTCGCCTTGCTCATGTTGGCGACGAAGCGCGACGGATCTGTACGGGCCAGCAGTTCGGCGAAGTCCTGGCAGAAGCTCTTGACCTCGTCCCAGTCTGCCTCCGGAACGAGCGGCACGACCACATGAACGCCCTTGCCGCCCGACAGCAACGGCCACGACTGCAGTCCAAGCGCTTCCAGAATCCCCCGAATGTCGAGGGCTGCCTGCTTGACGGCAGTGAAGCCCAGGCCCTCGTCGGGATCGATGTCGAAGATCATGCGGTGCGGCAGATTCGGCTGCTGGCGCAGGCTTCCCCAAATGTGGAATTCGAGCACGTTCATCTGGACGCCTGCGATCAGCCCCGCCAGGTCGCCGACCCAAAGGATGCGGCTTTCCTTACCGGACATCTTCGCCAACTGGCCGTCATGAATG
>NZ_SMYZ01000090.1 GCF_004919685.1 Mesorhizobium norvegicum | reverse complement strand
GGCGCCAGCGAGGCTGGCGCATGAGCCCGCTCCGCCGCTTTCTGCGCACGCCTGAGGCGGTCGCCGGCGCCATCATCCTGGCGACGCTGATCGCCATGGCGCTGTCGGCGTCGCTGCTGTTCCCTGGCGATCCGCAAGCCATCGCCGGGCCGGCGCTGCTGCCGCCGTTCCAGGACCCGTCGCTGCCGCTCGGCACCGACCGGCTTGGCCGCGACGTGCTGGCCGAGCTCTTTCATGGCGCCCGCACATCGCTGGCTGTCGGGCTCGCGGCCGCGGCCGCCGCACTTGTCGTCGGCGCGGTGGTCGGCACATTGGCCGGTTTTGCCGGTGGCCTCATCGACGAGGTGCTGATGCGCATCACCGACGCCTTCCAGACCGTGCCGAGCTTCCTGCTGGCGCTGGCCTTCGTCAGCGTGGTCGGACCGTCGCTCGGCATCGTCGTGATTGCCATCGCCCTCGGCACATGGACCGGACCTGCCAGAGTGGCCCGCGCGGAAGTCCTCTCCATTCGCGAACGCGATTATGTCGCCGGAGCCAGGGTCATCGGCATGCACCCGCTGGCGATCGCCTTTCGTGAAGTGCTGCCCAATGCTTTGCCGCCGGTGCTGGCGATGTCATCGGTGATCGTCGCCGCCGCGATCCTCACCGAAGCGGCCTTGTCCTTTCTCGGCTTGGGAGACCCCAACCGGGTCACCTGGGGCGGCATGATCGCCGAAGGCCGCACCGTCCTGCGCACCGCACCCTTCCTGTCGATCGTCCCGGGCATAGCGCTGGTGCTGACAGTGCTCGGCGTCTATCTCGCCGGTGAAGGCATCGTCGAGACGACAGCGGTCAGAAGAGGCCTGTCGTGACCACGCTCGCTTCGATCCGCGACCTGACGGTGACCTACCGCCGCGACGGCAGCGAGGTGGCGGCGCTGAAGGGTATCAGCCTCGACATCGCCAATGGCGAACGCCTCGCCATCATCGGCGAAAGCGGTTCCGGCAAGAGCACGTTGGCGTTAACGATTGCCGGGTTGTTGCCGGGGTCCTCCAGGATTGGAGGGCGGGTCAACTGGTTCTTGCCATCATCGCCACCCTCTGGTGCCAAGGCACCCCCCTCTGT
>NZ_SMYZ01000089.1 GCF_004919685.1 Mesorhizobium norvegicum | reverse complement strand
GCAGGCCAGAGGGGGGTGCCCTGGCGCAACATGTCATTAGGTATCGCGCCACCGGAGCACGCCCATGACCTCCTCCGCTCCCCACCTCCACCAGGCCTCGACCCGCACCGACCTCGTCGACTGGGGTGCCCAGCCGGATGCTCTGGGAGGCGCCTCGCACTCCACCGGCAAACTCGTGCACAAGGGGCCGAACAACCAACCGGAATCCGGCATCTGGATGTGCACGCCCGGTCGCTGGCGCCTTAGCATCCCGCGCGACGAATTGTGCCATTTCGTCGCCGGCCGCGCGACCTACCGGTCGGATGTCGGCGAGGTGATAGAAGTCTCCAAGGGAACCGTGGTCATGTTCCCCGCCGGCTGGACAGGCGAATGCACCGTGCATGAGACCATGCGCAACGTCTACATGCTGGCCTGAGAGCATGATCCCGAAAAGTGGGAGCCGGTTTTTCGGACAAGATCATGCTTAAGCAAGAATCGGAGCAAGACATGCCGACACCGCACTGGCCGAAGGCCTCGAGCGTGGAACTGGAGGACTGGGGCGCGGGCAGCAACACGCTCGCCGGTTCGCCGCGTGCTTCCGGCAGGATCCTGTCGCAGAACCCGGACGGATCAAGCGAATGCGGCCTGTGGTCATGCACGCCGGGCACGCGCAAGGTCACCTTTGCCGCCGACGAGTTCTGCCACTTCCTCTCGGGGCACGGCACCTATGTCCACGAGAACGGCGAACAGATCCCCGTCGAGGCCGGCACGCTCGTGTTCTTCCCCGCCGGCTGGACCGGCATCTCCATTATCACCGAAACGCTGACCAAGGCCTTCATGTGCCGCTGAGCACCATTCCAAGGAAATCGCTATGACCACGCCGATCATGAAATCCCCGCTCACCATTACCGACCTCGTCGACTGGGGCGTCATCCCGACGATGATCGAGGGGCAATCCCACACCTCGGGCAAGCTGCTGCACAAGGGACCGGAAGGACGTTCCGAATGCGGGCTTTGGGTCTGCACGCCAGGCAAATGGCACTGCCACGTTACCCGCGACGAGTTTTGCCACTTCCTCGAAGGGCGCTGCACCTATGTGCATGAATCCGGCGAGGTGATCGAGATCGAGCCGGACACGGCAGCCTTCTTTCCGCAGGACTGGAAAGGCGTCTGCACCGTCCATGAGACCATCAAGAAGGTCTACATGATCCGCTGAGCGGATCTGAGAGGATGCCCATGGATTTCTCAGCTGACCGGCCGGCTTTCTTCGTCAACCCGGATTACCGGCCGATGACCGGCGCCAACAAACCGGTGATCGATCCGGCGACGCTGGAAACCGTCGGCACGATCTCGGCCGCTACCGACGGCGAGATCGACGCCGTGTTGACCGCCGCGACCAAGGCGCAGGCCGCCTGGAAGAAGCTCGATGCCAAGAGCCGAGCCAAGCACCTGCATGCCGTCGCCAACGCCATCGAGGCGGCGGACTTCACCCGCTGCGCCGAGCTGATGGTGCGCGAGATGGGCAAGCCCTACCCCGAGGCGATCGGCGAGATCGCCAATTGCGCGCCGATCTTCCGCTACTATGCAGAGATGGCGCGTGACGACGCCGGCAAGATCGCCGGCACGACGCAGGCCGGTTCGTTCCAGTATGCGCGCTACGAGCCCTATGGCGTCTCCGTCCACGTCATGCCCTACAACTTCCCGATCCTGCTGATGTGCTGGACGGTCGCCGCATCGCTCGCCGCCGGCAATGCCTGCATCATCAAGCCGGCCGAGGCGACCACGCTGTCGACGCTGGACTACATGACCGTGTTCCGCTCGCTGCCGGCAGGCCTCGTCTCCTGCCTGCCGGGCGGCGCGGCCACCGCGCAGGCGCTGATCGCCTCCGATCGCACCCACGCGGTCGCCTTCACCGGCTCGGTCGCCGCCGGCAAGGCGGTGGCGGTGGCCTGCGCCGAACGCATGAAACCGTGCGTCATCGAGGCCGGCGGCAGCGATCCGCTGATCGTCAGCGAGCATGCCCCGCTCGAGATCGCGGCGGCCGGCAGCGTCACCGCCGCCTTCCACCTCACCGGCCAGGTCTGCACTTCGGCCGAGCGCTTCTTTGTCGTCGATGCCGTTCATGACCGCTTCGTCGAGCTGTTCGCCGAAAGGACACGCGCGTTGCGCATCGGCAACGGCATGGACAAGACCGAGATTGGCCCGCTGGTCAGCGAAAGCGCGCGGACAAAGGTGATGCGCCTTGTGGATGACGCCATTGCCCATGGCGCCAAGGCGGTCACCGGCGGCCGCATCCCGCCGGCACACAACACCGGCTGGTTCTACGAACCGACGATCCTGACCGGCGTCACCCCTGATATGGCCATCGTGCGCGAAGAATGCTTTGGGCCGGTCGCCGCCATCTGCCGGGTGAAAGATTTCGACGAGGCGATCCGGCTTGCCAATGACAGTCCGTTCGGGCTCGGTGCTTCCGTCTTCACCACCGATCTGGCCGAAGCCCACGAGGCAGCCGAACGACTCGAGGCCGGCATGGTCTGGGTCAACAATCCGCTGATCGACAATGACGCCCTGCCCTTCGGCGGCTGGAAGGCCTCCGGCCTCGGCCGCGAACTCGGACGCCAGGGCCTCGATGCCTTCCGCCGCTCGAAGATGGTGATCATCGACCACAAGCCTGCAATCCAGGACTGGTGGTACCCCTACCCAGACAGCTGGTTCCGCGAGACCGGCGGTCGCAAGCACGTCTGAGTGTCTCGAACCTTCCTATCTCGGGATGGCCAGCCCGGCCATGGCCGGGAAAAAGCAATGCCGCCGGGCGAGACCCGGCGGCATCTTCTTTGACTGGTCACTGCCGTTTCGGCGGCAAGTCGCTACGGCGTCGTTTCCGCTTCCATCGCGGCGGCCGTCTGGTCGATCTTGCCGGCAAGGACCCCCTGGGCCCAGGCCGTGACATCGTCGTCGACCGGCTTGTTGGCCATGTCCGTCAGCGCCGCGTCGAGCGATGCATCATCGGTGCCCTCCGCGGCCGCTTCCGCAGCAGTGGTCTGGGTGGCGATCTCGGCCTCCAGATCCGTTATCTTCCCGGGCAGGGCCGCCTGGTCTTCGGGCGACATGGCGGCAATCTCATCAGGCGTCAGCGCCTTCAGCGCGTCCAACTGCGCGGTCAGCGCATCCAGCTGGTCCTGGGCGACCTTGGCTTTCGCGGACTGTGTCACGAAGGCCTGAATGGCAGCGAACTTCTTGCTCTTGGAGTTCATATAGGCGTTGATGTTGCGCTGCAGCGAGTTCAACCGGCCGAGTTTGGCGTGGATGTTCTTCTCCTTGGGCACGGCCGAGACCTTTGTGGTCGTGTCGACCGTGGTGTCGTCCGCTTTGGCCTTGGCCACCTGCCCCCGAGCCGACGCGGACTTGCCGTGCGAAGCGCCGCTCTTGCCATTGCCGTTGCCGCCGCCGTTCCCGCCAGCATTGCCGCCGCCATTGCCATTGCCGCCAGCATTGCCACCGCCGTTCCCGTGCCCGTTGCCGCCGCCGTGCCCGTTGCCGCCGGCTCCGGCGAGCGCCGGAGACGCCAGAAGCGCCAATGCGGCAACCATCGCGAACAGAGTTTTTCGGTTTGTCATGGTAATCTCCTCGGGGAATCGCATCCCTTCGCCCACCGCTAGGGGAGGTCGTATGAGGAATCACTAATTGTACAGAGTAAACTTTAGACAAATGCGGTCTTAATACGCGATCTGGCAACCGCGAGAATCGTAACCATTTGATATTATAGACAGATCGACGCTCTCGGATCGTCGTGGCACTGAAGTCCCATGCCGGTCAGACCATAGTCCTGGCTGCCGACCAGCGGCACGGAGAAAGTCGTGGAGCAGTGTATCGGAAAGGCGCTGAAATAAAGGAGGTTGATGGCGAAAACACAGTCTCAACCGATGCTTTCGCCACCGTCGATCACCAGCGCCTGGCCGGTCATGAAGGATGAGCGGTCGGAGACGAGGAACAGGATCGCTTCGGCGATCTCATCGGCGCTGGCCCAGCGCCCCATCGGGATCTTGGTGCGGACATAGGTTTCGATCGCCTCGCGTCCGCCCATCTGGGCGATGAACGGTTCGTTGAACGGCGTATCGACCCAGCCTGGGCAGAGTGCGTTGACGCGGACATTGTGCCGGGCATAGTCGAGCGACATCTGCCGCGTCATTGCCACCACCGCATGTTTGGAGGTTGCGTAGGCGATCATCTCGCGGTCGTAGAACACGCCCGAATTGGAGGCGGTGTTGAGGATGACGCCGCCGCCTCGTGCGACCATCGATGGCATGACCAGCCTGGCCGCCAGGAACTGCGCCCGCACATTGACCCGCCACGAGGCATCCATGCCGTCGACTTCGACTTCGGTCAGCGTGCCGCCGACCTGGATGCCGGCGTGATTGTGCAGGATGTCGATGCGCCCATGCCTGCCCAGCGTGCCGGCAATGAGTTGCTCGACCGCCACGTCATCGGCGACATCGGTCGCGATCGCCTCGGCCTGCCCGCCCACTGCGCGGATGTCCGAAGCCGTTGCTTCGCCGGCGGCCTGATCCCTATCGGCGATGACAACCACCGCGCCTTCCCTGGCCATGATCATGGCGCCGGCGCGCCCGATGCCGGAGCCGGCGCCAGTCACCACGGCGATGCGGTCTTTGAGGATCATGATGCGACTTTCAGTTCGACGGTTTGCGCTGGCGCAGCTGCCATTGGGCAAGCACCACAAGCAGCACGGAGGCGACGAGCACGATCGTCGCGATGGCGTTGATTTCCGGCGTCACGCCGCGCCGGATCGACGCGAAGACATAGATCGGCAGCGTCGTCTGCGCGCCGGCGACGAAGAAAGCGACGATGAAATCGTCGAAGGAGAAGGTGAAGGCGAGCAGGAAGCCGGCGACGACCGCCGGTATGATCTGCGGAAGGACGATGCTGCGGAACGTCGTCAGCGGCGTGGCGTAGAGATCACTCGACGCCTCGACCAGATTGCGGTCGAGGCTGCCGAGACGTGTCCCAACGATCATCGTCACCAGCGCCATCGAAAACAGCCCGTGTGCCGCGATGATCGAACCATAGCCGAGCGCCAGGCGCGGCGGCTGGTCATCCGGCCAGATCGAGGCGAGGAACGGGTTGACGACGCCAAAGAGCTGGACGAGCGCGACCAGCGTCGAAATGCCGATGACGACCCCCGGAACGACGATCGCAGCACCGAGCAAGGCATCGAAGACCGCCCGGGTCCGGACACTGACGCGCGCCAGGCCGAGTGCGGCCGCCGTGCCGCATAGCGCCGCCAGCGAGGCGCTGGTGGTGGCGATGAACAGGCTGTTCTTCAGCGCTTCGACCAGGAACGGGTTCGCCAATGCCTTGCCGTACCATTGCACCGAAAAGCCGGTGAACTCGCTGGCATGGTGGCCGGCATTGAAGGAGAACCGCACGACAAGCGCTATCGGCAAATAGAGGAAGGCGAAGACGGCAATGACGAAAGCGCGCATCAGATCAGATCCACCCGGCGCGCGCCCGAAACCCGGGTCGAGATGCGGTTGGCGGCAATCAGCACCACCACCGAGACCAGCACCAGCGTGATCGCGATGGCCGATCCGAACGGCCAGTTGCGCGACTGCAGGAACAGGTCGACCAGCGCGTTGCCGATGAAGAACACCTTGCCGCCGCCAAGCAGCGTCGGGATCAGATATTCGCCAAGCAGCAGGATCATCACCAACGAGAAGCCGGTCATCACGCCCGGCAGCGACAGTTTCAGGGTCACCCCGAGGAAGGTCGAAATCGGTGTTGCGCCGAGATCGGCGGAGGCCTCCAGCAGCCGGCGATCAAGCCGTTCGAGGCTGACATAGATCGGCAGGATCATCAGCGGCAGATAGCCATAGACGATGCCGAGCAGCACCGCGCCCGGCGTGTTGATCAGCCTGACATCCTCGAAACCGATATAGGCGAGCAATGCCGGAATGCCGCGCCCGCCCAGCACATACATCCATGCGTAGGTCCGCATCAGAAGGCTGGTCCAGAACGGAATGACGACCAGTGCAAGCAGGATCAGCCGCCAGCGCTGCGGCGCCTGCAGGGCGAGGTAGTAGGCGACCGGGTAGGCGACGAGAAGACAGGCGAGCGCTCCCACCGGCGCCAGCACCATCGTGTTCCAGAACGCCGTCGCCCGCGCTGGCAGATTGGCATATTGCGCCAGCGTAAAGGCGGCCTGATAGCCGCCTTCCGGCGCCCGTTCGCCGACGCTGAACACCGCGATGGCGATAAACGGCAGCACCAGAAACACCACCAGCCACGCGGTCGCCGGACCGAGTAGCATGGCGGTCAGAAGATTCTTGCGAAGACGGCTGCCGTGCATGGAAAGATTGCCCCGGTGCCGGCGGGCATGAACCCGCCGGTCAAGTTTGTCTGCGTGGAATTTGAGGCCCGAGCGGCTCAGGCCGACTTGAAGCGCGCCATCAATTCGGCACGGCCGGGGTCGGTCAGCGTTGCCGCCGCGCCGAATTCCAGCGGCGTCAAAAGGTCGGCCGCCGGATAGAGGATCGGATTGTCGAGCACTTCCTTCGGCAGCAGCTTGTTGACCCGCGCATCGGTCGACGGCGCGCCATTGGCTAGGTGCTCCTTCACCGCCACCTGCGGGTTCATCAAATAGTTGAGCAGAGCGTAACCTGCGGGCTTGTTCGGCGCGTCCTTCGGGATGGCATAGAAGTCGGTCCAAATCTCGCCGCCTTCCTTGCCCAGCACATAGGCGATCTCGGGAATGTCGCGATGCAGCTGCGCGCCATCATTCGTCCAGCACATGGTCATCCACGCGTCACCGGCGCGCATCCCCGGCTGGTAGTCGGATGAGACCGCGAACAGATGCGGCTTGACCTTCAGCAGCAATTCCTCCGCCTTGGCGAGTTCGTCCTGCTTCAACGAGTTGAACGAGTAGCCGTAATATTTCAGCGCATTGCCGATCGTGGTCAGCTGGTAGTCGTGCACCATGGTGCGGCTGTCGCCTTCGGCCATGGCGGTGTCCCAGAACTCCTTCCAGCTCGTCATCGGCTTGGTCAGCTTCTTGGTGTTGACGGCAAAGCCAGTGGTGCCCCAGTTCTTCGGCACCGCGTAGGTCACCGCATCGATCGTGCCTTCCCCAGTGAAGCGCGGATCCTCCTGCGAGCCGTCGAAGTTCGGCAGCTTCGCCATCTCCAGCGGCTCGATGATGCCGAGCTTCTTGTAGGTCGAGATCGTGTAGTTGGTCGGCACGAACAGGCTCCAGCCCGAGGCGCCGGCCTGCAGCTTGGCCAGCATCTCCTCATTGGAACCGAACACGTTGACCTCGACGGCAACGCCGGTGTCCTTCTTGAAGTTCTCGAAGGTCGCCGGGTCATGATAGTTCGGCCAGGTGGCGATCGACATGCGGTCGCCAAGGCTTTCCGCGGCAAAGGCCGGTGTCGGCATGATGCCGATCTCGCGCGCCATCACCGCCGTCGCAATGCCAAGGCCGGTGAGGCCAAGGAAATCGCGGCGGCCGATCGAGCCGCGCTTCAAACGCATCAGCTGGTCGACAAAGTTCTCAGGGCTTATCGGCAGTCCATCACGATATGATTTCGACATGTTTATCTACCCTCTGGTTGGTCCCGTTGTTTTTGGTTTCCGGAAAAGCCAGCGGCGTTCCGGAGGCAAAGCCGATGGCGACGGGTTCACCCGGCTTGAAGAGATTGCCGTGGCCGATCAGATGATCGGCCTTGGCCAGAAGCGTTCCGATGCCCTGGACCTCGATCGCGTATTCCGCTGTCGAGCCCAGGAAAATCCGGTTGCGGACGATGCCCTTGAACGGGCCGCTTTCGGGAGCGCCGAGACTGAGCGATTCAGGACGCAGGCTGACCGACACGGCCTCGCCCTGCTGCAAGGCAGTTCGCTTGCGCGCCGCAATCACGGTGCCATCGGCAAGCGCTATCTCCACCAGATCGCCGGTATGCCCGGCGACGGTGCCGCTCAAGAGATTGGTCTTGCCGACGAAGTCGGCGACGAACAGGTCGGCCGGCTCGTCATAGATCTCGCTCGGCTGCCCGAGTTGGACGATGCGGCCGCCATTCATGACGCAGACGAAATCGCTCATCGACAGCGCTTCCTCCTGGTCGTGGGTGACCAGCACGAAGGTGATGCCGATCTCGCGCTGCAGGTTCTGCAGTTCGATCTGCATGTCGGTGCGCAGCTTCTTGTCGAGCGCCGCCAGCGGCTCGTCGAGCAACAGCACGGCCGGCTTGTTGACCAGCGCGCGGGCGAGCGCCACACGCTGCTGCTGGCCGCCCGACAGTTCGTGGATCTTGCGGCGGCCATAGCCGGCGAGCCGCACCATTTCGAGCGCCTCACCTGCCCTTGAGGTGATCTCACGTGACGACAGCCTTGGCCGCGCCTGGCGCAGGCCGTAGGCAACGTTGTCCTCGACATCCAGATGCGGAAACAGCGCGTATTGCTGGAACACCATGTTGACCGGCCGCCGGTAGGGCGGCGTGCCGGCCATGTCCTGGCCGCGAATGAAGACCTGGCCTTCGCTCGGCTGTTCGAAGCCGCCGATCATGCGCAGGCAGGTCGTCTTGCCGCAGCCGGATGGTCCAAGCAGGGCGACAAAGGCGGATGGCGGAACAGCAAGATCGATGCCGCTCACAGCCGTCACGCTGCCATAGCGTTTGGTGACGCCGCGAAACTCGATGTCGGGCACTGCGGTCAAAGGCTGCGGGCTCCAGCAACAGGGCAATTCCAGGACGCTACCAGAGCCAATGCCGGCTAGTATATACCTCGCAGGTGGTATATCTGATCTATTTTCTCGTTTAAGGGGGTATAGATTG
Source organism: Mesorhizobium norvegicum (assembly GCF_004919685.1). GTDB lineage: Bacteria > Pseudomonadota > Alphaproteobacteria > Rhizobiales > Rhizobiaceae > Mesorhizobium > Mesorhizobium norvegicum. The sequence goes on along the minus strand of NZ_SMYZ01000089.1, from coordinate 144,521 downwards.
TCCCGCAGCGACGAATACAGCCAGCTCGCCGCGCTCGTCGCGGCGACGCGGGATACGAGCGGCGACCTCTTCGGCAAGGCGCTGGTCGATTGGCTGCGGCAGCATGTCAGCTTCGATCACTGTGTGATCTTCGGCTATCGCGGCGCCTCGCGCCCGCCGCTGCTGTTCGAGACGTTCTCGCCCGCCGAAAGCCACGTCTTCGTTGCGCTCTACCAGGAGGGGCCGTATCTGCTCGACCCGTTTCACCACGCGGCGGTCGAGCGTAAGGAAGGCTTCTGGCGCATGCGCGAACTGGCGCCGGACCGCTTCTATGCCAGCGAATATTTTCGTTCCTACTACAGCCAGACCAGACTGGCCGAGGAGGTCGGCTTCTTCGTGCCGCTGCCGGGCAAGGATGCGCTGGTGGTCTCGCTGATGCGGCTGCGCGCTTCGGGCCCGTTCGGCACCGCCGATGCCAGGCTGTTGCGCGACATGGCGCCGGCGGTGATCAGCTTCATCAGGTTGCGCTGGCCCGCCCTGCCGATCGACGAACCGGCACAAATGAAGCAGGACGAGACGATAGCGCCGGTCAACGACTTCGACCGTGCCCATATCTGGAAGAGCCTGTCGCTGACGCCGCGCGAAAAGCATGTCGTCGACCTGGTGCTGCAGGGGCATTCCACAGAGTCGATCGCCAGGGCGATGCGCATCGTGCCGGGAACCGTGAAGGTCCATCGCCGCAACATCTACCGCAAGCTCAAGATCAAGTCGCAGGCCGGTCTCTTCGCGCGCTTCGTCGAGATCATCGACGCGCGGATCCGATAGGTCGCCTAGCCCCCAGCTTCCCACGACCCGGTCTCGGCCATCTGCTTCAGCAGCGGCGCGGGCTCGAACACACCCTTGCCCGTCCGCTGATGCCAGTGGTCGAGCCGCTCGATGATCTTGGCCGGACCTTCGAGGCCAGCCCAGAACATCGGCCCGCCCTTGCCCACGGGAAAGCCATAGCCGTTGACCCAGACGACATCGATGTCGGACGCGCGGGCCGCTATGCCTTCCTCCAGGATCTTCGCGCCCTCGTTGACCAGGGGATAAAGCGTGCGCTCGATGATTTCTTCCGCGCCGATCTCACGCGGCGCGATGCCCTTCTCGGCAGCCTTGTCGCGGATCAGCGCTTCAACCTCGGGATCCGGCACTGGTGTGCGCGCGCCAGCCTCGTAGAGATAGAAACCCCGGCCGGTCTTCTGACCGAAACGGCCTTGTTCGCACAGCGTGTCGGCGATCACGGCTGTCTGGCCGCGTGCCTTGCGGTTGCGCCAGCCAATGTCGAGGCCGGCGAGATCGCCCATCTGGAACGGCCCCATCGGCCAGCCGAAATCGGTGAAGGCCTTGTCTATCTGGCTGGGTGTCGCGCCTTCCAGCAGCAACGCTTCGGATTCCGAGCCGCGCGCCGCCAGCATGCGATTGCCCACGAAGCCATGGCACACACCGACGACGACAGCCACCTTGCCGATCCGCCGCGCCAGGTCGACGACAGTCGCCAGCGCATCGGGCGCGGTCTTGTCGGCCCGGACGATCTCCAGCAGCTTCATGACATTGGCCGGTGAGAAGAAATGCAGGCCGAGCACATCCTGCGGCCGCGAGGTCGAGGCGGCGATTTCGTTGATGTCGAGATAGGAGGTGTTGGTGGCAAGGATCGCGCCCGGCTTGGCCACCGCTTCGAGCTTGCCGAAGACCTCCTTCTTGACCGCCATGTCCTCGAACACCGCCTCGACGATCAGGTCGCAATCGGCGAGATCGGCATAGTCGGTAGAGCCTTTGAACTGGGCGAGGCGCTCGCGCTTGGCATCTGCCGTCAGCGAGCCGCGCGTGACGGACACCGAATAGTTCTTGTCGATGGTCGCCAGCCCGCGCTGCAATGCCTCATGGCTGGTTTCCAGCAAGGTCACGGGATAGCCGCCATTGGCGAAGGCCATGGCGATGCCGCCGCCCATCGTGCCGGCGCCAATGACGCCGACGCGGGCGATCCGGCGCTTGACGATGTCCTTGCCGGGAAGCTTTGCCGCCTCACGTTCGGCGAAGAAAAGATGGCGCTGCGCCCGCGACTGGTCGCTGGCGACCAGCTTGACGAACAGCGCCCGCTCCGCCGCCAGCGCCTCGTCGAAAGGCAGCGTCACGGCATTGCGTACCGACTGCGCACAAGCGATCGGTGCCTCGAGGCCGCGCGCTTTCCTGGCGAGGTCCGCTGCCTCGGCGTCTAAAGCCGCGAGGTCGGTCTCCCTGAGCCCCTCGTCGCGATCGCGCACCGGCGTGAAGGGGCCACCCTTGCGGGCGATTTCCCTGGCAAAGTTCACCGCATGCGTGGTTAGATCGTCTTCGAAAACAGCATCGACGAGACCGGCGGCATGCGCCTCGGTCGCTCCGATCGGCGCACCGGAAACGATCATCTTCAAGGCTTTCAGCGCGCCGACCAGGCGCGGCAACCGCACCGTGCCGCCGCCGCCCGGCAACAGGCCGAGCTTCACCTCCGGCAGACCGAGCTTGGCGCCGGCGTCGGCGACGCGAAAATGGCAGCCGAGCGCCAGTTCCAGCCCGCCGCCAAGCGCGGTGCCGTGGATGGCGGCCACCGTCGGCTTGGCGATGGTTTCCAGCATGGCCACGATGGCGCGCAGCTCGGGTTGCTGCATCGGTTTGCCGAATTCGGTGATGTCGGCCCCGGCAACAAAGGTCCGGCCGGCACAGGCGATGACGATGGCAGACACCGAAGCATCATCCCGCAGCTCAACCAGCGCCTGCATCAGCGGTTCGCGGACATGAAAACTCAGCGCGTTAACCGGCGGATTGTCGATGGTGACGATGGCGACATCGCCGTCGCGGTTGACCTTCAAGAAATCGGACAAGCATAACCTCCCAGCACTATTCAGCGGCCGTGGCCGCGCGAACGGGATTTACAGCGCCATGACGCCGATGGGAACCGTATGCCGGCCTGGCACAATGATTAGCCGTTTGAGGTGCCTGGCGCCGGCCTTCGCCGCCATCATCTCAGAAGTAGCGATCCTTCACACCCCCCTCTGCCCTGCCGGGCATCTCCCCCGCAAGGGGGGAGATTGACAGCTTCTGCGCCTCGCTCACCTTGCAACGTTGAATATTGGCGAAAGCCAAAATAACGGCCAATCTCCCCCCTTGCGGGGGAGATGTCCGGTAGGACAGAGGGGGGTGCTGTCCCGCCAGCATAAAACGTTCTGCGTCGTCTAACGCAGCGCCTTCTGCCCGCCCGCCGCCGTGATCACCCCGACAATGATCAGCCCCGTCAGCAACAACCTCACGCCGGCGCTGACGCCGAACGTGTTGAGCATGGTCAGCAGCAGCACCAGGAACAGCGCCGCGCCCCACACGCCGGGCACATTGGCCTTGCCGCCGGCCACCGACGTGCCGCCGATAACGACGACGGCGATCGAGGCCAGCAGATATTCATTGCCGATATCGACATTGGCGCCACGGAAATAGCCGGCGAGCAGCGCGCCATCGATGCCGCCGAGCGCGCCCGACAGCGTGTAGGTGAGGAAGCGGATGCGGCCGACATTGACGCCCGCCAGCCACGCGGCGCGGATGTTCTGGCCGATCGCCAGCACCGAGCGGCCATAGATCATGCGCTGCAGCGCGATGGCTGCACCGATGGTGAACAGCACTGTGAGGATCGCCAGCACCGGAATGCCCAGTATCTGCCAGTTGGCGAAATCGGCGAAGCCCGGCGGCGGCTTGATCTGCAGTCCGCGGCCATAGCTGATGTCAATCGACTGGATGATGAAGCTGGCCGACAAGGTGGCGATGATCGGCGGGATGCGCAGCGCCCAGATCAGCAGGTAGTTGGCGGCGCCGACCGCAGCCCCACAGGCGAGCGCCGCCAGCAGTCCGACCACGATCATCGAGTCGTTGCCGTCCATCACTTTCATCGCGACGGCGCTGGCAAGGCCTATATTGGCCGGCAACGACAGGTCGACATTGCCCGGGCCGAGCGTGATGACGAACATCTGGCCGACACCGACAATGACCGTGAACACCGCCAGCGACAGGGCCGCGGTCACCATGCCGCCGGCGCCATAGCCGCCGGTGAAGGCAATCGTCGCCAGCCACACCAGCAGGGCGCCGAGAAACGACCAGATCCAGGGTTTTGTCAGCAGCGATTTCACCGAGGCCATCGCTCACCTCTCCTTGCGGCTGATCAGCACCCGCGCCGCCAGCACGATGATGAGGATGGCGCCGTTGGCGGCGACCTGCCAGTCGGGCGGGATGTGCATGAAGGTGAGCAGCGGCGAGGCTGCGAGCGCCAATGTCAGGGCGCCAATCACCGCACCGATCGGCGACACCCGCCCGCCGACGAATTCGCCGCCGCCGAGGATGACGCCGGCGATTGCCAGCAGCGTGTAGCCATTGCCGATATTGGCATCGGCCGAGGTGGTGATGCCGATCAGCGCCATGCCGGACAGCACGCCGAACAGGCCGGCCAGCGCAAACAGCACGATCTTGGTCTTGAGCAGCGACCAGCCGGCGCGGGCGAGTGCCGCCGGATTGCCGCCGGAGCCGCGCAGGATCACGCCATAGGAGGTACGCATCAGGCCGAAGTGGACGATGAGGCCGATGAGCAGCGCCGCGATGATCGGGAACGGCACGAAAGGCGGCTTGAACGCCATCAGCCCAAGCAGCCAGTCCGGCGCCTTGCCCCCCGGTTTGGGCAAAACGAGAATCGCGAGCCCTTGCCAGACGAAGCTCATGCCGAGCGTCACCACGATGGAAGGCAGGTTGCGCAGATGGATCAGCGCGCCGAGCAGCGCATAGACGCCGATCGACCCGAGCAGGATGGCGACGCCGATGAGCGGCGCATCCTTCAGCCAGGTCGCGGTGACACAGCCGACAAAGCCGACGAAAGTACCGATCGACAGGTCGAGCTCATTACCGGCTATGACGAACATCTGCGCGATCGTTGCCAGCGCGATCGGGATCGCCAGGTTGAGCATCAGGCTGAAGCCGAAATAGCTGATGGCGCGCGGGTTGAGCCAGGCGATGGCGAGCAGCACCAGCGCCAGCGACAGCGCCGGCAGCAGCCCGCGCAACAGGCGGGCGCGGGCCAGCGCGCCACGTTCGGCGGAAGTCCTGGCAGCGGTGTCGAGGCTGGCGGCCGTCATCTCAGGCCGCATCGCCGAAGGAGGACTGGATGATCTTCTCTTCGGTCAACTCGTCGCGGCGCAGATTGGCGACGATGCGGCCGTTTTTGAAGACATAGATGTGGTCGCAATTGTCGAGCTCTTCGGTTTCCGTGGTGTACCAGAGGAAGGTGCGGCCGCGGCCGGCCTCTTCGCGCACGAGGTCGTAGACCTCCAGCTTGGTGCCGATATCGACGCCGCGCATCGGGTCGTCCATCAGCACGATCTGCGCGTCCGAGCCGAGGGCACGGGCAAACAGCGCCTTCTGCTGGTTGCCGCCCGACAGCGAAAAGATGTTGTTGTTCATGTCAGGCGTGCGGATGCCGATCTTCTCCTGCCAAAATGCAGCAAGCTCGGCCTCGCGCTGCGGCGAGATCAGCAGCCCGTTGCGCAGGCGTGCCAGCGAGCGGATGCCGATATTCTGCGCGATCGACCATTGCGGAAAAATGCCGTCCGACTGACGGTCTCCGGCGACCAGCGCCACCGGCGCCGTCACCTCGATGCCGGTCCGGGCGCGCGATGCCGCAGCGAAGATCGCCAGCAGCAGGTCGGTCTGGCCATGCCCCGCCAGCCCGGCGAGGCCGATGATCTCACCGGCACAGGCGACGAGGTCGGTGCCGTCCTTCTGCGCGGCGGGCCGCGCCCGAACCCGCAGCGGACTGGCGCCGGGCTTGGCGGCTGCGATTTGCGCCGCGATCTTCTGGCGCGCTTCGGCCCCGCCCATCGCCGTCACCAGCCGGTCGCGGTCGAAGGCACTGGCGGCGTCAGCGACAACCACCTTGCCGTCGCGCATCACCACGATGCGGTCGGCGTTCCGCAGCACCTCGCCCAGCACATGCGAAATCAGGATGCAGCTTTTGCCGCCGGCGACGAAGCGGCGCACGAAGGTCAGCAGCTGGCCGGCCGTGTGCGCGTCCAGCGACGATGTCGGCTCGTCGAGGATGACGAGGTCGAGACGATCCTGGGTGACGGTGAAGGCGCGCGCCACCTCGACCATCTGGCGCCGGCCGATCGATAGGTCGCCGACAATATCCGACGCCGAGATGCTGTGACCCGGAAAAATCTCATCGAGCTTGGCGGCGATCAAACCGGCCGCCTTGCGCCGCCAGCCGAAGCCACGCAGCGAAGCGTGGTTGATGCGTGTGTTCTCGGCGACGCTGAGATTGGGGCACAGCGACAATTCCTGGAACACGCAGCGTATGCCGAGCTGCTGCGCCCGCGACACCGAGTAGTTGTCCTCGGTGCCGCCATGCACGCCGATCTGCCCGCTGTCGGGCACCAGCGTGCCCGCCACCATGTGCATCAGCGTCGATTTGCCGGCGCCATTGTGGCCGACAAGCCCGACACACTCGCCGGATCCGACGTGAAAATCCACGCCGCCCAGTGCGCGAACGGCGCCGAAATGCTTTTCGGCGCCGTTCAGTCTGATGATGTCAGCGTTCCCTTCAGGCATGCTCAACGATATCCGCTCGGCGATACGGACGGCAACGCTGCCGTGATGCTCACTTGATGTTGGCTTTGATGGCTGCGATCGCGTCTTCCTGCGTGTATTCGTGGCTGGCGACGCCGCCCTTGACGATCTTCGGCAGCTCGGCCTCGAAATCGTCCTGGGTGAAGGCCAGATACGGCACCAGCAGGTCGTGCGGGATGTCGGTGCGGCCGTCAAGCACCTGCTGTGCAACCCAGAAGGCGAGCGACGAGACGCCTGGCGCGATCGATGCCGACCAGGTCTGGTAGCCGTCCTTGTCCTTCTGTTCCTTCCACCACTGCAACTCGTCCTGGCGGTTGCCCATGATGATGGTCGGGCGTGGCTTGCCGGCGGCGGCGAAGGCCTGTGCGGCGCCATAGCCGTCACCGCCCTGGTCGACGATGCCGACGATATCGGGCAGCGACGGCAGGATGGTCGCCACCGCCTTTTGTGCCGTCGTCTGGTCCCAGTCCCCGGTCACCGAACCGACGATCTTGAACTCGGGATGGGCGGCGACACCTTCGAGGATGCCGGCATGGATGGCATCGTCGATCGAGGTGCCGGCAAGGCCACGGATTTCCAGCAGGTTGCCGCCCTTGGGCTGGAACTTGGCCATCTGCTCGACTTCCTGCTTGCCCATGTCTTTGAAGTCGACGACGACGCGGTAGGCGCAGGGCTCAGTCACGGTGCCGTCGAAAGAGACGACGGTGATGCCGGCGTCGCAGGCCTGCTTGATGGCGCCGTTGAGCGCATCCGGCGAAGCGGCGTTGATGACGATCGCGTCATAGCCCTGCAGGATCAGGTTCTGCACCTGTGCTGCCTGCGTCGGCACTTCCTTGTCGGCGGTGGTGAAGATATCGGCCGCGCCGACGATCTTGTCGGCAACCGCCTTCTTGGTGACGATGCCGTAGCTGTCGAGCATCGCCTGCCGCCAGGAATTGCCGGCATAGTTGTTGGAGAAGGCGATCTTCTTGCCGCTGGTGTCGGCCAGCGCCGTGCCCGAGGCGAGCATCGCCGCCAGAGCGCCCAAGACGAACAGTTTCTTCATGTCGTAATCCTCCCAGATGTTGACTGCTGCATTTCCCGCCGGCTTTGACCCGGCCTCACTCCCAATCTGATTTGAGCACGGATCGTCGCGGGCTCAAAACAGTCTCAATCCCGGCACGCGCACCCGGAGCCGGTACAGCGACGTCGACGCGGCGATGTAGAGGCTTTGCAGATCGTCGTCGCCGAAGGTGAAATTCGCGCAATTTTCCGGTGTCCGGATCACACCCAGTATGGCGCCCGACGCGTCGAAGACATGGATGCCGCCGGGGCCGGTGCAATAGAGATTGCCGCGGCTGTCGATCTTCATACCGTCGGGCGCTCCCGGCCCCTCGCCCTCGGTCACGGCCCAGACGGCGCCGCCATTAAGGTCGCCATTCGCTTCCACGCCGAACACCCTGATGTGTCCGCGTTCGGTGTCGTTGACGAACAGCCGCGACTCGTCGAGCGAAAAGCAAAGCCCGTTCGGCTGCACGAAATCGTCGGCCAGCAGTGTCAGCCGGGCGCCGTCGCCGTCGATACGGTAGACGCCCTGGAACGGCAGCTCCTGTGGCCGCGGCACGCCGTAGAATTCCACTCGGCCATAGCCCGGATCGGTGAAGTAGATCGATCCGCCGGTGGCAACGACAACGTCGTTCGGGCTGTTGAGCTGCTTGCCCTGGTGATGTGTGGCAAGCACCGTCACGCTGCCATTGGGCTCGGCGCGGGTCACCCGGCTCGTCGCGTGCTCGCAGGTGACCAGCCGCCCGTGGCGATCCAGCGTGTTGCCGTTGGCCTTGTGGCTCGGCTCGCGGAACAGCTCGATTTCGCCCTCGGCATTGCGGCGGTACATCCGGCTTTCCGGAATGTCGGAGAAGATCAGCCACTTCTCGTAAGGGTGCCAGACCGGCCCTTCGAGGAAGCCGAAGCCGTTCGCCAGCGTCTCAATGGTCGCATCGCCGACGACGTCGTCGAAGCCGGAATGGCGGGCGCGCGCCGACACCGACATCACCGGCTCCCGGCGGTGCCAACAGCCGTGCAGATCCGCATGGTGACGAATGGCATGAGCGCTTCCCCGATATGTCTTCTTGTTGGGGTCGAGCGTAGTTGCGGCGCCGGCGTAGCGATACGGGTCAAAGCGCAAGGCCGACTGTGCGTTTGCACAGTCGCACAGGGTCGAAATCAGTGGCCTGGCGGCGCCTCAGCCAGCCAGGCATCGAGCCGGTCCTGCTCGCGGCGCAGCGCGTCGATGTTGATCAGGCCGCGCGCCATGGCGAGATAGATCGCCCGCGTCCGCGAGTTGAACACGGAAGCATCGCTGGCGCCGTCTTCCGCCGGCACGATGCCGAGCTTGTCATAGACATGCTTGATGCGGCTCTGCGCGCCACGGATCGACAGGCCGCGGCGTGCGGCGATGGCCCGGTCGGTCAGGCCGAGCGCGATGTCGATCAGGCTTTCATATTCGCCGTCGGTGATGCCCTCGAACTTGTCTTGCACGCGATGCTGGATGCCGCGGATCTCGCGATCGATGATGCAATGGCCTTCGCGGAAAACGCCGCGCAAGGCGGACCGCATGCCTTCCTCCGTCGCCGATTTGAGCACATAGCCGTAGACCGAGCCGGGCGGCACGATGCGCGCCACGCCGCGCACATAGGCCTCGTCGGCGAAATTCGACCAGAACAGGATGTGCGTGCCGGCGCGGCGGTTCCAGATCGCCCTGGCGACCTCGATCCCGGTCGCCTTTGGCATCTGCAGGTCGAGCACCACATGCGGCGGCTCGCGTTCAGCCGCCAGGTTGATGGCGTCCTCGCCGTCGCTCGCTTCGATCACCTCGACGTCGCCGGGCCATAATTGCTCGACGGTCCGCCGTGCGAAGGTGCGGTGCAGTCCGTCATTCTCGGCGATCATCACAAGCATTACATGGCCTCCGATATGGCGAGTTGACCGAGCGCCGTTGCAGCCGCCGCAACCGGCAATGGCTGGCGGTCGATCTCGACGACGACACGGGTGCCGCCGCTCTTGCGGCCGGCCTGGCCGATGCGCAGGCGCGCTCCGATAAGGGCCGCGCGCGTATGCATATGGCCAATGCCGCCATGCGCCGCCGGATCGACAGCGCCGCAGCCCTGGCCGTCATCGGTGACGATCACCCGCAGCACGCTCGCGGTCGACGCCAGCAGCACGTCGATGCGGCGCGGAACGGCGTGGCGGACGGCATTGTTGATGGCTTCCTGCACGATCCGGTAGAGCGCGGTCCGCACTGGCTCGGACAGGCTGTCGGCGCCGCCGTCGCTGGTGTCGGCGATGCGCACGGCAATCGGCGGCTTGGCTCTGGCGACGCTGCGGTTGAGATGCGCCTCGACGGCGTCGCGCAGGCCGAACAATTCGAGCACGCTCGGCCGCATGTCGTCGACGATGTGGCGCAGTTCGGTCAGACAACCGGCGACCTCCTGCTCGAGATCGGCAAGCTGCGCCGCCCGCGCCACACCCTGGCCGCGAAGGGCCGAAAGCTGGCGCGCGATGCGGGCGAGATCGGCAAGCGTCTGGTCGTGCAGGTCCATGGCCATGCGCCGGCGTTCGCGCTCCATGCCTTCGGTCAGTTGCGAGGCGCCGACCCGCAGCAGTTCGACGCGGTTGCGCGCCTCGCTCTCGGCCAGCATGGCGCGGCGCGCCTCCTCGGTCTGGATCAGCGCGAAGATATAGGGCGCGATCAGATCGGCGCATTGCTGGGCGACCGCGACATCGGCAAGCGTGTAGCAGTCGACCTCGTGCCGGCTGATGTTGAGCGCACCGATGATACCGCCGCGCGCCCTGAGCGGCACGACGATGCGGCTGCGCAGTCGGGCGGCGAAGATCGGTCCATCGATGGCGGTGGCGAAATGGAAGCGCTGGTCGCTCAACGCGTCGTCGGCGAGCAGATAGGGTACTTCGCCCCACAGCACCGAGCGGATCGGGCTGACTTCGGTCGGCAGCGGATGCTGGGCAAGCTCGCTCCAGCTGGTGTGGAAGCCGGCTTCATAACAGGCGTGCCGGCGGCCATCATGCGACAGCACCGCCAGATCCATGTGGTCGTGCGGAATGAGCGAGCCGATCTCGATGGCTGTCGCGCGGAACGCCGTGCCGGGATCGATATGGCCGGCAAGCGCCCGCGAGATCGCCAGCAGCCGGTCGATCAGGACCAGGGACACTTCCGGCATTGGCTTTCACGATCCTCCCGTGCCGGGAAATAGTGGACGCATGCCGGCGCCGCTGTCAACGACGCGCCATTGGCGGTGTCTGATCAACTTGCGGTGCAATGATTGAAAAGGCTTCGCGTCCTGGTCTAGGGAGGGGGCCAGGAGACCGAAACAGAATGCCAGTGACGCCAACCGTTGCTCCGGGCGCCCCGGGAATTCCGGCCCGCTGGACGTCGAGCGCCAAGAGCGGCGTCGGAACGTCGCTTTCGCCGGCCGGCCAGATCTGGTTCACGATCAGCCACGGCATCCTCAACGAAATCTACTATCCGCGCGTCGACAGCGCCTGCACGCGCGACCTCGGCCTGATCGTCACCGGCCCCGACGGCTACTTCTCGGAAGAGAAGCGCGATGCCGCGCACATCATCGAACCGTTCGAGGACGGCGTACCCGCCTACAGGCTGGTCAATACAGCCGCCGACGGCGCCTGGCGGATCGAGAAGCGCATCCTTGCCGATCCGGCTCGCCCCACACTGCTGCAGGAAATCACCTTCACACCGCTCAAGGGTGCGCCCGGCGACTACCGTGTCTATGCGCTTCTGGCGCCGCATCTGGTCAATGCCGGCATGGGCAACACCGCCTGGATCGGCGAGCACAGGGGAAAGCCCGTGCTGTTTGCCTCGGGGCGCGGCTCTTGCCTGGCGCTGGCCTCGTCGCTGCCCTGGCGAAGTTGCTCGGCCGGCTATGTCGGCTTTTCCGACGGCTGGCAGCAACTGCACAACACCGGCGAACTCGATCCGGCTTGCCAGCGGGCCGAGGACGGCAATGTCGCGCTGACCGGCGAGATCGGCTTTTCCGCCGCAAAGACCAGGGCCTTGCTGGCGCTGGGGTTTGGCGCAACGCCCGACAAGGCGGCTGAAAATGCCTTCGCCAGCCTGAAGCGGGGTTTTGCGGCGGCCGCCAAGTCTTACATCCAGAACTGGCGCAAGTGGCAGACTGGCCTGCTGCAGTTGGATCGGCACACGGCGTCAGGCATCAACAGCTATCGCACCAGCACCGCGGTACTGGCGACGCACCGGTCGATCGTCGTGCCGGGCGCCGCGGTCGCCAGCCTGTCGATCCCATGGGGCTTCAACAAGGGCGACGACGACCTCGGTGGCTATCATCTGGTCTGGCCGCGCGATCTGGTCGAAACGGCTGGCGGCTTTCTCGCTGCCGGCGACGCCGCCTCGGCGTTGCAAATCCTCGGCTATCTCAGCTCCATCCAGCAGCCGGACGGCCACTGGCCGCAGAACGCCTGGCTCGACGGGTCGGCCTATTGGCCCGGTATCCAGATGGACGAATGCGCCTTCCCGTTGCTGCTGGCCGACGCGCTGCATCGTGCAAGACATCTGCCGCGCTCAAAGCTCGCAGCCTTCCTGCCGATGATCGAGCGCGCTGCCAGCTATGTCGTGCGCAACGGCCCGGTCACCGGCGAAGACCGCTGGGAAGAGGATGCCGGCTACAGCCCGTTCACGCTCGCGGTCGAGATCGCGGCACTGCTTGCCGCGGCAGACCTGCTCGACGCCTGCGGCAAGGACGACGCCGCGACCTATCTGCGCGAGACATCAGATGGTTGGAACGACCAGGTCGAGTGCTGGACCTATGTCACCGGCACGGCGATCTGCAAGGCGGCAGGCGTCGAAGGCTACTACGTGCGCATCGCGCCGCCCGACAGCGCCGAGGCCGGTTCGCCGAAGGACGGCTATGTGCCGATCAAGAACCGGCCGCCCGGCGACAGCGACCGGCCTACCGAGGAAATCGTCAGCCCTGACGCGCTGGCGCTGGTGCGCTTCGGCCTGCGGGCGGCCGATGACCCGCGCATCGTCGACACGGTCAAGGTCATCGATGCGCAATTGCGCTGCGAGTTGCCGCAAGGGCCGCTCTGGTACCGCTACAATGGCGACGGCTATGGCGAGCATGAAGATGGCGCACCCTTCGATGGAACCGGCCAGGGCCGCCCCTGGCCGTTGCTCGCCGGCGAACGCGCCCATTATGAGCTGGCGGCAGGGCGCAAGGACGAGGCGACCAGCCTGTTGGCGACGCTTGAAAGGTCCGCTGGACCGGGCGGCCTGTTGCCGGAGCAAGTCTGGGACGGCGCTGATATGCCGGAGCGCGAATTGCTGCATGGCAGGGCCTCGGGCAGCGCCATGCCGCTGGTCTGGGCGCATTCGGAGCATATCAAGCTGTTGCGCTCGCTGCGCGACGGCGCTGTCTTCGACATGCCGCCGCAAGGCGTCAAGCGCTATATCGAGGACAAGACCGTATCGCCGTTCAGGACGTGGCGGTTCAACAACAAGATCCGCACCATGCCGGTGGGCAAAATGCTGCGTATCGAATTGTTGGACCGGGCTACAGTCCATTGGAGCACCGACAACTGGACATCAGCCCATGACAGCCAGACGGCAGAGAACGCTTTTGGCATCCATCTTGCCGATCTGCCCGTTGCCGACCTCCCCAAGGGAAGCACGCTGATCTTCACTTTTTTCTGGCCCGCAACCGGCGATTGGGAGAATGTCGACTTCTCCGTCATATCAGGCGACCACGGATAGCCAGGTGATCCTTTCTCGATAAACCCCGTAAATCTATCAGGAAACAGGGACGAAACCATGCAGATCGGAATGATGGGACTGGGCCGGATGGGCGCCAACATGGTCCGGCGCCTGATGCGCGACGGCCACGAATGCGTCGTCTACGACATCAATCCCGCCAGCGTCGCGGCTCTGGTGACAGACGGGGCGCTAGGGGCGGCTTCAATGCAAGAATTCGTCGGCAAACTGGCCAAGCCGCGCTGCGTGTGGCTGATGCTGCCGGCGGCGATCACCGGCAGGATCATCGATCAGGTGGCGGCCCTGATGGAGCCCGGCGACATCGTCATCGACGGCGGCAATTCCTACTATCACGACGCCGTCGACCAGGCCGCGAAACTGGCCGGCAAGGGTATCCATCTCGTCGATGTCGGCACCAGCGGCGGTGTCTGGGGCCTGGAGCGCGGCTACTGCCTGATGATCGGCGGTCCCGATGTGGCGGTGCAACACCTCGATTCGGTCTTTGCCACGCTGGCACCCGGCGCCGATGCCGGCTCCAATCCGCCCAAGGATGCCGGGACCGCGCCCTTTGGCTACCTGCATTGCGGACCGAGCGGCGCCGGTCACTTCGTCAAGATGGTGCACAACGGCATCGAGTATGGCGTCATGGCCGCCTATGCCGAAGGCATGAACATCCTGAAATCGGCCAATGCCGGCAAGCGGCAACGGACGGCGGACGCCGAGACCAGCCCGCTGGAAAACCCGCAATACTACCAGTTCGATATCGACCTTCCCCAGGTGGCCGAGGTCTGGCGGCATGGCAGCGTGATCGGCTCCTGGCTGCTCGACCTGACGGCCGGCGCATTGAAAAGCGATCCGGGCCTGGCGAATTTCGGCGGCCGCGTCTCGGATTCCGGCGAGGGACGCTGGACGCTGAAGGCGGCGATCGACACCGGCGTGCCGGCGCCGGTGCTGTCCTCGGCGCTGTTCGACCGCTTCTCCTCGCAAGGCGAATCCGAATTCGCCGACAAGCTGTTGTCCGCCATGCGCTATGCCTTTGGCGGCCATGTCGAAAAGACGAAGGCCGGCAAGTGACGGCGGCAGGGGAGACGCGCGCATGAGCCAGGAACGGTCCGACACGCTGGTGCTCTTCGGGGCGACCGGCGACCTCGCTCACAAGAAGATATTTCCAGCGCTTTACCAGATGGTCGCCAAGGGCACGCTCACCGAACCGGTGATCGGCGTCGCGTTCGACGCCTGGGACCTCAAGCAATTGCAGGCGCGTGCCCGCGACGGCATCGTCAATGCGCTGGGCAAGATCGACGAAAAGGTGTTCGCCAAATTCGCCTCCCTGCTGCGCTATGTCAGCGGCGACTACCGCGATGGAGCGACGTTCGAGAAACTGAAAAGCGCGCTCGGCACGGCGCAGCGGCCGCTGCACTACATGGCGGTGCCGCCGACCATGTTCGAGACCGTCGTCCAGGGCCTGGAACAATCGGGCACGGCGCATGGCGCACGGCTGATGGTGGAAAAGCCCTTCGGCCACGATCTGCAATCGGCGCGCTGGCTGAACCGGATTCTGCACCTGGTGTTCGACGAACAGTCGATCTTCCGCATCGACCACTATCTCGGCAAGGAAGCGATCCAGAACCTGCTCTATTTCCGCTTCGCCAACTCCTTCCTCGAGCCGATCTGGAACCGCAACTTCGTCGAGAGCGTGCAGATCACCATGGCCGAGGATTTCGGCGTCGAGGGGCGAGGCCGCTTCTATGACGATGTCGGCTGCATCAGGGACGTCATCGAGAACCACCTGCTCAACATCCTGTTGCTGCTTGCCATGGAGCCGCCTGTCGGCCGTTCCGCCGACGATTTGATCGACGAGAAGGTCCAGGTGCTGCGCGCCATCCGCACGCTGACCAGGGACGATGTCGTGCGTGGCCAGTTCACCGGCTATCTTGCCGAGCCGGGCGTAGCGCCGAACTCGCCGGTCGAGACCTTCGCGGCGGTGCGTTTCTTCGTCGATACCTGGCGCTGGCAGGACGTGCCGTTCTTCATCCGCGCCGGCAAGAACATGCCGGTGCATGTCACCGAAGTGGTGGTGCGGCTGAAGCGGCCGCCGCTCGATGTCTTCGACCCGATCAAGCCTGCCGACCAGAACTACGTCCGCTTCCGCATCGACCCCCAGGTGGTGATCGCCATCGGCGCCCAGCGCAAGGCGCCGGGCGACGACATGATCGGCGAGCAGGTCGAGCTGACGGCGCTCGACGACAGCAAGGGCGACATGCCGCCCTACGAGCGGCTGATCGGCGATGCCATGAACGGCAACGGTCAGCTGTTCACCCGCCAGGATGCCAGCGAGCTGGCCTGGCGCATCGTCGGCCCGGTGCTTGGCGACACCACGCCACCGCACCTCTACGAGCCGGGAACATGGGGCCCAGCGGACGTCATGGCCGGGTTCGGGCCGCCCAATGGCTGGATCGATCCGGTAAAGTGAGAGGGTGACACGATGGCCAAGGCGGTGAAACAACCGGCAGCCGATGCTGAAAAGATCGTGCTCTCGATCGATATTGGCGGCTCGCACGTCAAGATCCTCACCAGCGCCGGCGGCGAGGAGCGCCGCGCCGACTCCGGACCGGACCTGACGCCGCAGCAGATGATCGACGCGGTGAAGAAGCTCGCCGAGGGCCTGTCCTATGATGTCGTCTCGATGGGCTATCCCGGCCCGGTCAATCACAACAGGCCGCTGACCGACCCCGCCAATCTCGGCAAGGGCTGGGCTGGATTCGACTTCGCGGGTGCGTTCGGCAAACCTGTGAAGGTGGTCAACGATGCGCTGATGCAGGCCATCGGTAGCTATGAGGGCGGGCGCATGCTGTTCCTCGGGCTCGGCACTGGTCTCGGTGCGGCGATGATTGCCGACAATGTTGCCCAGCCGATGGAACTTGCGCACCTGCCCTACAAGAAGGGCAAGAGTTTCGAGGACTATGTCGGCGAGCGCGGCCTCGAAAAGCGCGGCAAGAAGAAATGGCGCAAATATGTTTTCGACGTTGTCGACCGGCTTCGCGCCGCCCTGCAGCCTGACTATGTCGTCATTGGCGGCGGCAATGTCGACAAGCTCGATGAATTGCCCGCCGACTCCAGGCGCGGTGACAACACACGCGCCTTCGAAGGCGGATTTCGTTTGTGGCGCGACAAGGCGCTGATAGTCTGATACTGTTATTGTTTAATATAGTTGTTCAAAATAACGTGTGACTTGACACCAAGTCATTGCGTTACGCAGATTTGCCGACTAGGAATTCCGCGCCACAACAACGCCATTCGTCCCGTGGGTGCACGAAGGACGCCATAGCATTTTGATTTCGCGCATGATCCTTTCCGAAAGTCGAATCCGATTTTCAGGTCATTCGCTGTAGACGGAGAAATAGAGTGACCGACGATAGCAACAGTACCCGTAAAGACATCGACCTGCTCGAGCTGACCGCTCACATCGTATCCGCTTATGTCGAGAAGAACCGCTTGCCCGTTTCCGGCCTGGCCGACCTCATCGCCAGCGTCAGCACCTCGATAAGCGGGCTCGGCAAGCCGGTGGTTCCGGTGGCTGCTCCCCTGGTCCCGGCGGTCAACCCCAAGAAGTCGGTGACGCCCGATTTCATTATCTGCCTCGAGGACGGCAAGAAGTTCAAATCGCTGAAGCGTCACCTCGGTGTGCATTTCGGCCTGACGCCGGACGCCTATCGCACCAAGTGGGGCTTGCCGTCGGACTATCCGATGGTCGCCCCCAACTACGCGGCCTCGCGCTCGCTGCTGGCCAAGTCGATCGGCCTCGGCCGCAAGGCCGCCCCCGTGAAGGCACCTGCCAAGGGCAGGAAGGCCAAGGTTTCAGCCTGAAGCAAAGACCCAATCCGGCTCTGAGCCAATAGATTGATTGGAGCCTGCCGGCGAATCCGCCTTGGCAGGCTTCATGTTTTTATGGCTTGGATGGGGCCGACAAGGTCTTTGGGGGAAGCCATGAACTACACCAGGATGGTGATCGAGAAAGAGGCGCCGGAAGAGTACGGCTACGAACGTATCCGCTACAATCTCTCCGAAAGTTCGATCGCCGACCAGAAGCTCTCCGACATCGGGCTGTCACTGCCTGATCTCACGCTTTTCTATGGCGAGCATCGCGGCGACAAGGCGTTGCGTGCACTGATATCGGCGCAGGACGCCGGTATTTCACCGGATGATGTCCTGATCACCGCCGGTGCCGCCGGCGCGCTGTTCATCATCTCGACCTCGCTCTTGTCGGCGAACGACCATCTCGTCGTCATCCGGCCCAACTACGCCACCAACATCGAAACCCCAAGGGCGATCGGCTGCGCCATCAGCTTTGTCGACCTGGCCTTCGAGGAAGGCTTCGCCATCGATGTCGAACGCGTCAAGGCGGCGATACAGCCGAACACGAAACTGATCAGCGTCACCTGCCCGCACAACCCGACCGGCACGATGATGAACCGAACCGAGCTCGATGCGCTGGTGGCGCTCGCGGAAAGCACGAATTGTCATCTGCTGGTCGACGAGACCTACCGCGACCTCTCCTACGGCCGTCGCCTGCCGGCGGCGGCGTCGCTCAGCCCGAAGGCGATCAGCGTCTCGTCGCTGTCCAAGGCCTTCGGCATCCCCGGCATCCGTATCGGCTGGCTGATCACCAGGGATGCGGAGCTTCAGGAGAAATTCCTCGCCGCCAAGGAGCAGATCGGCATCTGCGGCAGCGTCATCGACGAAGGCATCGCGCGCGGCATGCTTGAGCGCCGGGACGCCTTCCTGGCGACGCTGCTGCCCGAAATGGCGGGGCGTCGCGACATCGTCCAGGCCTGGATCGACCGCGAGCCACTGGTCGACTGGGTGCGGCCCGAAGGCGGTGTCGTCGGGTTCCCCCGCCTGAATGTCGATCCCGGCTTCGACCTCGACCGGTTCTATGTGAACCTGCTGGAGAACCACCGCACCTATGTCGGACCCGGCCACTGGTTCGAGATGGAGAAGCGCTTCTTCCGCGTCGGCTTTGGCTGGCCGACCGAAGCCGAATTGAGGGGCGGCCTCGACGCCATTTCCGCCGCGCTGAGGCAGTAACTTCCCCGTGCGGGCGATGGAACAGGCTGAAAATTCCTTGATCCAGCACTGATTTTAACGCATATCCGCGGCGAACTGAGCTAAAAGTTCCGCCAGCCGGACCAGCGCCCATCGTGGAAGTGCCCCGCCAGCTGATGCCATCGCAACGGGGCCTCACTCCATGACATCCGCACAAACCTCGCCGGACCAGCGCTATGCCGCGTTCCGCCACCGCTCCTTTCTGAGCTATTGGGCGGCGCGTTTCCTCACCACATTCGCCACCATGATCGTGTCCGTCGCCGTCGGCTGGCAGATGTACGACCTGACCCGCGACCCGCTCGATCTCGGCCTGGTCGGCATCGTCCAGTTCCTGCCGTCGCTGCTGCTGGTGCTGGTCACCGGCGTCGTCGCCGACCGCTTCGGCCGCCGCCTGATCATGGCGCTGGCGGTGGTGGTGGAGGCGATGTGCGCGCTGGCGCTGCTGTTTCTGACGCTGCGCGGCATCAGCGGGCCGCTGCCGATCTTCGCCGTCCTCGCCATGTTCGGCGTCGCCCGCGCCTTCTTCGGCCCGGCCTCCGCCTCGCTGTTCGCCAATCTGGTGCCATCGGAGGATTTCGCCAACGCCATCGCCTGGAATTCGTCGGCCTGGCAGACGGCGACCATCGTTGGCCCGGTTGCCGGCGGCCTGCTCTACGGCGTGTCGCCGGAAGTGGCCTACGGCACGGCCGCTGTCCTGATGCTTGTGTCCGGGCTGCTGATCTTCACCATCCCGAAGCCGTCGCAGCGCACCGAGACGGAAAAGCCGACGATGCAGCACCTGTTAGGCGGGTTCAGCTATATCTGGAGCGAGAAGATCGTGCTGGGCGCCATCTCGCTTGATCTGTTCGCCGTGCTCCTGTCCGGCGCTTCGGCGCTGCTGCCGGTCTACGCGCGCGATATCCTCCATCTCGGCCCGTGGGGACTTGGCCTGCTGCGCTCAGCGCCTGCTGCCGGCTCCATCTGGGTCGCCATCTGGCTGGCCGGCCATCCGATCCGCAACCATGCGGGACTGGTCATGCTCGGCGGCGCCGCGTCGTTCGGTGCCTGCACCGTGCTGTTCGGCCTGTCGACCATCACCTGGCTGTCGATCGTCGCATTGGCGCTGCTGGGCGCCACCGACATGTTCAGCGTCTATATCAGGGAAACGCTGATCCAGTTGTGGACGCCGGACGCGGTGCGCGGCCGCGTCAACGCCGTCAACCAGGTCTTCGTCGGCGCCTCCAACGAGCTCGGCGAATTCCGTGCGGGCACGATGGCGGCGCTCATCGGCACGGTGCCGGCGGTGGTGGTCGGCGGCATCGGCGCCATCGCGGTTGTGGGCCTGTGGGCCTATCTGTTCCCGCAATTGCGCAAGGTGCGCCATCTCAACGGGCGGAACTGACGTTCGCTCACGGTCAGCAAGATACATCACCCGTCACAGGAACTCCCATGATCACCTGTTACCTGAAATACGTCATTGATCCTTACAAGCTTGCCGAGTTTGAAGAATATGGCCGTCGCTGGATCGGTCTGGTCAATCGCCTCGGCGGAAACCATCATGGCTATTTCCTTCCGGGCGAAGGAGCGAACAATATCGCCTATGCCATGTTCAGCTTTCCGAGCCTTGCTGACTACGAGGACTATCGCAAGCGGATGGCTGCCGACCCGGAATGCCAGGATGTTTTTGAAACGGAAAAGCGCAATCGCAGCATTCTCAGCTATGAGCGCAGCTTCATGCGGCCAGTGCTCGAACCCTGATGCATGTCGCTCAAAAGCGGCTCCGGTTTTGAGACGACATGCATGGAGGCAAAGACCTTAAGCGCGTCGCCTGAATCCGTTTCGACGCGACGCGCTTTGGAGAAATTGCAGGAAAATCGCGAAACGGTTCTCCGTTCGGAATTGCGAAAAGCAAAGAGATGGAGCTACCGCGCAGCCGGCTTGCCGAAAATCATCCGCAGGAACTCGTCCAGCCAGCGCTTGAGATGCATGTCCCAGATCAGCCGGCCGCCGAGATGATCGCGGCCGGGCTGCGCGCCCGGCAACTCGAAGCGATGCGCGCCGCGCACCACCCAGCGCTGCATCATCACCCTGGTCAACTCGCCATGGAACTGGATGCCCCAGGCATTGTCGCCATAGCGGAAGGCCTGGTTGGGATAGGTCTCGGCCGTCGCCAAGAGCGTCGCGTCCCTCGGCAGCGAAAAACCCTCGCGGTGGAACTGGTAGACCATCTCAGGCCAGTGCATCAGCTGCTTGCCGGCTTCGGTCGCCTTCAGCTTGTACCAGCCGATCTCGACCAGTCCTTCGCCATGACCCTCGACCTTGCCGCCGAGATGATTGGCCAGCATCTGCGCGCCAAGGCAGATGCCTAGGAACGGCCGGTTCTCCCTGAGCGGTATTTCCAGCCAGTTGGTCTCGCGGCGGACGAACTCGTCCTCGTCATTGGCGCTCATCGGCCCGCCGAACACCACCGTGCCGGCGTGGCCATCCAGCGTTTCCGGCAAGCTGTCGCCCAGCGGCGGCCGGCGGATGTCGAGATCGAAGCCCTCTTCCAGCAGCATGTGGCCGACGCGTCCGGGGCTCGAATTCTCCTGATGCAGCACGATCAGGATTTTGGGCTTCGAAC
The DNA here is from genome assembly GCF_004919685.1 of Mesorhizobium norvegicum. Lineage (GTDB taxonomy): Bacteria > Pseudomonadota > Alphaproteobacteria > Rhizobiales > Rhizobiaceae > Mesorhizobium > Mesorhizobium norvegicum. The sequence continues at coordinate 123,387 of NZ_SMYZ01000089.1, read as the reverse complement.
TCGTTTGGCGCGGCATGGGCAGGCGAAATCCCGTCTATTCGTCGCTCGATGTTCCGGTGGCGCCAGGTGCGTGCGCCGCCGCCTTGCGGCGCGCCTCGACGCGGTCGCGGCGTTCGACGCCGATCAGCTCGGCGACGCGCCAGACGGTGTTGTCCTCCAGTTCGTGCAGTTCGCCGTCGGCATAGACGATCTCCCACATCAGGCCGATGAAGGCCTTGCGCGCATCGGCATCGAGATGGCGCTTCAAGATACTGGTGAAGGCATAGAGATCGATCGCCTCATTGTCGGCCCGCTCGCCTGCGGCGGCAAGCGCTTCGAGTTCGGCGCCGCTGATCGAGTAGCTCTCCGCCAGCACCGCCTTGAAGCGCTCCCACTCGACATCCTGGCGCACGCCATCGGCATTCATCACATGATAGAGGAGCGCCGAGGCCGCAACGCGCGGATCGTCCGTGCTGGCATGCGTGCCGGCGCCGGCCGGCAAATCCCTCAGAAACGACAGAACGCGTTCAAACATAAGTCCATACCCCAACGGCCCGACGGCCGGCCCAATTCAAAACAGCCGAAACCGGCGCGACGATTTTTCCGCTTCCTCGTCCGGATCGACGCCGGGATCGTCCGGCAGCCGCGCAAGCTCCTCGGCCGGCTCGACGGCCTCGGCATCGGTCGGCACCGCGGCGAAGGCCGCCGCCGTGATCGGCCTGACATGATCCTCGTGGCTCTCGGCGCCCTTGCCCGCCGCCTCGCCCTGACCGGTATCATCGATCACCTCGGCCGGCCTTTTTTCGCTCGTCGGCTTTGTCAATGCTTCAATGACCGGCGCCGCGCTGGCTGGTGCATCCTCATGGCTGTCGATCAACTGGCCGAGACGCTCCATCGGCGCGCGCCACTCGAAGGCGTCGAGCCGGCCGGTGATCGGGGACACCGGCGCCCAGCGTTCGGACACCACGCCGTCGGCAACCCAGGCTGGATCGCGCGGCGCCCGCACCGCCCTGGACAGCAGCTGCCGCACCTTGCCCTGGTCGCCGGTCTCGGCCTCCTCGATGTCGGCGAGCAGCAGATAGGCGCCCTCGCGGCGGTCCATCCGGATCGCTGCCTCGGCCTCGCGACGGGCGGTCGAGAAATCCTGCGCGTCGAGTGCGGCCCGTGCCACCGTCATCGACGACTCGGCGTGGTTCTTCTTCATCTCCTGCAGCTTCTTCGCCCGGTTGAGGCGGTCGAGCACGGCGTCGCCCGGCCTCGCATGGGTATAGAGTTCGGCGACCTCCGGATGCGGCTCGGCCTTCCACGCCGCCTCGAGGATCTTTGAGCCCTTGCGCACATCGTTCTGCTTGAACAGCGCCGCGGCGGCGGCAACGGCGGCGGGCGCGAAGTCCGGCCGCAGCCGGTTGGCCTCGATCGCCGCGGTTCTGGCGGCAGCGGGATCGCTGTCGGCAAGCGCCTGCGCCTTGGCGGTCAACAGCACGGCGCGGCGGCGGGTGGCGGCATCGCGTTCGATCTGCCGTGTCGACTTCTGGGCGTCGACCAGTTTCAAGGCGCCGTCCCAGTCGCCGCGTGCGGTCAGCTCTTCCAGCGTCGATTCGGCCGCCCAGGCCAGCTGCGGCGCCACAGCGGCAGCACGGCCGGCATAATGCCTCGCGGCATTGCGGTCGCCGAGCCGTTCGGCTTCGAGATAGAGCCCGCGCAGACCAAGCAACCGCATTTCGGGATCGTCGAGCATGCTCTCGAATTTCTGCCGCGCGCCTTCGTGATCGCCTTCGAGCAGTGACGCCTGCGCCTCGAGCAGATGGATCAGCGGTTCCTGGTCGGAGCGGATCAGCTTGGCGGCTTCCTTGGTCTTCTTGCGGGCCAGCGCGCCGTCACCGGCGCCGGCGGCGATCATGCCGGTCGACAGCGCCTGATAGCCGCGGTCACGGCGGCGAACACGGAAATAGCGCGAGATGGTGTAGGGGCTGTTCCACAGCGACTTGAGCAGCCACCACAGGATCATCACCGCGGCGACGACGGCAACGACAGCCACCGCCGCCACCATCAGGCTGACCTGGTATTGATAGCCGCTGAAGGTGACAACCATGTCGCCCGGCCGGTCGGCCAGCCAGGCAAAGCCCAGCCCGAGTGCGAAGACGACGATGAGGAAGGCGAGCAGGCGGATCATTGTGTTGCCCTCATGCCTTCATCGCGCCGGAGATCAGCGCGTCGACCTGGGTTTCGACCTCGATGCGCGCCTTCAGTTTGCCGGCAAAGTCGGCGCCGGCAGCCTTGGCGGCTTCAGGCAGGGTGTCATACTCGCTGAGCGCCTTGGCGTAGTCGCCCTGGTTGACCGCCGCCTCCATGCGCGCGACGGTTTCCAGCGCACCGGCGCCTTCGACGGCGCCGATCGGCCTGACCTTGACCAGCGATTCGGCGCTGGACAAAAGGTTCTGCAGGAAGCCGGCATTCTCATCGACAGGCGTCGCAGCAGCGACCATGGCACTGGCGGCGGCATCCGCTTGCGTTGCGATCTCGGCGCGGGTGGGCACGCCCTTTTCGGCATAGGGACGCAGCGTCGCAAGCTGCGGCGCGTCCGGCGAAATCGCGGCAAAGGTTTCGAGTTCGGCCGAGAACGGCGCGCCACGGTCGAGCGCCGCCTTGAGCGCAGAGGCAGCAATGGCGAGCGCGATCTTCGGCTGTCCTGCGGCCGCTTCGACCTTGCCGGAAAGCTGCGACACCGACTGCTCCAGCGCGGTGAGCCGGCCATCCTGCGCCGTCGCCGCCTCGCCGGCCGACTTCACCTGCGCGTCGAGGCCAGCCAGTTTTTCGTTGAGCGGGCCGAGATCGACCGGGGCCGTGCTGCCGGCCTTGCCGAGCGCGGCGACCGCCGTTTCGATCTGCGCGACCTTGTCGCCCAGTGCGGCGAGCCCGGCGGTGTCGCCTGCTCCACCTTTCTCGACCGCCGATTTCAGCGCCGCGACATCGGCCTTGACCTGCTCCAGGCCCGAGGACAGGCCGACCACCTTGGCCGCTGCATCGCTGTTGCCGCCGGCGTCCTTCAAGCTTGCGATTTCGGTCTTCAGCGAGGCGATCTCGCCATTGACGCCATCGAGCGAGACACTGGCGCCGGAGCCCGGCGCCCCGAGCAGGCCGGCAAATTGCAGCCCGCCGGCGCCGACCAGCGCGATGACACCGCCGATGATGCCGGCGGCGATGCCGTTGAGGCCACCACGCTTTGCCGGGGCCGGTGTCGGCGCCACTCTGTCGTCCCGTGTCTCGGTTTTTGCCTTGCTGGCGTCGGTCTGGGTGCGCGTTGCCGACGCATCCTCGAAACTGTAGTCGAAGGCTTTGGCGCGGTTGGGCGGCGCATCCGAACCGGGGTAAGGGAGCTCCGGTTCGGCGGCTTTGGCTCCGGCATCTGCCGGCGCTTGCGCCTCCGCTGCCCCTGCGGCGGCATCGGCATGCTCCCAGGGCTCCAGATCGGTCTGGTCGGCGTGAACCGGCTCTTCGGGAATTTCGGATTGAGAGGCTTCCGTGGCCTCCACGGGCGCTTCTTCGGCGCCGGCCTGTGTCTTGGCGGCGTCCTCGTCGGCGATGCGTGAGACGGCGCCGGGCTCGAGGTCGATGGTCACCGGCTCGCGGCGGCTTTTCGAGTGTCGCATCTTCGGCGTCTTGACCATGCTTGGGCTCCGCACAATTCGCTTCGTCTCAACGCCCTGCGGCGCATGATGGTTCAGAAAGGGTCTAGCACATCACCAAGCGGTGAAAAGGGGCGGTGTGATGACGCGGCTCAGCTCACGCTCGCAAAAGCGCCAGCAGCGCTTCCTCGTCGGGCTGTGCGGCAATGCGGATTCTTTCGCTGGCGGTATCGTCGAGGACTGCCGCGATGCGCGCAGAAAGGGCGAAAAACCATGTTTTTTCAAAGAGCCTGTGCAGAGCGGGCCGCCTGGCCAAGGTTTGTATCGCGGCAGCCGCCTTGACTGAATAAAGCAGCACCGCATCGGCGGATTGGCCAGACAGACGCTCGAGGATGGCTTCGTCCGAATAACCCACCTGGAGCGTGTCATATGTCTCGACGGCGTGGACGTGAACACTCGCCGCCTTGAGCTCTTGCTCGAAGGCCGGAAACCGCACGCGTCCGCAGAGATAGACAATGGTCTTGCCCGAGAGATCAGCAGCAAGACTGTCAGCGAGACCTTCGGCATTGCCTGGGCCCTCGCTGACCGACAAGAACCCCGCTTTGCGCGCGGCTTCCGCCGTCCTTTTACCGACGGCATGGCAAGGTAAGGCGGCGAGCGCCGCGATGACTTCTTCCGGCGCATGGCGCACGGCATTGGCGCTGGTGATGGCAACGGCGACGGCAGCGTCCAGGACCAGTCCGGCATCGACCGGCAGCGCCACCGTTTCGGTGAGGGGCAAAAGAATCGGCTGAAACCCCGTTTCCCGAAGCTGCTGCGCCGTGCGCGAGGCGCCCGGTTCCGGTCTCGTCACCAGGACGCGAAGCATTTCAGAGCCAGCCGTCGAAGAACTTTTCGCCGGCCTTGGCCCGCACCGTCTTGGCTGCTTCGGCACCGATACGGGCGGCGTCCTGCGCCGACCCCTGCAGCTCGACCGTGTGCGACTGCGTACCGTCGGGCGAAATGATCAGCCCGGCAAAAGACAGCTTTCCAGCCTCGATCGCCGCATAGCCGGCGATCGGTGTGCGGCAGGAACCATCCAGCGCCGCCAGGAAGGCGCGCTCGCAGGCCAGCGCCTGACCGGTCGGAACATCATGGATTGCCACCAGCATCTTTTCGACATCGCGGTCGCCGATACGGGTCTCGATGCAGATCGCGCCTTGCCCCGGCGCCGGCGGGAAGATGTCGAGCGGTATCAGGTCGGTGACGACATGCTCGAGCCCGAGCCGCTTCAGCCCGGCATAGGCGAGGATGGTGCCGGCGGCGACGCCTTCGTCGAGCTTTCGCAGGCGCGTCTGCACATTGCCGCGGAACATCACCACGTCGAGATCGGGCCGCATGCGGCGGATCAGCGCCTGCCGCCTGAGCGACGACGAGCCGACTTTCGCTCCCTGCGGCAGGTCGGCGATCCTCTTCGCCGCCTTGCCGACAAAGGCGTCGCGCGCGTCCTCGCGCGGCAAGAAGGCCGAGAGTTCGAGACCGTCGGGCAGTTGCGTCGGCATGTCCTTCGACGAATGCACGGCGATATCGATCCGGCCCGCCAGCAGCGCCTCCTCGATCTCCTTGGTGAACAGGCCCTTGCCGCCGGCTTCCGACAGCGGCCGGTCCTGGATGCGGTCGCCGCTGGTCGAGATGACGACGACCTCGAACGCTTCTGCCGGCATGCCGTGCGCGGCCATCAGCCGCGCCTGCGTTTCCTGCGCCTGTGCCAGCGCCAGCGGGCTGCCGCGTGTTCCGATTCTCAAGATTGTTTGCATGGCGCGCGGTCCGTGATAACCCCCGGCAAGCGAGGCTTTTCCGGGCTTCTCCTAACGGGGAAAGCCCCATGATACAATCTTTAGGGACAGCGACGAATTGATCCGCGTGCTGGGCATTGAGACGAGTTGTGACGAGACCGCCGCCAGCGTCGTGGCGGTGGATGGCGATGCCGCGCCAAAAATCCTGTCCAACATCGTGCTCAGCCAGATCGAGGAACATGCCGCATTCGGCGGTGTCGTGCCGGAGATCGCGGCGCGCGCCCATGTCGAGGCGCTGGACGGCATCATCGAGGCGGCCCTTGCCGATTCGGGCGTCGCGCTCGCCGATATCGACGCGATTGCCGCCACCGCCGGTCCCGGCCTGGTCGGCGGGCTGATCGTCGGGCTGATGACGGCCAAGGCGATCGCCGCTGCGGCAAACAAGCCGCTGATCGCCATCAACCACCTCGAAGGCCATGCCTTGACCGCACGGCTGACCGACGGCCTCGATTTTCCCTATCTGCTGCTGCTGGTTTCCGGCGGCCATACGCAGATCCTCGCCGTGCGTGGCGTCGGCGACTATCAGCGCTGGGCAACCACCATCGACGACGCGCTCGGCGAAGCCTTCGACAAGACCGCCAAGATGCTCGGCCTGCCCTATCCCGGTGGACCGAATGTCGAAAAGGCGGCACAGGCCGGCAATGCCTCGCGCTTTGCCTTTCCGCGCCCGATGAAGGGCTCGGCGCAGCCCGACTTCTCCTTCTCCGGCCTCAAGACCGCCGTGCGGCAGGCGGCGACAGCGATTGAGCCCTTGAGCGACCAGGACGTCGCCGACATCTGCGCCTCCTTCCAGGCGGCGGTCGCCGATGCGCTGGCCGACCGCGTTTCTCGCGCGCTGACGCGCTTTCGGGGGACATTTCCCGACACCAGGAACCCGGCACTCGTCGTGGCCGGCGGTGTCGCCGCCAACCGCACGATCAAGGCGATGCTTGAGCGACTCTGTGCCGAGGCCGGCTTCACCTTCATTGCGCCGCCGCTGAAACTCTGCACCGACAATGCGGCGATGATCGCTTGGGCGGGCGTTGAGCGGCTGCGCGCCGGCATGGCGCAGGAGAACGGCTTCGATTTCGTGCCGCGCTCGCGATGGCCGCTGGACAGCATCTCGACACCGATGGTCGGCTCCGGCAGGCGCGGAGCCAAGGCATGACTGACCCGGATATGAAAAGTCCGGGCAAAAGCGGCTGGCGTGTCACCGTGCTCGGTGGCGGCGCCTGGGGCACGGCGCTGGCGCTGGCGATGCTGCGCGCCGGTCATTCGGTACGGCTGTTCGCGCGCGACCCTGAAACCGTCGCTTCGATCGGGCATGGCGAGAACCCGCGCTACCTGCCCGGCATCACTATTGCGCCCGGCATCGAGGCGATGAGCGACATCGAGGTGGCACTGGCCGGCGCCGATTGCGTGCTGGCGGTGACCCCGGCGCAGGCGTTGCGGGCAACGCTGGCCGCCGCGAAGGACCATATGCCGGCCGGTATCCCGCTCGTTCTCTGCGCCAAGGGCATCGAGCGCGACACGGGCGCCTTACTGTCGGCAATCGTCGAAGAGATCCTGCCGCAAAATCCGGTCGCCGCTTTGTCGGGTCCAAGCTTCGCCACCGATGTCGCCCGCGGCCTGCCGACGGCCGTTGTGGTCGCCGCCCGCGACGAGGCATTGGCCGCCGATCTCGCTGTCCGCTTTTCGGCCGAGAACCTGCGCTGCTATTCGAGCGACGACCTGATCGGCGTCGAAATCGGCGGCGCCTTGAAGAACGTCTTCGCCATCGCCGCGGGTGCTGTCACCGGCGCCGGGCTCGGCGCCAGCGCCCAGGCCGCCATGGTGACGCGCGGCTTTGTCGAACTGCGCCGCATCGGCGCTGCCTTCGGCGCCAGGCCGGAGACCTTGATGGGGCTTTCCGGCCTTGGCGACCTGCTGCTGACCTGCTCGTCCACCCAGTCGCGCAATTTCGCCTACGGGCTGGCGCTCGGGCAAGGCAAGCCGCTGGCCGGATTGCCGCTGGCCGAGGGCGTGCCGACGGCGGCGATCGCTGCCCGCATCGCCACCGAGCGCGCCATCGACGCCCCGATCATCGCCGCCGTCGCCGCCATACTGGACGGCACCATCACCATCCGGCAGGCTGTGACCGCTCTGATGACCCGGCCGCTGAAGACCGAAACCAACGATTGATCCCAAGATCAGGAGAGAGACCATGCTGTTTGCTGTGATTTGCAAGGACAAGCCGGGAAGCCTGCAAGTGCGCCTCGACACGCGGCCCGAGCATATCGCCTTTCTCGAAGGGTTGAACGGCGACAAGAAGCTGGCTTTCGCCGGTCCGTTCCTTGACGCCGAAGGCAAGCCCAATGGCAGCCTCGTCGTCATCGAGGCGCCCGACATGGCCGGTGCGCAGGCCCTGTCGGCCGCCGACCCCTACGCCAAGGCCGGCCTGTTCGAAAGCGTCGAAATCCGCCCGTGGAACTGGACGTTCAACAAGCCTGCGGCTAGTTAAATTCCGGTCGCTGGCGGATGACCCGCAAGGAGGAGCAAAAGAAATGAACCACTGGCTGTTCAAATCGGAGCCATTCAAGTTCTCCTTCGAGATGCTGAAGGCCAAGGGCAAGGCTGGCACGCAATGGGACGGCGTGCGCAACTATGCCGCGCGCAACAACATGAAGGCGATGCAGATCGGCGACCTCGGCTTCTTTTATCATTCCAACGAGGGGCTGAACGTAGTCGGCATCGCCGAAGTCTGCGCGCTGGCCCACCCAGACACCACGTCGGACGATCCGCGCTGGGAATGCGTCGACATCCGCGCCGTCAGGGATGTGCCGAACCCGCCGACGCTGGAAGAGGTCAAGGCCAATCCGAAGCTTGCCGACATGGCGCTGGTGCGGCTCGGGCGGCTTTCCGTGCAGCCGGTGACGCCGGCCGAATGGAAGGAAGTCTGCCGCATGGGCGGCCTGACGCCTGCTCCGTGACGGCGCTGACGCCCAACAGCGCGAAACAATTCATTCTCGACAACACGGCGCTGATGACGCCGCCGCACGTGCCGGAGATTTTTCTGCGCCTCGCCGACGAGGCGCATGATCTGTGGCAGCGGACAGAGGATGAGCTGGTCGAGATCGGCCTGCCGCCACCCTTCTGGGCCTTTGCCTGGGCCGGCGGCCAGGGCCTTGCCCGCTATGTCCTGGACAATCCCGGCACGGTGCGGGGCAAGCGCGTGCTCGACTTCGCTTCCGGCTCCGGCCTTGTCGCCATCGCCGCCGCCAAGGCAGGTGCTGCCAAGGTGATCGCCACCGACATCGATCCGTTCTGTGCGACCGCGATCCGCCTCAATGGCGAGGCCAACGATGTCGCAATCGAATTCCTCGGCACGGATTGCATCGGCACCGATGCAGGTTGGGACGTGATCCTGGCCGGCGACGTTTTCTACGACAAATCCTTCGCCGACCTGCTGATGCCGTGGTTCGCAACCCTGAAGGCGCGTGGCGCCGAGATCCTCGTCGGCGATCCCGGCCGGTCGTATATGCCAAAGGCAGGGCTGGAGCCGCTTGCGGTCTATGAAGTGCCCGTCACGCGGGCACTGGAGGATTCCCTGGTCAAGCGCACGACCGTCTGGCGGTTCGCTTGACGCGATCGCCGAACAGGCGTTCCATCACACCGCATCGGAGGGGGAAATCATGGATTTTTCAGCGGTAAACTGGCTGGCGGTGATCGCCGCCGCAATCGTGGCATGGCTGTTCGGCGCCGTCTGGTACATGGGCCTGAGCAAGCCGTGGCTGAAGGCCGCCAAGCTTGACCCGGCCACGATGAAGAGATCGCCGCTGCCCTTCGTCATCAGCTTCATCGCCGAACTGGTCATGGCCTACATTATGGCCCTGGTCGTCGGCGCGATGACCGGCGGCGAGCCGACACTGCTTGCCGGCCTGGTCTTCGGTTTTGTGCTTTGGCTGGGCTTCGTCGCCACGACGCTCTCGGTCAACCACCGCTATGAGAATTTCGGCTGGGACCTGACCCTCATCGACGGCGGCCACTGGCTCGGTGTGCTGCTGATCATCGGTGCTGTGATCGGCTGGTTCGGCGCGGCGGCGGAAGCGGCGGGCTGAGCGCCTACGGCTGACGGAGAGGCTGCCTAGAGCTCTTTGTTTTGACGCAATTCCTGACGGAAAACCGTTTCACACTTTTCCTGGAATTGCTCTAGAACGCATCCCAGCTGCGAAGCGTCGGGTCGGGCTGCGGATTGTGGACTTCGTTCAGGATCCAGTCCCTGAAGGCGATGATCCTGGCATCATTCGCGGATTCGACGGGATAGACGACGTGATAGGCGAAGTCGGGCGTAACCTTGATGCCCAGTTCGAACGGTTGCACCAGCCTGCCCTCGGAAAGGTCGTGCGCCACCATGAAGAAATCGGCCAGCGCGACGGCATTGCCGTCGAGCGCCGCCTGCACGGCATCGGAGGAATTGACGAAGACGATCGTCCGGCTGTCGTCGAAATCGTCAACGCCGGCGGCCGCCATCCACATGCGCCAGTTCGGCCATATGATACCGAGGCGGGACCATTCGATATGGGCGAGCGTGTGATGGAAGAGGTCGCGCGGTTCCTTCAACGGTAACGCCCCCCGCAACAGGGCCGGGCTGCAGACCGGAATGATGACGTTGTCGAACAGCCGGTGGGTGCAGAGGCCCGGATATTTGCCGGCGCCGAAACGGATGCCGATATCGACGTCGTCCAGGTCGAAGTCGCGCACTTCATAGGTGATGTCGAAGCGGAGGTCGATGCCCGGCTGATGCTTGCGAAAATCATCGACGCGCCGCATCAGCCATTTTGTCGCGAACTGCGCATCCAGCGTCACTTTCAGCAGCGCCGTGCCGCGCGTCAGCTTTTGCGCCCGCGAAACGGCCCGGCCAAGCAGGTCGAGCGCGTCGGTCGAGGCCTCGAACAGCACCGTGCCCGCCTCGGTCAGCCGGATGGTGCGGCTGGTGCGCGTAAACAGCACCAGTCCGAGCTGATCCTCGATTTCCTTGATCTGGTGGCTGACGGCGGCTGGCGTCAGGCCCAGCTCATCGGCGGCGCGGGTGAAATTGAGGTGCCGGGCCGCTGCTTCCAGCGTCCTCAAGGCGCGAGTTCCAGGCAGCAGGCGGGCCACTCTATCCTCAAATAAAACTTGACGATCCAGAGAAAACTACTCGTTTCTCGCAGGGATTTCAATCCGGCATAATCCCACCATCGAAACATCATCAAGCCGGATTTGATATCCGGAGAGACCGGATCACACCATGTCCATCATCGTTTTGAAGTCATCGACACCCCGACCGAACTGGCTGACCGAGGCCCTCGACTGGTTGCGTCACGCCAGGGTCGCGATCAATCTCCCGCACCAGAACGTCGAAGACCTGTCGGATCGGCAACTGCGCGACGTTGGCGCCAGGCGCAAGGACATCACACGCGCCATGGACCGCGAGATGGGCCGCCTCGGCCTGCTCGACATCGGCTGGCAGCAGCCGCGTCAGGGAATAGGCAGTAGGAAATAGGCAGTAGGGAAAATCAAGTCAGCGCCGACAGGTAGCCCTACTGCCTACTGCCTACTGCCTACTGCCTACTGCCTACCTCACCACCCTCACCACAGTCCGATCCGACAGCAGCGGCAGCAGCCGCGCCATCGTTTGCGCCGTGACAGCCACACAGCCTTGCGTCGGCGTGAAGCCGGCGCGCGCCAGGTGGAAGAAGATGGCGCTGCCGCGCCCGCGCCGGCGTGGCGACAGGTTCCAGTCGAGCACCAGGCAGGCGTCGTAGAGCCGGTCGTCGCGCCGCATGCGTTCGTGGCTGGCGCCATAGGGAATCTTGACCGGCCTGTTGTAGTTGCGGTCGTCAGGCACTTCGCACCAACCCAGATCAGGCCCGATCGGCGTCATCGCCAGACGGGTCTTGCGTCCGCTGGAGAACTGATCTCCCCGGAAATATCCCGACAGGATCCGCATCGCGGCCAGCGGCGTGGCGCCGTCGCCTTCGCGCTTGCCGGACGAGATGCCGCCGCGCCCCAGCGCACACGCAAACACCGTTCTGCCCGCCTGCAGCAGCCCTTGGCTTGGATGGCCAGGCCTGGCCCGCACGGTCAGCACGCGCAGCCCTTTTCGCAAAATTGCGCCGGCTGCATTGCGATCGTGTTTTTTCTTGTATGATCGGGCCACGGAACAAATCACTGTGATCGGCTGTTGTGTCGGTCAGCTTCCGCATAAACAGGCAGCGGTCAACTGAATTTTCTTTTCAAAACAACGGATTGATCCATGACTTCACGCACCATTCTGATCGTCGACGACGATGACGACCTGCGCGGCACACTGGTCGAGCAATTATCCCTTTACGAGGAATTCGACGTGCTGCAGGAATCGACTGCGGCAAAAGGTGTCGCCGCCGCGCGCGGCGGCCTCATCGATCTGCTCATCATGGATGTCGGGCTGCCCGACATGGATGGCCGCGAAGCGGTGAAGATCCTGCGCAAGGGCGGCTACAAGGCGCCCATCATCATGCTCACCGGCCACGACACCGATTCCGATACGATTCTCGGTCTCGAGGCCGGCGCCAACGACTATGTGACGAAGCCGTTCCGCTTCGCAGTGCTGCTTGCACGCATTCGGGCGCAATTGCGCCAGCATGAGCAGAGCGAGGACGCCACCTTCTCGGTCGGACCCTACACCTTCAAGCCCAGCCAGAAACTGCTACTCGACCCGCGCGGCGGCAAGGTGCGGCTGACGGAGAAGGAGGCCTCGATCATCAAATATCTCTATCGCGCCGACCAGAAGGTGGTGACGCGCGACGTGCTGCTCGAGGAAGTGTGGGGCTACAATTCCGGCGTCACCACGCACACGCTGGAAACCCATGTCTATCGGCTGCGCCAGAAGATCGAGCGCGATCCTTCCAATGCGGAAATTCTTGTGACAGAAAGCGGCGGCTACAAGCTGGTTCCTTAAACATTTCATTATCCAATGAGCGGTCGGGCGGGGACGCTTTTCGGGTACGGTCCTGAAGCTGGAGGTGGTTTGGATCGAACTCGCAGAGGAGGAGTCGGACTGTCGGTTCGGGGACATAGCTAGATGGCGCTGGATGACGACATCCGCATCCTGTCCGCCGTGAGGCTCTTCGAGGGCTTCACGCAGGAACAGTTGCGCCTGCTCGCCTTTGGCGCCGAGAACACCAGGCTGAGCGCAAACCACAAGCTTTACCGCGAGGAGGACGAGGCCGATTCGGCCTATATCGTCGTCAGCGGGCGCATCGTGCTCTATCGGGAGCACGATGGCGAACGCATTCCGATAGGCACCGCCGGCCCCGGTACGATCCTGAGCGAACTGGCATTGATCGCCGACACCAACCGGCTGACCAGCGCGTCGGCCGAAATCGATTCGGAAGTGATACGGCTCAGCCGCAAGATGTTCCGCCGCATCCTGGAGGAATATCCGGAAGTGGCGGTGCAGTTACACCAGCGCATCCTGGAGGATTTCCAGGCGATGATCCGCCGCATCGAAGAACTGGCGCCGCGCTTCACCGACTGAGGCGCAGATGAACTTCCAGCTTGTACGCGCTGGCGAAAATGACCTGCCCTTCATCATGGCGACCGAACGGCGCGAGGGCTATGATGCCTTGGTCGGGCGCTGGGACGAAGCGCGTCATCGCGAGGCCCTTTTCGACGGCAGCCATGCCTATTTTGTCGGTGTCGACGGGTCCGAGCCGATCGGCTTCGTGATCCTTCGCCAATGGGCCTCGGCCGAGCGCCTTACGCTGGTCAAGCGCATCGCCGTCGTCGCACCAGGACAAGGCCACGGCAGAATGCTGTTGGCGGCGGCGGTCGATCGGGTTTTCGTCGAGACCGACGCCTACCGGCTCTGCATTGGCCTTTTCCCGGACAATCATCGCGCCCGGCGCGCCTACGAAGCTGTCGGCTTCACGGCTGAGGGCATTGCGCGCGGCAGCGCGTTTTTCAAGGGCGTGCACCGTGACGAGCTGGTCATGGCGCAACTGCGGCCGGAGTGGGACGAACGCCGACAAGGTGATCATCCCGCTGCCCGGACCTGAGCGTCGAGGTTCCGTTGACAGGCAAGAGGTGAAATCCTACAGAACCTCGAAGGCGGGCGGCCTAGCAGGCACCGTCACCACCAGGCTCCTGGGGGAGCGAGGCATGCTGCCAGCTCGGTACGAGACGATTATCTTGTATTCCCGCAATGACGCGTTCGGCGACGGATTGGTCCGGATTCCGGCCTTGCGCGCTGCCAGAACGGCATTCCCCGACAGTTTTATCGTCTACGGAACCACCGGGTCATCAACCCTTGAACATGTCCTCAATCGCCATGTCGATCACCTTGTCGATGCGATCAATGTGCGGACGCCCCTGATGCATCTGGTGGCCAACCACCGCAAGGGCAAGGGGCGATTGGCCGTTGTCGATTTCCGCATCTCGGGGCGCTGGCTGATTCAGACCTGGGGCTCGCTGCTCGGCCGCGGCATTGCCTATGAAGCGAACTTCCCGGCTTTCGCCCTTTCCTGGCGCCCGGGTCAGAAGCCCGAAGCACGCCCCGAGCGCAACGCATGGCGCTACCACCGCCTCATCGAGCGTCTTGCGGGCAAACGGTTGCCTTTCGACCATCGGCTGGAGCCCACCCCGGCCGCCCGGGCTGCGGCCAGGACCCTGGCGGGCGGCAAGCATGCTCCATTGATCATCATCGCGGCGCATGGTGACGGCGGCAAGCGATTGACCGCGGATCAGGTTGTCGCGGTATCCGCCAGCATGATCGCCGACGGTGCAAACCTCATCTATGTGAAAACCCCGGGTGACGGCCCCGATATGGCTGAACTGGCCCAACGCGTGCCGAAATTGCTGCTTGTCGATTCCACTACGGTCGAGGGCGTCAATGTCAGCGACGTTCTGCTTGCGCTCGGAGAGTTTGCCGATCTCTACATTGGCGCCGAAGGCGGTACGGCGCATCTGATGGCTACGGTGATGACACCGATGATCATCGTCAGTGGCGGTGCCAGCATGGCACGCTGGAGGCCGCTTTCGAACAATGTGGACGTCATTGCATCCCGCCATGCAAGTTCAACCGGCTTGGTCGCCAATGTCCCGGCGCCGATAATCATCGAAGCGGCGCAACGCATGCTGGCGGTGCGCCACCGCGACCACCTCCATCTGCCGGATAACGCGGCGGAACACCTGTCAACGCAGCAGTCCTGGGACGGGGACATGCGCAACGACAAGGACTTGAAGCGCGTCGTCTGAACCGTTTGGGTGCAGCGTCAGGCCGGCCTCACCTGAATATCGACAGACCTAATCCAGATCGAACCGCGCGATGACAGGCACATGGTCCGAGGGGCGCTCCCAGCCGCGCGCCAGGCGCAGGATCTCGTAGCCGGAAAAGCTGGGCACCAGATTCGGCGACGACCAGACATGGTCGAGCCGCCGGCCGCGGTTCGACGCTTCCCAGTCCTGCGCGCGGTAACTCCACCAGGTGTAGAGCTTCTGCTCATGCGGCACGTTGAGCCGCATCAGGTCGACCCAGTTGCCGGCGAGACGCATCGCCTCGAAATTTTCCGTCTCGACCGGCGTGTGGCTGACCACGTTGAGCAATTGCTTGTGCGACCAGACGTCGTGTTCGAGCGGGGCGATGTTGAGGTCGCCGACCAGCACCGAGCCGGACACCTCGTCATGCTCGGCCCGGATGGCATTCATCTCGGCGACGAAATCGAGCTTGTGCTTGAACTTCCTGTTGATGACAGGATCCGGTTCGTCGCCGCCCGCCGGAACGTAGAAATTGTGCAGCAGGATCGCCTTGCCGCCGGCCCGCACCGTCACCGAAAGGTGCCGGCTGTCCTCGATCTCGCAGAAGCGCCGCTTCTCGACCACCTCGATCGGCCGCCGCGCCACCGTCGCGACGCCGTGGTAGCCCTTCTGGCCATGGAAGGCGATGTGCTCGTAGCCGAGCTTGCGGAAGGCCTTTTCGGGAAACAGCTCGTCTGGAACCTTGGTTTCCTGCAGGCAGAGCACGTCAGGCGCATGCTCGACGAGCAGGCGCTCGACGATCGGCATGCGCAGCCGAACGGAGTTGATGTTCCAGGTGGCGATGGAGAAGGGCATTGGCAATCCAGGACAGCGTACGGCCGGCCAGAACCGATGGATCCTGACGGGGAAGACGCCTTTTGACGGAGTCAGTTCGGGAAACTGCCAGCCGCGAGCCGCAAAGACAAGCCGGCCAACGCCCCACGAGGCGCGGCCCGGTGCTTTCCACAGCTATAACGACAGGGCTAGCGCGACTTGTTGGTGTTGAGCTCGCGATTCGCCGTGTAGTCGATGGCGAAAGTATCGGGGGCGAAGCTGACGCCTTCCTTGGTGTTGAAGATCATCACCGTTGTGTCCTTGCCCTGCGCGTCGGTGATCGTCCACTGTCGCAAATCAAAGGTTTTCGGATCGAACATCATCGTGATCTTCGAATTGCCGAACACGGATTTGTCGGCGAGCTGGATGGTGGTGAGGTCATCCTCTTGCTTGACGCTTTTGACGCGGTCGCCGGAGAGGTCGATCCTGGTGTCGAGCAGCAACTTCAGAGGCGTCTTCGACAACGGATAGAGATCGGACGTGTTGAGCTTCTTGTTCAGGATGACCACCGATTTGCCGTCTGAAATCACCCGGAAGTTCGAAGAGCCGTCATAGTTGAAGCGGATCTTGCCCGGCCGTTCGAGGAAGAACTTGCCGCCGGTCTGCTCGCCCTTGGGGCCGAACTGCACGAATTCGCCGCTCATCGATTTGACCGAGGAGAAATGGTCGGCGATCTTCTGTGCCGCGGCCGGTACGGCCGCTTGCGCCGAAGCCAGCACCTGGAAGCCGGGCACCGCGTTGAAGGCTGCCGCCCCAGCAAACGCCAAGCCGAGGCCCAGCAACTGACGCCGGGAGGGAGCAAACTTGCTGAGCGCTGAAGGATCATTTTTCATGTCGGTCACTCTCATCTGATTCCTGAGTTGTTGTGTGCTTGGACCCCCAGTTAGGCTGAAGTTTGGCGGGTCAGGCGTCCCTCAGTCGCTTCAACGTCTTGAATGGTTCAAGGTTGCGAGACCGGGATGTCACAAGGGTCAGGCCTTCTGATCAGAACTTGTCCTCTTCGGTCGGCACCAGGATTTCGCGCTTGCCGGCATGGTTGGCCGGGCCGACAATCCCCTCTTTCTCCATCTTCTCGATGATCGAGGCGGCACGGTTGTAGCCGATGCCCAGCCGGCGCTGGATATAGCTGGTCGAGGCCTTGCCGTCGCGCAGCACCACGGAAACCGCCTGATCGTAAGGATCGTCGGAATCCTCGAAATTGCTGTTGCCGCCACCGCCGCCGGAACCACCCTTGCCGGACGGCTCGTCGTCGTCCTCGCCGTCATCCTCGGTGATGGCGTCGAGATATTCGGGCACGCCCTGCAGCTTCAGATGCGCGACGATCTTCTCGACCTCTTCATCGGCGACGAACGGGCCGTGCACGCGCTGGATACGGCCGCCGCCGGCCATGTAGAGCATGTCGCCCATGCCGAGCAGCTGCTCGGCGCCCTGCTCGCCCAGAATGGTGCGGCTATCGATCTTCGATGTCACCTGGAAGGAGATGCGGGTCGGGAAATTGGCCTTGATGGTGCCGGTGATGACGTCGACCGAAGGGCGCTGCGTGGCCATGATGACGTGGATGCCGGCGGCGCGCGCCATCTGCGCCAGGCGCTGCACGGCACCCTCGATGTCCTTGCCGGCGACCATCATCAGGTCGGCCATCTCGTCGATGATGACGACGATATAGGGCATCGGCTCGAGATCGAGGTTCTCGGTCTCGTAGATCGCCTCGCCAGTCTGGCGGTCGAAGCCGGTCTGCACGGTGCGCGAGATCTTCTCGCCCTTCTTGTCCGCCTGGCTGACGCGGGCATTGAAACCATCGATGTTGCGCACGCCGACCTTGGACATCTTGCGGTAGCGGTCCTCCATCTCGCGCACGGTCCATTTCAGCGCCACCACCGCCTTCTTCGGATCGGTGACAACGGGCGTGAGCAGATGCGGGATGCCGTCATAGACCGAGAGTTCCAGCATCTTCGGATCGATCATGATCAGCCGGCAATCCTGCGGCGTCAGCCTGTAGAGCAGCGACAGGATCATGGTGTTGATGGCGACCGACTTGCCTGAGCCCGTGGTGCCGGCGACCAGCACGTGCGGCATCTTGGCGATGTCGACGATGACCGCCTCGCCATTGATGGTCTTGCCCAGCGCCAGCGCCAGCTTGGCCTTCGTCGTCTCGAAATCGCGGCTGGCCAAGATCTCCCTGAGATAGACGGTTTCGCGCTTGGCGTTGGGCAGTTCGATGCCGATGGCGTTGCGGCCGGGCACCACGGCGACGCGGCAGGCGATGGCGCTCATCGAGCGGGCGATGTCGTCGGACAGGCCGATGACCCGCGACGATTTGATGCCGGGCGCCGGTTCGAGCTCATAGAGGGTGACCACCGGACCCGGACGGACGGCGATGATCTCGCCCTTGACGCCGAAATCCTCCAAAACGCCTTCGAGCAAGCGGGCATTCTGCTCCAGCGCATCCTTGGACAGGCTGGCGTCGCGCACCACGTTCTTCGGCTCGGACAGGAAATGCAGCGACGGCATTTCGAATTTTTCCGAGCCGATCAGCGATGTCTGCGCCTCGCGCTGGACGCGGGCGCCGGGCACGGGGCGCGCCGCCGGCGCCTCGACGCGGGTGGCGGCATCGGAGCGGAACGGCTGGACCCTGGCGGTCGGTGCGCCGCGCCGCTGGCTGACGGGCTCGTGTTCCGGCTCGAAATCCATGTCGTCGTCGGCTTCGAAGATATCGGCATCGTCGGGGTCGAGCGAGGCGCTGCGGTCATTGACCATGGCGGCGAAGAATTCGGGCTCGACGCGGGCGCGGCCATCCGGGCTCATCCGCTGCTCGGCGAACTCGGCCGATTCGACCCGTTCGGCGGCGCGCCGCCAGGCGGTGGAGCGCTGCTCCATCTCCGGTTCGTACTCGTCCCGCTCCTGCCTGCGGCGTACGGCGCGGCGGTGCATCCACGCGCGGAACGAGAGCCACCAATGCGTAATTGCCCCGAGCGCCAGGATACCTTCGTCGCCTTCGTCCTCGTCATTGTCGAACAAAAGCTCGTCCTCGCGCGGATCGACGGCAGGCTCGTCCTCCATGACGGCGAAGCCGTTCTTGCGTCCGATCAGCGCCGAGCCAAGGGCAAAGAGCCACAGCGCGGGTGCGGCCAGCAGGATGGCGATGATGCTGGCGATCAGCCCGGTCGGATAGCCGCCGATGACGACGCTGGGGATCTTCAGCACCATGTCGCCGAACACGCCGCCGAGGCCGGTGGGCAGCGGCCAGGTCTTGGGCGGCACGACGCAGCCGGCCATTGCAGCGGCCAGCAGCGCGAAGCCGAACCAGGACAGCCCGCGTTTGGGCAGCCTGTCGACGCCGCGCGCGGAAAACAGCAGGAAGCCCCAGATGACGGCCGGAACCAGGGCCGCAACCGCGGCGAGGCCGAAGAACTGCATGGCGAGGTCGGAGAACACCGCACCCGCATAGCCCATGGCGTTGGTGACGGTGTTGTTCGTCGCGTGGGAGAAGCTCGGATCGGCGACGTTCCAGGTGGCGAGGCTAGCGACGCCAAAGGCTACAGCCAAGAACAGCCCGGCGCCGACCAGCCGCCCGACCTGACGCCGCGCGAACGCCTGGATGCCGTGCCCCGTATCGGCCAGCGCGAGCGGTGCTGAAGCCCCTGAACGCATGCTCTTCCCCGTCTGTCATGGACTCGCCGGATGCGTGGCGCACTCCGGCAGATTCGGGTGTCAGACTATCGGCGGGAAGGTTAAGGGCGCATTAACTATAAGAGGTTGAGATGATCAAACCTCGTTACCGCCGGTTGAGCCGCTTGCTTCCCGAGGCATTGCCCGAAAGTGGGCGCAGGGGTCACCAATTTGGGTCGAGGCATGCAATCCGTCTTCCTTCGCGTGGCGGCTCTGGCCTGGGCAGGGCTCAGTCTCCTGCTCGCTTCGCACTGGTTTGTCGAACTCGGCATGGTGGGCTTCCCGGACGGCTACGTGACGCCCTTTGCCCGAGCGACCGGCCCGCTCCTGCACATCCTCGCCACAGCCTGCCTGGGACAAGGCCTGTATTTTCTGTGCAGAGGTCTTTTCGGCAAGGGATTTGGAGTGCCGGGTCTCGGCCTGCAGATTTTGATCGCCGCGGTCCTGACAGTGGCGCCCGTGCTGATTGTCAGGAATTGCCCCCAGTCCCGGACGTGCAGCACTGCCTATGAGGCGCTGACCGGCACCATGATGGACGACGGCGCCGGCGGATAAAGCTGCCGCCTACCGAAACGATGGCGGGCCTGCGAGCCCGCCATTGGTCGTTTGGCAACAAAAGATCGGGCCTCGGCCCGATCGCGGCAAAATCAGTTGGCGCCGCCGAGCGCCTGCAGGTTCGCGCAGAACTCCGCATGCGGCTTGCTCATCGCCGCGTCCTGGCATTCCTTCATCATCGCGCCCTGCTTGTCCTTCGCCATCGAATCCCAGGCGGCCTTGAATTCGGCCTTGGGCTTCATGGTTTTCATGCCCGCGTCGGTGAAGAACGGTGCCATGTTGTCCGGTTCATCGAGAGCGCCGGCAAATGCCGTGCCGCTGACCATGGCAAGAGCGAGCGCCCCGAGGCAGATGTTCTTGAGGCTCATGAGATGGTTTCCTTCCCTGTTGTTTGGCACGAGCGTCAGAACGACGATCGTCCCCACAGTTCGGAACCAGAGCGGTCGATGTTTCCTCAAAAATCTTGATCACACGAACGTGATTGCCCGTATCCCGGCATTGGCAGGGCGATTGTACCAAAAAAAGAGGCCCGGACGTGATCCGGGCCTCAATGCGTGAACTCCTTTCGGGAGCGTCACGACGGGATTTTTTAAAGCAATTCCAGGAAAAGTGTGTAGCGGTTTTCCGTCCGGAATTGCGTCGGAAGACAGGGGGCCGGCGGGAGGAGGGTTCCGTCGGCCCCGTGGCTAAGCTGGCCTTACGGCACCACTTCGCCATGCTGGGAGATGTCGAGGCCTTCGACCTCTTCCTGGGTCGTCGGACGCAGGCCGACCAGCGCCTTGACGATGTAGAGGATCACGAAGGTGGCAATCGCCGTCCACACAATGGTGACGGCAACGCCGTAGATCTGCTTGCCGAGCGAAGCACCCGCACCGAGGCTGTTGATCGCCGGATCGGCGAGCACGCCGGTGAGTAGAGCGCCGATCACACCGCCGACGCCGTGCACGCCGAAGGCATCGAGCGAGTCGTCATAGCCGAACATGTGCTTGACCTTGACCGCCGAGAGGTAGCAGAGGACGCCGGCAACGATGCCGACGATGAAGGCGCCGGTCGGGTTGACGAAGCCGGAAGCCGGCGTCACCGCGACGAGGCCGGCAACTGCACCCGAGATGATGCCGAGCACCGAAGGCTTCTTGGCGACGATCCATTCGGCGAACATCCAGGCCAGAGCCGCCGCGGCGGTGGCAACCTGGGTGTTGAGCATGGCAGCGCCGGCAAGGCCGTCGGCAGCCAGTTCCGAACCGGCGTTGAAGCCGAACCAGCCGACCCACAGCAGCGAAGCACCGATCACCGAATAGACCAGGTTGTGCGGCGCCATGTTGGTGGTGCCGTAGCCCTCGCGCTTGCCGAGAACCAGCGCGCAGACGAGACCGGCGACACCGGCGTTGATGTGGACGACCGTGCCGCCGGCAAAGTCGAGCACGCCAGCCGTGCCGAGGAAGCCGCCGCCCCAGACCCAATGCGCGATCGGCACGTAGACGACGAGCAGCCACAGCGCCATGAAGATCAGCAGCGCCGAGAATTTGAAGCGTTCGGCGAAGGCGCCGGCAATCAGCGCCGGGGTGATGATGGCGAAGGTCATCTGGAACATCGAGAAGACGAATTCAGGAATGTTCGCGACGCCCGGCAGCCACAGCGAGGCAGTGGTGATGCCGTGATGGAAGAATTTCGAAGTGCCGCCGATGTAGCTGTTCACGCCGCCGCCGTCGGAGAAGGCCAGCGAATAGCCGAACATGAACCACAGCACCGTCACCAGGCAGGTGATGGCAAAGCTCTGCATGATGGTGGCGAGCACGTTCTTCTTGCGCACCATGCCGCCGTAGAAAAGCGCCAGGCCCGGGATGGTCATCATCAGCACGAGCGCCGTCGAGGTCAGCATCCAGGCGGTGTTGCCGGTGTCGAGCACCGGGGTCGGGGCGGCAGCCGGCGCAGCCGCGGCCGCGGCAGGAGCCGCTTCCTGCGCGAAGGCGGCGACCGTGCCCAATGCTGCGAGAACGAGCGAAGCCAAAAGGGCGGCTCGTCCCGTCGTCTTCAAGGTGGAAGGAATATTCATTGAACTCTCCATTGGAATACGTGATCGCCGCTCAGAGCGCGTCGGTGTCTGTTTCGCCGGTGCGGATGCGCACCGCCTGATCGATGCCGAAAACGAAGATCTTGCCGTCGCCGATCTGGCCGGTCTTGGCGGCGGCTGTGATAGCTTCGACGGCCTTGTCGACCATGTCGGCACTGACCGCGACTTCGATCTTGATCTTCGGCAGGAAGCTGACCGCGTATTCCGCCCCGCGATAGATTTCCGTATGCCCTTTCTGACGCCCGTAGCCTTTGACTTCGGTGACGGTCAGGCCCTGGATGCCGACGGCGGTAAGCGCTTCGCGTACCTCGTCGAGCTTGAACGGCTTGATGATTGCCATCACGATTTTCATAAGGTTTCACCCTTTGCTGTTGCGGTCCCCCGCGTTTGCACACCTTCACCGATCCCAAAGAGCCGGAGAGTGCCCACGAGGATTCAAGCTCCGTGCCAAGTGCCGAAGCAGGGTATTAACCCGTTGTAAACAAAGAGATTGAGGAGCGTTCCGACGCAACCTGCTCACAGCTGCGGCGATACAACTGCTTAAAAAGTAGGCAATTTTCCCAAAATGCCTACTCTGCAGGCGATCGCTTGAGTCGGATCAGCCCTTCCTGTGCAACCGAGGCGATCAGCGTGCCGTCGCGGGCAAACAGCGACCCGCGCGTAAAGCCGCGCGACCCCTGCGTCGACGGGCTGTCCTGCGTGTAGAGCATCCAGTCGTCTAGTGCATGGCTGCGGTGGAACCACATGGCGTGGTCGAGGCTCGCCGCCTGGATATCCCGATCGAAAATGGCTCGGCCATGCGCGAAGGTCGAGGTGTCGAGCAGCGTCATGTCTGAGAGATAGGCAAGCACCGCCGCCTGGATGGCGCGATCCGCCGGCACCGGACCGGTGGTGCGGATCCAGATGTTCTGCTTCGGCTCCAGCTTTTCACGGCTTGTGTAATGCTTCAGCATCACCGGCTTCATCTCGATCGGCCGGTCGCGCTCCCAGTAGCGTTTGATGCCTTCGGGCACCGCCTCGCCGAACTTGCCCAGCAATTCGCGCTGCGACAGCAATGTGTCCGGCCCCGGAACGTCCTGCGGCATCGGCACCTGGTGCTCGAGACCGACCTCGTCCTGCTGGAACGAGGCTTCCAGGGAAAAGATCGCCTGGCCGTGCTGGATCGCCACCACGCGGCGCGTGGTGAAGGAGCCGCCGTCGCGGATGCGGTCGACCTCGTAGACGATCGGCACCTTGGTGTCGCCGGGCCGCATGAAATAGCCGTGCAGCGAATGCACATGGCGATCGGGATCGACGGTTCGCTGCGCCGCCACCAGCGCCTGGGCAATGGTCTGGCCGCCGAAGACGCGCTGCCAGTCGAGCAGGGGGCTGCGACCACGATACAGATTGTGTTCCAGCTTCTCGAGGTCGAGAATGCCGAGAAGCTCGTCCATGGCTGCCGTCATATTTCGCGCCCTCGCCGCAGAAGTGTTATGGCGGTTTCCGACAGGACGGACAGGCAGTCAAGGGCGCAAGACCCGGCCGGCGCGCAAGGAGCGAAGATGATGGAACGCAAGGCGGACACGAAAACCAGATCCGGCCTCGATGTTCTGGTCGCCGGTGCCGGCTATGTCGGCTTGGCCAGCGCCGTGTCACTGAAGCAGGCGCGCCCGGGTCTCGCCATCGCTCTCGTCGATGCTGCACCCGCTGGCGTCTGGCAAAGGGATGGCCGCGCTTCGGCCATTGCCGCCGCCGCCTGCCGCATGCTCGACCAGCTTGGCGTGTGGGCCGAGATCGCGCCGCAGGCGCAGGCGATCACCGAGATGATCATCACCGATTCGCGCACCTCAGATCCGGTGCGCCCGGTGTTCCTGACCTTCGACGGCGAAGTGGCGCCGGGCGAGCCGTTTGCGCATATGGTCGCCAACAAGGTGCTGAACGGCGCCTTGCGGGCCAGCGCCCAAAAACTCGGCATCGACATCATCGAAGGCGTCGCCGTGCAGGGTTTCGAGACCAACGGCGCCGGCATCACCGTGCATCTCGCCGACGGTGCGACGCTGAAGACCCGGCTGCTGGTCGCCGCCGACGGCGTCAACTCCAGGCTGCGCGACATGGCCGGCATCAAGACGGTGAAGTGGGAATATGGCCAGTCCGGCATCGTCTGCACCGTGGCGCATGAACGCCCGCACAACGGCCGCGCCGAGGAGCATTTCCTGCCTGCCGGCCCGTTCGCCACACTGCCGCTCAAGCCCGATGAGGACGGCACCAACCGCTCGTCGATCGTCTGGGTCGAGCGCACGCAAGATGCCGAGAAGCTGGTTGCCGGTGACGATCTCGTCTTCGAGCACGAACTCGAACAGCGTTTTGGCCTGAAGCTTGGCGAGATCCGCGTCGCCGACAAGCCGCGCGCCTGGCCGCTCGGCCTGACCATTGCGCGTGCTTTCGTCGCGCCGCGCATCGCGCTCGCGGGCGACGCCGCCCACGGCATCCACCCGATCGCCGGCCAGGGCCTCAATCTCGGCTTCAAGGATGTGGCGGCGCTTGCCGAAGTAATCGTCGAGGCCGACCGGCTCGGCCAGGACATCGGCGCGCTCGACGTGCTCGAACGCTACCAGCAGTGGCGCCGCTTCGACACGGTGCAGATGGGCGTCACCACGGATGTGCTGAACCGGCTGTTTTCCAACGACATCGGCCCGCTGCGAACCGTCCGCGACATCGGCCTCGGTCTCGTCGAACGCATGCCGCGCCTGAAGGATTTTTTTATCCGACAGGCGTCGGGACTGTCCGCCAGCACACCGCGACTGTTGAAGGGCGAGGCGATCTGAGCGCTGTCGCTCAGTTCACCTCGAAACCCAGCTTCTGCCGCAGCCGCAATATCCTCTGGTCGGATATCTCCAGGCGTTTCTCCCCGCCTTGGGCTGCGCGGTTGACCATCTGCAGCAGATCGTTTCGCTCAGCGACATCGAGGCGTTCGCGCAGGAACGGCGCCAGCTTGTCGATGACGATAGTGGTGTCGTCGATCTGTGACGCCGCCCATTTGGCGTAGACCACCGCTTCGTCCGTTTTCTTCTTGTCGGCGATCTCGGAAATCACCGCGCGAATGACAGCCTCGCGCTGCGGCAGGATTGGCCCATTCTCGGAGACGATGGCGGTGATGAGCGTTGCCGCCGCTAAAACCGGATCATCGATCGCCGTCAGCGGCGACAGGGCCGCCTGCTTGCGCAGCTTTTTGCGGCGGATGTTGCCTTGCACGCGCCCGACGACGTCCGCAACCTCCCGAGCCGCATCGTTCATCGCCTTCATCCGATACCACCAGAACGCCGCCGCGCCCAACACGCCAAGGATAGCAATCAAGAACGGCATGCCGACATCCCCCAAAACCGCCGTGACGATAAGAGAACTCGTGCGGTGCTTCAACACGCAAAAGTTGCGCCCGGCGAAGAAACCTCGGCCCCTCCGTCAAGCGCTCCCCACGGAGCCGCCCCCCAGACGGCGGCCGCAAAGGAATCGCATCTACGATCCCGGCACATTGTAGATCGCGCGCACCTCGATAGTGCCGATTTCGGCCAGCGGAATCTCGCTGGCGATCTCCAGCGCTTCGTCGAGATTCTCGGCCTCAATCATGACGAAGCCGAGCAATTGCTCCTTGGTTTCGGCGAACGGACCGTCGGTGACCAGGCTCTTGCCCTTGCGTCTGCGAAGGGTTTTCGACGTCTTCACCGATTGCAGCGCCTGCGCGATGATCAGTATCCCGCGTTGGTCCAATGACCGGTCATGAGCCAGCGAGTCGGCGTCAAGTTTGGCCAGACGCTCTGTCGTCATGGCATGGAGATCTTTTTCCTCACCGTAGACCAGGCAAACATATTTCATCTTCTATCTCCCTTCTGACGAATCATAGGATGAGGCGATCAGGCTGTAGGCCCGGCCCTTGCCCGCGGCTGCATGGTCGAGAATGCACACCGCAACCCCGATGATGGCAACCGCCGCCAGAAACCGGCCGAAGCAGGAGACGGGCTGGTGCATCCAGTCGGCCTCCTGCCTGCCGACACTTCGGCCGGTGTTTTTCCACTGCGCACAAAACAGCATATTCATATGAACCTCCATCCGGCCATCACTAGCGTGGCCACCCGCAGGACGGGCGAGGCCCATCAAAGTCGACATTTTTGCGCCTGCATTTTTTCCAAAAAATTTGACCACCATCGCCGACACCGTGCCGCGGTTCAAAGTGCGCAGTAGCCTTCGCGCCCGCGCGCGCTATAGTTGACCGGACGCCGGGCTCAGCCCCGACAACAAGTCACGACAACCCCAGTCACGACAACCCAGGAGGAATTCATGGACCGCACCGCAAACGCCGTCTGGAAAGGCAATCTGAAAGAGGGCAAGGGCACGCTCGACACGCAGAGCGGAACCCTGAAGGGCACGCCCTATTCGTTCAAGGCGCGCTTCGAGGACGAAAGCGGCAAATCCGGCACCAATCCGGAAGAGCTGATCGCCGCCGCGCACGCCGGCTGCTTTGCCATGCAGTTCTCACATTTCCTGGCCGAGAACGGCACGCCCGCCACCGAACTCGACGCCAAGGCCGTGGTGACGCTGGTTCCCGGCACGGGGATCACCGGCAGCGCCCTCACCGTAGTCGGCAAGGTGCCGGGCATCGATGCAGCGAAATTCACGGAGCTGGCCGAAAAGGCCAAGGCCGGCTGCCCGGTGTCGAAGGCGCTCGGCGCCATAAACGTGTCGCTCGACGCCAAGCTCGGCTGAAGGGCGCGAACGGCAAGTCCATCCTGACAGCGCCGGCCCTTGGGCCGGCGTTTTCGTTTGCGGTCAGTCTTTCAACGCGGCCGCCCGCACATCGGACGGCGTCGCATCATAGCGCCGGCGGAACGCCCGGTTGAAATAGGACAGGTCGTTGAAGCCGGCCTCGAAAGCGATGGCCGTGATGCTGCGGCTGGCCTGGCGCGGATCGCCAAGCATCCGGTGCGCGCGCAGCAGGCGCTGGCACAGCATGAAGTCCGACAGCGACGTGCCTTCGCGCTCGAACAGCTTCCTGATGTAGCGGGCGGAAAGGCGGTGACGGCGGGCGATGTCTTCGGCCGACAGGTCGCCGCCATGGGCTGTTATATCGGCCTTGATGGCGCGCAGCCGCGCCACGCGCACGCCTCGGCCCCGGGCGATTTCCGCTGCGTCTCGGGTGGCACCCATGGCCAGGGCGACGAGATCGAAAATATGCGTCGTCGCCAGATGCCAAGCCTCCGGCGTCAGCACGTCGCCGGCATCCTGGATCGACTGCACATAGTCGAGCAGCAGCCGCATCGCACCGCCGCTGGTCGGCAGCGGCTGCATCAGCGCCGGGGCCGGGTCGCCGATCAGCGGTGAAAGCGCTCTGAGCGAGAAGCTCATATTGACGAAGCGAAGACCGCCGGGCTGGATGACATTGAGGCCGACCTCCTCGCCGCTCATCATCAATGCCTGGCCATTGCCGACCGGCTCCTCGCGGCCGCGATGCTTCATCACGCTGGCGCCATCGAGGGCCGCCAGAAGGACGAGATCGTCGCTGTCGATCAGCGGCGTCGAATGATGGACGCGGAATTCGGAGCAGGTGCCCGTGGCGATGCCGAGGCCGGGCAAGGCGCGCACCCGCATATCGACCTGCGTGGGCCCAAGCGGATCGAGGTCGACCTTGAGCACCGTGCGGCCATAGACCTCGCGCATGACCTCGACACGATCCCGCTCCGGAAGCGCGTCCGTCATCAGCCTGAACGAAGCGGTTGGCCCCATCGTCGCCGTCATCGGCATCCCCCATGCCTCAGGTCAAGTAGAAGCGCGGTGATATGCGCCGCGGCTCTGAAAACGTCAATATAGGGCCGTTTGGGCCGTTTTTAGGGCCGCTGCGTCCAAGCTGCCCGCTTTTACCGGACCTAGTTTGCGGCGCGCTTCCGATCGGAAGGCGCATCGCAAACAACCACAAGGGGGTTCGATGTATCATTTGCAACTGTTCAAGACGCTGTCGGGTCTCGCCTCGGCGGGCTTCAATCCGCGCGTCTATCTTCTGTCCATCGCTCTCGGCAGAACCGTCGCCGACCATCGCGATCTGAAGCCGTCGTCGCGTAGCGGGGAGCGTCGGCCATGAGCGCCCGGCATACGGTCCTGGCGGCGCCGGTCCTGTGCCTTGGCCTGTGCGGCTGCGTCGGCATCAATCCGATTTCGGCGGTCGTCGGCATGGCCGGCATGGCGGCGGCCAACTCCGTCGGCATGGCGCAATCGGCCACCATCAGCCCGCAGGAACAGGCGAAATACGCCTCGATGTCCTGTGCGGACCTGCGGCAACTGACAGCCAACTATCAGGCCGCCCAGGGCGCCGGTCCGGCGCCGAAGAAATATGGCGGCATGGCGCCTGCCGGCAAGATGGCGATCGCCAACCAGGTCATATCAACGCGGCTTGCCTATCTGAAACAGCTTGTCGCGAGCAAGGGATGTTGAGGGCCTCGTCACACCACGCCTGCCGGGCCGCACTTGTCGGGCTCGCCAGCTGGCTGGCCTTCAGCGCCGGCGGCGCCTACGGCCAGGGCAAGGGGCCGACGACACGCTCCCGCCTCGGCGCGATGCCGGCGGCACTGGTCGGCAAATGGGGTTTTGCTGTCGCCAGCGGCAATTATTGCGACACGTTCAGCAACTGCGAACCGGGCAGCGGCGGCAGCATCACCTTCACCTTCGGGGCTGACGGGCGCACCTATTACGCGTTGTTTCAGTCGTCGCTGGTCGACGGCTGCGGCCAGGTGCGGTCGCTGACATTGAAGGCCGGCAGGGCCTCGGTGCGCGGCTCGACCCTGGTCTTCACACCGACGGCGGGAACCTACAAATCCGTCAACGGCTGCCGGCCCGACCTGACAGGCCTGTGGAAATTCAAGCCCGGCGACCTGAAACCGGTTTCATTGCGCTGGCAACTGGACGGCGGGCAGTTGCGGCTGATCGACCCCGACGGCGAAGCAAGCGGCGTTTACTCGAGGCGATGAGCCTAGCGCTCTTCGCCGGTCAGCGCCTCGATGCGGGCGCGCAACCTCGCAACCTCCTGCTCGAGGGCGCTGATGCGCTCTTCGAGGCCGGAGGCCGATGAAACGGCCGACGGCACCTGATGCGAGGCGATCGCCGAGATTTGCGGTGTCCCGCTCAGCAGATGCATGAAGCGCTCTTCACGCTGACCGGGCCCGCGCTCGATCAGCAGGACCAGCGGCGGCCGGCGGCCGATCAACAGGTCCAGATCGGTGCGCAGCGCGTCGATGGAGGAAAACCGCGCCATGCGCTCGGCGCGCGCCAGCAATTCATGCGCCGTCTGCGCGCCGCGCAACAGCATCAGGCCGACCAGCGCGATCTGCGCCGAGGTTAGCGAGAAACGCTGCGCCACCTGATGCTCGTAGCGCTCGACGCGCGAAGCAAAGACCTGCCGGACCAGGCCCTTCTGCTCCAGCTGGCTCAGCGCCCGCCTGACCTCGACAAGCTCGACCGCCATCACCGGCTCGCGCGCCGTCTTCTGGTTGGCCGCGGCATGCGCGCCATTGAGCGTCAGCGGATAGACATCCGGCGTCAGCTCCTTCTTCTCGATCAGGCAGCCGAGGACGCGCGCTTCGACGGGATTAAGGATGGGAAGGTCTTCGCTCATGGCTCTCTCATACCCGAAGCTCCCGATACCATAGCTGTTCGCGAAACGTCTCCTACTTTCGATCGACGGATGCAGCTACGGAGCGTCACACCTTTCAGTCCTTTTCTCGCGCATCAGGGCGATAGCTGGCATGGGACATATGCACGGGCGCGCTTCGGCACTCGCCCAAAAGTGGCTCCGGTTTCTGGGAGAATGACATGCATGACGACAAAAGCTTAAAGCGCATCAGTCCCAGGCGCCGCGGCCTTCCGCTCCGGTTTCGGCTGCCAGAATGATCTGACGAGCACATCCTCCGCATAGATCGCATCATCGAACCGGGGCTGTCCAAGTTCCTGGGCCAGCGTCGGTCGATCCCCGAGCAGCGAGACGCCAAAGGCTGCCTGGCCATTGGGGGGCGGCATACCTAGCGCGTCGAGGATGGTGGGAAATATGTCAACCGTGCCCGAAAGTCCGGTATACGTTTTGGACGGAATGCCTTCCCCCGACAGGGAGAAAAAGTTGCGTCGTTCATACCTGTTCAGGCGATCCGTCACCGTGCTCGGCGCACTGAGGTGGTCGCTTTGCAGCGCCAGAACGGTGTTCGCCATCAGACCTTCGGCTTCGGCTTTGTGGATGAAGTCGGCAATGAGCATGTTGGTGCATTTCACAG
This sequence comes from Mesorhizobium norvegicum, assembly GCF_004919685.1. Classification (GTDB taxonomy): domain Bacteria; phylum Pseudomonadota; class Alphaproteobacteria; order Rhizobiales; family Rhizobiaceae; genus Mesorhizobium; species Mesorhizobium norvegicum. Next base: position 93,260 of record NZ_SMYZ01000089.1, on the reverse strand, counting down.
CATGGAGAATATTGGGAGCATGCGGCGAAAGGCCGGTCTTGCCGATACATTTGTCCGTCAGGTAGCCATCCATCGCATGCCCGCCACTGACAGCGATCGTCAGCGAGAACGGTTTGCCGCCTTGCTGAGCGCGACGCAAAATGTCGAAGCTCAAATCCAGGACTTCGGCGTCGTCGGCGCCAAAAGAGTTGCCGCGCCCGTCGACGGCGGCCACCACTTCGGGTCCTCCGAAAAGCGATGAGTAGCCATGGGTGGAATAGAATGTCCCCTGACCGGTGAAGCTGAGTGGCCAACCGGTAATGAAGTTCTGCTGATAACCCCGCGCCTTCAGAACATCGCCCAGGCAGGTCAGGCCCGGCAGGAATTGCGAATTCTCCTCCAGGTACTGGCGCGTTGTGAAGAACGTTATCAGCAGCGGCGTTCCGCAGTTCGCAGCGACCATCCCTGAGATGGAATTGTTGGTGTAGGCAAGCTGCATCATGTTGGTCGCCGAAACGCCCCGCCTGTCGAATTCAAGCAGCGGATCCATGACGTCGCCGAACTCGGCCCTATTCATGTAAGTGTGCTCGGCGCTCTCGATGAAAATATGAACGAGGTTCTTTGGCGCGGCGGTCACGGACGCTGCTGCAGCCTCCGGCCTTGTCAACGGAGTGATATCGACGAACTGCGTGGATAGAAAATCATGCAGAGGGTTGGGATGGATCGCGGCGGCGATCGGTCGTGTCAGCATCGGGTTTGCCGCCAGGAAGAACGCCATCAGGGCGACGTCCAATCCTCTGGTCAACGTGCCGCGTGCCTTAAGTGCACCAAGGCCGAAAAGGACGACCACAATGACCAGCATCGTGCTTCCGGTATTCCACAGATACTCAAAGACGACACCGGGCGTAACCATCCCGGCACCGGCATGCATGAACATCGCACCCCAGTCAAAATAACCAAAAACACTTTCGAGATAGACATAGATAAGGAATAAAAGGCAGGGAAAGAGCGAGAAATAAAGCCTGAACCACCTGCTTTCTTGCTGATCCGCCTTCTTGTCCCGGAAGCCGTCAAGCAAGAGAAGCGCGATCAAAGCCCCCAGGCCGAGAACCGCAAGCAATACCTTCTCCTTAAAATAGATCAGCGACACAAGCCAGGTGAGCGACCCCACTGTTGTGGCGCTGATCAATGGCCCAGATACTGAATACCCATTCCCGATGAAGCCGCGCATCACTTTGCACTCGAACGACGATCACGAAAGTGAATATCGAAGACCACTTAAAACTATACTAAGACAATACGGGAGCGCCTTGCGTATCCAGCGCCAACTACTTGCGTCATCGCTAATATATGCCGCCAAAATTCCCTCGGCTCTAAACTAGCGAACGAGATGTTTGGAAAAATGATCGGGCGCGGCCGGCGGCCCGCCTGACAAGAGCAGGCCAAGCGAGGCGGACCGCTGCGCAGTCAATGAGAACTGCCGAGCCATCTGAGCTGATCGCGTTCGACACGCGAGCCGGACATCAGCCGCACCAGCCCTTTTGCTCAAGCAGCTGGACGCTTGGCGCATCCCCGCCGGCTGCCATCGCCGGCTCCCGCCGTCTTCTGGGTGGCAGTGGCTCCGCATTGAGCGTCAGCGGATAGACATCCGGCGTCAGCTCCTTCTTCTCGATCAGGCAGCCGAGGATGCGCGCTTCGACGGGGGAAGGATGGGAAGGTCATCGCTCAATAAGTTGCAATCCTTTCTGAGGCTGGAGGGACAGCACCCCGACGGGCGACAATATCGCCAGCAACCTAAACCCTTCTCTCCACCATCATCTTCTTGATCTCGGCGATTGCCTTGGCCGGGTTGAGGCCTTTGGGGCAGGTCTGCGCGCAGTTCATGATGGTGTGGCAGCGATAGAGCCGGAACGGGTCTTCGAGATTGTCGAGCCGTTCGCCCTTGGCTTCATCGCGGCTGTCGATCAGCCAGCGATAGGCCTGCAAGAGGGTTGCCGGGCCGAGATAGCGGTCGCCGTTCCACCAGTAACTCGGGCACGAGGTCGAGCAGCAGGCGCACAATATGCACTCGTAGAGCCCATCGAGCTTTTCGCGGTCCTCATGGCTTTGCAGCCATTCCTTGGCCGGCTCCGGCGACACCGTCTTCAGCCAAGGCTGGATCGAGGCGTGCTGGGCGTAGAAATTGGTGAGGTCCGGCACCAAGTCCTTGACCACCTGCATATGCGGCAGCGGATAGACTTTGACGGCGCCGGAAATGTCGTCGCAGCCCTTGGTGCAGGCCAGCGTGTTGGAGCCGTCGATGTTCATGGCGCAGGAGCCGCAAATGCCTTCGCGGCAGGAGCGCCGCAAGGTCAGCGTCGGATCGATCTTGTTCTTGATCCACAGCAGCGCGTCGAGCACCATCGGCCCGCAATCGTCCATGTCGACGAAATAGGTGTCGATGCGCGGGTTCTCGTCATCGTCCGGTGACCAGCGGTAGATCCGGTATTCCCGCAGATTGGTGGCGCCCTCCGGCTTCGGCCAGGTCTTGCCCTGCTGGATCTTCGAGTTCTTGGGGAGTGTTAGCTCAACCATGGCGCGGCTGGTCCTTCAGTATTTTTCGCAAGCTGACAACGTCAGCCGATTTGTCTGATAGACGAACGATCTGTGTCAGTAAGGGCTGAGGTTTGAATTGCGAAGCAGCTTCAAGCCAGTTCTTTCGCGTAGCTGTCAGAGCACGTTTTCGATTCGACCTTGCTATCGAGTCAATGACTCTGAGGTAAACCTCAGCCAATACGAGCAGCATCGCATAGGCAATGGCCTTGAATTGGCTAGATGCAAGCATAGCGGCGGACTGATCTTCCTTCTGAGTAATCACCTTCAAATGAGCGGAATATGCCCAATGGGCATGATCGCTAAGCCAGCCGTAGAGGCGTCCTATGATCGGAAAAACCCTGCCAGCTTCGCCAACACACTTTGTGGCGTTTTTTGAAGCTACGGCGTCAACGTCATCGAGAAGTCGGACACAATATACCCAACAAAGTTGCTCCAAGATCATTCTGCTAATCGCAACGCACTCATACAAAGCACCTTTGTCAGCCTCTGCGAAGGCGCGTTCAAAACTATATTCCACACGCACCAGCGTTAAATCGCCTATCCACTCTCCAATAGTAGGATCTCTGGCAGCAAGAGAGGGATATTCCTTAAGAAAAGCTCCAGAGGCAGCAACCATTTTCAGGAACGATTGTTTGCATTGGCGATCAATACGAAATTGTCCTCCAGCATCTTCTTCGTATGAAAGGCCTTTCAGATATGTACGCCGAACATAGTCGATCGAAGAATTTTGTAGATGATATGTAACAATGGCTGCACTGATCATTTCTCGCAACCGAGCTGGGTAATCCTTCCTTACCCCCACTATGAAACCTGTCTGATTAACCGGAACTTCCAGCTCGTAACGCATATATAGAGGGAAGGCATCTTGCACCTTCGATGCGTCTAAAGCCGTGCGCATAGCAGTTAACCTACCCCACTCTCGGCCAAACAAACGAGGCCACGTTGAGGCTTGGAGAACGCAAGCCTTTCCATCATCTGCGGTCCTTTCGGATGACGAGCTTCAGCCCGGACCAGATTTCATTCACGGCGGCGACCTTCACGTCGACAAGGTCGCGCTTCAGGGCCTCGGCGCGAACAACGCCCTCGGTGACGTCGGTGGCCACCTTCGATGCCTTCTTCGGCCAGGACACCCAGACCATGCCATCGCGCTTGATCGCCGCCTCGACATCGCCCAGGCGATCCTCGATCTCGGCGCGCTGCCGGGTGAAGGCATGGACTGCGTCATATTTCAGGGTCGTTCCCGAGATGTCAGACCAGTCGGCCAACCGGTCGACTTGGGCGAAGTCGACGGCATCAGTGAGATCGCTGAGGTCATCGGGCAGCGCGATGAAGGCAGCGGTCATGCCGTCCTTCAGGCCGAGCTTGGCCGGAAGGGGCGTGCCGGAATATCCCGAGGCCGCCGGTGCCATCGTCAATACACCCTGGCCTTCGGCGCGATCTTGGCGAGGCTGATACCGCCGTCCTTTTCCGCCAGCTGCGGCTCGGTGTGCACCGGCCGATAGGAGAGCGTCACCTTGCCGTCTTCGCTGAGCCTGGCCAGCGTGTGCTTGCGCCAGACCTTGTCGTCGCGGGCGGAAAAGTCTTCCCGTGCGTGCGCGCCACGGCTCTCCTTGCGTGCCTCGGCGCTGTAGACCGTGGTGATGGCGTTGGCCATCAGGTTTTCCAGCTCCAACGTCTCGACCAGGTCGGAGTTCCAGATCATCGAGCGGTCGTACACTTTGATGTCCTTGAGCTCGCCCCAGATCTGGGAGATGCGCTTGCAGCCGTTTTCGAGCGACTCCTGCGTGCGAAACACCGCGGCGTCTTCCTGCATCGCCTTCTGCATCTTTTCGCGCAGCACCGCCGTCGGCGTCGAGCCATTGGCGTGGCGCAGCCGGTCGAAGCGGTCCATGATCTTTTCGACCGAGGCCTCGTTGGGCGACGGGATCGCCGAATTGCGGTCGATCACCTTGCCCGCCCGGATCGCCGCCGCGCGGCCGAACACCACCAGATCGATCAGCGAGTTCGAGCCGAGCCGGTTGGCGCCATGCACCGAGGCGCAGCCGGCTTCGCCGACCGCCATCAGGCCGGGCGACACTTTGTCCGGGCTCCTGGCCGTCGGGTTCAGCACCTCGCCCCAGTAATTGGTCGGCACGCCGCCCATATTGTAGTGCACCGTCGGCAGCACCGGGATCGGCTCCTTGGTCAGGTCGACGCCGGCAAAGATCTTTGCCGATTCCGAAATACCCGGCAGCCGCTCATGCAGCACGGCCGGATCGAGATGGTCGAGGTGCAGGAAGATATGGTCCTTCTTCTTGCCGACGCCGCGGCCCTCGCGGATCTCCAGCGTCATGCAGCGCGAAACAACGTCGCGCGAGGCAAGGTCCTTGGCCGACGGCGCATAGCGCTCCATGAAGCGCTCGCCCTCGGAGTTGACGAGATAGCCGCCCTCGCCGCGCGCGCCCTCGGTGATCAGGCAGCCGGCGCCATAGATGCCGGTCGGGTGGAACTGCACGAACTCCATGTCTTGCAGCGGGAACCCCGCCCGCGCGGCCATGCCGCCGCCGTCGCCGGTGCAGGTGTGCGCCGAGGTGGCGGAGAAATAGGTACGGCCATAGCCGCCGGTCGCCAGCACCACCATCTTGGCCGAGAAGCGGTGGATGGTGCCGTCGTCGAGGTTCCAGGCGACGACGCCGGTGCAGGTGCCGTCCGGCTCCATGATCAGGTCGAGCGCGAAATACTCGATGAAGAACTGTGCGTTGTTCTTCAGCGACTGGCCGTAGAGCGTGTGCAGGATGGCGTGGCCGGTGCGGTCGGCGGCGGCACAGGTGCGCTGCACCGGCGGGCCTTCGCCGTAATTCATCATGTGGCCGCCGAACGGCCGCTGGTAGATCTTGCCCTCTTCGGTGCGCGAGAACGGCACGCCGTAATGTTCGAGCTCGTAGACCGCGGCCGGCGCTTCGCGCACCAGATATTCCATGGCGTCGACATCGCCCAGCCAGTCCGAGCCCTTGACGGTGTCGTACATGTGCCACTGCCAGGAATCGGGACCCATGTTGGACAGCGAGGCGGCGATGCCGCCTTGCGCCGCCACCGTGTGCGAGCGCGTCGGGAACACCTTGGTGATGCAGGCGGTGCGCAGGCCCTGTTCGGCCATGCCGAGCGTGGCGCGCAGGCCGGCGCCGCCGGCGCCGACGACCACGACGTCGAACTTGTGGTCGACAAAGGTGTAGCCTGCCGTGTTGGCTTGTTTTGCGTCCTTGGCCAACTCAGCCTCCGAATGTCAGCTTGAGCAGGGCGAAGATCGAGGCGACGCCGACCGCTATGGTGAAAAATGTGTTGAGCGCGATCAGCGCCAGCTTCATGCCTTCGCCATGCACGTAATCCTCGATGATCACCTGCATGCCGAGCCGCATATGGGTGAGCCCGGAGACGAGCACCAGGGCCAACACCAGGGCCACGAACGGATTGGCAAGGGCTGCCCGCACATGCTCATAGTCAGCGCCGTTGAGCGCGATCAGGAAACCGACGAAGAACAGCGTCAGCGGGATGTTGGCGATCGCGGTCAGGCGCTGGCGCCAGAAATGTCCGGTGCCCTCGCGGGCCGAACCCAGGCCGCGAACCTTCGCCAGCGGCGTGCGCATGTCGGAGTTGTTGCCGCTCATGATCAGGCTCCCCGCGCCATATAGCCGGCGATCCAGATCAGCAGCGTGAGCAGGATCGAGCCGGCCAGTGTCGCCCAGGCGATCTTCGAGGCCGTGTGCTTTTCGAGACCGGCGCCGGTGTCCCAGACCAGATGGCGCACGCCACCCAGCATGTGATGCATCAGCGCCCAAGTGTAGCCGAACAGGATCAATCGGCCGAGCCAAGTGCCGAAGGCCCAGTTGACCCAGTCGAAGGTCGCCTGCGAGCTTGCCGCCGCCATCAGCCACAGGGCGACCAGCAGCGTGCCGAAATACAGCGCGCCGCCGGTGATACGATGGATGATCGACATCGTCATGGTGATCGGCGGCCGGTACACGGTCAGATGCGGCGAAAGCGGCCGTTCACGTCTGGCAAATTCGCGGGTGGCTGGTGATTTGCTCATGGCTCCCCCAGTTCGGCGTCTCTGGAGCCTCAGATGGAAATGCGGCATTGCCGCTTCCGGTCGCGACTTCGGACAGCCGGTTTCTAATGCTCTTTTTGCACCGCGTCAAAGCCAGAAAACCGTTTCGAAAACGTAATTTAGTCTGACTAAAAGGCAGGCTCGGGCTTCAATCGATTAGGGGCTCATGGCCTGAAGCCGGCTCGATATCGCTGCAGTGCAGCATGTCTGGCCTAGGGCCCAGCGGTGTTGAGATTAGCGTTAGCGTTTGCAGGTCTGCGGCGTCGACCCCTTCTTCATCACCAGCGCCTCGCGTCCGTCGATCACGATTGCGTCATGCGTGGCCGCCTGGTAGCGGCTGCTCTGGTTGGCAGGCGACGCCGCAAACTCCTCGGTCACGCCGTCGGACCCGACCACACGCAACGACGTGCCGAGATTTTGGATGGCAATCATACCGTTATTGCCGCATCTGTAGGTGGCCGTGCCTATGCCGGATCGCGGCGCAGTAAGGTCGGTGATGATCTTGGTTGAAGCTGCCGGCGGCGCCGCGGCTGCGATGGACTGCTGAGCCGACGCAGGCGAGACGACGGTATTGGCCGCCTTCGGCGCGCCATCCTGCGGCACACAGGCAGCAACGATAACGAGCAACGGGAAAACGGACACCCGAAACGTCCGGCATAGCGCCATATGCTGTCCTCCCGCGCGGCAAACCAGCCGCGATGCTTTGCCAAGATCAAGGTCATCCCGACGCCGAGACGGACGCCGGCCGCGATGGTGCGGCCAAGCATGGCCGAATGATGGCCACCGGGTTTTCCATCCAGTCGGATATTAATGGATATTAACCATGTTTACCGAGACATCGCCGCGAAACGCATCAGCCTCTTAACAAAGGTTAAGAAAGCGTTAATTTCCGATTCGAGGAGGCCTTCCTCAAGACACGGAGGACGCCATGCGTTCGAATTCGGGCAGATCGCGCCTTGCGGCGCTCATAGTGGCGGCCTCGGTCGTCGGCCTTGCAGCGCCGGCGTTCGCCGGAACGCGGCATCAGGATCGCGTCTACGCCGATTCCTTCGGCAATCTCGTCATCGACAGCGCCGCCGGCTACAAGCGCATCCTCGTCGGCGAAGGCAGGCTGGCCAAGCAACTGTCCGACTACACCAGCGCCGGCCAGCCCAAGGTGATCTACGAGAACGAAGCCGACGAGATATCAGGCTACAGCGATTGCTACCGGCCGCCGGTGCTGGTGAAGGGCCGTTCCTATATGTACGGTCTCTCCGACGGCGAGATGCCGGAACTCAGCCCCTGCCGCTAGCTTCCATTCCGGCCGACGACCAGTTGCCGGCAGGTCCGGCCGAAACGCGCACGCAATCGCGCCCGGCATTCTTCGCCTGATAGAGCGCCTGGTCGGCGCGCCGCATCAGATCGGCAAAGTCTTCGCTCGGATGAAGTTCGGCGACGCCGAAGCTCGCGGTACAGCGGTTGTCGGCCGGCAATCCGTCTATGGGCAGCGCGCCGAAGGCGCTGCGCGTGCCCTCGGCGAACAGCCGCGCCGCGGCAAGGTTGGTTCCCGGCAGGATGATGGCGAACTCCTCGCCGCCAATGCGGCCGGCAACGTGATGCGCGGCGGCGGCTTCGCGCAGGAAGCCTGCAAAAGTCTCGATCACCCGGTCGCCGGACGCATGGCCGAAACTGTCGTTGACGCTCTTGAAATGATCGAGATCGGCGATGACCAGCGCCACCGGCACGCTTTGCCGCATCGCGCCCAGCACCGCCAGCTCGGCATGGCGGGTGAAACCGCCGCGGTTGAGCAGGCGCGAAAGCGTGTCCATCTCCGATTTCGACGTCACCTCGGCAAGCACATCGCGAACCAGGATGGCCAGCATCAGCAGCGCCAGCGCCAGCGCAAAGACAGTGCCGAGCGATTGCGACACCAGCGCGTAGCTGCTTTGCAGATAGGCCTGCGGATTGGCGCCCCAGCCGCCAAGCGCATGCGCGATGAACGGCTTGGAGGCGAACTGCAGGCCGCTCGCCACCAGAACGGCCATCAGTATGCGATCGAGACGGGCGGGCCTTTGCCTCGATGACCAGACGATGGCCAGCCCGACGAACTGCATGACCGCATAGGGAAGCTGGTAGGCCATCATGCGGACCAGCGACTGGCGCGGCAGGTCCTGCACGAAATACACAACTATGGTGGTGGCGACCAGGAACAACAGCATCGGGTTCCAGGGCGGCGCCACGCCGTATTTGCGGGCAAGCCCGCCATTGAACGCAATGGTGGCGCCAAGGAAGACCGCGAAGGCGGCAACGACCGGGAGCCTGGCATCGGTGAAAGCGGGAATGCTGAATTCGATGGCCGAATAGGCCATGCCCAGCAGGTAACCAAATGCCAGCCAGCGCGCCGGCGCGCGGCCGACATCGTGGAAGGCGACCGCCATGAAGGATGCCGCCAGCAGGCCGGCAACCGACAAATTGATCAACAGGATGAAGTTGGCGCCGCTCATGTTCTTCCCGCATCCGCGCCGACAGCTAAACATCGACGGGCGAAGAAGACGTTAACGTCGGCCCGGCCGGGCCAGATCAGCCGGTCTTGAGCGGCTCCGGCACGAACGCCGTTTCCGGCCGCTCATAGGACAGGCGCACGCTGTCGCGGCCATTCCTCTTGGCCTTATAGAGGGCGTCGTCGGCACGGCGCATCAGCGGCTCCAGAGCCTCGTCACCGCTGCGGGCCGCCACGCCGAAGCTGGCTGTCACCTTCGTCCCGGCAGGAAGCCCGTCGACATGGCCGGCCGAATAGAGCGTTCGCACCGCCTCGGCGAACAGCCGCGCGGCTGCGAGATCGCTGAGCGGCAGCAGCACGGCGAATTCCTCACCGCCGATACGCCCGGCAACACCGCGCGCGCCCGCCGCCGACCGAAGCTTGGCGGCGAAATCGGCGATCACCCGATCGCCCGCCGCATGCCCGTGCACATCGTTGAGCGCCTTGAAATGATCGAGGTCGGCCAGCACTAGCGCGACCGGGAACCGGGCCGAGGCGCAGTGCCGCAGCAGCTGCATGCCGCGCTCCTCGAAGCCACGCCGGTTGAGCAGGCCAGACAGCGGGTCGGTATAGGTCTCGGTCTTCAGCGCTTTCATCACGTCGAGTGCCGCGGCGGAGAACAGGCACAGCGCAATGAGCAGCGACAGCAGCGCGTGCGACAGCAGCGCCGTCGTCCAGTAGGACGAGCCATAGAACCCGTCATAGCTGGTGAAGGGCCCGTGCGCGATGACGACGACAAGGGTGCGCACGAAGAAGTTGACGCCCGACAGCAGCGACAGCACGAACAGGATTTTCTCGGTCGGACCGTTGTTGCGCACCGGGCGCAGTTCGGCACCGACCAGAAGGCTGATACCGCCGAAAGCGAAATTCATCGCCAGGATGCGCCAGGTGAGATCCGGCGCGACGAACAGGAACCAGCACAACGACGCCAGGCCGCCGCCCGCCAACACGCCGATCCCCACATAGGGCACCTTGCGGCCATAGCGGTGGACGATGGCGCTGGACAGGCAGCAGCCGGCGACGGTGAAGCAGATGTTCGACGCCAGCTTGGTCAGCGGCATGCCGATCGGCAAGGTGAAATACTGCAGCAGGAAGCCGACTGCCGAGAGACCGTAGCTGATCCCCAGCACGGCCAGATAGGGGCGGTGGCGTTGATAGGACCATAGCACGAGGAACGCGGCGCCGAGCGCCAACGCGATCGTCGGGTTGAGCAGCGCTATGAGCAGACCCGTGTCCAAACGACTGTAATTTCCCCGCTTACGTCGGGGAAGACCTTAGAGGGCAAGCGCAAACAAGCGGTTAAGCACAAGCGAATATGTGGACGAACCGGATGAAAAGGCCCCGGAGCGCAAAGCGGTCCGGGGCCTGGTATGTGTTCGAAGCTCGGCGCCCCGGAGTTACTTCCACTCGCGGATGTCGACGAAGTGGCCGGCGATCGCCGCCGCCGCCGCCATCGCCGGCGACACCAGATGGGTGCGGCCCTTGAAACCCTGCCGGCCCTCGAAATTGCGGTTCGAGGTCGAGGCGCAGCGCTCATGCGGCTTCAGCCGGTCGTCATTCATGGCAAGGCACATCGAACAGCCCGGCTCGCGCCAGTCGAAGCCGGCGGCGACAAAGATCTTGTCGAGGCCTTCGGCTTCCGCCTGTTCCTTGACCAGGCCGGAGCCCGGCACGATCATCGCATCGACATGCGGGCTGACCGTCTTGCCTTCGACCACCTTGGCGACGGCGCGCAGATCCTCGATACGGCCATTGGTGCAGGAACCGATGAAGACGCGGTCGAGGGTGATGTCGGTGATCTTGGTGCCCGGCGTCAGACCCATATAGTCGAGCGCGCGCTGCTTGGAGGTGCGCTTGTTTTCATCGGTGATGTCTTCCGGGTTCGGCACGATGCCTTGCACCGACACGACGTCCTCGGGCGACGAGCCCCAGGAAACGATCGGTGGCAGCTTGGTCGCGTCGAGCACGATCACCTTGTCGAAATGCGCGCCCTCGTCGGACTGCAGCGTCTTCCAGTATTCGAGTGCCGCATCCCAGGCCGCGCCCTTCGGGGCGCGCGGCTTGTCCTTGACATAGGCGAAGGTCGTCTCGTCGGCGGCGATCAGGCCGGCGCGCGCACCACCCTCGATCGACATGTTGCAGATCGTCATGCGGCCTTCCATCGACAGCGCACGGATCGCCTCGCCGGCATACTCGATGACATAGCCGGTGCCGCCGGCGGTGCCGATCTCACCGATAATGGCCAGGATGATGTCCTTGGCGGTGACGCCTTCCGGCAACTGGCCGTCGACACGCACCAGCATGTTCTTGGCCTTACGCTGGATCAGCGTCTGCGTTGCCAAAACATGCTCGACCTCGGACGTGCCGATGCCGTGCGCCAGCGCGCCGAAAGCGCCGTGGGTCGAGGTGTGGCTGTCGCCGCAGACGATGGTCATGCCGGGCAAGGTAAAACCCTGCTCGGGGCCGATGATGTGGACGATGCCCTGGCGGATATCGTTCTCGGAGTAATATTCGACGCCAAAATCCTTGGCGTTCTTGGCCAGCGCCTCGACCTGGATGCGGCTTTCCTCGTTCTTGATGCCGAACTTGCGCTCGGGCGAGGTCGAGACATTGTGGTCGACCACGGCCAGTGTCTTTTCCGGATGCCGGACTTTTCTGCCGGTCATGCGCAAGCCTTCGAAGGCCTGCGGGCTGGTCACTTCATGGACGAGGTGGCGGTCGATGTAGAGCAGGCAGGTGCCGTCGTCCTGGCGGTCGACGACATGGTCGTCGAAAATCTTGTCGTAGAGGGTGCGCGGTGCGCTCATGTGCGTAAATCCGTCGATATGAGAATGGGAAGGAGCAGACGCCTGACTTTCGGCCCGGCGAAACGACCTGGACAGGTCGGCCTAGGGTAGTCGGCTGGTCAGCGCCCCTGACACGCGCGCGGAGAACCGCGACGGCAGGCGTTTCCTGTCCTGCAGCACGAACCCCTTGTAGGCCGGATCGCCAAAAAGCTCTTCCATGGCGTGGCTCATATCAATGTTTTGGGTTTTCGGCAATTGGCGGCTTCACGCGCGCTTTTCCTTCTCCCCTTGTGGGAGAAGGTGGATCGGCGCGCAGCGCCGAGACGGTTGAGGGGTGTTCCAGCGGAGTGAGACGTTGGTGTTCCCCTGGAATACCCCTCATCCGACCGAGCTTCGCTCGGCCACCTTCTCCCACAAGGGGAGAAGGAAGAAGCCCGCGCTCACACCACCTCGAACACAAACGTCTTCACCAGCGCGTCAGGCTCGGCGATCGCATAGCAGCGGAACCACGGGCTTTCCTCGACCGGCCGCCATTTCCCAGCCTGCTCCAGCTCATCGAACACGGCCTGAAAGCCGCCGCTCTCAAACACCTGGTCGCGCACGGTGAAGATGGCATGACCGCCCTTGCGGGTGATGCGCACCAGTTCGTGCAAGCCGGAGGCCGGCGCATGGCTGATGGTGAACACGCCGGTCGAGAAGAAGGCGCGGAAGTGGCCGTCCGGCCACGGCAGCGGACCGCCCAGCATCGCCTGTTTCAGCTCGCTGTAGGCATTGCGGCTGCCGGCGATCTTCAGCATGTCGTCGGAAAGGTCGAGCCCGGCAATGTCGAGGTAGCCGAGCGCCTTCAGCGACGGCCCCGACAGGCCGGTGCCGCAGCCGGCATCGAGCAAGGGTCCATCGCCCGCCGGCACATGGCGCGCCACCCACGCGGTGATCAGGAAAGGCAGGAGATAACCGAGCGAGGCGGTCTCGCTGTCATAGGTCGCGGCCCATGCGGCATAGGCCTCTTCAAGCGCTTCCGGCGTGTCGGCCGTATAGACGGAATCCAGCGCCGCATTGGCATTATCGACGATCATGGGACCTCCTCAACGAGAATGCTCAGGGATCGTAACGCTGTCTTCGCCGAAAAACTATTCCTCGTGCTGACGGCGCAGCCGCCGTTCCAGTGCCCGCAGCGCCAGCGACAGGCCGACGGTCAGGATGAGATAGATATAGGCGACGATTGAATAGGTCTCGAAGAAGCGGAACGAACCGGCGGCGTAGACCTTGCCCATCTGGGTGATGTCGGCGACGCCGAGCACCGAGACCAGCGAGGAATCCTTGACCAGAGCGACGAAATCATTGCCGAGCGGCGGCAGGATGGTGCGGATCGCTTGCGGGAACACGATCAGCCGGAAGCGTTGCGCCCGGCTCAGCCCGAGCGCCTTCGCCGCTTCGATCTGGCCCTTCTCCACCGCCTGGATGCCGGCCCGGAAAACCTCCGAGATGAAGGCCGAATAGCCGATGGTCAGCGCCATGATGGCACGCCACAGCAGCGACACGTCGCGCACCAGCAATTCGCCGAACAGGCCGGCGCCTTGCAGCGGCGCGGTCAGCGCGTTCCAGGCCGCGACGAAGGCCGGCGCACCGGCAAAGGCGATCCAGAACAACAGCACCAGGATCGGCACGCCGCGGATGATCTCGACATAGAAGCGAGCAATCTGGCGCAGCCACCGCGAGCCGGACATCCCCATCAGCGCGATGCCGAGCCCAATGGCTGACGCCAGCACAAAGGCAATCACGGTGACGAAGATGGTGATGCCGATGCCCTTGGCGACGGTGGCGAAGACCTGGGCATAGAGGTTGCTGGTCGCAACGAAGACGGCCACCGCGATCGCGATGGTCACGGCCACGACGAGCCACCAGGGGAAGTCGGTTTTTGAGGTGGAAGGGGCCTGCATCAGAAGGATTGCGCCGAGGCACCCCCCTCTGGCCTACCGGCCATCTCCCCCGCAAGNNGAGGGGGGTGTTCAAGCGCAGAGTCAGCGCGAATTCCTGTCCGTCACGCAACCCTCGCGACAAGGCGAATTACTGCCCCATCTTGTAGTCAAGAAACCATTTCTTGTTCAGCGCATCCAGCGTCCCGTCGGCCTTGAGGGCGGCGATCGCCGCGTTGACCGGCTTCACCAGATCCGAACCCTTCGGGAAGATAAAGCCAAAATCCTCGGTGCCGAGCGGTCCGCCGATCAGCTTCAGCTTGCCCTCGGAGGCGTCGACATAGCCCTTGCCGGCGGTGCCGTCGGTCAGCACGACATCGACGTCGCCGGACTTCAGCGCCTGCACCGTCGCGCCGAAGGTCTCGAACAGCTTGATGCGCGGGTTCTGCTCATTGCCGTCGAGCACGCTGTAGACGGCGGTGTAGAAAGGTGTGGTGCCGGCCTGCGCGCCGATCAGCCCGTCCTTGAAGGCGCCGAAGGTCTTGGCGTCGGTGAAGCGGCTCTCATCGCCGCGCACCAGCATGAACTGTTCCGAACGCATATAGGGGTCGGAGAAATCGACCTTCTCCTTGCGGTCGTCCTTGATGGTGATGCCGGTCATGCCGATGTTGTACTGGTTGTCGGAAACCGCCTGGATCATCGCGTCCCAGGACGTGTTCTGGAACTCGACGGTAAAATTCAGCCGCTTGGCGATCTCGTTCATCGCATCATATTCCCAGCCGATCTGCTTGCCGGTCTTGGCATCGATGAACTGCAGCGGCGGATAGGCGTTTTCGGTGACCACCACCACCTTCTTGCCGCCGAGATCGGGCAGCGCCTGCGCGAATGCGGCAACCGGTGCCAGGACGAGGGCAAGCAGGCCTGCCAGCAGCAGTTTCGATTTGGTCATCACACACTCCCCGGAAATTGAAGGACCCGGGCATGGCCGGGCTTGCAGGAAAATCCGGCGCCGACTTTAGCTTTCCGCAAGCGTCATGCAAGACGGTCCGCTGCGCTGCTTGCCGTGGAAAGCGGATTTCCTTGCCTGCAATCGCAGGAATCGGGAACGACCGGTGTCGCGGTTGCGCTCAGTCCCGGTTCGCCCTGCCGGCATCCGCCTTGCGCAGGCCGGAGACGAACCGCGTCAGGGTGTGGTGCAGGGATTTCAACTCGTCGGCGTCCAGCGGCAGATTGCAAAGCATCGCTGCCGGCACGCTTCTGGCCTGCTCGCGCAACGCTTGGCCCTTCGCCGTCGGCTCGACCAGAACCCGGCGCTCGTCGGCGGGGTCGCGCCGGCGTGTGACCAGGCCGCCTGCCTCCAGCCGCTTGAGCAGCGGCGTCAGTGTCGCCGAATCCAGTCCGAGCGCTTCGCCAAGCTCGCCCACCGTGCTTGGTGCCCGTTCCCACAGCGCCAGCATGGCCAGATATTGCGGATAGGTCAGGCCGAGTGGATCGAGCAACGGCCGATACAGCCGCGTCATCAGCCCACTTGCCGAATAGAGCGCGAAGCAGAGCTGTTGGTCGAGCTTTACCACCCCGGCGAATTGCGCCGGGGTTTGCTTGGACCTGGTTGTCGTTTCCGTGGTCATGCTGCCTTTGCCGGAAGCGCCGTTGCCGAAAGCGCCACTTCGATATTGCCCTTGATGGCGTTGGAATAGGGGCAAATCTGGTGCGCCGCCGATACAAGCGCTTCCGTCGCCGCCTGATCAAGACCTTTCGTTTCCGCCGAAAGCGAAACGCCAAGCACAAATCCGCCCTGCGCATTGCTGTGCAGGCTGACATTGGCCGTCACCGAAGCATCCTGCAAGGGCAGCTTCTGCTTGCCGGCGATGAAGCGCATGGCGCTTTCGAAGCAGGCGGCATAGCCCGCGGCGAAAAGCTGCTCGGGATTGGTGGCGCCGCCCTTGCCGCCAAGCTCCTTCGGCATGGCAAGGTCGAGGCTGAGCAGGCCATCGTCGCTCTGGACATGGCCGGCGCGGCCGCCAACGGCGCGGGCTTGGGTGGTATACAATGCAGGCATTTCGCTTCTCCATTTAAATCGTGCGCGATTGTTTAGTACGCGATATAAATGGTCAATCGCCGATTTCCTGCCATTGATCCCTCCAAACGAAAAAAGGCGGCCGAAGCCGCCTTTTCGAACGTGCTTGACGAAAACCTTATTCGGCGGTGGCTGCTTCCGCTGCCTTGGCGGCTTCGGCTGCCTCGGCGGCGGCCTTCTTCTCGGCGGCGTCCTGGGCGGCCTTCTCGACGGCCAGAGCCTCGGCGGCTGCCACCTTCTCGGCCTCGATACGGGCCTTCTCGGCGTTCAGCGCATCGCGCTCCTCGTCGTTCAGCTTGCGGGCGCGCACGCCGGTGTTTTCCGAGATACGGGCCGACTTGCCGCGACGATCGCGCAGATAATAGAGCTTGGCGCGACGCACCTTGCCGCGGCGAACGATCTCGACGCCTTCGACCATCGGCGAGTAGACCGGGAATACGCGCTCGACGCCTTCGCCGTAGGAAATCTTGCGAACGGTGAAGTTCTCCTGGAAGCCGGCGCCGGCGCGGGCGATGACGACGCCCTCATAAGCCTGGACGCGGGTGCGGGTGCCTTCGGTCACGCGGACCAGGACGCGCACGGTGTCGCCGGGCTGGAATTCGGGAAGCTTGCGCTTGGCTTCGATCTTGGCGGCCTGTTCGGCCTCGAGCTGACGGAGGATATCCATCTCAAAAGTCCACTTCTTGTTCTTCCGACAGTCAGAGCGTCCGACGCTCGCCTTGCAGTTCCAATGACCGCTCGGCTATGCCCTTTGTCTCCAGACATTTGTCTTTGAAACATCGGACAGGGGCGACTACACCGTCATTGTTGACGGGTCCGGCAGATTCTTTCTGGCCAGTACGGGCGGGCACATACAGCTATTTCGCCGCTTTGTCACGCCTTGGCCGCGCATTTTCTGCTTGCATGGCACCATCGTAATCCTGCCGTGCCGGGTTGCGCCGATCCTTCAGGCTTCCTAAGCCTGAAATAGTACAGTTTTGAGCGGCCGCATTCCATGTCTGTCTTCGACGCCATCCTGCTGTTCCTGGCGGGCTTTCTGTCAGGCGCCGCCAATGCGGTCGCCGGTGGTGGCACCTTCATCACCTTCGGCGCCATGACACTGGTCGGCCTGCCGCCGATCGTCGCCAACGCCACCTCCTCGGTGACGCAATTTCCAGGCTACATTACCTCGACGCTCGCCTACTCGGCCGATATCAGGCATTTCTGGCGCGGCGCGCTGGTGCTCTGCCTGATCTCGGCGGTCGGCGCGCTGGCCGGTGCGCTGATCCTGCTGGCGCTCGACAATCCGTCGTTTCGCGCCCTGGTGCCGTGGCTGTTGCTGGCCGCGACGGCGCTGTTTGCCGCCGGCCCCTGGCTGAAGCCGGCGCCAAAGCCGGGGCAGGAAGCCGCCGTCGGCTCTCTGGCCGGTTCCCTGGCGCAGTTCATCACCGCCATCTATGGCGGCTTCTTCGGCGCCGGCATGGGCGTGATGATGCTGGCGACGCTCGGCCTGACGCAAGCCGGCGACTATCACCGGCTGAATGCTCTGAAGAACATGCTGGCCATGGTCATCGCCGCTGTCGCGATCGTCGTCTTCGTCTCCGGCGGCGTCGTCGCCTGGCCGCAGGCGATCATCATGATCCCGGGCGGCGCGCTGGGCGGCTATGCCGGCGTCTGGATCGCCAAGCGCGTGCCGCAGAACGCGGTGCGCGGCTTCGTCGTCGCCGTCGGCCTGTTTCTCGCCTTCTACTATTTTGCCAAGGGCTGAGCAGCGGCAAGCAGGTCCGGACGCCTCTCGGCTGTCAGTCTTTCTGACTCCGCCCGCCGCCATGCGGCGATCTTCTTGTGATTGCCCGAAATCAGCACCTCGGGAATCTCGCGGCCTTCAAACTCCTGCGGCCTTGTATAGTGCGGATGTTCGAGCAGGCCGTTTTCGAAACTCTCCTCCTCGCCCGACACCGCGTTGCCCATCACGCCGGGCAACAGCCGCACCACCGCGTCGAGCAGCACAAGCGCCGCCGGCTCACCGCCCGAGAGGATGAAATCGCCGATGGAGATTTCCTCTAATCCCCGCGCGTCGATCACCCGCTGATCGACGCCTTCGAAGCGGCCGCACAGGATGACGGCGCCCGGCCCGGCGGCCAGTTCGCGCACGCGCGCCTGTGTCAGCGGTTTGCCGCGCGGGCTCATCAGCAGCCGTGGCCGCGCGTCGCCTTCTGGCGAAGCATGGTCGATCGCCCTGGCCAGAACATCGGCGCGCATCACCATGCCGGCGCCGCCGCCGGCCGGCGTGTCGTCGACAGTGCGATGGCGGTCGGTGGCGAAGTCGCGGATCTGGATCGCCTCCAGCGACCAGATGCCGCCTTCGAGCGCCCGGCCGGCCAGCGACAGGCCGAGCGCGCCGGGAAACATCTCCGGGTAAAGCGTCAGCACCGAGGCGGAAAAACTCACCGGTTGCCCCCGGCATCGCTCGGTCCGCGCGGTCTGCCCTTCGGGTCGAAGTCTTCCTCGCGCGGGCCATCGCCATCCTCGTCCTCGACCAGCCCGGCCGCCGCCGGGTCGACACGGACGAAGCCTTCGGCGATCGACACTTGCGGCACCGCGGCCTGCGTGAACGGGATCAGCACACCCTTGCGCCCGCCCAGCGTCACATCGAGAATGTCGCCGCCGCCGAAGTTATGCACCGCGACGACCTTGCCGATCGCGGCACCCGTGTCGTCCCGGACTTCGAGGCCGACGAGGTCGGCATGGTAGAATTCATCCTCATCGCCGTCATCCGGCAGCATCGAGCGATCGACGAACAGCTCCGTGCCGGCCAGCGCCTCGGCGGCGTTGCGGTCGGCAACGCCCTTGAAGCGGACCACGACGACGGTGTTGGCGGGCCTGATGTCGATGATCTGGAAGGCGCGGCCGTCCCTGGCGTAGAGCGGGCCGTAGTCGGCCAGCGCCAGCGGCTCACCGGTGAAGGTCTTCACCCGCAATTCGCCCTTGATGCCGTGGGCGGCGCCGATCACGGCCATCTGGACAGGGTTCTGGGGCTTGCTCATGGCGGGACATCCTTTGGCTTTGCTCTAACGCTCCCCGATTGTCATTTCAATGACGCGCTCTTCACCGCTTCCTAACCCGGCTGTCGGAAAATGGTGGGGAATTGGAAGCACGCCATGCAGGAATTCCTCATCCCCGCCAAACCCGATCTCCAGGCGGCACGCGAGAGCTGGCTGAAAATGCTGGCGCGCGAGCGCCGGCTGTCGCCGGAAACCGTCGAGGCCTATGAGCGCGATACAAGGCAGTTCCTGCATTTCCTCACCGGCCATATCGGTGGGCCGCCCGGCATTTCCGACATCGCCAATCTGCGTCCGGCCGATCTGCGCGGCTTCCTCGCCGCCCGCCGCAACGCCGGCGCCGGTGCCCGCACGCTCGGCCGCGGCCTGGCCGGCATCCGCTCGCTGCTGCGTTTCCTCGAGCGGCGCGGCCTTGCCAATGCGGCTGGCGCGGCAGCACTGCGCGCGCCGCGCCAGCCCAAATCGCTGCCCAAGCCGCTGACGGCAAGCGATGCCAAGCATATCGTTTCAGTCGAAGGCCAATTGGCGGAGGAGCCGTGGATCGCTGCCCGCAACGCCGCCGTGCTGACGCTGCTCTACGGCTCCGGCCTGCGCATCTCCGAGGCACTCGGCCTTGCCGGCGCCGATCTGGCGTCGGCGGCCGACACGGTGCTGCGCGTCACCGGCAAGGGCGGCAAGACGCGCCTGGTGCCGGTGCTGCCGGTGGCGCTGCGGGCCATCGCCGAATACCGCCGGCTCTGCCCCCATCATCTCGACCCCAAGGGCCTGTTGTTTCGCGGCGCGCGCGGCGGCACGCTCAACCCGGCCATCGTCCAGCGCGACATGGCCAAACTGCGCTCGGCACTCAACCTGCCCGACACCGCGACGCCGCATGCGCTGCGCCATTCCTTCGCCACGCATCTGCTCGGCCGCGGCGGCGATTTGCGCACCATCCAGGAGCTGCTCGGCCACGCCAGCCTGTCGACGACGCAGATCTACACCGGCGTCGACACCGCTAGGCTGCTCGAGATCTACGAATCAGCCCATCCACGGGCATGAAGCCTTCAATTTCGCAGTACCAATTAACCGTTTTGCCGCTTTTCGGTTCTAGGAATGGGACCATGAAACGCGTCATTGCCATCGCCGACCGCGCAGCGTCCATATCGCTGAAGCTGCTTGTTGCGCTCAACGTCCTGTTTTTCCTGTCGTTCCTCGCCGTGTTGCTGTTCGCGGCCGGCAGGGCGCATGCGGAAATCCCGACCTGCACCGGCGCCGACATGCTGTCGGCCTTGCAGAAGAACGACCCGGCGGCCTATCGCAAGATCGAGAGGGAAGCGGCCGCAACACCGAACGGCAAGGGCCTGTTGTGGAAGCTGGAAAAGCCCGGCGAAAAACCGTCCTTCCTGTTCGGCACCATGCACATGACCGACCCGCGCGTCACCACGCTGCCGCCGGACGCGCAGAAGGCCTATGACGCCGCCGGCACCATCGTCATCGAAACCACCGACGTGCTCGACAAGCAGAAGATGATGGTCGCGATGCTCAAAGAGCCGGACCTGATGATGTTCACCGATAGCACGACGCTGGCGTCGTTGCTGTCGCCGGACGATGCGGCGGCCATGAACACCGCGCTCGACGCGCGCGGCATCCCACCGGCAACCGTTGCCAAGATGAAGCCGTGGATGCTGTCGGCCATGATGGCACTGCCAGCCTGCGAACTCGCCCGCCAGTCCGGCGGCGCACCGGTGCTCGACGTCAAGCTGGCGGAGGGTGCGAAGGCTGCCGGCAAGCCGGTGGAAGGATTGGAGACGGCTGAAAGCCAGCTGCGCGCCATGGCCTCGCTGCCGCTTGCCTTTCACATGAAGGGCCTCGTCGACACGCTGAAGCTTGGCGACAAGGTCAACGACATCAACGAAACCATGATCGTGCTCTACCAGCGCGGCGACACCGGCATGTTCTGGCCGCTGTTTCGTGCGGCGATGCCTGACCAGCAGGACGACCCCGCGGGCTATGCGGCGTTCGAGGAAACCATGATCACCAGCCGCAACAAGGTGATGGTCGAGCATGCCGGGCCGATCCTTGCCAGGGGCAATGCCTTCATGGCGGTCGGCGCCCTCCACCTTCCCGGCCCCGAAGGCCTGGTCGAGGATTTCCGCAAGGCCGGCTATACCGTCACGCCTGTTGGACTTTAGCTACTTCAGCTTACTTCGCCAAGATCTGAGCCAGCATCGCCGGAACGACGATCCGGTGAAACGGCATGACGATCGCGAGATAGGCGCGCCCGAGCCAATTGTGCGTCTTGACGATCGTCGACGCGGCCACTTCCTGCCGGCCCATGCCAAGATCCCTGACTTCGACCAGGACACGGAAATCGAGATGCCGGTCGTCGAGGCCAAGCACGACCTTGCCGGGAAACTGGCTGAGGAGCGGAAATATCCCGATCCGGCCCGCCGGCAACACCGCAGGTTCCAGGCCAGTCTTCAGCCGGAATGGCCTGACGGCAAGGTTGCGCAGCGCCATGAGCCTGCCGACCCAGCGCGGCGTTTGGCCCAAGGCGCGTTCCGCCGCGCCGAGTGCGGTCAACGAAAGACCTTCGGTGACCAGCACATAGCGGTCGGCGAACTGGGCTCCGGCAAGAGCGTCGTGGGGGTTCGGGACAATCTGCGCTGTGGTGTTCATCACGGCAAAATCCTCTGTATCGGACCATAGCAGGCGTAAACTTGGTGCGCTGCGTGGCGAAACGACGCCCTTCCGGCTCCGGAAAGGCAGAATTGTCCTTGTTTTTGGCGTTTTCCAACCCTAGCGTGAAACCAGTTCAATGATTGCGCGTTGAATGGTGTTGATTGATATTTTTCATCCACGGAGGACACTTTTATGGCGAACGCACCGAATCCAAACGATCCGTTCAATCCCAACACCACCAACACCACCATCAAGCAGAGCGGCGGTGGCGGCAGTGGCTGGCTGATTGCGCTGGTCGTCGTTATTCTGGCGGTTGTCGCGTATTATGTTTTCGGAAGAAGTGGTGAGCATCCGGCACCAGCCGAGCCGCCGGCGGCCAGCACACCGGCCCCCGCGCCCGCACCGGCAGAACCGATGAAGCCGGCCGAACCGGCCAAGCCAGCCGAACCAGCTCCGGCTCCGGCGGCGCCTGCACCCGCAGAACCTGCTCCGGCCCCTGCGCCCGCACCGGCCCCAGCGCCTGCGCCGGCACCGGCCAACTGATCGGCTCGATATCAAATACGAACGGCCCGCTGAAAAGCGGGCCGTTTTGTTTTGAGCGCCTGAAAGGCCTTTCCAGAAACTCGCTCCGGTGAGTCAGCTGGTGTGGTTTTCGAGAACCGGAGCGCAGCGGACATTTGGGTCCGTGAGCACCGCATGACCCCGAAAATCGGTCCGATTTTCGGAAAGGATCATGCGCCAAAAAAATGTGTCACAGCGTCCTTTGCGCGTCCAAGAGGACGCGCGGCGCTGTGAAAGCGGAGAAAACCGCGCCAGATGGCCGCCGGAGTAGGGTTGCCGGAGTAGAGTTTATGAAAGGCCTCTAGATGTGGATCGGCTTGAAGAACGTGGCCAGCGCCGCCTCCTTGACAGCTTCCGACATCGTCGGATGCGCGTGGCAGGTGCGGGCGAGATCTTCGGACGAGCCGCCGAACTCCATCAGCACCGCCGCCTCGTGGATCATCTCGCCGGCGCCGAAGCCGACGATATGCACACCGAGCACGCGGTCGGAGGTCTTGTCGGCGAGGATCTTCACGAAACCGTCTGTGTGCAGCATGGCCCGCGCCCGGCCATTGGCGCTGAACGGGAATTTCCCCACCTTGTAGTCGATGCCGGCCTTCTTCAGCTCTTCCTCGGTCTTGCCGACCGAGGCGATTTCCGGGCTGGTGTAGACGACGCTCGGAATGACGTCGTAGTTCACATGGCCGGCCTGACCGGCAATGGTTTCCGCCACCGCCACACCCTCGTCCTCGGCCTTGTGGGCCAGCATCGGCCCGGCGATGACATCGCCGATGGCATAGATGCCGGGCACATTGGTCCTGAGATGGCCATCGGTCTTGACGCGGCCGCGCTCGTCGACCTCGACGCCGGCTTCCTTGAGGCCAAGGCTGTCGGCATAGGCGCGGCGGCCGGTGGCGATCAGCACGGCGTCGGCCTCGATCGTCTCGGCGGCACCGCCCTTGACCGGTTCGAAGGTAACGGTGGCACCCTTCTTGGCCTTGGCGACGCCGGTGACCTTGGCGCCGAGCTTGAACTCGAAACCCTGTTTCGACAAAAGCCGCTGGAACTGCTTGGAGACCTCGCCGTCCATGCCGCCGAGGATGGTGTCGAGGAACTCGACCACGGTGACCTTGGCGCCGAGCCGCGCCCACACCGAGCCGAGCTCGAGCCCGATGACACCGCCGCCGACCACCACCAGATGGCCGGGAACCTTGTCCAGCGACAATGCGCCGGTCGACGACACGATCACCTTCTCGTCGATATCGACCTTGACGCCGGGAATGCCGGCGACATCCGAGCCGGTGGCGATGACGATGTTCTTGGTCTCGATCTCCTCGACCTTGCCGTCCTCAGAGGTCACCGAGACCTTGCCGGCCGCGACCACCTTGCCGGTGCCGCGAAACGAGTCGATCTTGTTCTTCTTGAACAGGAAGGCGACGCCGTTGACGTTCGACGACACCGTCGCGTCCTTGTGCGCCATCATCTTCTTCAGGTTCAATTTCGGCGCCGATATCTCGACGCCGAGCGTGTCGAAGGAATGGCCCGCCTCGGCGAACATCTCGGAGGCATGGAGCAGCGCCTTGGACGGAATGCAGCCGATGTTCAGGCAAGTGCCGCCGAAGGTCGCGTTCTTCTCGACCACCGCGACCTTCAGCCCGAGCTGCGCCGCCTTGATGGCGCAGACATAGCCGCCCGGTCCCGATCCAATGATAACGACGTCATAAGCCATGATACTGTCCTTCTTGATTGGGGCTCAGCGGCCGCCGCTTACATTCAGGATCGCGCCTGTCGTATAGGACGCGGCGTCGGATAGAAGATAGAGAACCGCGCCCGCGACTTCATCAGCCTTGCCGGCTCTTTTCATAGGCAGCAGGTCGCGAAACCGCTCCACCCGGTCCGGTTGCCCGCCGGAAGCGTGGATGTCCGTGTCGATGATCCCCGGCCGCACCGCATTGACGCGGATGCCCTCCAGCGCCACCTCGCGGGCGAGCCCGATGGTGAACGTATCGATGGCGCCCTTGGAGGCGGCATAGTCGACATACTCGCCCGGCGAGCCCAATGTCGCTGCCGCCGACGAGATGTTGACGATAGCGCCGCCCGACCCGCCATGACGGGTCGACATGCGCTTCACCGCCTCGCGGGCGCAGAGGAACGAGCCGACGACATTGATGCGCATCATGCGCTCCAGCCGCGCGACATCCATTTCGTCGACGCGCGCCTTGACGTCGACGATGCCGGCATTGTTGACGAAGGCGTCGAGCCGGCCATAGGCGCGGTCGACAGCCTCGAACATGGCCACGACATCGGCCTCGCTGCCGACATCGCCCTTGACGGCAAAAGCCTCGCCGCCGGCGGCCTTGATCTCGGCGACCAGTGCATTGGCGGCGTCCTGGTTCGCAGCGTAGTTGATCCCCAGTCGATAGCCGGCCTTAGACCCGAGCCGGCAGATCGCGGCGCCGATGCCGCGGCTGCCGCCGGTGACCAGCAGCACCTTTTGCGTCCCGCTCATTCCTGGCATCCTTTCAAGGCAAACACATCCCACGGCACTTTCGAAAATCCGCTGCCGCCATAGGCCGAGGATTGACGCAGCGCCGGACCGAGATCCGGCAGGATCAGCGTCTTCGGCGCGTCGACGCCTTCCGCCGGCAGCAGTCCGATTTTACCCTTGTCATCCGACGTGTAGATGACGCCATGCCAGGGCGTACAGGCGGCAAGCTCCTCGCCGGTGATGTCGCCCTCCGGGCATTTGTACATCAGCGCGCCGTTCGGCCGCGACACGCCCTCGTTCCACATGACGATGCCGTTGAGCACCACATTGTTGTCGAGGATCACCCGGAAGCTGTTGGTGACGGTCGCCGACGTTCCCGTCGGCGTGAAATCGATCTCGCTGCCGCTCTGGGTGTCGCCATAGACAGCGAGCTCGATCGGACAGGCGGCTTGGGCGCCGGCGGCGGCCAGCACCATGCCGGCCGCGATCGATGCGATCGAAAACATCTTGGAAAGGCTAAGGGAACGGGTCGTCATTCTGCCGCGCAGATCCCTTCCTTCCGGCACGCATTCCAACAACCGGATCAGCACCAGACCTCAGAGGTCAAGCACCAGCCGTTCCGGATCCTCCAGACTTTCCTTGACGCGCACGAGGAAAGTCACCGCTTCCTTGCCGTCGACGATGCGGTGATCGTAGCTGAGCGCCAGGTACATCATCGGCCGGATCACGATCTGGCCGCCGACCACGACAGGCCGGTCCTGGATCTTGTGCATGCCGAGGATACCCGACTGCGGCGCATTGAGGATCGGCGTCGACATCAGCGACCCGTAAACGCCACCGTTGGAAATCGTAAACGTCCCGCCTTGCATATCCGCCACCGACAGCTTGCCGTCACGCGCGGCGATGCCCAGCCGGCCGATGTCCTTCTCGATCTCGGCGATCGACATCTGGTCGGCATTGCGCACGACCGGCACGACGAGGCCCTTCTCGGTGCCAACGGCGACGCCGATATGGGCATAGTTCTTGAAGATGATGTCGGTGCCGTCGATCTCGGCATTGACCGAGGGGATTTCCTTCAGCGCGTGGGTCACCGCCTTGGTGAAGAAGCCCATGAAGCCGAGCTTCACGCCGTGCTTCTTCTCGAACACGTCCTTGTATTTGGTGCGCAGCGCCATCACCGCTGACATGTCGACCTCGTTGAAAGTGGTCAGCATGGCGGCGGTCGACTGCGCTTCCTTGAGGCGGCGCGCGATGGTCTGGCGCAATTTGGTCATGCGCACGCGCTCCTCGCGCGACGCATCGTCGCCCGAGGACGGTGCGCGAACGGCAACCGGTGCCGGTGCAGCCTTTGGCGTCTCGGCCGGCTGCGACGGCGCACCCTTGGAGATCGCGTCGA
This sequence comes from Mesorhizobium norvegicum, assembly GCF_004919685.1. Classification (GTDB taxonomy): domain Bacteria; phylum Pseudomonadota; class Alphaproteobacteria; order Rhizobiales; family Rhizobiaceae; genus Mesorhizobium; species Mesorhizobium norvegicum. The sequence continues at coordinate 67,179 of NZ_SMYZ01000089.1, read as the reverse complement.
GCACGTCGCCCTTCAGCACCTGGCCACGCTTGCCCGAGCCGGAGAGCTGATCGACCGCCAGATTGTTTTCGGCGATCAGCTTGGCTGCTGCCGGCGCCGGCGGCATGCTGCGCGGCTCCACCGCGCCGGCGTCGCCGGCGATCTTGGCGGTCTCGGCCGCGGCCTGCTTGCCGGTCGATGCCGCATCCGGCGACGAGGCCTGCGATACCGCTTGCGGCTTGGTCGCGGGAGCAGCGGCCGCGCCACCTGCCGAAATCGACCCCAGCAAAGCGCCGACGCCGACAGTCTCGCCTTCCTTGACCGCGATCTCCGAAAGGATACCTGCGGCGGCGGCGGGCACCTCCACCGTCACCTTGTCGGTCTCGAGTTCGACCAGCGGCTCGTCGGCGGCGATCGCGTCGCCGACCTTCTTGAACCATTTGCCGATGGTCGCTTCCGTGACGGATTCGCCGAGAGTGGGAACGCGGATTTCGGTAGCCATTGTGCCTGTCCGTTTTCTTTCGGTTCTGTTATTCGCCGAGCGCGTCTTCGAGCAAGGCGGCGAGCTGGGCGAGATGCTTCGACATCAGTCCGGTCGCCGGCGAGGCGGCCGCCGGACGGCCGGTGTAGCGCACGCGCTGATGCTTGGCGTCGATATGCGCCAGCACCCATTCCAGATAGGGGTCGATGAACGACCAGGCGCCCATGTTCTTGGGTTCCTCCTGGCACCACACCATCTCGGCATTGCGGAAGCGCGACAGTTCGGTGATCAGCGCCTTGGCCGGGAACGGGTAGAGCTGTTCGACGCGCAGCAGATAGATGTCGTTGATGCCGCGCTTCTCGCGCTCCTCGTAGAGGTCGTAATAGACCTTGCCCGAGCACAGCACGACGCGGCGGATCTTCGAATCCTTGGTGAGCTTGATCGCCTGGTTGGGGAGCAGCTGGGCATCATCCCAAAGCAGCCGGTGGAACGAGCTCTCGCCCGAAATCTCCGGCAGCGTCGAAACCGCCCGCTTGTGGCGCAGCAGCGACTTCGGCGTCATCAGGATCAGCGGCTTGCGGAAGTCGCGCTTCAGTTGCCGGCGCAATATGTGGAAGTAGTTGGCCGGCGTCGTGCAGTTGGCGACTTGCATGTTGTCTTCGGCGCAAAGCTGCAGGAAGCGTTCGAGCCGGGCCGAGGAATGTTCCGGACCCTGGCCTTCATAGCCATGCGGCAAGAGGCACACGAGGCCCGACATCCTGAGCCACTTGCGTTCGCCCGACGAGATGAACTGGTCGAACACCACCTGGGCGCCGTTGGCGAAGTCGCCGAACTGCGCTTCCCACAGCGTCAGCGCCTTCGGCTCGGCCAGGCTGTAGCCATATTCGAAGCCGAGTACCGCCTCTTCCGACAGCATCGAGTTGATGACTTCGTAGCCGGCCTGAGCGGCCGACAGATTGTTGAGCGGGATGTAGCGGGTCTCGTCGCGCTGGTCGTAGAGCACGGAATGGCGCTGCGAGAAGGTGCCGCGTTCGGAATCCTGCCCCGACAGGCGGATCGGATTGCCGTCGAGCAGGATAGCGCCGAATGCGAGCGCCTCGGCCGTCGACCAGTCGATGCCTTCGCCGGATTCAATAGCCTGGCGGCGGTTCTCGAGGAAGCGGATGATCGTCTTGTGCGCCTCGAAATCCTTCGGCACTTCGGTCAGCTTCTTGCCGATTTCCTTCAGCGTCTTGACCGGCACGGCGGTCTTGCCGCGCCTTTGTTCGTCCTGGTTGTCTGCCGTGCGCAGGCCCGACCAGGCGCCGTCGAGCCAGTCGGCCTTGTTGGGCTTGTAGTGCTGGCCGACCTCCCACTCGGATTCCAGATGCGCCCGCCAGTCGGCCTTGAGCTTGTCGAACTCGGCCTGGGTGATGTGGCCCTCGGCGATCAGGCGGTCGGCATAGATCTGCACCGTCGTCTTGTGGGTGCGGATGTTGCGATACATGATCGGCTGGGTGAAGGCCGGTTCGTCGCCCTCATTGTGGCCGAAGCGGCGGTAGCAGAACATGTCGACCACAACAGGCTTGTGGAACTTCATGCGGAATTCGATCGCCACCTTGGTGGCATGCACCACGGCTTCCGGGTCGTCACCGTTGACATGGAAGATCGGCGCTTCGATCATCTTGGCGACGTCGGACGGATAGGGCGACGAGCGCGAGAAGCGCGGATTGGTGGTGAAGCCGATCTGGTTGTTGATGATGAAATGCAGCGTGCCCGCGACGCGGTGGCCGCGCAGGCCGGACAGGCCGAGGATTTCGGCAATCACGCCCTGGCCGGCAAAGGCGGCATCGCCGTGCAGCAGCAGCGGCAGCACCTTGGCGCGCTCTTCCAGCGGCACGATTTCCTCGCGGCTGCGGCCGAACAGATAATCCTGCTTGGCGCGCGCCTTGCCCATCACCACCGGATCGACGATTTCCAGATGCGAGGGATTGGCGGTCAAGGACAGATGCACCTTGTTGCCGTCGAATTCGCGGTCTGACGAGGCGCCGAGATGGTACTTGACGTCGCCCGAGCCCTCGACCTCGTCGGGTGCGGCCGAGCCGCCCTTGAACTCATGGAAGATGGCGCGGTGCGGCTTGGCCATCACCTGGGAGAGCACGTTCAGCCGGCCGCGATGCGCCATGCCGAGCACGATCTCCTTCATGCCGAGCTGGCCGCCGCGCTTGACGATCTGCTCCAGCGCCGGGATCAGCGCTTCACTGCCATCGAGGCCGAAGCGCTTGGTGCCCTTGTACTTGACGTCGATGAACTGCTCGAAGCCTTCGGCCTCGACCAGCTTCTGCAGGATCGCCTTCTTGCCGGTGGCGGTGAAGGTGATCTCCTTGTCGGCGCCCTCGATGCGCGCCTGGATCCAGGCCTTTTCCTCGGGATCGGAAATATGCATGAACTCGACGCCGAGCGTCGAGCAATAGGTGCGGGTCAGGATTTCCAGCATCTGCCGGATGGTGCCGAATTCGAGCCCGAGCACATTGTCGAGGAAGATCGGCCGGTCATAGTCGGCGGAGGTGAAACCGTAGTTCTCCGGCGACAGCTCGTTGTAGTCCTCGAGCGGCTTGGCGATGCCGAGCGGGTCGAGATTGGCGTGCAGATGGCCGCGCATGCGGTAGGCGCGGATCATCATGATGGCGCGCACGGAATCGCGCGTCGCCTGGTGCACATCGGCATCGGAAAGCACGATGCCGTTGACGACGGCCTTGTCCTTGACCTTCTTTTCCAGATGCTTCTCGACGATGCCCCAGTTGCCGTCGAGCGCCGACACCAGTTCGCCATTGGCCTGCAGCGGCCAGGACGGCTTGGCCCAAGAGGCGCCCTTGGCGTTCTTGCGCACATCGCCGGCATCGTCCTTCAGCCCGGCGAAGAACTCCTGCCATTCGGGATTGACCGAGGCTGGATCGTCCTCATAGGCGGCGTAGAGCGCGTCGATGTAGTCGGCGTTGCCGCCATAGAGGAAAGAGGTGAGCGAAAACTGGTCGTTGGCCTGATCTTGTCTTGCCATTTTGTCCGCGGAGCCTGGCTCCGTCTCCTGTTTGGAGCGAATAGGGAGTAGCGAATAGCGAGTAGGGATTGCCCTGTGGTCGCGCCGCTACTCTGTTTTCCCTATTCGCTATTCACTACTCGCTACTCGCTTTAACCCTTGATCGCCTCGACCAAGGTCGTGCCCAGCCTTGCCGGCGAGGGCGATACCTTGATGCCAGCCGATTCCATCGCCGCGATCTTGTCTTCCGCACCGCCCTTGCCGCCGGAGATGACCGCGCCCGCATGACCCATGGTGCGGCCGGCCGGCGCCGTGCGTCCGGCGATGAAGCCGGCCATCGGCTTTTTGCGGCCACGCTTGGCTTCGTCCTTGAGGAACTGCGCGGCGTCTTCCTCGGCCGAACCGCCGATCTCGCCGATCATGATGATCGACTTGGTCTCGTCATCGGCGAGGAACATCTCGAGCACATCGATGAACTCGGTGCCTTTGACGGGGTCGCCGCCAATGCCGACGGCGGTGGTCTGGCCGAGGCCGACATTGGTGGTCTGGAACACAGCCTCATAGGTAAGTGTTCCCGAGCGCGAAACAACGCCGACCGAGCCCTTGCGGAAGATGTTGCCGGGCATGATTCCGATCTTGCATTCGTTGGGGGTGAGCACGCCCGGGCAGTTCGGGCCGATCAGCCGCGAGGTCGAGCGGTCGAGCCGCGCCTTGACCCTGATCATGTCCATCACCGGTATGCCTTCGGTGATGCAGATGATCAGCGGGATCTCGGCCTCGATCGCTTCGAGGATGGCTTCGGCGGCACCCGCCGGCGGCACATAGACGACCGAAGCATTGGCGCCGGTCTTTTCCTTGCCCTCGGCAACGGTGGCGAAGATCGGCAGGCTCTCGCCCTTCGAGCCGGTCCAGGTTTCGCCACCCTTCTTGGGATGGATGCCGCCGACCATTTTCGTGCCGTGATAGGCCAGCGCCTGTTCGGTGTGGAACGTGCCGGTCTTGCCGGTCAGTCCCTGCACCAGCACCTTGGTGTTCTTGTCGACGAGAATGGACATTTTTTGCGACCTGATCAGTGAGTGCGGAAGGGGTTGATGGCGACCACTGAGCCGTAAGCCTGCCCGTGGTTGAGGTCTTCGGTGTAAAGTGTCTTGACGCCAAGGCGCTCGGCGGCGGCAATGATTGCGCCATCCCAATATGAAATCTGATAGCGCTGCGAGTTCTCGATGCCCCGCATGACGACCGCGCTGTCTAGATCCTGGCAGGGCTTCATGGAGATCGCGGCGACCCACTCGGCCGCCTTCGCTGGCGCCAGTGTGACATCCGCTCGTTTGGTCACGTTCACATAGAATTCCTGCAGCACCTGAGCGGAGGTCGAATAGTCTTCCTTGGCGATCAACTCCACAGCGCGCTCGTACTTGGCGCGCTCGGATTTGTGTCCGATGGCGGCATAGACGAGAACGTTCGTGTCGAGGAAGCACTCAGCGGTCATAGAGAGCTTCCCGGTTCCACTTCTTGCCACCCAAGTCACCTGCCGCCTCGCGGGCAAGCCGCAGCAAGGCTTGCCGTGCCTCGTCCTTGGCGTGCCGCTTCGCGGCTACTGCCGCGAAGAAATCCCGCACCATGGCATTGACGGTCGTTCTCTGCTCGACAGCCGCCAGCTTGACCTGCTCCAGAACCTCGTCTTCGACCGCCAGAGTGATGTTCTTCATTTCTCTTTTCTCCCGCAAAATGTCACACAGTATATGTGTAACTGTGTGACAGTCGCAAGTTGTCGGCCGACACCTCTCCTGGCCGCGTCACGCCGCGGCCGGCGCTGGCGATCAGCGGAAAACGAGAAGGAGGGGGCTGCATTCATGGTCAGAGCCGCTTCAGATCAGCGACGGTAAGGTCGCTCTTGGCATTGCCGGTGTTGAGCGTCGTCGCCGGCTCGAACATCAGCACGACAGGTTCTTCGCTGAGCGAGCGCGGCCGATGCTCGACGGCGCGCGGCACGACGATGAACTCGCCGCTGGAGAGCTCCACCGTGCCGTCACGAAAATCGATGGCGATGCGCCCGCGCAGCACGAGGAAGGCTTCGTCCTCATTGTCATGCGCATGCCAGTCGAAGACGTCGCCGAACTTGGCGATCTTGACCTGAGACTCGTTGACGTCGCCAGCGATATGCGGATCGAAGACCTTTTTGATCTTCGCATCCGCCGCCTCGACCAGGTTTATCTTGTGCGGAGGCACCAGATCAGCCCTTCACCGCCGCCACGATCTTCTTGGCCGCATCGTCGAGATCGTCGGCCGAAACGACGTTGAGGCCGCTGTCGTTGATGATCTTCTTGCCGAGCTCGGCATTGGTGCCTTCCAGGCGCACCACCAGCGGTACTTCCAGGCCGACTTCCTTGACCGCGGCAATGACGCCCTCGGCAATGATGTCGCATTTCATGATGCCGCCGAAGATGTTGATCAGGATGCCCTTGACCGCCGGATCCCTGGTGATGATCTTGAACGCCGCCGTCACCTTCTCCTTGGACGCACCACCGCCGACATCGAGGAAGTTGGCGGGCTCGGCGCCATAGAGCTTGATGATGTCCATCGTCGCCATGGCAAGGCCCGCGCCGTTGACCATGCAGCCGATATTGCCGTCGAGCGCGACATAGGCGAGGTCGTATTTCGACGCCTCGATCTCCTTCTCGTCCTCTTCGGTGGTGTCGCGCAGCTCGAGCACATCGGGGTGACGGAACAGCGCGTTGTTGTCGAACGACACCTTTGCGTCGAGCACGCGCAGCCGGCCGTTCTTCATGACGATCAGCGGGTTGACCTCGAGCAGGCTCATGTCCTTCTCGACAAAGGCCTTGTAGAGGATCGGGAACAGCGTATTGCTATCTTGTGCCGCGTCGCCGTCGAGCTTCAGCGCGCCGTTGAGCGCCTTCAGATCGGCTGATGTGACGCCCTTTTCCGGATCGATGGCGACGGTGATGATCTTTTCCGGCGTGTCATGAGCGACCGCCTCGATGTCCATGCCGCCCTCGGTCGAGACGACGAAGGCGATGCGGCCGACCGAACGGTCGACCAGGATCGACAGATAGAGCTCGCGTTCGATGTCGGCGCCGTCCTCGATGTAGAGGCGGTTGACCTGCTTGCCGGCCGGGCCGGTCTGCTTGGTCACCAGCGTGTTGCCCAGCATCTCGTTGGCGTTGGCGACGACGTCGGCCACCGACTTGGCCAGCCGCACACCGCCCTTGGCGTCCGGGCCAAGCTCCTTGAATTTGCCCTTGCCGCGGCCGCCGGCATGGATCTGGCTCTTCACCACATAGAGCGGGCCCGGCAGCGCCTTGGCGGCGGCTTCCGCCTCGCTCGCCTTGAACACCGGCACGCCTTCGGCCACCGGCGCGCCGAACGACTTCAGCAGCGCCTTGCCCTGATACTCATGGATGTTCATCTGGATTTGCTCCGGTTTACTTCGAGGCGAGTTGCGGCGCGATCTTGACGCAGGCCTCGGTCAGGCCCTGCACCGTCGCCACCGAACTGTCGAACATCTTCTGCTCGGCCTTGTTGAGGTCGATCTCGATGATGCGTTCGACACCGCCGGCGCCGATCACCACGGGAACGCCGACATAAGTGTTCTTGACGCCATACTGGCCGGAGAGATACGCCGCGCACGGCAGCACGCGCTTCTTGTCCTTGAGATAGGCTTCGGCCATCTGGATTGCCGAGGCGGCCGGCGCATAATATGCCGAGCCGGTCTTGAGCAGGCCGACGATCTCGGCGCCGCCGTCGCGGGTGCGCTGCACGATCTGGTCGAGCTTCTCCTTCGAGGTCCAGCCCATCTTGATGAGATCGGGCAGCGGAATGCCTGATACCGTCGAGTAGCGGATCATTGGCACCATGGAATCGCCGTGGCCGCCGAGCACGAAGGCGGTCACGTCCTCGACCGAGACCTTGAATTCCTCGGCCAGGAAATAGCGGAAGCGCGCGCTGTCGAGCACGCCGGCCATGCCGACGACATGGCTCTTGGGCAGGCCGGAAAACTTCTGCAGCGCCCAGACCATGGCGTCGAGCGGATTGGTGATGCAGATGACGAAGGCCTTCGGCGCGTATTTCTTCAAGCCGGCGCCGACCTGCTCCATGACCTTGAGGTTGATCCCCAGAAGGTCGTCACGGCTCATGCCCGGCTTGCGCGGCACGCCGGCGGTGACGATGCAGACATCGGCCCCCTCGATGCCGGCATAATCATTGATGCCGGTGAGGCGGCTGTCGAAGCCATCGACCGGCGACGACTGCGCGATATCGAGCCCCTTGCCCTGCGGGGTACCCTCGGCAATATCGAACAGCACCACGTCGCCGAGGTCCTTGAGGCCGATCATGTGGGCGAGCGTGCCGCCGATCATGCCAGAGCCGATGAGCGCTATCTTGTTGCGTGCCATGTGAGGATGTTTTCCCTTTGTCAGTGACGACGTCTCAAACCTTTTAACGACTTGATGGCGGCGTGGAAGAAGAGGCCGGAATGCTGCGGGGAAACCGCGAATTTTCGCCGCACCCAATAGCCCCGGTGCGATATAAATTCAAACGATTATTTCGGAGCTAGCATTTTCAATCGGTTAGAGTGTTTGGGATTTACGTAAACGTCAAAGTTTGTAAGCCGACTTTGGGGGAATTTACACAATGAAGATGGAGATCGTAAGGCTATACCCGGGCGATGACGCCCTTGTGATGCGGGTCGCCAAATCTCCTCCCTCGAGGGGGAGATGTCGCCAAAGGCGACAGAGGGGGTCGCCGCGCGTGAAGCGCTGGCGCCATCCGTGCCGCGCCCGGTCGAACCAACCCCCTCTGGCCTGCCGGCCATCTCCCCCTCGAGGGAGGAGATCGATCGTCGCGCCGGTTTCACCAACCACCAACGATGCAGGCGGATGGCGAACCTATGTCTTTAAGCCTGCGCCTGCTGCGCTTCTGGCGCCGCCTTCGCCTTCTGCCTCTCCGCCCAATCCTCAAGCCAGTCGCGGCTTTGCATCTCGATCAGCCGCGATGCCGTGCGCTCGAACTCGAAGACCTCGACGCCGCGTTTGGCCACATGGAGCGGCGGCAGCGGGACTTGGGCGGTTGGCATCAGCCGCCCGCGCCCCATGTATCTGGCTATATGTACCTGGCGATACGGTGGCAGAGTCCTTCGTGCGCTTTGCGGCCACGACAACAAGGAGTTAGCCATGACCGAAACGGAGCCGCTCATTCTGCGTCGCTGGTCGTCCGTCATCCGCACACAGGATCGGGCTGCCTATGCCGCCTATGTCGGCAGGACAGGAGGCCTCGATTACGCGGCCACGGCCGGCAATCGCGGTTTCCAGATGCTCATGCGCGATCGTGGTGACGGATCGACGGAGATCGTCACATTGAGCTGGTGGACATCCATGGACGCCGTGCGCGGCTTTGCCGGCGATGCTCCGGAACTGGCCCGCTACTACCCGGAAGACGATCGCTATCTCCTGGAGAAATCCGAGTTCGTCGATCACTACACTGTTGTTGCCGGAATTCTTCCACCCGCCTGAAACAGCTCAGGTCGTGGCGACGGGAGGCTCGCCGTGCCGGTCTTCCGGCTTCTTTGTCTGATCCCTGGCCTTCTGCCTTTCCGCCCAATCCTCCAGCCAGTCGCGGCTTTGCATCTCGATCAGCCGCGATGCCGTGCGCTCGAACTCGAAGACCTCGACGCCGCGCTTGGCCACATAAAGCTGCGATGGCGGGGCTTCGGCACTCACCACCAGCCGCACACGATGGTCGTAGAGCGTGTCGATCAAAAGGATAAAGCGCTTGGCCTCATTGCGCTTGCCTTCGCCGAGTACTGGGACGTGGTCGATGAAGACGGTCGAAAAGCGCCCGGCGATCGCCAGGAAATCGCGGGCGCCGAGCGGCTTTTCGCAGAGATCAGCGAAGGAGAACCGCGCCGCATCGCCCGCCGCACGCGGCACGACCACGTGCCGGCCTTTGAGCGCCAGCGACGTCTGCGCCTCTGGCGCCCCGCGCGTCATGGCTTGCCAGGCCTCGTCGAGCACCTGGTCGGCCGCCGCATCGGCCGGCGTGAGATAGACCGGCGTGCGGGTGAGCTTTTCCAGCCGGTAGTCCTTGTCGGCATCGAGCCCCAACACCTGTGCATGCCGCTCCAGAATGCCGATGAACGGCCGGAAAAGCTGGCGGTTCAGCCCGTCGCTGTAAAGATTTTCCGGCGCCACGTTCGAGGTGGCGACCAGCACCACGCCGCTGGCAAACAGCGCCGAAAACAACCTGGACAGGATCATCGCGTCGGCAATGTCGGTGACCGAGAACTCGTCGAAGCACAGCACCCAGGCCTGCTCGGCAAGAGCCTTGGCCACGGGCGGGATCGGATCGTCTTCCTTCACGTCGCCATTCTTGCGCGCCTGCCGATGCTTCTGGATACGGTCCTGCACGTCGGCCATGAAGTCGTTGAAATGGACGCGGCGCTTGCGCCGCACCGGCAGCAAGTCGAAGAACATGTCCATCAGCATGGTCTTGCCGCGGCCGACGCCGCCATGGATGTAGAGGCCTTTGACCGCCTCGTGCGTCTCGCGCTTGCGGGCAAACAGCCAGCCCAGCGCACTCGACTTGTGCGCCAGCCGCTTGGCCGAGATCTCATCGATCAGCCGATCGAGCGCAGCCGCGATCCGTTCCTGCGCCGGATCGCGTTCGATCGCACTGGTTTCCACCAGATGGTCGTAGCGCTGCCTGACGGTCGCATGGGTCTGGAGGCCGTCACGCAGATGCATCGGTCACGTCGTTTGTTTTTATGCATGTCGTGTCCCGAAACCGGGGCCACTTCTGGGCGACATGCATTCGGAAGGACTAGCCTACCTTGTAAGCGAAATCGGCTGGCCGTTGGAAGTCTGGCCGTCGAATTTCGAGCCGCCCGAGGAATAGAGCCGCGCCAGCGCACCGCCACTCTCGTCATAGAGCGTCAGCTGCTTGCCGGCGACGTTCCACGACTTGATGCCGTCGATCGGTGCCGGGCAATGCAGCGGCCCGGCGCGGAAACCTGCGCCGAATTTGGTCTGCGGTGTCGCCACCTTGCAGCTCTGGCCGGAAACGCTGACGTTCCAGACGCCAGCGACGCTGGCGGCGGTCACGTCCGACGCACCGGCCGGCGCCGCGCCGTCCGGCGGCAGCGAGGCGACCTGCGTGTTCGCCGGGGCAGTGGGGAATTGCGACGGGTCGGTGGTGCCGGGCGATGCCGGCGGCGGCAACTGGTTCGCGGTCACCTTGCCGGCGGGCGCGGCCTCCAGCGGCGCGGGCTGCTGATCATCCATCGACGAGAAACGTGAGGTCGAACAGCCGCTCGCAACGAGCGCGGCCAGCGATACGGCCACCAGACCGGTTTTCGAAAAAGTCATTCCAACCTCCGTCGGATCCGGCTGGGGGGAAGCCGTCCGCACAATCTCACCTCCACCAAGATGGAGAAGGTGGCGAAATTTCAACCCGATATGGTTAAAATACGGTTTGCGGCAAGATTTGTTGCAAATTTATCGCAATCGCGATGGCATGGGCCGCTTGTCGCGCGTCGCCCCGGGATCCCAGTCGACACAGAGCCGCCCTGGCATTCGGCGGTCAGATGCTTGCGCGAGCCGGCGCAGCCCCTATGTCAGGGAGACGAAACCCTGCTGGAGCCGCAAATTTGGCCGCGAGAAAGACAGCCGCCAATCGCTACTACAGCGGCCCGCCCAGCGACCATTTCGACGGCACATTGTTCTTCAATCCCGACGGCCAGCCGCCCGGCCGTTTCGCCGACCTGCTGAAATGGCAGTTGAATGGCAAGCGCTCGAAATGGCCGGCGGCCAATCCAAGCCCCTTTCCGCAGGCAAAACCGGCCGCGAAGATCGAAGGCGCCGCGCTGGAAGTGACGATGGTCGGCCATTCCACCTTGCTGATCCAGACGGCCGGGATGAACATCCTCACCGATCCGGTGTGGTCGCTGCGCGCGTCGCCGCTTTCCTTCGCCGGACCAAAACGCATCAATCCGCCAGGCATCGCCTTTGCCGACCTGCCGCCGATCGACCTCGTGCTGGTCAGCCACAACCATTACGACCATCTCGACCTCGCCACGTTGAAGCGGCTGAAGGCCGGCCACGATCCGCTGGTGCTCATCCCGCTCGGCAACGACGCCATCATAGAGGCCGCCGTGCCCGGCATGCGGTTGTCGGCGCATGACTGGGGCGACAGGGTCGAGGTCGGCAATGGAGTCGCCGTCCATGTCGAGCCGGTGCATCACTGGTCGGCGCGTGGCGCCCGCGACCGGCGCATGGCGCTGTGGGCCGGCTTCGTCATCGAAACGCCTGATAGCAAGCTCTATTTCGCCGGTGACACCGGCTTCCACGATGGCATCAACTACCGGCTGATGGCTGAGAAACATGGCGGTTTCCGCTTCGCCATCCTGCCGATCGGCGCCTATGAGCCGCGCTGGTTCATGGCGCCGCAGCACCAAAATCCTGGGGAAGCCGTGCAAGGCATGACGCTGTGCAATGCCGCTTTCGCCGCCGGCTGCCACCGGGGCACCTTCCAGCTCACCGACGAACCGATCGATGAGCCGGCGCGGAAATTGACCGAGGCGCTCGAGGATCAAGGTATCCCGAAGCAACGCTTTCGCGCCTTGCGGCCAGGCGAGGTCTGGACCGTGCCTGAGATCGGGCGCGGCTGACGTCTGCATTGGCCATTTACGGCCCGGTCATTTTCGCAGATGGTCCGCCCGACAGGCAAAGGGGGATTCAGATGAAATCGATCATGGCAGTTCTGATGGCGTTGGCGATTTCGACGCCGTGCGCTTTCGCAGGCGAAATCGGCGACCGCGCCGCGGAAGCCGAAAAGCTGCTGCAATCGGGTGACGGCGCCGGCGCGCTGGACAAATTCCGCAGCGCCGAGGAAGCCCTTTGGCAAGCGATGCCGCTGGCTGTCCAGAACGTCAAACAGGTCGATTCCGCAAGCGGTTTCGGCATCTACAGCGAGCGTGCCAATCACATCTACAAGCCCGGCGAGAAGATCGTGCTGTATATGGAGCCTGTTGGCTATGGCTACGGCTCGGACGGCCTCGGCAACAGCATGATCGCGCTGTCCGTCGACATCACGGTGGTTTCATCGGCCGGCGAGACGCTCGGCACGAGCGAGAAGGTCGGCCGTGTCCAGGTCGCCTCCCGCTCGCACAACCGCGAGCTGTTCTTCAAGCTGGACCTCTCCCTCGACGGCCTGCCGGCCGGCAAATACCGCTGCGACTTCCTCATGCATGACGAGAATTCGAGCAAGACGGCGCCCTTCACCACTGATATCGAGATCGCCGGCTAGATCTCATCAAGGGCAACGGCCTCGCAGCCGACGGGAACCCAAGAGCGGCAGACGCGTTTTCTTGCGGTTTCAAAGTCAGACGGTTTGCGAGGCATTCCCATGCTCAAATGGATCATCATTCTCCTCATCGTCGCCGCTGCGGCGAGCCTCCTCGGCATGCCGGCGCTGGCAGGTGCCGCCGCCACCGGCGCGCGCATCCTCATCGGCATCGTTCTGGTCATCTTCCTGCTGGTGGTGCTGGGCATCTTCGCCGTCACGTAAGTCCGGCGCCTTCGCCGTGACTAAGCGCCTGCGCACTGGTAATTCCCGCCCGTTTCCGCCATATAGCGCCAAACGGACACGGAATTTTCGGAGCAATGGCCAGCACTGCCCCTTTCGCCAAGATGAACGGCATCGGCAACGAGATCATCGTCGCCGATATGCGTAGCCGTGCCGATCGGGTGACCGCGGCGGCGGCGATCGCGCTGAACGCCGATGCCGCGACCAGCTTCGACCAGATCATGGCGATCCACGACGCCAGGACGCCGGGCACCGCCTTTTTCATCGACATATTGAATTCCGACGGAACCGGCGCGCAGGCCTGCGGCAACGGCATGCGCTGCGTTGTCCAGGCGCTGGCCGCCGAGACCGGCCAGAAGACCTTCACCTTCGAGACCGTTGCCGGCATCCTCAACGCGCGCGAACATGCCGACGGGTCGATCTCGGTCGACATGGGCACGCCGCGTTTCGGCTGGCAGGACATTCCGCTGGCCGAGGAATTCCGCGACACCCGCATGATCGAGCTGCAGATCGGCCCGATCGACGCACCCGTGCTGCACTCGCCCTCGGTCGTCTCGATGGGCAATCCGCACGCCATCTTCTGGGTCGACAACGACGTCTGGTCCTATGAGCTCGACCGCTTCGGCCCGCTGCTCGAGAACCACCCGATGTTCCCCGAGCGCGCCAACATAACCATCGCGCAGGTTACCTCGCCCGAGACGATGGTCATCCGCACCTGGGAGCGCGGCGCCGGCCTGACCAAGGCCTGCGGCTCGGCCTCCTGCGCCGCCGTTGTTGCCGCGGCTCGCACCAACCGGACCGGCCGCGGCGTCAGCCTGTTGACCCCCGGCGGCGGCACGCTGCATGTCGAATGGCGCGACGATGACCACGTCATCCTCACCGGCGCTGCCGAATGGGAATTTTCCGGCAGCTTCGATCCGTCGACCGGAACATGGGCCCGCGACACCGAAAGCGCGGCCTGATGTCCGCTCTCTCCAAGGGCCCAATCTCCAGGGGCATCGATGTGGTGACCTTCGGCTGCCGGCTGAACACCTATGAATCCGAGGTGATGCGGCGCGAGGCTGAAACTGCCGGCCTCGGCGCGCTGGAAGGCGGCGCCGTGATCTTCAACACCTGCGCCGTCACCGGCGAAGCCGTGCGCCAGGCCAAACAGGCGATCCGCAAGGCGCGCCGTGACAACCCGCGGGCGCGCATCATCGTCACCGGCTGCGCCGCGCAGACCGAGCCTGAAAAATTCGCCGCCATGGACGAAGTCGATCTCGTGCTTGGCAATGAGGAGAAGCTGAGGGCGAACGCCTATCGCGCACTGCCGGATTTCGGCGTCAACGACACCGAGAAGGCGCGCGTCAACGACATCTTTTCGGTGCGCGAGACCGCCGGCCATATGGTCGACGCCATCGAGGGCCGGGCGCGCGCCTTCGTCCAGGTGCAGAACGGCTGCGACCACCGCTGCACCTTCTGCATCATTCCCTACGGCCGCGGCAATTCGCGTTCGGTGCCGATGGGCGCCGTGGTCGAGCAGGTCAAGCGGCTCGCCGGCAACGGCTATGCCGAGATCGTGCTGACCGGCGTCGACATGACCAGTTTTGGTGCCGACCTTCCGGGCGCGCCAAAGCTTGGCAGGCTGGTGAAGACCATTCTCAAGCAGGTGCCCGATGTGAAGCGGCTGCGGCTGTCCTCCATCGATTCGATCGAAGCCGACGACGACTTGCTCGACGCCATCGCCACCGAGCCCAGACTGATGCCACATCTGCATCTGTCGCTGCAGTCGGGCGACGACATGATTTTAAAGCGCATGAAGCGCCGCCATCTGCGCGATCAGTCGATCCGCTTCTGCGAGGATGTGCGCAAGCTGCGCCCCGGCATCGTCTTCGGCGCCGACATCATCGCCGGCTTCCCGACCGAAACGGATGAGATGTTCGAGAACTCGGAAAAAATCGTCGAGGAGTGTGGCCTGACCCATCTCCACGTCTTCCCGTTCAGCCCACGCGAAGGCACGCCCGCCGCGCGCATGCCGCAGCTCCGCCGTGAGGTGGTCAAGCAGCGCGCCGCCCGGCTGCGCGCCGCCGGTGAAGTTGCATATCGCCGCCATCTGTCGTCGCTCACTGGTACGCGTCAGTCGATCCTGATCGAGCGCGACGGCCTTGGCCGCACCGAGGGTTTTACGCTTGCCGCACTCGGCACGGGCGCACCGGGTGAGATCGTCGAGGCCGACATATCAGGCCACGATGGTATCAGGCTGATCGCGGCGCCCCTTGCCGCCCGCGCCGCCTGAGAAACGCAAAGCATGGCTGGTTTTTTCAAGAAGATATTTTCGTTCGGCAAGAAAGAGGTGGTCGAGGAGCGGATCGACGAGACCGCCCCGCTGCCGCCGATCAAATGGGAAGCGCTCGATGCGCTGAAGCCGGCGGCCGAGCAGGTCGTTCCGGAGTTCTTGAAGCGCGACGAGCCGCGGCCCGAGGCGGAAACGATGCCGACGGTCGAGCCGGAGGTAGTTCCCGCGCCGGAACCGGCGCCTCTCGAGGAACCAGCGCCCGAGGCGGCGCCGGTCGTTCCGCCGACGCCCGAGCCGACTGTTCCGTCGGAACCGCTGCCGGAGCCCCCGCCGAAAGAGGAACCGGCACCCGAGACGCCTGCTGAGCCGCCGGCGCCCGAGGAGATACCAACACCTCCCGCCGTTCCGGAGCCTGCTCCGGAGCCGCAGCCGCAGCCGCAAGAGGTACCACCACTTGTACCGGCCGAGCCGGAGATCGTCCCGTCACGCCCGGAAAAACAGCCGGAACCGGCCCCGGTCGAAGTGCCGATGCCTGCCGATGTTCCGGCAGAGACACCAGCCCCGATCGAGGTACCGACACCGGTGCCGTCCCCTCTTCAGCCGTCTTCCGACATCGACGCCGCCCCTCATCCGCCTGCCGGCACCTTCTCCCCGTATAGTGACGGGGAGAAGGGAGCTAGCGATGTCGCCGCGCCTCCTCGTTCAGACATCGAAAAAGAAGCCCCAACGCTGACGCCCCCCTCTCCCCGTTCTTCACGGGGAGAGGGTAAGGGTGAGGGGCAGCGCGAACCTGCGCAAGCCGTGGCACCTTCTGCCGAGGCTCCTCTAGCGAGTGAATCTGAAGCACCCGCCGCCGAAATCGCACCTCCCATTCGCCAGCCTCCGCCGGTAGAACCGCAGCCTGTCATTGCCGAAATCGCGACCGAACCGCAGGCCATTCCGCAACCTGCTCCAAGACCCGCACCCGGCAAGGTGACCGTCACCAAGAAGGTCGAGCAGAAGGCTGAACCGCAGAAGGCACCGGAGCCGGCGCCGAGGCGTTCATGGTTCCAGCGCATGAAGGACGGGCTTGCCCGTTCGTCCAAGGAACTCACCGGCAACATCGCCGGCGTCTTCACCAAGCGCAAGCTGGACGAGGAGACGCTGCAGGACCTGGAGGATGTGCTGATCCGTGCCGATCTCGGCATGGAGACGGCCTTGCGTGTCACCGATGCGCTGGCCGCCAGCCGCTACGGCAAGGATGTCTCGGACACCGAGGTTCGCGCCATCATGGCGGCCGAGGTGGAAAAGGTGCTGACCCACGTCGCCATGCCGCTGGAGCTCGATCTCTCGCACAAGCCGCATGTCATCCTGGTGGTCGGTGTCAACGGCACCGGCAAGACCACGACCATCGGCAAGCTGGCAGCCAAGCTCACCGATGGCGGCCTGTCGGTGATGCTCGCCGCCGGCGACACGTTCCGCGCCGCGGCGATCGAGCAGCTCAAGATTTGGGGCGAACGGACGAAATCGCCGGTCATCGCCTCCAAGATCGGCGCCGATGCCGCAGGGCTGGCCTATGACGCCTTCGAAAAGGCCAAAGAAGCCGGCTCAGACGTGCTGATCATCGACACCGCCGGCCGCCTGCAAAACAAGACCGAACTGATGGCGGAGCTCGAAAAGATCGTCCGCGTGCTGGGCAAGCTCGATCCGGAAGCACCGCACACCGTTTTGCAGACAGTCGACGCCACCACCGGCCAGAACGCGCTCAACCAGGTCGAGATCTTCCGCAATGTCGCCGGCGTCAACGGCCTTGTGATGACCAAGCTGGACGGCACGGCACGCGGCGGTATTCTGGTGGCGATCGCGGCCAAGCACAAATTGCCGGTCTATTTCATCGGCGTTGGCGAACAGGTCGACGACCTCGAACCGTTTTCAGCAAGCGAATTCGCCAGGGCGATCGCTGGAGTGGCGTAGCAAGCATGTCCCAAAAAGTTGCAGACTTTTTGGATCGGATCATGCGCAAGAAAGAGATTCCATGAACCCACCCATTCTCGAACGCGATCCGTCCGACCCGCAAAAACAGAAGAAGGAAAGCGTCAATCCGCTGCTCAAGCTGGTGCTGGAGCTGGGGCCGTTGATGGTGTTCTTCTTCGCCAATGCGCGCGGCGGATGGCTGGTGCAGAAATTCCCTGCCTTGGCCGAATTCGGCGGCCCGATCTTCGTTGCCACCGGCCTGTTCATGGCCGCCACGGCCATCGCGCTGATCGCTTCATGGTTGCTGTTGCGCACCTTGCCGATCATGCCGATGGTGTCGGGCGTCGTCGTCTTCATCTTCGGCGCGCTGACGCTCTATCTGCAGGACGACATCTTCATCAAGATGAAGCCGACCATCGTCAACACGCTGTTCGGCGGCGTGCTGCTCGGCGGCCTCTACTTCGGCAAGTCGCTGCTTGGCTATGTCTTCGATTCGGCCTTCAGCCTCGACGCCGAAGGCTGGCGCAAGCTGACCTTCCGCTGGGGCCTGTTCTTCCTGTTCCTGGCCCTTGCCAATGAAGTGGTGTGGCGGAATTTTTCCACCGACGCCTGGGTTACCTTCAAGGTCTGGGGCATCATGCCGATCACGCTTCTGTTCACCTTCAGCCAGATGCCGCTGATCCTGCGCCATTCGCTCGAGGACAAGACCGGGAAAGAAGAGAAGGCCGGCAAATAGAGCAATTCCAGGAAAAGTGTGAAGCGGTTTTCCCGGGAAAAGCGCGCAGCGCTTTCCCTAGGAAATTGCGTCAAAACAAATAGGGAGAGGCCCATGGAATTCGTCACCACGCGCGACCAGCTGAGGACGATCTACAAGACGCCGCGACCGACCGACGGCTCGATCCGCAAGGAATTGAAGGCGCTCGACGGCCATTGCCGCTCCTTCATCGGCAAGAGCCCCTTCGTTCTGATCGGCTCGTCCGACGGCGCCGGCAATGCCGACGTGACGCCGAAGGGCGACAAACCGGGCTTCGCCGCCGTGCTCGACGACACCACCATCGCCATCCCCGACCGGCCCGGCAACAACCGGCTCGACACGCTGGAGAACATCCTCCTCAATCCCTCGGTCGGCCTGCTCTTCCTCATTCCCGGCATGAACGAGACGCTGCGCGTCAACGGCGAGGCCCGCATCACCGTCGATGGTGGCCTGCGCGAGCGGCTTGCCGTCGACGGCAAGGAACCGCAAAGCGTTATCGTGGTCACCGTCAAGGCCACCTACATGCATTGCGCCAAGGCCTTCATGCGTTCGGATCTGTGGAAGCCAGAAACCTGGTACGATCGCGCGACGCTGCCGACGCTCGGCCAGATTCTGCGCGACCAGCTGGCGCTGGCCGATTCGGCCGAGGCGACCGACCGCTGGCTGGACGACGGCTACAAGCAGACGATGTGGTAGGTTTTCGGGACGACGATTCGTCCTGACCGGTTCCATATCTTGCTGAACATCCTTGCCATCTCCGGCAGCCTGCGGGCGGCCTCCACCAATTCAGCGCTGGTCGCCGCACTGGCGCGCAACGCACCACCCGGCTGTCGCGTCACCGTCTATGACGGGCTTGGCCGTCTGCCGATCTTCAACCCCGACGATGAGGGCGAGCGGACGCCGCTCGAAGCCTCCGCGCTGATCGATGCCGTCACCCAAGCCGACGGCGTTGTCATCTCCTGTCCGGAATATGCCCATGGCGTACCCGGCGGGCTGAAGAACGCCCTCGACTGGCTGGTCTCGCGCGACGCCGCTGTCGCCAAGCCTGCGATGCTGGTGCACGCCTCGCCGCGCTCGCTGTTTGCCCGCGCCGCACTGGACGAGATCATGCGCACCATGTCGTTCGCGCTTTGCGGCGATGTGCTGGAGATTGCCCTGCTCGGCAAGAAGCCGCCGGAGGTGGAGGCCATCCTGGCGGAGGCGGCGAGCCAGCCGGCGATGCATGATGCGCTGAATGCTTTCGCGGATTTCATTCGCGCACGTTGATGCTGAGCGGCCATCACCGCGCTTCGTCATCCTAGGGCGGAGCAAGGAGCGAAGCGACGCGGCGCGGACCCTAGGATCCATGCCGCGACCTTTGCCAGAAAATGCTGCGGTTCAGGAGGGGCGCAAGGCAGCCCGGCATTGGATACTACACGCGCTCGCCAAAAGCAGAATTGCACCGTTGTGCCCTGCTCGATAGTCGCGGCATGGATCCTAGGGTCTCCGCGACGTCGCTTCGCGACTGCTTCGCCCTAGGATGACGAAGAGGAGAGGTTTCCGCCAATCTCCAACGTCCAGCCGCAACGCCTTCGAATTACTTCCTGCTCCGCAGCGTCTCCACATCGGTCTTCCCCACATACCAGTCGCGGGCGTTGACCTCCTCGAAGACCACCCAGACATCGTCATTGCCGAGGCCGGTGGCGTCCATGATGGCCGCCGTGACCTTTTTGGCGATATCCGCCTTCTTGCCCGCCGGATCGGCGGCGATCACTTCCTTGACGATGCGGATGTTGACGAATGGCATTTTTGTCCTCCCGGGGATGTTCGTGCGCGCGACCCGCTTCGACGAAACTGTCGAACGGTCGCCAGTGCTCTGGTCTCAGTATGTCTTGGCACCGTTGACCATCAGCCGCACCATGTAGAGTGACGTGGTGCCGACGATGTAGAGGCAATTCAGCTTGTTGCCGCCGAACACGCAATTGGCGGTGACTTCCGGCACCTTGACCTTGCCGATCAGCGTGCCGTCCGGATCGTAGCAATGGATGCCGTCGGCGGCACTGGTCCAGATGCGTCCATCCTCGTCGAGCCGGAAACCGTCGAACAGGCCGGCCGTGCAGTCGGCGAAGATTTTTTCGCCGGAGACTTTCTTGCCGCCCTTGCCGACATTGAACACCCGCATATGCGCCGGATTCTGCGCGCCATGCGTGCGGCCGGTGTCGACGACATAGAGCTTGCTCTCGTCGAGCGAGAAGGCGAGCCCGTTGGGCCTGACCATGTCGGTGATGACGGCTTCGACCTCGCCGGTGCCGGGATCGACCCGGTAGACATGGCAGGCGCCGATCTCGCTCTCGGCCCTGTCGCCTTCATAGTCGGTGTCGATGCCGTAGCTCGGATCGGTGAACCAGATCGAGCCGTCCGACTTCACCACCGCATCGTTGGGCGAGTTCAGCCGCTTGCCCTTCCATTTGGCGGCGATGGTGGTGACCGAGCCGTCGAACTCGGTGCGGCTGACGCGGCGGCCGGAATGCTCGCAGGTGACCAGCCGGCCCTGCCGGTCGACGGTGTTGCCGTTGGAGTTGCTGGATGGCTGACGGAAGACGCTGACATTGCCGTCGGTCTCGTCGTAGCGCAGCATGCGGTTGTTGGGGATATCGGACCAGACGACATAGCGCCCGGCGGCGAACCAGGCTGGTCCTTCCGCCCACTGGCATCCGGTAAACAGCTTCTCGACCTGCGCGTTGCCGTTGAACAGGCGCGCGAAGCGTGGATCGAGAATTTCATAATAGTCTGCGGCCGCCATGCTTTTCCTCCCGGCATCAGTGACATCAGATCAAGCCAGCCGGCGGGACAGAAGGCAATGTGGGTACGCACAGTGCCATACAAAAAGCGCAGCCAAGACAGATCGCTTGCCGGCGCATGACGTCAGCGCCGCATTAACCGGCTATGCGTCCAGCGCAATGGTGCATTGCAACATCTTCTTTTTGCAACGCACCATTACTATGTCATGCTTCGTATCGATCAAGGGAGGAAGAAACCGCCGCCGAAATGCGGCGCCAAAAGGAACCTTGCTATGATCCTCGACAGTCTCATGACCCGCGCTCGCAACAGCATTGCCAAGCGCAAGCACTACAACCGCCTTGTCGCCGAAATCGACAGCTTTTCCAGCCGCGATCTGGCCGACATGCGCGCCGACCGCTCGGAAATGCTCTACCAGGTCCACAAGCAGATCTACGGCTGATCTCAAGTCCGATAAGACGCCCTGCCAAGGTGCGTTGAGATTCAGGTCAGACCGAGACGAAAACGGTGGTTTCCGAGAACCGGTGCGGAGCGTACTTAAGTACGTGAGCACCGGAAGCGCAGGAAGCCGCCGTTCGCAGGCCGGCATCACCTGAATATCAATGTGCCGCCAGCGCTTTTTCAATCTGTTGCAGTAAGAGATCCCTCGCCGTCTCGGGCGTCAGCGGGCCGACATGCTTGTAGGCGATCTTGCCGTCCTTGCCGATGACGAAGGTTTCCGGCACGCCGTAGACACCCCAGTCGATCGCCGTGCGGCCGGCTTCGTCGACGCCGATCGCCTGGAACGGATTGCCGAGATCGCCGAGGAAACGCCGAGCGTTTTCCGGTTGGTCCTTGTAGTTCAGCGCCGCCATGGCGAAGCGCTTATCCTGCGCCAATGCCAGCAGCACCGGGTGCTCTTCGCGGCACGGCGCGCACCATGACGCAAAGACATTGACCAGCGTGACCTTGCCGGCGAAGGATTTCGAATCGAGCCCGGGCAGGTTTGAGCCCTCCAGCGCCGGCAGGTTGGTTTGCGGCGCCGGCAAGCCGATCAGGGCCGACGGCACTTCCGAAACATCGCGCCCCGACAACAGCTGCGACAGGAACAGTCCGGCCAGGCCGAGGAAGATCAACAGCGGCAGAAGCACGATCAGGCGGCGACGGGGTGTCGGCGTTTCCGTTTCGGTGCTCATGGCTTGGCCGCCTTGTCGGAGCGACGCCGCACGCCGGCCGCTTCCAGTTCGGCGAGTTCGCGCTTGCGCGCCCGCTGGTCGATCAGAATCCAGCCGATCAGCCCGATCAGCACCACGGCGGTGATGCCATAGGCGGCGGTCACGTAAAGTGCGTGCGCGCTCATGCGGCAGGCCCCGCCAAAATGCGGCCTTCCAAACCGATCGTTTCACCCCGTCTAGACATGCCTTCCCTTAGCCTCGCCTCGTCGGCTTCGCAATCGGTCGCCACGCCGCAGCCTTCGCGCTCATGCGGCCGCTTCAATCCGTGCCATGGCGCAGCGCCAGCGCCGCCGAGACCGGACCCAGCACGCTAAGAAACAGGGTCAGCGCGGCAAGAATGAGGAAGGGCTGCAGAAACGGATCGGGATTGGCCGTCGCCCCATAGCTCGCCGAAACGCCGAAAATCAGCACCGGGATGGTCAGCGGCAGCACCAGCACCGAGATCAGCAGCCCGCCACGCGGCAGCGCCACCGCCACGGCGGCACCCGCGGCGCCGATGAAGGTGATCGCCGGCGTACCGACCAAAAGGGTCAGCGCCGTGGCGCCGATGCTGAGCGGTTCCATGTTCATGAACAGGCCGAGCAAGGGCGCGGCGATGACCAGCGGCAGCACGCTGCCCGCCCAATGCGCCAGGCATTTCGTCAGCACCGTCAGCGCCAGCATATGGCGGTCATTGCCGAGCACCAGCAGATCGAGCGAGCCGTCCTCGCGGTCGGCCTGGAACAGCCGGTCGAGGCCGAGCAGGCAAGACAGCAGCGCTCCGATCCACAGGATCGCCGGACCGATGCGAGCAAGTAGCTTGAGATCCGGCCCGACACCGAACGGGATGGTGGCGATGACCGCGAGGAAGAAGATGACGCCAGTCAGCGCCCCGCCACCGGCACGGATGTTGAGGCGGATGTCACGCAGGAAGAGCGCTAGCATGATTTGAGATGCTTTCGCCCTCGCGCCATCATCAACCCGTTTCCCCCATCCTCAACTCTACCCCCTCGATCCCCAGCGGCAGATGCGTCGCCGCAACGATCATTCCACCATCCGCGCAATGCCGCGTCATCAACCCCGCGAACCGCCCTTCCGAGGCCTTGTCCAGTCCCGCCGTAGGCTCGTCGAGCAGCCACAATGGCCGGTGGCTGACCAAAAGCTTGGCGATCGCCGCGCGGCGCCGCTGCCCGGTCGACAGATAGCCGAACGGCAGGTGGCCGATGCCGCCAAGCCCAACCGTTTCCAGCGCCTCTTCGACGCCCAGCTGTCCATCGCCGTTGAAGTCGCGCCAGAAGCGCAGGTTCTCCGTCACGCTGAGCGCCGGCTTCATTGCGTTCTGGTGGCCAAGGTAATGACAGGCCGACGCGATCGACGGAAACGCTTCGCCGCCACCTTCGATCCTCACGCTGCCTTCCGCCACCGGCAACAGCCCGGCGATGACCCGCAGCAAGGTCGATTTGCCTGATCCGTTCGGCCCGGTGACGACAAGCGCCTGACCGTCCGCCAGGGCAAAGCCGATGCCGGAAAACACCGTGTCGCCGCCGCGTTCGCCGCCCAGATTTTCGGCGATCAGCCGCATCCCTCGCCTGCCCTGAAAACCATGTGTCGCGGCAGCTGCCGCATCGCACAAATTTGCTTTCCGACTGTCTAGAACTATTCCAGAAAATTCTCTATATGCGGTGCATCCGTGCCAGCGGTCGGCACGGGAACAGAATTAGCGCCGAACCAGCGCACGCGCCGCCTTGAACGGCTCGGGTTGCTTGGGAACGGACAGCGGAAATGGCCGTACCCGCACCTTTGCGCGTGATTGCATGCCATCGGCGTCCGTTCCCTTTCAGGCTGAACAGACAAGGATCGCACGTGTCAAAATCCCTCGACAGTTTCAATTGCCGCCGCACGCTGACCGTAAGCGGCACCGAATATGCCTATTTCGACCTCATCGAGGCCGAGAAGAACGGCCTCACCGGCATCGCCCAGCTGCCCTATTCGATGAAGGTGCTGCTGGAGAACCTGCTGCGCAACGAGGACGGCCGCTCCGTCACCAAGGAATCGATCCAGGCGGTGGCCGGCTGGCTGACCGACAAGGGCACCGCCGGCGTCGAGATCGCCTATCGCCCGGCCCGCGTGCTGATGCAGGACTTCACCGGTGTTCCGGCCGTGGTCGACCTTGCCGCCATGCGCGACGCCATGGCCTCGCTCGGTGGCGATCCGCAGAAGATCAACCCGCTGGTGCCGGTCGACCTCGTCATCGACCATTCCGTCATCGTCGATGAATTCGGCACGCCGATGGCCTTCGCCCGCAATGTCGAGCTCGAATACGAGCGCAACGAGGAACGCTACAAATTCCTGAAATGGGGCCAGCAGGCGTTCCGCAATTTCCGCGTCGTGCCGCCCGGCACCGGCATCTGCCACCAGGTCAACCTTGAATATCTCGGCCAAGTGGTGTGGACCAACACCGAGGACGGCGAAACCACCGCCTATCCCGACACTTGCGTCGGCACCGATTCGCACACCACGATGATCAACGGCCTTGGCGTGCTCGGCTGGGGCGTCGGTGGCATCGAGGCCGAGGCGGCCATGCTCGGCCAGCCCGTCTCCATGCTGCTGCCGGAAGTCATCGGCTTCCGCCTCACCGGCAAGCTCAAGGAAGGCGTCACCGCCACCGACCTCGTGCTCACCGTCACCCAGATGCTGCGCAAGAAGGGCGTCGTCGGCAAGTTCGTCGAGTTCTTCGGCCCGGGCCTGTCCAACATGACGCTGGCCGACCGCGCCACCATCGGCAACATGGCGCCCGAATATGGCGCCACCTGCGGCTTCTTCCCGGTCGACTCGGAAACCATCCGCTACCTCACAATGTCCGGCCGCAGCGAGGACCGCATCGCGCTGGTCGAGGCCTATGCGAAGGCGCAAGGGTTGTGGCGCGACACCGGCTCGGCCGACCCTGTCTTCACCGACCTGCTCGAGCTGGAACTTGGCTCCGTCGTGCCGTCGATGGCCGGCCCCAAGCGGCCCGAAGGCCGTGTCGCGCTGGAAGGCATTCCGGAAGGCTTCGCCAAGGCGATGGAGACCGAATACAAGAAGGCCGCCGAGATCCACAAGCGCTACCCCGTCGAAGGCACCGACCACGATCTCGGTCATGGCGATGTCGTCATTGCCGCCATCACTTCCTGCACCAACACCTCGAACCCGAGCGTGCTGATCGGCGCCGGCCTCCTGGCCCGCAACGCCAACCGCCTTGGTTTGAAGCAGAAGCCATGGGTGAAGACCTCACTGGCACCGGGCAGCCAGGTGGTGGCTGAATATCTGGAGAAATCCGGCCTGCAGAAAGAACTCGACCAGATCGGCTTCAACCTGGTCGGTTTCGGCTGCACCACCTGCATCGGCAATTCCGGGCCGCTGCCGGCGCCGATCTCGAAAACCATCAACGAAAAAGGCCTGATTGCTGCCGCGGTCTTGTCCG
Source organism: Mesorhizobium norvegicum (assembly GCF_004919685.1). Classification (GTDB taxonomy): domain Bacteria; phylum Pseudomonadota; class Alphaproteobacteria; order Rhizobiales; family Rhizobiaceae; genus Mesorhizobium; species Mesorhizobium norvegicum. Next base: position 41,690 of record NZ_SMYZ01000089.1, on the reverse strand, counting down.
GCAACCGCAACTTCGAAGGCCGTGTCTCCCCCGACGTGCAGGCCAACTATCTGGCCTCGCCGCCGCTGGTCGTCGCGCATGCGCTGGCCGGCACCGTCACCAAGGACCTCACGACAGAGCCGCTCGGCGAGGACAAGAACGGCAACCCGGTCTATCTCAAGGATATCTGGCCAAGCTCGGCCGAGATCCAGGAGTTCATCGAGAAGAACGTCACCCGCGAGCTGTTCGCCCGCAAATATGCCGACGTCTTCAAGGGCGACGAGTACTGGCAGAACGTCAAGGCGCCGGAAGGCCAGACCTATGCCTGGGACGACAATTCGACCTATGTGCAGAACCCGCCCTATTTCGCCGGCATGACCGCCGGTTTCGGCAAGATCGGCGACATCAAAGGCGCCCGCGTGCTTGGCCTGTTCGGCGACAAGATCACCACCGACCACATCTCGCCGGCGGGTTCGATCAAGGCGGCCTCGCCGGCTGGCAAATACCTCACCGACCACGGCGTCGGCGTCGCCGACTTCAACCAGTACGGCACGCGGCGCGGCAATCACGAGGTGATGATGCGCGGCACCTTCGCCAACATCCGCATCCGCAACCACATGCTGGGCGAGAACGGCCGCGAGGGTGGCTACACCATCCACTACCCGTCGAAGGAAGAGGAATCGATCTACGACGCGGCGATGGAATACAAGAAGGAAGGCGTGCCGCTGGTCATCTTCGCCGGCGTCGAATACGGCAACGGCTCATCGCGCGACTGGGCGGCCAAGGGAACGAATCTCCTTGGTGTCCGCGCGGTCATCGCCCAGTCCTTCGAGCGCATCCACCGCTCGAACCTGGTCGGCATGGGCGTCATCCCCTTCGTCTTCGAGGACGGCACGTCATGGGCCACGCTCAATCTCAAGGGCGACGAGCTGGTCGAGATCGACGGACTGAGCACGATCAAGCCGCGCCAGACGATGATCGCCAAGGTCACCTATGGCGACGGCACGGTGAAGAACGTGCCGATCATCTGCCGCATCGATACGCTGGACGAGCTCGACTACTTCAAGAACGGCGGCATCCTGCAATACGTGCTGCGCGATCTTGCTGCGTAGCAGCAAGGGAGTAGGGCTTAGGCAGTAGGGAATAGGACACCTACTGCCTACTGCCTACTGCCTACCTTCGGCGCTCCATACCGCGCCGCCGCGGCCAGAAGCACGCCGAGCATCAGGCCGTTGAAGATGTGCCAGAGGAAGTGCGTGCCGAGCGGGAAGCTGCCGCAGACCAGCGGATCGATCATCCGGCAGATGACGGACACCACGAAGATCGCCGATCCCGCCAGATTGTACCAGCCGGCGCGATTGCCGCTGGCCGCCACCAGCGCGCCGAAGAAGGCAAGCGCCAGGAACGGCGGCAGATAGCCCGTCGTGCCGTTCGACGCCTGGCGCAGCCAGTCCGGCACGGCCAGGGTTATCGCCCCGGCAATCACATAGAAGACAATGAAGATGGCGATGGCCTTGCCCCATCGCAGGCCGAGGAAGCGGCGCAGGTTGAACAGCGTGTAGGCCAGCGTGAAGCCGGCGATCGGCAACACGTCGGCCCAGACCGTGCCCTTGGTGGCAAAGGTGTGGAAGATCGTCGAGCCGATGCCGATCGCCACCACCCACCAGGCCAGCACCTCGGCAAAGGTGCCGGTGCCCAGCCTTCGCACCTCGCGCACGCCCCACAGGCCGGCGGCGATGAAGGCGAGGTTCGTCAGGGCGTTGACCGGCTCGGACCAGAATTCCGGCCCGGTCCGCTCGCAATAGAGGTCGACCGGCGCCAAAAGAGTTTGCCACATCGTGATTGCCGCCCGAATCGGTTTCTATCCTGAAGCGCAGACCTTCACCTAGAGCAATTCCAGGAAAAGTGTGAAGCGGTTTTCCGTCCGGAATTTCGTCAAATCAAAGAGATAGAGCGGTTCGGCGTTTCGGTGAAACGATGAACCGCCCTATCGTGCCGTTGCTGTCGGCTGCAATGGCAAAATTTCACCGCAACGTGACTTCCCGTTGACTTCCGCTTCTGCCACATATTTTAGCAATCAAGACAAAGCCGGCACCACCGGCGGGAATCGGAATGGCCATGGCCTCGCGAAAATCATTGTGGCTGGCAGCCTTTGCGCTGGCCTTCTCGGTGTCTGCCGGCGCCGGGTATGCCGTCGAGCCCGACCGAGCCCAGGCCGACAAGCCCCAGCTCGAAAGGCCATTGGGCGTGGTCGAGCTGTTCACCAGCCAGGGCTGCAATTCCTGTCCGCCGGCCGATGCGTTGTTCGCCGAACTCGTAGCCAAGGAAGACATCGTCGCGCTCGCCTACCATGTCGACTACTGGGACTATCTCGGCTGGCAGGACACGCTGAGCCGCAAGGAGAACACCGAGCGGCAATATGACTATATGCGCGCCTTCGGCAGCCGCTCCGTCTACACGCCGCAGGCCGTCATCAACGGCCGCGTCCACGTCAACGGCGCCAGCCGCGGCGAGGTCGATGGCGCGCTCGCCCGCATGGCCAAGAGCGGCGAAGGCATGCGCGTCGCCATCAAAGTCAGCCGCACCAGCGACCGGGTGATGATCGACGCCGGCGATGCCGGCAGCGGCCCCAGCGACGCCCATGTCGTCATCGTCTATTTCGACCCCCCGCAGACGGTCAAGATCGGTGAGGGCGAGAACAACGGCCGCAAGATGACCTACTGGAATGCGGTCACCGGCATCCAGACCGCCGGCATGTGGCACGGCAAGGCGCAGCGCTACGAACTGCCGATGAGCGAGATTGCCAAGAAGGGCGGCTGCGCCGTGCTGCTGCAGTCAGTCGGCAAGGACGGCATGCCCGGTCCCATTCTTGGCGCTGCGTTCATTCACAAGCCGTAACAGAATCGCTGAAACGACCCTGCCTTCGTCATCCTGGGGCGAAGCAGGAGCGAAGCTCCGTCGCGGAGACCCCGGGATCCATGCCAGGACATCGGCTGCGCACGAAATCGGTCCAGAATCGAGAGGCGGCCCGCTTAAGCTGTCCCGTTTGAGACAGCTGGCCATTCTGATAGGCAACATGCCTCGCCAAACGTCGCGGCATGGATCCTCGGGTCTGCGCGTCCGCTTCGCTTCCGCTCCGCCCGTGGATGACGACGTCGCGGTAGCGCGAACCGCTTCTCACCCAATAAAAAACCGACGTCAGCTTGCTTCTGACGTCGGTCATTTAGGTTTTGGGATCGTCGCACCCGGTTCTTCCGAGGAAGAGCCGAGGTTGGTTCGATCCGACGCAGACCCGTGGGCGGGGGGCTTGGGGTTTACGAGCCGGTGCCGGACCGAACCGTCTCAGGCAACGCCGGTAAATTCGTCGGACATTGGGGCATGAGCGCGGATAAAAAAAGGCAGAAATGTGGCGAAGCATCACCAATTCCAACACGGCGTTTCATAAAAGTGACTGGACGTGGCGGAAACAGCGCGGCGCGGGGCTCGCTTCGCCGGGTCTTGCAATTCAGCCGCGAACACGCCAACTTTGGTTGGCAAAGATTCATTTTGAAGGATCGAGGCATGACCGATGACAGCGGCGGGACGGGGGATGGGGACGCATCCGCAATACTGATCCCGCTGCACGAGGCGCGACACGAGCGCCTCGATCAGCCGGTGCGGTTCGACCGGCGCGAGCTGGACCAGATCCTCAGGCTCTACGGACGCATGGTCGCCGCCAATGAATGGCGCGACTACGCCATCGATCATCTCACCGACCGCGCTGTGTTTTCCGTGTTCCGCCGCGCCAGCGAAGTGCCGCTGTTCCAGATCGTCAAGGATCCGAAGCTGGCCCGCAAGCAGGGCGCCTTTGCCGTCATTGCCGCCGGCGGTCGCATCTTGAAGCGCGGCCAGGAACTCGGCCGCGTGCTTGGGATATTTGACAGCAAGCTGAAAGTGGTCGAGGCCTGAGCAGGGGAATTAGAGCAGGGGAATTGAAGAACTGGAGAATTGATGAGTTGAAGAAAAGGCTCTCAGCGTCTTCAGTTCTTCAGTTCCCCAATTCCTCAATTCAGTTCCCTCCAAGGCCCTCGCGGAACTTCCGCTCCGGCAGCGATTCGGGATCGGGCGGCGCCGATGCCCCGCCATTCAGCGACAGCTGCATGAACACCGTGTCCAGCCAGCGCCCGTGCTTGTAGCCGGAGCCTTCCAGGCGGCCTGAATGGTGAAAGCCGAGCTTTTCGTGCAGCCGCACCGAGGCGCTGTCGGGACGGCCGTCGCCGATCACCGCGACGATCTGGCGAAAGCCCGCGGCCCGTACCGCCTCGATCAGCTGCTGCATCAGCAACAAGCCAACCCCCTGGCCCTTGGCCCAGGGTGCGACATAGACCGAATCCTCGACGATGAAGCGGTAGGCCGGGCGCGGCCGGAACGGACCGGCATAGGCATAGCCGAGCACGGCGCCATCCTTCTCCGCCACCAGGTAAGGAAAGCCGCCGGCCATCAAACTGTCGAATCGAGTGGCCATCTCGGCCCGGCTGGGCGGCTCCAGCTCATAACTCGCCGTGCCTTGAATAACCGCGTCGGCATAGATGTCCGTGATCCGGTCGAGGTCGGCCGCTGTTGCGGATCGAATCGCAATAGTGCTCATTCTTTATGCAGGCCCTTTGTCTGCCTCTGATAACAGCAAAGCCCGGCACAAAAGGAAAGGGCGGCCGTTGGGCCGCCCTTCCGGAAGTTGATGGTCCAATGCCGCTTTAGCGACGGTCGCCCATGAACTGCAGCAGGAACATGAACAGGTTGATGAAGTCGAGATAGAGCCTCAAGGCACCCATGATCGCCTTGCGGCCGGCGACATCCGAAGCGTCGCCATCGAAATACATCTCCTTGATCTTCTGCGTGTCATAGGCGGTGAGGCCCGAGAAGATCAGCACGCCGATCGCCGAAACGGCGAAGGACAGGGCCGACGACTGCAGGAAGATGTTGATCACCATTGCGATGATCAGACCGAACACGCCCATGATCAGGAACGAGCCCATCGCGGTCAGGTCGCGCTTGGTCGTGTAGCCGTAGAGCGACAGCGCGCCGAAGGCCGCTGCGGTGGCGAAGAAGGTCTGCGAAATGCTGGCCGCCGTGTAGACCAGGAAGATCGACGACAGCGACAGGCCGACGAGGCCGGCATAGACCCAGAACGTCGTCTGCGCCGCCGCAACACTCATCGACTGGACACGGAACGACAGGAACAGCACCGCGGCCAGCGGGGCAAAGATCACCACCCAGCGCAACGGCGAGCCGAAGATCGCGTAGCCGAAGGAGGTCAGCATCTCACCGCTCGGCAGCGTTGCGACCGCCGAAGCCGGATCGGTGGTGGTGGCCAGCATGATCGTGCCGACGGCGGCAAGACCGGTGATGAGGAGGCCAAGCCCCATCAGATTGTAGACCTTGATCATGTAGGCGCGCAGGCCCTGATCGATGTCAGCACCGACGCTGACGCCGGGCACGGCGCGCGTCTGGTAGTTGCGAATGGGATCAGCCATTGTAGTCCTCTATTGCTTCTGCCCCGTCCGGTGTCAGGTCCTTACGGACCCAGGCGCCGCTGGCAGGGCTCCAGCATGCCTGTGGCGAAATATGATGGTTATTCGCGTCAAGAACAAGACCGTAACCGGATGTAACGGTTCGTGAGACAACGAAGTGCCGATTCCTCGGCTTTCCGGACGGTATTCTTACCAAGATTTAATCTGGGCCAAGATCCGGGATGGCCGTTCCGGGCCTGAAGTCACAGGTTGCGCAGCACGGGCGCTGCCTTCTGGCCAAGCACCCGCCAGGTGCCGGCGAGACCAATGCCGACCGTGATCACCAGCGAGAACAGAATGGTCGCCACCGCCACCTCCGGCATGAAATGCGACGGCAATGTCATGATGCGCGCGACGACGAACCAGGCAGCGGCACTGCCTGCCGCCAGTGCGAAGATCGCGGTGGCGAGCCCGATCAGCATATATTCGAGTGAGAAGGCCGCGATCAGCGTCCTGCGCGTCGCGCCCAGCGTCTTCAGCACCACCGCGTCATGGATCCGCGCCCGGTTGCCGGCGGCAAGCGCACCGGCCAGCACCAGCACCGAAGCGATCAGCGCCACGCCGGCCGCGGCCCGGATCGCCGTGCCGAGCTGCCCGACCAGCCGGTTGACGACATCGAGCGCATCCTTGACCCGGACCGACGTTACCGCCGGGAAGGCGCGGGTGACGGCATTGAGGATGCGGGCGTCGTCCGCCGTCGAGGCATTCTTTTCGGTCAGCGTCGCCATCCAGCCATGCGGGGCGCCTGCGAATGTGTTGGGCGAGAACACCATGACGAAATTGATGCCCATCGTCTCCCATTCGACCTGGCGAAAATTGGCGATCCTGGCCGTGACATTGCGGCCGAGCACATTGACGGTGATGGTGTCGCCAAGCTTCAGCCCGATCTCTTTGCCTTCTTGCGCCGAAAACGAAACCAGCGGCTCGCCGCTATACTTGTCCGGCCACCAGCTGCCCTCGGTCAGCGTCGCGTTTTCCGGCTGCTTGGCGTCATAGGTCAGGCCGCGATCGCCCTTCAGCACCCAGGCGCCTTCCGCCGGCACCTTCACCTTGTCGACATCGATGCCGTTCAGCGCCATCACCCGGCCGCGCAGCATCGGCACCTTGGCCAGCGTTCCCTTTGGTGCCTCCTTGCCGATCAGCGCCGAGAAGGCATCGACATCGTTGCTCTGGATGTCGACGAAGAAGAAGTTCGGCGCCCGCTCCGGCAGGCTGCCGGAGATCTGCCGCCTGAGGTTGCCGTCGATCAGCGCCAGCGTCACAAGCAGCGTCAGCCCGAGCCCCAGCGACAGCACCACCGATGGCGTCAGCGCGCCTGGCCTATGGATGTTGCCGACGGCGAGCCGCAGCGCCACGAAGCGCACAGGCGGGCTCTTTTTTGCTACCCATTGCACCAGCGCGCCGACCAGGCGCAGCACCAGGAAAGCGAAGATGGTGGCGCCGACGAAGATCGAGGCGATGCGCTGGTCGCCGGAAAACAGAATTGCCAGCGCCGCCAGCAGGAGCGCAATGCCGATGGCCGCCGCGACATAGACGGGGCGCGGAAAGCCACGGCCTTCCAGCCCCATCTCGCGAAACAGCGCGGTGGCCGGCACGTCGCGGGCGCGGCCGAGCGGCAGCAGCGCGAAGGCCAGCGTCACCAGCAGGCCGAACAACGCCGCCATGCCAAGCGCGCCGGGATAGAAGCCGCCTTGCGCCGGCACCGGAATGACGGACTGAAGCGCGGCGCTGGCCGCGAACGGCATCAGCGCCCCGAGTACGAGACCGAGCACGATACCCAATGCGGCGATGATCAGGATCTGCACGAGGTAGACGGCAAAGACGAAGCCGCCCGAAGCGCCAAGGCTCTTGAAGGTGGCGATGACGCCGCGCTTGCCGTCGAGATAGGCGCGCACCGCGTTGGCGACGCCGACGCCGCCGACCACCAGCGCCGTCAGCCCAACCAGCGTCAGGAACTGCGAAAAGCGTTCGATGTTGGACGACAGCGCAGGCGCGGCGTTGCTGCGCGTGCGGATCGACCAGCCGGCTTGCGGAAAATCCCTGGCCGCCTGATCCTGGATGGCCTTCAGCCGTGCCTCGTCGGCGTCCGCCGGCAGGCGGATCTTGTAGGCATTCTCGACCAGGCTGCCCGGCTGGATCAGTCCGGTGGCCGCCAGCGCTTCGGTCGAGATCATCAGCCGTGGCGCGAAGCCGAAACCGTCGGACACGGCATCCGGTTCGGTGACCAGCCTGGCGCGCAGTTCGAAGGTGGCGGTGCCGAGCTTCAGCCTGTCGCCGAGCTTGAGATGCAGCCGCTCGAACAGCAGATCGGGCGCTGCCGCACCGAAGACGCCGAACTCTTCGCCGAACAGTTCCTGCTTCGACAGTGCCGGCTCGGTCTCCAGCGTGCCATAGAGCGGATAGGCGTGGTCGACCGCCTTGGCCTCGACCAGCGCCTGGTCGGTTCCGTCGGCGAGACGCGCCATCGAGCGCATGCTGGCGGTTCTGGAAATCTCGCCCAGCCCATCAAGGAAACCGCGTTCGGGCTGGCTGGCGTCACGCTGGTTGATCTGGAAGCGAAGATCGCCGCCAAGCAGCGTCTGGCCCTGATTGGCGACACCGGCAGTGATCGAACGCGCCACCGAGTTGACGCCGCCGATGGCCGCGACGCCGAGCGCGATGCAGGCGAGGAAGATCAGGAAGCCGGACAGGCCGCCGCGCATCTCGCGCACCGAAAAGCGAACCGCGAGTGAAATGGTACGCGACCAGCCAGCCCCCTCATCCGGCCGCTTTGCGGCCACCTTCTCCCCGAGGGGAGAAGAGGTCACCAGCGCCGGTGTCTGCCTCTTCTCCCCAGCGGGGAGAAGGTGGTCCGAAGGGCCGGATGAGGGGGTCTTTTCCGCCACGGCTCTACGCAGTCGCTTTAAGCAAGGGCGCATCCTCGATCCGGCCGGACCGCATCGAAACCTGGCGCGAACAGCGTGCCGCAAGGGCCGGATCATGGGTGACCAGCACCAGCGTCATGCCGCGCTCGGCCGCCTTGGCAAACAGGAGATCGGCGACTTGCCGCCCGGTCGCCTGGTCGAGATTGCCGGTCGGCTCGTCGGCGATCAGAATGCGCGGTGACGGCGCCAGCGCCCGGGCGATCGCCACGCGCTGCTGCTCGCCGCCCGACAATTCGCCGGGATAGTGGGTGACGCGGTCGCTGAGGCCAACCGCCGCCAGCTCGCGCGCCGCCACCGAAAACGGATCGGCGTGGCCGGCCAGCTCCAGCGGAACCGCGACATTTTCGAGCGCCGTCATGTTGGGAATGAGATGGAAGGATTGGAACACGATGCCAATGTTTCGGCCGCGAAACGAAGCAATCTGATCTTCGCTTTTGCCGTTGAGCAGCTCGCCGGCAATTCGGACCGTACCCGAATCGACCCTTTCCAGGCCTGCCAGAACCATGAGCAATGTCGACTTGCCGGAGCCCGAGGGCCCGACGATGCCGGTCGCCTCACCAGCCGCCACATCGAGGCTCACGCCCTTCAGCACATGGACGGAGGAGGCCCCTTCGCCGAGTGTCAGCGATACGTCTTTCAGCGCGATGACGGCTTCTGTCAAAATGAAAGCGTCCTATATGGAGGATGAAGGCTCTGCTTGCCGGAAGCCGTCGCCGGAAGAATTCCTTGTTCATATGGGGCCTGCCGCATGTCTTTCAAACGCAGTATTGCCGCAGGCTTGATGGTTTTCCTCGCCATTTGCGGCGCCATGTCGTTGGCGCGTGCCGAGCCGTTCAAGATCGTCGGCTTCGGTGACAGCCTGATGGCGGGCTTCGGCCTTGGCCCGGACCAGGGCTTTACCGACAGGCTGCAGGCAGCGCTCGGCGCCAGAGGCCGTGATGTGACCGTCGCCAATGCCGGCGTCTCCGGCGACACGACGAGCGGCGGCCTGGCGCGGCTCGACTGGTCGGTGCCGGACGGCACACAACTGGTCATCCTCGAACTCGGCGCCAACGACATGCTGCGCGGCGTCTCGCCCGACATCGCCAGAAGGAACCTGGACGAGATGCTGGGCAGACTGAAAGAGCGCAAGATTGCGGTGCTCTTGGCCGGCATGCGCGCCGCACCCAATCTCGGCCCCGACTATCAGAACGCCTTCGACGCCATCTTTCCGGACCTTGCCAAAAAATACGATGTTGCGCTCTACCCGTTCTTTCTCGATGGCGTCGCCGGCCAGCCTGGCATGCAGCTCGAGGACGGCTTGCATCCGAACGCGCAGGGGGTCGACCAGATGGTCGAACGCATACTGCCGACGGTCGAAGAGGCAATCGCGGCAGTGCCGGGCGGTTCATAAGGCGGGACTGGAGCTGTTTCCGTTGGGGAAGCTTTTTAACAAAGACTGTGACCAACAAACATCTTGCCCCGTTTGACTATCGATGATTCGCTATGGGTACAGTTCGATTCGAGGAAGGGAGGCTCTTCATGCCGCGTCTTTTCACCGCCCTCGAAATACCGCGTGACGCCGCCCTTTCGCTGTCCCTGCTGCGGGGCGGCCTGCCAGGCGCCCGCTGGATCGACGTCGAGAATTACCATCTGACGCTGCGTTTCATCGGTGATGTCCCAGGCCATGTCGCCGACGAGATCGCCAACGCACTCGACCGCGTCCACCGCCCCTCCTTCTCGCTGGCGCTGTCCGGCGTCGGTGCTTTCGGCCAGAAGAAGCCGCATGCCGTATGGGCCGGCGCTTCCGCCTCGCCCGATCTTGCCGCCCTTCAGGGCGAGATAGACCGCATCTGCCAGCGGCTCGGCATCCCCGCCGACCCGCGGAAGTTCATGCCGCATGTCACACTTGCAAGGCTACGCAATTCGACCCCGCTGGACGTCGCCCAATATCTATCGGCACGCGGCAATTTCTCGACGCTGCCGTTTCGCATCGGCCGCTTCGTGCTGATGTCGTCGCGCGATTCGGTCGGCGGCGGCCCCTACATCGTCGAGGAAGCCTGGCCGCTGTCGGGCACGGATGCCCGCGCCTCCAGCCTTGTCGCCAGCGCCTCCGACGCCTCGCGGATCATGCGGTAGACCGAAGCGAAAGCTTCCGCCCCGTCATAGTAGGGGTCCGGCACGTCACCTGCCTTGCCGTGCGCGAATTCCAGGAACAGTTGCACCCGGTCGCGCATGACTGCCGGCGCCAGCGCTTTCAGGTCGGCGACATTCGACCGGTCCATGCCGAGGATCAGGTCGAAGCGGTGGAAATCCTGCGGCGTGACCTTGCGCGCCTTCTGCCCGGAAATGTCGACGCCGTGACGCACCGCCACCGCGATCGAGCGTGGATCGGGAGCGGAGCCGACCTCCCAGCCACTGGTTGCCGCTGAATCGAGCAAGATATCGTGGCCCAAACCGCGCTCCGCCAGGACGGCCCGAACCACGCCTTCCGCCAGCGGCGACCGGCAGATGTTGCCGAGGCAGACGAAAAGAATGGAATTTATGGGCTTCGCGCTCATCGATCCGGATTTTGTTTTGTGCATGTCGTTATCCCGAAACCGCAACGCACTTTTGGGCGACATGCACTATGGTGAGAGTCATTTTTGGAAATAGCACGGGAAGCTGACATGACGAGAGAGAAACTGGGCAAAGACGCAATCGCCGCCGCGCTGGTCGGCCTTGAAGGCTGGGCACCGGCGGCGGACGGCGCCTCCATCAAGCGCACATTCACCTTCGCGAATTTCTCCGAGGCTTTCGCCTTCATGACCCGCGTCGCGCTTGCCGCCGAGAAGATGGACCACCATCCCGACTGGTCGAACGTCTACAAAACCGTCGACGTGACGCTGAACACCCACGATGCCGGCGGCGTCACCGCGCTCGATATCGATCTGGCAAAGAAGATGAACCGCTTTGCCGATTAAGGTGATCCATAGGTGCGGCAACCTCAGCTTCGTCATCCACGGGCGGAGCGGGAGCGAAGCGGACGCGCAGACCCGAGGATCCATGCCGCGACGTTGGTGGAGGGTGCAGCGGAGCAGAATTCAGCACCGCTGCGTCGCTCTTGAGTCGCGGCATGGATTCTAGGGTCTGCGCCGCGTCGCTTCGCTCCTTGCTTCGCCCTAGAATGACGACGGGAGGGGCGTTTCCGCTAATCTCCAAAGGAGGCGATTACCAGCCTGACGACCGCCTTTGTAGGCCGGCATCCCCCGAACTGTAGGTAAGTACGGCAAAGATCGGTTCCGATTTTCAGGCCGCGGGCAGCCAAGCTCTTGTAGCCGGGGTCGGGTTTCACCACATTTTCGCTCGCGGGCATGCGCCGGGATGCGCATGGGCCCTGCAAGGAGAAAGTGAATGGCGCAACAATCCGGTTTTGATTTCTTCGGCCTTGGCGGCAAGCTCGGCGACGAGAACGAAGTGCGCGAGAAATTCTGGCGCACCGCCAAGAAGGCCGCGCGGCAGATCCCCTTCATGGAAGAGGTCGTGGCCGCCTATTACTGCGCCATGGACAAGAACACGCCGATGCGCGCCAAGGGCATTCTGCTGGCCGCGCTCGGCTATTTCGTGCTGCCGGTGGATGTCATCCCCGACTTCGTCTTCGGGCTTGGCTTCACCGACGACATCGCCGTGCTCACCGCCGCGATCACCGCCGTCAGCGCCCACATCACCCCGGCGCACCGGCAGGCCGCCAAGGACGCCATCGCCGACAAGGGCTGAACACGCCCGCGAAACGCCGTTGAAGCCGGCTTTCGGCGGCAGCGCAAAAAGTCAAACTCTTGCCGCTTTCGTGGCCTCCAAGTCGCCAAAGGGACGTCGCGCCACCCGCTCGCAAGGCGGCGGCGCGGGAATGGCGGCGGTTTCCTCGGGTGAGGGTCCTTTTCTCAAAGGAAATTCACCGTTTGGTAACCCAGATTAAATCAAAATGAAGCGACGGGCAGGACGCCAAGCCGGCCTGCCTCCGCACCAGTTGGAATACGGGAAAAGCGATGCGCGGATTGATTGCACTAGTTTCGAGCCTGGTCCTGGTGGCCGTGGCAGCGCCGGCACTGGCGCAGTCGGCGACCAAGATCGGCCAGCACAATGCCTGGGGCACCTACAGCTACCAGGCATCGGGCGGCAAGGTCTGCTATGTCCTGACCGTGCCGACCGACAAACAGCCGCCGACGCTCGACCATGGCGACATGTTCTTCTTTGTCAGCCAGCGGCCCGGCCAGCAAGTGTCCTATGAGCCGCAATTCATCGCCGGCTACACCTTCCAGGAAGGCTCCAAGGCCACCGTCACCATCGACAAGAAGTCATTCTCGATGTTCACGCGCGGCAAGTCGGCCTGGGTCGAGAACGCCGCCGAGGAGCCGGTGCTGATCGCCGCCATGAAGACCGGCACCGACATGAAGGTGACGGCGAAGTCCGGCCGCGGCAACCCGACCAGCTATGTCTTCTCGCTGAAGGGCATTTCGGCGGCGCTGACGTCGATCGCCAAGTGCAAATAGGCAAGGTTTCGCAAATAGACAAAGCTTCGTTTTGAACGACAGGCCGGGCCGCAAAGCCCGGCCCTTTGCTTTTCAGCCCTGACTTGGCCTGGACCGGTGTCTGGGATGTCCCGCCGGCGTGTGTGCCGGCGGGTCTCGATCGTGACAGGTTCAGTCTCACATGGCCATTTTTTCGCATTCGGCCTGAGCCTTCTTGGTCGACGTATCGATCATGAAGGCTTTGCCCTTGGCGTCGGTCATCATCATCATGCAGTGCTTGATTGGCTTTGCCATTTTCATCATCTCGGCACCCATCTTTGCATCCGGCATCATGGTGCCCATATGCCCGTCCGGCATGATCGCCATCACCTCTCCACCCTTCATCATGGTCATTGTGCCCATCGCGTCTTCGGCAAATGCCTGCGAGGTGGAAAGGCCAACGAGGCCGGCAATGACGGCGAGCTTGATAGAGTTCATTCTGCATACTCCCATTTTGTAGGGGCATGGTTGCCCCCTTCGGATTTCGACGGCGCGATGGGAATCGTTACGCAAACACGACGATGTGATCGGTTCCTTTACGTGGAAAGATAGGGCAAGGCTGCCAGATGGTCGTAGCAGCCTGTCAGCCGGCGTGCACGCGGTTGTATTCCCGCCGCATGACTTCGCCCTCAACCTGTGCTATGCGCCGCGCTTCCTTTCCGGCACGATGCGTGAAATCGGCCGCAAACCGCTTATATCAGTGCAAACCATGACCCTTTCATTCGATCTTACCATTGACGGCGCCCGTGACGCGTTGCGGGCCCGCGCGGCGCAGCCCGAAAAGCCGTCGCTGATCGGCCTGACGCGGGTCGAACTCGCCGAGGCTCTGGTTGCATCAGGCACCGTGCCCGAGCGCCAGGCCAAGATGCGTGCCCAGCAGCTGTGGCACTGGATGTATGTGCGCGGCATCTCCAATTTCGCCGGCATGTTCAACATCTCCAAGGATCTGCGCGCCGAGCTGGACAAGCATTTCACCGTTGCCAGGCCGGAGATCGTCGAGGAGCAGATCTCTTCCGACGGCACGCGCAAATGGCTGTTCCGCTTTCCGCCGCGCGGCGCCGGCCGGCCCGTCGAGATCGAGACCGTCTACATTCCCGAGGAAGGCCGCGGCACGCTGTGCATCTCCTCGCAGGTCGGCTGCACGCTGACCTGCTCGTTCTGCCACACCGGCACGCAGAAGCTGGTGCGTAATTTGACCGCCGAGGAAATCCTCGCCCAGCTTTTGACCGCTCGCGACCGGCTCGGCGATTTTCCCGACCGCGACACGCCCGACGGCGCCATCGTGCCGGCCGAGGGCAGGAAAGTGTCCAACATCGTCATGATGGGCATGGGCGAGCCGCTCTACAATTTCGAAGCGGTGAAGAAGGCGCTGCTGATCGCCTCCGACGGCGATGGTCTTTCCTTGTCGAAGCGGCGCATCACGCTGTCGACCTCTGGCGTCGTGCCGGAAATCTTCCGCACCGGCGAGGAGATCGGCGTCATGCTGGCGATCTCGCTGCATGCCACCAATGACGACCTGCGCGACCTCCTGGTGCCGATCAACAAGAAGTATCCGCTGAAGGAGCTGATCGCCGCCTGCCGCGCCTATCCCGGCCTGTCGAATGCCAAGCGCATCACCTTCGAATATGTGATGCTGAAGGACGTCAACGATTCCATCGAGGACGCCAAAGGCCTGATCAAGCTGCTCAAGGGCATTCCGGCCAAGATCAATTTGATCCCCTTCAACCCGTGGCCGGGCACCAACTACCAGTGCTCGGACTGGGAGACGATCGAGAAATTCGCCGACTACATCAACAATGCCGGCTATGCCTCGCCGATCCGCACGCCGCGCGGCCGCGACATCCTGGCCGCCTGCGGCCAGCTCAAGTCGGATTCCGAGCGCATGCGCAAGGTCGACCGGCTGGCCCTGGAGGCCATGATGATCGCGGGGCACGGCGAGGCGTGACCCGCCGCTTCGCCTGGCTGAAGCGCCTCGCCGTGATGGCCGTCGGTTATATCGCCGGTGTGCTGACCTCGATCCTGGTCCCCGTGCTGCTGATCGCGCTTCTGGAAGGCATCGAGGACGGGAACTGGTCCATCATTTTCGCATTCGACTGGTTGGGCTCCTTCCCGCTCGCCGTGTTGACCGTGATGATCGGCGCGCTGTTGATCGTCGGCCCCGCGCTCTTTGTCGCCGAATGGTTGTCTATTCGAAGATGGTTCTACTTTGCCGCCACGGGTGCGATCACCTCGACGGCGTTTGGCGTTTCCATCCCGCGCTCTGCCGGCAGCTTTGTTTTCAATCCGGGCTATCTCGGTTTTCTGGCCACCGCCGGCATTGCCGCCGGTTCGGTCTACTGGCTTCTGGCTGGACGCAAATCTGGCATGCGCCGGGATCTGGGCCGGGATCTGGCATGACCCGTCTTGTAGGCTACCTCGTCCGTTTCGCTGTTATCCTGTTCGGCTATGCCGTTGCATCGCTGGCGGCGAGCGCCTTCCTCAACATCCTGTTCCTGGCGTCGCTCGGCTACACGCCGGAGCACGCGCACCCGACGGCGACAGCTTCCCTGTATTTCTCAATTCCCTTCGTCGCCCTGTTCGTCGCCTATTTCGCCCTGATGCCGGCTTGCGTCGTCATCCTGCTTGCCGAGATCCTCGGCCGGCGCGACTGGCTGTTCTATGCGCTGGCGGGCGCGGTGGTTGCCGGCGTTTTCCTCGGCATGGTCGACCATGCCCGTGACACCACCTTCGCGATCCGGGAGACCAGCGCCATCATGGCGGTGGTCGGCGGCGGCATGGTCGGCGGCATCTTCTATTGGCTCAGCGCCGGACGCTGGGCGGGAAGCTGGTGGAAAGACGGGAAGACTTCTACTTCGCCTGCGCCGTCAGGATCTTGAGCGCGAAGGCGGAGAACACGCCGGCAAAGAGATAATCGACCACCCGCGTGACGCGCGGGCTGGCCTTCATCGCCGCCGAGAATTTTTCGGCCGCCAGCACCATCGGCGCGGTCACCGGGATCGCCAGCACGATGAACATGAGCCCAAGAAAAAACAGCTTTCCCGGCGCGTTCGGGTCATGCGCGGAGACGAACTGCGGCAGGAAGGTCATGAAGAACAGGATGACCTTCGGGTTGAGCAGATTGACGCCGAGTCCCATCGCCCAGCTGCGCCGCAATGAAATCCGTGGCCCCGTCTTCTTTTCCGGCGAAAAGGCCGAGCCCCTGGTGATCGCCTGCCACGCCAGGAAGACGAGATAGCCGGCGCCAAAGATCTTCAGCACGAAGAAGGCCATCGGCGAGGCGACGATCAGCGCCGAGACGCCGACCACCACCAGCGTGGTGTGGATCAGCGTACCGCACAGCGCGCCGGCCATCGAGGCAAAGCCGGAGGCACGGCCCTGGCTCAGCGTGCGGGAGACGAACAAGGTCATGTCCGGCCCCGGCGTGATCGCCAGGATCACGGTGGCAATGGCAAACTGGATCAGCGTGGCGGTGTCCGGAATGAACGACATGAGCGGCCCCAGGAGATTGGAAGCGCCTATACAGGATGCGCCGCGACGGCGCCAGACGCAGGAGTGATCGGATGGTCGATCCAGCAGGCGCATGGCGAAGGCATCAGCGGGCGGCCACCCGCCGCAAATCCTATGCCTGCCTGCTCAGCCGCATCCTGGCGGGTTCCTCGGCGACGAGCTGATCGTTGCGGACATCGGCGCCGCCTGTGATCTGATCGATCGGCTTGGGCCGGCCGAGGAAATAGCCTTGCGCCTCGTTGCAGCCCTCGACCTGCAGGATGGTGAGCTGGACATGCGTCTCGACGCCTTCGGCGAGCACCGGAATGTCGAGGCTGCGGCCCAGCGTCAGCACCGCCCGGATGATCGCCTTGGCCTGCGGGCTTCGCTCGACATCGGCCATGAACGAGCGGTCGAGCTTGATCTTGTCGAAGGGAAACGAGCGCAGCGTGTCGAGCGACGAATAGCCGGTGCCGAAATCGTCGATCGCGATCGTCACCCCCAGCGCCTTGATCTGGCGCAGGACATGCAGCGTGCGCACCTTGTCGGCGACGATCGTCGATTCGGTCAGCTCGAGCTCCAGGCGTTTCGGCGACAGCCCGGTCTCGACCAGGATCTGGTGGACGAGCTTGGCCAGGTCGGCATGGGCGAACTGCACCGGCGACAGATTGACCGCGATCTTGTGGCTATTGTCCCATGAGGCTGCCTGGCGGCACGCGGTCCGCAGCACCCATTCGCCGATCGCCATGATCGAGCCGTTCTCCTCGGCAATCGGGATGAACTCGACCGGCGGGATCATGCCATGCACGGGATGCGTCCAGCGCAGCAGCGCCTCGTAGCCGCAGGTGGCGCCGGTCGGGACCGAGGTCTGCACCTGATAATGGAGCGAAAGCTCGCCGCGCTCGATCGCCTGCCGAAGGTCGGTGGCCAGCGCGCGACGCGCTCGCGCCGTCTCGTCCATGGCGGATTCGTAGAAGCAGACGGCGCGCGTCACGTCGTTCTTTGCCCGGTACATGGCGAGATCGGCATTGCTGACCAGCCGCTCCCTGTCGGCCCCGTCGCGCGGATAGACGGCGACGCCGATGCTGGCGCCGGCGGCAATTTCGAAATCGTCGAGCCGCAACGGCTCGAACAGGGATTTCTCCAGCCGCGAGACCAGGCCGAGAAGGTCATTCTGATCCTTGAAGCGCTTGATCGCGGCGAACTCGTCACCGCCGAGCCTTGCGACGAATTCACCCTCGCCGGTGAGTTTCGCCAGCCTGCGGGCGACGATCTTGAGCGCCTGGTCACCGGCCGCGTGCCCCCTGAGGTCGTTGATCTCCTTGAAGCGGTCGAGATCGATGACGATGACCGCCGTCATCGTTTCCTCGCCCTCGCGCGCCCGGTCGATCTCATGGTCGAGGCGGTCGTTGAAGGAGACCCGGTTGGGAAGACCGGTAAGGGCGTCGTTGAGGGCAAGATGCTGAAGCCGCTCGAAGCTCTCCAGGCGGCCGCGTTCGTCGATCAGGTAGCTGGCGAAGCCGGTGGCCGCGACGATCAGGCCGACGACGGCAACGGCGACCGCCATCGCCACCAGAATATCGGGATTGGTGCCTGTGGTGATGAAGGACAGCGGCGTCACAGCCACCGCCGCCATCGCCGTGAAATGCAGGCCGACGATCGCCAGCACCAGCAGCCCGATGGCGAGATAGTGCGACCAGCGGTATGGCCGGCGCACGGCATGACCGACAGCCACGGCGGAAAACGCCGCCGAAATCACCAATGAAGCGGCAATATAGGAGCCGTCCCATTCGACGATGCCGGCAACGTGATAGGCCATCATGCCGGTGTAGTGCATGGCCGAGATCGCCAGCCCGACGACGCATCCGCCCCACTCCGGGGCCAGACGCTTGTCGGAGGCAAGGGTGAAGCCCGCTCCGGTGCCGGCGATGGCGATGACCAGCGACACCATGGTCAGGACCGGATCGAAGGTGATCGGCGCGCCGGGCTGATAGGCCAGCATGGCGATGAAGTGCGTGCACCAGATCGAGGAGCCGGCGGCGACCGCTGTCAGGAACAGCCAGCCCCGCATCTGCACGCCGGCGGTTTTCCTGGCACGGTCGAAGAGGTCGATCGTCACCCAGCAACCGGTGACGCACATCAGCGCCGCCAGCAGGACAAGCCACAGATTATGCTCAGTGGCGATACATGATATAACGCGCATCAAGAACGACCCAAGCCCGAGGATGCCCACGACGAAGCAGGCAAGAGCCGCCAGGCACTTGGGCCAAGGCGGCTTTACCCCAGTGTTAGCCGCAGGGCGTGAAAACTTGATTAAATCCCTCCAGCAAATGCAGCCCTTGATTGCAGCAGGTTGTTTCCCCTGCCGGCATCACCCCGCGCCATGCGCTGGACCAGAAGCCATGCATGCGCGCGTGCTTGCTCGCTTTGCCGTTCCTGCTAAAAGGCCCTCCGACAATCCGTGACGCCTCGGCTGGGGCGTCCGCCATCGACGGGGTAAAAATGTCCAAGGTCAAAGACGTCAAGAAAGTCGTGCTCGCCTATTCCGGCGGCCTCGACACCTCCATCATCCTGAAATGGCTGCAGACCGAGCTCGGCGCCGAGGTCGTCACCTTCACCGCCGATCTCGGCCAGGGCGGCGAACTCGAGCCGGCGCGCCGCAAGGCCGAGATGATGGGCATCAAGGACATCCGCGTCGTCGATGTGCGCGAGGAATTCGTCTCCGACTTCGTCTTCCCGATGTTTCGCGCCAACACCGTCTATGAAGGCACCTATCTGCTCGGCACCTCGATCGCGCGGCCGCTGATCTCCAAGCATCTGGTCGAGATCGCCAGGGAGACCGGCGCCGACGCGATTGCGCATGGCGCCACCGGCAAGGGCAACGACCAGGTTCGCTTCGAGCTTTCGGCTTACGCGCTGAACCCCGACATCAAGGTCATCGCGCCATGGCGCGACTGGTCGTTCAAGTCGCGTACCGACCTGATGAACTTCGCCGAACAGCACCAGATACCGGTGCCGAAGGACAAGAAGGGCGACGCGCCGTTCTCGGTCGACGCCAACCTGCTGCACTCGTCCTCCGAGGGCAAGGTGCTGGAAGATCCGTGGGTGGAGCCGCCGGAATTCGTCCACCAGCGCACCGTTTCGCCGATGGATGCGCCTGATACCGTCACCGAGATCGAGATCGAGTTCCTCAAGGGCGACCCGATCGCCCTCAACGGCAAGAAACTGTCGCCGGCAACGATGCTGGCCGCGCTCAACGATCTCGGCCGCGACAATGGCATCGGCCGGCTCGACCTGGTCGAAAACCGCTTCGTCGGCATGAAATCGCGCGGCGTCTACGAGACGCCCGGCGGCACGATCCTGATCGCTGCCCACCGCGCGATCGAATCGATCACGCTCGACCGCGGGGCCGCCCACCTCAAGGACGAGTTCATGCCGCGCTATGCCGAGCTGATCTACAACGGCTTCTGGTTCGCGCCCGAACGCCTGATGCTGCAGGCGATGATCGACAAGAGCCAGGAAGACGTCGAAGGCACGGTGCGGCTGAAGCTCTATAAAGGCAACGTCATCGTCACCGGCCGCAAGTCGAAGAAGACGCTCTATTCCGACGCGCTGGTCACCTTCGAGGACGACCGCGGCGCCTACGACCAGAAGGACGCCGCCGGCTTCATCCGCCTCAATGCGCTGCGGCTGAGAACGCTGGCCGCGCGCAACCGCCGGGGCTGACAACTATACCGATCACGGCAGAATTGAAACGACCCACGAAACCCGGCGAAGACGCCGGGTTTTTATTTGATGCTACTAATATAAAGAAAATCAAACGACTTCGGAGACGTTCCTGTTTGACCTTTCGGCGGCTTCATCTTAGGTCTCTTGCGGGATGGAGGGGTTTTGACAGTGAAAAATGGTGTTCTTCTTCTGCTTGTGGCGACGGTCGTCTTTGCAGGTAGCCAGTCTTCGCAGGCAGCCGGCAAGCGCGAGCCGAAGGCGAACTTGAGCGGGTGTGTCAGCGCTGTCCAGGCAGCATGGGGCCTTACGTTCAAGCACGAGATCGCCTCTTTCATGGGCGTCTCGCAGGAGCGCATGCCGGCCCTGTTTTGCCAGCGCATTGCCGAAGGGCTCCGCAGCGGGCGGATCAGCTATTCCGACATAAACAACCTGCAACTCGACCAACCGACCGAAATCTGGATGGTCATCAAGGGCAAGTCGAAGGGCGCTACGCAACCCCCGGCACCACGGAACTCCAAATTCCGTACCTGCTCAAATGTTATCACTGGCTCCTTCGAGGTTCTCGCTTCCCAGAAATGCCCCTTGGGCGGCAGCTACTCGCAAGCTGCCGGAGTCCCGATGGTCATCGAGGGCAGGCCAAAGGCGGCTACCCCGGCGCCGCGAAACCCCAAATTCCGTACCTGCAACGGTACCTTCCAGATTCCCGTTTCCCGGAAATGCCCGTTGAGCGGCTACGCGAATTATTGAGAGTAATGTGACCATGCGCTTGGCCACTCTTGGAACCGGTTTTCTGCCCGCGTTGACTGTCCTGGCGAGCTTGGCCGCTGCCAAAGCCGACGACTATGACCCCGCCGCCCTCGACCTTCCCGCACTGATCGAGTGCAGGGCTGACGTTCCGGCCTACAACGGTTTTGCCCTTTGGCTGTCCAGCGCACCAGGTGCCGTTGAAACGCTTGGCTGGAAGGAGGTTGCCTCGGGCAATCCGTTTCTCAGAAAATACGAGCTGCCGGCCAAAATTCGCGTGTTCAACCGCGAGACAGGATCGATCGTTTTTACCGCTGCCGGGCCGATGGCCGTGCTGGATGGCATTGCCGCGCCAGAGCTTGCCAGGGAGCTCGATGTCATAGCCGTTTTTTCGACGCCGGAGAAATTCCTTGGCGAGAAAGTTGTTGTCCAAAACACCGAAGAGTCGGAGGGATTGACCTTCTCCACGGACATCAAGCTCAACGTCTCGACCGTCGAGTCACACCCCGGCAAGACGCTGGCCGGCTGCTCCTACACGCTCGACATCAAATGAAAAACCCGGCCTGAAGCCGGGTTTTTGTCCAGTGAAGATGGTCCTATCAGTCGCCGTCGATCGCGGTGGCGATGCGGGCGATGGCCTGCTGATAGACGCTCGCGGAATTCCAGCCGGCAATCGCGCCCATATTCGCACTCGCGCTCGCACCGGCACGCCACCCATGACCCTTGAGGAAATTGGCGGTGGAAGCCAGCGCCGTGCCCTTGTCGCGCAGGTTTCCGCTGCCGACGCCATACTTCAAGACATTTCCGGGCAGGAACTGCGTGTGGCCGATCTCGCCATGCGCGGCGCCGACCGACGAGGCTGTCAACGCCCCGCGATCAACCAGCTTCAGGGCTGCAATGGCATGCGGGTAAAAGAAACCAGGGCGGCGGCAATCATAGGCAAGCGTCAGAATGGCTGAGACCGTATTCTGGTTGCCCATGGCGGAACCGAAGCCGGTTTCCATACCCCAGATGGCGAGCAACACACCCGGCGACACGCCGTAGTTCGCTTCGATCTGGGAAAACAGTGCCGCGTTCGACTTCTTCAGCGACCGGCCCTTGGAAATGATCGCGGCCCCGCCACGGCGCTTCATGAAATCATCCACCGAGCCGCTGAAAGCCTTGTGAATGCCGCGGTCGACGGAGATCGTCTTTGTTGCGTAGCTCGCGCCGGCCAGAGCGGCCAGACCCTTGGGGCCTACACCTTCGGACTTGGCTTCCGCGGCGAACTCCGGCTTCCAAGCCTCGAATCCGGCGCCGGTCTTGCCGCAGCTGGCCGCCGCCTGCGCGCCCGTAGCCAGCGCAAGCACCGCCACCACGGCCGATGCAAACATCTTTCCCTTGGCAAGAAATGCCATGCTTTCTCTCCTGATTGCCTGAATCACGTCCCGGTTGCGAATTTGCCAGTGAAACGCGCAATTGTCACCGTCCCCCGGCGCTACGCTGGCCAATGAAGGGGAATTTGCCTACGATCAAGTGATTATTGTGGCGGAGACGCAATGAAAGACGTTGATGTCGTGATCATCGGCGCCGGTTCGGCGGGTCTTGCCGCCGCCAGGACCCTGCAGGCGGCAGGCCTTTCCTTCGCCCAGCTTAAATAGCTTAAAGAAATGCGGAACGCCGGTGGGCGGTTGGCGTTGGGCACGTGCCGCCCCACATATGCTGGCTCTGAAGGTTTGAGACCGACATGAAACTCTTCGACTGCCCGCATTGCGGCCACCGCATCTATTTCGAGAACGCCCAATGCCTGAACTGCAGGAGTCTCGTGCTCTACGATCCCGAGCACGCCCGCTTTGCGCTGGCGGGCGTCGACGGCATCTTTCAGTGCACCAATGCCGATGAATGCGCCTGCAACTGGATGGCCGAGCCCGGACAGGGTTTTTGCCGCGCCTGCGTGCTGAACCAGCTGATCCCCAACCTTTCCGTCGACGGCAACCGCCGCCGCTGGATCCGCGTCGAAGCGGCGAAGAAGCGCGCCATCTATTCGCTGCTGGCCTTCGGACTGCCGGTGGCGCCCAAGCAGAACCCCGCCGACGAGATCGGCCTGGCCTTCGACTTCCTCGCCGACCCGATCGGCGGCGGCCCCGGCGGCGAACGCATCCTGACCGGCCACGACAATGGCCTGATCACGCTCAACGTCGCCGAGGCGGACTCGGCCGAGCGCGAGAAGCGGCGCGTCGAGATGGGCGAGAACTATCGCACCTTGCTCGGTCATTTCCGCCATGAGCTCGGCCATTATTACTGGGACCGCCTGATCCGCGACGATCCGCAAAGGCTGGAAGCTTTCCGCGCGCTGTTCGGCGACGATCGCGCCGACTACGAACAGGCGCTGAAGGCCTACTATGCCAATGGTGCCGCGCCCGACTGGCAGCAGGGCCACATCTCGGCCTATGCCACCTCGCATCCGTGGGAGGACTGGGCCGAGACGTGGGCCCACCATCTGCACATCACCGACACGCTGGAAATGGTGCATGCGCTGAACTTTCCGCTCGGCCGGCTGGAGACGGTGGAGGCCAACGACTTGCCGCAGGGCGACACTGGCGGCGGGCTGCAGGCGGCACCCTCGGAGCCGGCGACCGCGCCCGAGCCTTTCGAAAAGATCCTTGCCCGCTGGCTGGTGCTGTCTGAAGCCTCCAATTCGATCAATCGCTGCATGGGCCTGCCCGACCTCTACCCCTTCGTCATTTCGGACGTCACGGCGCGGAAATTGGCCTTCGTTCACGAACTTCTGACCGGTTTGCCGAAAGAACAGGGAACAAATCGTGAGTTGGCGCAGGCGTTTTAGCGGGAACGCATACGCCGCTGACCCGTTTTCGCTGGCGAGGGACCAAGAAAACGGAGAGAAAACCATGAAATCCCTATTGTTTCCGGCGGTCGCCGGAATGCTGACCGTGATGTCGGGTGCCGCTTTTGCCGACACCGCCGTCTCCGCCGTCACCGATCTCAACGTCCGCGCCGGGCCTGGTCCGCAATATCCGGTCATCGGCGTGCTCGCCGCCGGCCAGTCGGCGACGCTCAATGGCTGCATCGAAAACAGCAAATGGTGCACCATCGCCGAGGCCGGCGGCCAGGGCTGGGTCTATTCCGACTATGTGACGGCCGATTTCAGCGGCACCCGGGTCGTGCTGACGCAGCGGCCGCACGGTTCCAGCATCGCAGTCGTCTCGCCGCCGGACGACATCGGTAACTACTCGACCGATTATACCGGAGCGATCGTTGCCGGTGAGCCGGTCGAGGACGCCTTCCCCCCACCTCCGCCCGAAATCAGAACCTATGTCGACACGCATCGCCTCGACCCCGTCTATCTTGACGGCGAGGTGGTGACCGGCGCGACCTTGCCCGACACCGTCGAGCTGCGCGAAATTCCGGACTACAACTACCGCTACGTCTATGTGAACGGCCAACCGGCGCTGATCGATCCGCAGACGCGGCGCATCATGTATGTCGTGCGCTGATGAGCGATTAGAGGCATTCCGAGACGCGCCTTTTGTCGACGTCGGCACCGCCCCTCATTGCCCTGCCGGGCGCCCGGCAGGCAGGTGAGGGGCGGCGCAACCCCGGAAAGGATAATTCAAAACCTTGAAGCGATTACCTTGTGGTGCGAACGGGAGTGATTGCGCGCAAGCACCCGATCTCATAGATCATGCAGCCCTGTGCCATCGGCAAAGGAGCCAGCGTGACGATCGATTCGGCCGCCTTCGAGCGCTATAGGCGCTCGCCGAACGCCAGGACGACCTTGCCGCGCCTGTTGCTCGGAACGGTGATCGTCATCCTGTTCTGGGCCGCCACGACCGCGGCCGTGCTGTTCGGCGGCACCTACGCTTTCTTCACCTGGCAGGCACCAGCGGCTCCGCCACCAGACGGGGTAATGCAGGGGTTCCTCGCATCGCCCATCGGCATTCTCACCGCGCTCGTCTCGTTCGCCGGCATCTGGATCGGCCTGTGGGTCGCCATGCGCTGGGTGCATGGCGAGAAGCTGTCGGCGCTGATCGGCAACAGCCGGCGTATTTCATGGTCGGGCTTCCTCAAGGGGCTGATCGCGGTGCTGATCACCTCGCTCATATCCGAGATCCTGCTCTATCTCTTGCAGCCGCAGATCGCGCGCGGCCCGATCAGCCTGTCGTCCTGGCTGCTGTTCCTGATCCCGATCGCCGCGCTCACTTTGTTGCAGACCTCGTCG
Organism: Mesorhizobium norvegicum; assembly: GCF_004919685.1. Taxonomy (GTDB): domain Bacteria; phylum Pseudomonadota; class Alphaproteobacteria; order Rhizobiales; family Rhizobiaceae; genus Mesorhizobium; species Mesorhizobium norvegicum. The sequence continues at coordinate 16,534 of NZ_SMYZ01000089.1, read as the reverse complement.
GAAGAGGTGCTGTTTCGCGGCTATCTGCTGCGCGGCCTGGCCAACCGGTTCAAGAGCCCGTTCATCTGGGCGCTGTTGCCCGCCCTGCTGTTCACGTCGCTGCATTGGAGTGCAGGCGCGTCGCCCGCCATCAACGCCTGCGTGCTGGCCTCGATCGCCGCTTTCGCGCTGCTGCTGACGCTTGTCGTCTATGCCACCGGCAATCTCGGCGCCGCCTTGGGTGCCCATTTCGGCAACAACCTGACCGGGTTTCTCCTGATCTCGCATCAGCAGAGCTACAATTCCTTCGCTTTGTTCAACGCCAGGCCGCTCGAAGGCCCGGGCTGGACGACATATGATGCGGTTCTCATCGCCTTTATCGGCATCGTTTGCAGCCTGCTGACGATTGTGCTGCTTTTGCATCCGCGTTCGCCGCTCAGGGTTGCCGCCGAGTTACCCGACCAGTCGAGCACGGCCTGAATGCAGCCTGGGGACGGCCCGATATGGGCCTTGTCTTGACTCCGCGGCCGATTTCCTGTCTACACGCCTCGAATTCCGCGACGAGTATCCCTCCGAGCAAGCCGACCAGGACGCCGAAACCTCTTTGAGGTGAAGTGCTGTAAATCGATCCTGGAGGCCAACACCCGGCAGCGCTGAGCGCCCCCGGGTGCTTTTTGGCTTTTCGCTTGCACGGGCTTTTGGTTGGACACTGGGCGCGAACGCATTACCTCTCGGGCACCATCCGGATGCCAGGGAAAAGGAAAACGAATGTTTGAATCGCTTCAGGAGCGCCTTGGCTCCATCCTGAACGGCCTGACCGGCCGCGGTGCCCTGTCGGAGGCTGATGTCTCGGCGGCGCTGCGCGAGGTGCGCCGTGCGCTGCTCGAGGCAGACGTCGCGCTGGAAGTGGTGCGCTCCTTCACCGACAAGGTGCGCGAGAAGGCCGTCGGCGCTGCCGTGGTCAAGTCGATCAAGCCCGGCCAGATGGTCGTCAAGATCGTCCATGACGAACTGGTCGAGATGCTCGGCGCCGAAGGCGTCGCCATCGATCTCAATGCCCCGGCCCCGGTCGTCATCATGATGGTCGGCCTGCAGGGTTCCGGCAAGACGACCACTTCGGCCAAGATCGCCAAGCGCCTTTCCGAGCGTCAGAACAAGAAGGTTCTGATGGCCTCGCTCGACACGCGGCGCCCCGCTGCGCAAGAGCAGCTTCGCCAGCTCGGCGAACAGGTCAAGGTCGCCACGCTGCCGATCATCGACGGGCAGTCGCCGGTCGACATCGCGCGCCGCGCCGTGCAGGCGGCCAAGCTCGGCGGCCATGACGTCGTCATCCTCGACACCGCCGGCCGCACCCATATCGACGAGCCGCTGATGGTCGAGATGGCCGACATCAAGAAGGTGTCGAGCCCACACGAAATCCTGCTGGTCGCCGATTCGCTGACCGGCCAGGACGCCGTCAACCTGGCCAAAAGCTTCGACGAGCGCGTCGGCATCACCGGTCTCGTGCTGACCCGCATGGACGGCGACGGCCGCGGCGGTGCTGCGCTTTCGATGCGCGCTGTCACCGGCAAGCCGATCAAGCTGATCGGCACCGGCGAAAAGATGGACGGGCTGGAGGAATTCCACCCCAAGCGCATCGCCGACCGCATCCTCGGCATGGGCGACATTGTCTCGCTCGTCGAAAAGGCCGCCGAGAACATCGACGCCGAACAGGCGGCCGCGATGGCCAAGAAGATGCAGTCGGGCAAGTTCGACCTGAACGACCTTGCCAGCCAGCTTCAGCAGATGTCGAAGATGGGCGGCATGGGCGGCATCATGGGCATGATGCCCGGCATGGGCAAGATGAAGGACCAGATGGCCGCCGCCGGTCTCGACGACAAGATGTTCGGCCGCCAGCTAGCCATCATCTCCTCGATGACCAAGGCCGAGCGCGCCAATCCGGATGTGCTGAAGCATTCGCGCAAGAAGCGCATCGCCGCCGGTTCAGGCACCGACGCGGCCGAAATCAACAAGCTGCTCAAGATGCATCGCGGCATGGCCGACATGATGAAGGCGATGGGCGGCAAGGGCAAAGGCGGCGGCCTGATGCGCGGCATGATGGGCGGTCTCGCCAACAAGATGGGCCTCGGCGGCATGATGCCCGGCATGGGTGGCCCGGGGGGCATGATGGGCGGCGGCATGCCGGACCTGTCGAAGATGGACCCCAAGCAGCTCGAAGCCTTGCAGAAGCAGGCACAGGCAGCCGGTCTCGGCGGCGGCATGAAAGGCCTGCCCGGTGGCGGTGGCCTGCCCGGTCTGCCCGGCGGCATGAAGCTCCCCGGGCTTCCCGGTCTCGGCGGCGGCGGGCTGCCTGGCCTTGGCAAGAAGAAGTGAGGACGCCATGAACGAAGAGAAAGATATGGCCGACGCACGCACCATCCTGGCCGACTACCGCGCCTCGATCGACAACATCGACGCAGCCCTCATCCACATGCTGGCCGAGCGCTTCCGCTGCACCAAGGCGGTTGGCGTGCTGAAGGCGACGCATGGCCTGCCGCCGGCCGACCCGGCGCGCGAGCAGCAGCAGATCGCCCGGCTTCGCCAGCTGGCGAAGGATGCCCATCTCGACCCGGATTTCGCGGAAAAATTCCTCAACTTCGTCGTCCGCGAAGTGATCCGCCACCACGAACAGATCGCCGCTTCCAACGGCGTGACGAAAACCAACTGAAACCCAATCAACGAACTTAGAATTTTTAGGAGAAAAGAAATGCCCTTGAAGATCCGACTGGCCCGTGCGGGCTCGAAGAAGCGTCCTTACTACCACGTCGTCATTGCCGACGCCCGTTCGCCGCGCGACGGCCGGTTCATCGAGTCGATCGGCTCGTGGAACCCGCTGCTGCCCAAGGACGGCGAACGCGTCAAGGTCGACGCCGACCGCGTCAAGCATTGGCTGGCGCATGGCGCCCAGCCGACCGACCGCGTGCTGCGCTTCCTCGACGAGGCCGGCCTCGTCAAGCGCGACGCCCGCTCCAACCCGAAGAAGGCCGAGCCGGGCAAGAAGGCGCAGGAACGCGCTGCCCTTCTGAAGAAGGCGCAGGAAGACGCCGCTGCCGCTGTTGCGGCCGCCGCAGCAGCACCGGCCGAGGCCGAAGCCGCTACCGCCGAGTAAGTTATTTCTCTATCGCATCCAGGAAAACGGCGGGCCCCAGGCCCGCCGTTTTGCCATGTCGACTTCACTTTTCGAACGCGGCCCGATCAATAGCCGCGCGGGCAGCGGTCGATGTAGACGCGGCCATGACGATCGCGGTAGTGGCACTCGCCACGCTCGATGGCCGATCAACACACCGGCAACAGCGCCAACAGCTCCACCAACGACGGCACCTTCAACCGGATCACCGGCACCAGCAGCGCCGACCGCCGCACCACCCGCCGCACCGCGTTCGGTTTGCGAACAGCATGGACGCCAGTTGGATTTCGGTATACTCGTATACGAAGATCGCTGGAGCGCTCGAATTCCATGGCCAAAACATCTCGCCGAAACCGGGCACACTTGCCGACCGAAGCGATCGTTATCGGCGGCGGAATCGCCGGATGCACCCTCGCCTACGAACTGGCATCCAACGGCATCAAGACAATCGTCATCGAGCAGAACGTGATTGCGGCGGAGTCTTCGGGGCGCAACACCGGAACCCTGCTTAGCGGCCCCCAATCCGAGGTCGTCCAGATGCTGGACGCCTGCGTCGCGATCTACGAAGAACTGGCTGACGGCCCTGTTCCCTTTGAATTCGAAAGGATCGGGCATCTGCTGATCGCCGAGGATGACGAGACTTTGGAGAAAGCCGAAGCGACCGCACACCGCTATCGGCAGGCCGGCGTTGGCATGGAGCGGGCCATCGGGACCGATTTGGCCAACGACCACCCGGCTCTGGGGTTCAACATTGCAGGTGGCTATTTCGTCGAGCGCGCGTGGACCCTGGAACCGATGGGAGCCACCCATGCCTTCGCCCACGCCGCGCGCCGGGCGGGTGCTGTGTTTCAGACCGGCACGCGTGTCGCCCAGATCCACACGCACAACGGAAAGGTCCAGGGCGTCTTGACGGATCAAGGGATCTTGGCCTCGGACATGGTGTTCATCGCCAACGGGCTATGGGCCAATGACGTCCTGCGCCGAACCGTTGGCGACGATCCGCTGCCGAGCCTTCCCCTTTCTGCGGGCCGCGGATGGCTTGTCCAACTCGGCGCCCTTGGGTTCAGGATTCCATGGATCGTTGAAGAGTTCACATGGCCCGATCAGGAAGAGCTGGGGAAGCGCATGTCCCTGCGCGGTCTGGACGATCTTGCCCGCCAGCGTGACGACCAGATTGCGGTTGAGGCCATCTGCCTCAATCCGATGAAAGGCGGCGACGCGCGCCTTGGCGCCACTGTCCAGCCGGCGTTCCGGGACCTGGTCCGCAACACGGACATAGCGAGCCGTATGGCGGCGCGAACGCTGCGCATGATCCGGGGCCTCGAGGGTCCCACCATCAGGAACGTCTATCCGGGCAATCGGCCGATGCTGCCTGACGGATTGCCGGTAGCCGGGCCAACGCGCATCGAGGGCCTATTCGTGCATGGCGGGATGGGATCGATAGGCATGCATGCGGCGCCCGCCACGGCGCGCTGGCTGGTCGATGCCGTGCTGAACAACAACGGCCGGATCACCAGGTCGTGGCTGAGCCCGAACCGCTTTGCCGGATGGGACAGCTGACGTCACGCCGCATAGGGCTCAGGCACGTCACTTTTCGCCGAGACGCTTCAGATTGGCGAGGCCTACCTCGAAATCCTTGCCGATCAGCGTGTCGAAGTTCATGAACAGGCCCATCAGCTTTGCGATGAAGGGCCGGCTGCCGCGCATCGCCCAGGTGACGGCGGTGTTGTCGCCCGACGGCGCCAAGGTGAAGTCGACGCTGTTGTTGGCCCTGAACGGCTTCTCGAAATCGAGTTTCAGCGACACCAGCGACGACGGCACCGAATTGACGATCTCCATGCGCCCTTTGCCGGCCTTGGCATTGCCCTCCCAGGCATAGGCCGCACCCTTGCCGCTCTCAGTGCCGGACAGCGTCCGCTTCATGTCCGGGTCGAGCTTTTCGTAAGGCGACCATGTCGGCCAACGGCTGAAATCATTGATCAGCGGGAAGATCGCTTCCGGCGGAGCCTTGATCGTAGCCGAACGGGTGACGACGAAATCATTCGGCCGCGTCGCGGCATAGAGAAGCACGGCGGCGATGATGACGAGCAGGATGATGAGGATGGTGCTGAACATTTTTCTCTCCCTAAAGCAATTCCAGGAAAAGTGTGAAGCGGTTTTCCGTCCGGAATTGCGTCAAAACAGTGCGTCTATCGGCTGAACGGGATCAGCGCGCGCACGCGTGGGTCGCGCAGATACAGGCCACCCCACAGGATGATGCCGAGATAAACGCCGAACAGCGTGTGCGAGAACAGCGGATTGTCGACGCGGACATTGGTGGCGATGGCGCCGCCCATATAGGCGGTGAGCAGGATGGCGCCGAGCACCGCGGTGCGCGGCAAGGCGTAGAGCGCCGTCGAGATCAGGCCGATGATGCCGAGCATGCGCGCGACATTCGGATCGGCCGGCCAGCCGAGCGGCACCATCGTCTGGGTGACGATGTCGAGCGGCGGCAGCTTGATGGCGCCGTCGAAGATCATGAACAGCACGATGACGCCGCTGAGCGCGCGGCCGGTCCACAAAGCGCCCGGCGATACGGGCGCGGTTTCCGAAATGCTCATGGTGGTCCCTCCTGATGGTTCGAGCCCTTTTCGCTGGGGTCGACCCAAGGACGCGGCGTGGGGCGCAAATCCGACAGGGTGCGGATTCTTTTTGAGCCGGTGGCGCTACAATGAGGCGAAGGCAACCTTGGCGCCGAGATAATCATGCCTTCCATGCCGTGATGTCAGCCGAAGAGTGCAACGGTGCGGAACATGGCTAGCTATTCGCCGGACCCTCAATTCCGATCTGCTTTCATGTATCATGAGTGTCGCGGCATGGATCCTCGGGTCTCCGCGACGTCGCTTCGCTCCTGCTCCGCCCGTGGATGACGAAGAGAGGGCCGTGTCGGCCAATCTCCGAAGACAGAGCCATCCCTATCCAACACCTACGAAAAGTAAAACTTCTCCGCCGGCAGCATTTTCGGCGGCGTTTCGCCCAGCGCCTCGAACACCGAGATCTCGCAGACGCGGCAGAGGCCGTCGAGGGCGAGGTCGTTGGCCTCGGTGCCGAACGGGTCCTCGAGTTCTTCCGACAGCGCGTCGAGGCCGAAGAAGGTGTAGGCGATCAGCGCCGTGAACAGCGGCGTCGCCCAGCCGGCGGCGGAGACCAGCCCGAAGGGCAGGAGCAGGCAGAAGATATAGGCGGTGCGCTGCAGAAGCAGCGTATAGGCGAACGGCAGGGGTGTTCCCATGATGCGCTCGCATCCGGCCTGCGCGGCGGCGATTTCCGACAGGCGCTCGTCGAGGATGCGGTAGCCGATCGTATCGATCGCGCCGGCCTTGCGCAGCGCGGCGATGCGGCGGCCCATGCCGCGCACCATCGCGTCGGGTGCGTTGGCTGCCTTGGCGACGATCTCGGTTTCGGCACCGATGAAAGCGCGGGCTTGCGGCGCCGCGTCGACCCGTCTGAGCAGACCGCGCAAAAAGTGGCAAAAGGCGATCGCTTCCATCAGAAGGCCGCGCAATTCCGTCCGGTCGTCGACCAGCCCGGCGGAGGCACGCGCCAGGTTGCGGATGTCGAAGACGAGCTGGCCCCACAGTTTGCGCGCCTCCCACCAGCGGTCGTAGGCGGCGTTGTTGCGGAAGCCGAGATAAATCGACAATGCCACCCCGAGCAGCGCGAACGGCGCTGTGCCGGCATTGCCGAAGTCGAGCTTCAGCGCCCGCACGACCACCACCACCAGCGCGCCATAGGCTGCAAAGCCAAGGATCTGCGGCAGGATGCGCGGCACCACCGAGCCGCGCATGATGAAGAACAGGTGCAGAAGGCGTGGGCGCGGGCGGACGATCATCAAAGGCCTTTCGCGGACCGGCGCTGGTCCTCAGCTGCTTTATTGTGCGACGCAACAGGTCCGCAAGCCCAGCCGCCAGCGACATCGCCATGTCGTCTGTACAGCGTGCGCCGGCGCGCACTATCAAGGTTCGTCGGTGGCGGATATTGATGGCATGCGGCAGCGCGCGACCCGCATCGATCGAGAGAGAGACGGCATGACTGGCGAGACCGATCTGAAGACACTGCTGGCATCGATGACGCCGGAACTGCTCGCCGGCACCTATGTCTTCGCCACGCTGGCGCCTGGCCTCGCTCAGCCGGAAGGCCTCGAACCGGTGATGGTGTTTCGCGAGCGCGAGGGCGTGACGCTGATCCTGACCGAGGAGGCGGCCAGCGCAGCTGCACTGACGGCTTCCTTCCGCTGCCGAATGGTGACGCTGAACATCCATTCGTCGCTGGAAGCCGTCGGCTTCCTCGCCACTATTACCACGCGCCTGGCCGCCGCCGGCATGGGCGTCAATCCGGTCTCGGCCTTCTACCACGACCATCTGTTCGTGCCGGCGGAGCGGGCGGAGGAAGCGCTGGAGCTGTTGCGGGGACTGGCTAGGCAATCATTCGCGACCAGGGATTTACAGCGCGAGGACATCGAGGCAATCGCAAGCGGCAGCATGTCATCAGAGAGCGATCATCTCGATGCCTTGCTCGATCCGAAGTAAAGCCTACGATCAGCGCCTGTGGACATACAGAATGTCCGGCAGGCCTTCCTCGTTGGTGGTGCCGTCGCCGAACGACTCGGCGCGAAAGCCGTGACGTTCGTAGAACCGGCGCGCGCCGTTGTTGGCCTGGAAGCAATACAGCTTGATTGGCGGCATCCCGGCAGTAGCCTCGGCAAGCAATCGGCTGCCGATGCCTTGTCCCGTCCAGGCCGGATCGAGATAGAGCTGCTCCACCCATTCGCCGCTGACGGCAATGAAGCCGACAATAGCCCTGCCGGCCTCGGCGACCGTCACCTGCTGGCGTGGCAGCACGATATCGCGGATGAAGGCGAGGTCTTCGGCCGGTGTATGGATGACCGGCATCCAGTCGAATGAGCCAAGCGCTGCCCGCATGAGCCGGGCGATGGCAGCGGCGTCAGAATCTGTGGCCGGGCGCAGGATGATATCTACGGGCTGAGTGCTAGTCATGAAAAGGGCCGGCAACGTCTCACTCCGCTGGAACACCCCTCATCCGTCTCGGCGCTACGCGCCGATCCACCTTCTCCCACAAGGGGAGAAGGAAGAAACGCCCCGGCCGAAGGCCGAGCCCGCGACCGCGGGCCGCCGGTCGTCCGGCGCCCCCGCGGAGGGCCCGCCGCGGCAGCGGCGATACGGCCCGTGAGCGAAAACTAAGCCGCCTTCTTCTTCGGCTGGATCAGGCCGCGCTCGACCAGCAGCTCGGCGATCTGCACCGCGTTCAGCGCCGCGCCCTTGCGCAGATTGTCGGAGACGATCCACATCGACAGGCCGTTGTCGATGGTCGAATCCTCGCGGATGCGCGAGATGAAGGTGGCGTCCTCGCCTGCCGATTCCAGCGGCGTGATGTAGCCGCCGTCCTCGCGCTTGTCCAAGACCTGGCAGCCCGGCGCCTCGCGCAGGATATCGCGCGCCTCGTCGGCGGTGATCGGCTTTTCGAATTCGATGTTGACCGCTTCCGAATGGCCGATGAACACCGGCACGCGCACGCAGGTCGCCGTCAGCTTGATCTTGGGATCGAGCATCTTCTTGGTCTCGGCGACCATCTTCCACTCTTCCTTGGTGGAGCCGTCGTCGAGGAAGACGTCGATGTGCGGGATGACGTTGAAAGCAATGCGCTTGGTGAACTTCTTGACGTCGACCGAGTCGGCGACGAACACCGCGCGCGTCTGCGTGAACAGTTCGTCCATGCCTTCCTTGCCGGCGCCCGACACCGACTGGTAGGTGGCGACGACGACGCGCTTGATGGTGGCGAAGTCGTGCAGCGGCTTCAATGCCACCACCAGCTGCGCCGTCGAGCAGTTCGGATTGGCGATGATGTTCTTGCGCGTGAACAGCGAGATCGCGTCCGGGTTCACTTCCGGCACGATTAGCGGCACGTCCTGGTCGTAGCGGAAGGCCGACGAATTATCGATGACGACGCAGCCCTGCTTGCCGATCTTCGGCGACCATTCCTTGGAGACGTTGCCGCCAGCCGACATGATGCAGATGTCGGTGTCGGAAAAATCATATTGGTCGAGCGTCCTGACCTTCAGCGTGCGGTCGCCGAACGACACTTCCGTGCCCTGGCTGCGCCGTGAGGCCAGCGCCACGACTTCGCTCACCGGAAAGCCGCGCTCTTCCAGTATGTTGAGCATTTCCCGGCCCACATTGCCCGTGGCACCGACGACTGCAACCTTGAAACTCATCGAAAAATCTCCTGTCCCTCTCCGCTTGGTTTTTTGGAGAAACCCGCTGGCCGATGCGGGTTCCGTCCCCCGGGCCGAACCCGGGAGAGGGTGGTTAGGCCAAGGGAATCACACCGTTTTGGTGGTGGTTTTGGCCATAGTTTTGCTGGAACGAGGAGACGCGCCGACGCGCCCGGCCCAATGATGTGCATTGTGGCCAGGGAAATCGAATGCAAGAACCGCCATCAAAAGGCCGCGCATCGAAACTGTCCTGTTCGGTGCCGGCTTTTACGCGGTTTGCGTCAAGAGTCAATTGCCGAGCGACGCCCGGTTTCCCGCACACCCTGTACAATGGCGGCTGCGCGAAGTACGAACGGCAAGATCGTTCGGCTCGTTGCGCTGTCAGGTGGCGCTCGCCGACGGGTGACCCATTGCCGGGCATAAAAGAATCCGAATTCCGAAAGAGTGAGATGTCCAACTTCGAAGCACTTGTTCCAGCGCTCGCCAGGGCGCTGGAAAAACGCGGCTATTCCGAGCTGACGCCCGTACAGAAGGCGGTTGTGGCGCCCGAACTCGGTGAGGCCGATGCACTGGTTTCGGCACAGACCGGCTCCGGCAAGACGGTGGCCTTCGGCCTCGCTCTGGCGCCAACCCTGCTCGAAGGTGCAGAGCGCTTTGGCCACGCCGCGGCACCGCTGGCGCTGGCGGTGGCGCCGACGCGCGAACTGGCGTTGCAGGTGACGCGCGAACTGGAATGGCTCTACGAGCTGACCGGCGCCACCGTGGCGTCCTGCGTCGGCGGCATGGACATGCGCTCTGAGCGGCGTGTGCTGGAGCGCGGCGCTCATATCGTCGTCGGCACACCCGGCCGGCTGCGCGACCACATCACCCGGCATTCGCTCGACATGTCGGCGCTCAAGGCGGTGGTGCTGGACGAGGCCGACGAGATGCTCGATCTCGGCTTTCGCGAGGACCTCGAATTCATCCTCGACGCTGCCCCGGCCGAGCGCCGCACGCTGATGTTCTCGGCCACGGTGCCGCGTTCCATCGCAACGCTCGCCCAAGGCTACCAGCGCAATGCCGTGCGCATTTCGGCGGCCGGCGAGGAAAAGCAGCATCTCGACATCGAATACCGGGCGTTGAGCGTTGCCCAGCCCGACCGGGAAAACGCCATCATCAACGTACTGCGCTATTACGAGGCCAAGAACGCGCTGGTGTTCTGCAACACGCGTGCCGCCGTCAACCATCTGACCGCGCGCTTCAACAACCGCAACTTCTCCGTTGTCGCACTCTCCGGCGAACTCAGCCAGAACGAACGCAGCCATGCCTTGCAGGCGATGCGCGACGGCCGCGCCAAGGTCTGCATCGCCACCGATGTGGCGGCGCGCGGCATCGACCTGCCCAACCTCGAACTGGTCATCCACGCCGATTTACCGACCAATCCGGAAACGCTGCTGCACCGCAGCGGCCGCACCGGACGCGCCGGGCGCAAGGGCGTCAGCGCGCTGATTGTGCCCAACAGCGCCCGCAAGCGCACCGAGCGGCTGCTGCAGAACGCCGGCCTCAAGGCGACATGGGCGAGCCCGCCCTCGGCCGACGACGTGATCCGCCGCGACGACGAGCGCATCCTTGCCGATCCGGCTTTCGACGAGCCGGTGAAGGAGGACGAGCGCGGTTTCATCGACGCGCTGCTCGCCAGGCATGGGGCCGAACAGGTGGCCGCCGCCTTCGTGCGCCAGTGCCGGGCCAGCCGCTCGGCGCCCGAGGACCTCATGGAAATCGCGCCCTTTACGCCGTCGCGTGAAAGACCGGCGGGCGAAAATTTCGCGCGCCGCGACGAGGCAGCACCCAGCCGCCGCGACGATTTCGGCGACAGCGTCTGGTTCTCGCTGTCGATCGGGCGCCGGCAGAATGCCGAGCCGCGCTGGCTGATCCCGATGCTGTGCCGCACCGGCAGCATCAGCAAGCGCGAGATCGGCGCCATCAAGATGCAGCCGGAAGAGACCTACGTGCAGATCGCGGCGGACTGGGCCGACCGCTTCCTGGCCGCCATCGGTCCCGACCGCAAGCTGCAAGGCAACATCCTGGTGAAGCGGCTGGACGGCACGCCCGATCTGTCGCGCGCCGGCTATCAGCCGCCAAGCCCCGACAAGAAGCCGCATCGCGGCAAGGCGCCGTTCGACCCCAACGCGCCGAAGCGCAAATTCGAGAAGCGTGCACCGGCATCAGCCGATCAGCGCCCGGCAGCCGCGCATGAGGCAAAGCCTTGGGCGAAGCCGGGCAAGCCGAAATTCGACACCACCGGCGCGCCCAAGCACAAGAAGGCGAAGAAGCGGCCCGCCTAAAACCTTGATCGGCCCGACGCGCTGGCCTGCAGGCCTGCCTTGATGGCGGCCCAGCTTGCCCCCGCCGGCGTTGGCCGATGCTTCTCTGCGATGCGCTCGACCAGCGAGGATCGCCACGCATGGTCCTCCGCCATCCTGCGGATCGCCTTATACCAGCCTTGCTGGTCCTGCGAATCGATCGCCGGCATCATGCCGCCGGTCGCCTCGATCAGCGACGGCGCTGTCGAGACGATGACCGGAACCCCGAAATCGAGGCATTCCGAGGCGCCGTAGCCCCAGCCCTCGATATGCGAGGGAAAGACGCCGAAAGAGGCGCTGCGATAGTATCGGATGAGCTCCTCGTCGCTGACCAGCCCGGTGAATGTGACCGACTGGAGGAGCTCGGGATGCGCCTTCAAATAAGCCCGCAGCGGATCGATCATCCAACCCCAGCGCCCGGCGCAGACGAGCCTCGGCAGCTTGACACCCTCGTCAAGCGCCTGCTGCCAGATCCGCGCCAGCAGGATGTGGTTCTTGCGCACTTCGATGGTCGAGCAATAGAGCACGAACGGCTCGCCGGTCTCGATGCGCGAGGTCGTGCCAGCGCGCGATGCGTTTGCATGCAGGATGGAGGGCATCGGAAACCGGTATACCACCGGCTGCACGACGCCTGCCTTGCGCATATGATCGGTCAGCGTCGCACCAACTTCGTCGGAGGCACAAAACGCCGGAGCGCCGGAGCGCACGAGGTGCTCGAGATAGGACCCGAAGCGGGTCTCGCGAGGGCCTGCACCGAGCAGGTCGGGGCGTAGTGTCGGGATAAGATCGTGGCAAAGGAAGGCAAGGTCCCCGGCGCGCCTTGAGACGGCGGACCGGTCTTCCTGGGTCAGGATGTGATGGCTGATCAGCACAAGGCCGCGTTCGGTCTCGGCCGGTTGGCTTGGAACATCCCGGCGCAAGCCCGACCGGATCCTCGCCCGCTGGTACAGACGATAGGCACGGATCAGCAGCTTCGTCGCCTGATAGGCAATGCCTTTGCGGCCATTGGTCACCGTCTTGGCGAGATGTCGGTCAGCGTCGCGCTTGCCCCATGGCTGCTGCCTCGCTGCCTCGAAAGCCTGCGACAGCGCCGTGCGTCTCCCCGGCCACCTCAGGACATGATGCCGTGAAATCTCGCCCGCCGCGACATGGTCCAGCTCGTAGGGGGCAAGTGGGCGGAACCGGCCTTCATCGGCTCTGAACGCCACCACCTCCACGCATGGGTCGGGATCCGCCAACGCCGCGTTGATGAGAAAGCTCTCTACCCGTGGGATGCCGGCCAGGCCCTCGCCGGGTGGCCAGAGCATCAGGCCGGTGGCGTCGATGGCCAGCCTCGGAGGCTTTCTTTCCCCTGCATCGTCAATCACAGTTCTGGTGTCAGGACTCTCGACTGTCATTGTCTGCTTCTGGCGAAGGCGGTTGCACTTGATGCCTTATGCTTCATTTGCCGCCAAGACGGTAGCCATGCCGCCCGGTATTGCCCATCGGCTCGGCCCTGTGCCACATCTTGACCGGGACGTGGCGAGAGGGGGATGGCAAATGCGCGGCGAAGTGCTTCATTACGACGAGGATCAGGGTTTTGGCTTCATCACCGGAGCCGACGGCAACCGCTACACTTTCACCCGCGAGAACCTGCGCCGGGAAACCGCCATGCCCAACGGCGCGGCCGTCGAGTTCCAGCCGGGCGGTGGCCAGGCGCGCGACGTCTTTTCGATCGCCGCCCCGACTGCCGCTGCGGCCGCCGCCGACCCCGGCATCAACGCCGCACCTGCCCAGGCCGGCGTTCCGCCTGCAGCGGCGCCTCCCGCGCAGCATTTCGGTCGGTCTTCCGAGACCGCCGAGCCCAGTGATCTCTGGGGCTATTTCTGGCGTGGCGTGACGCAAAACTATTTCAATTTCGCCGGCCGCGCCCGCCGCAAGGAATATTGGGGCTACTGCCTGTTCTGGACGGTTTGCCTGCTGATCATCGGCGGCATCGGCCTGTTCACCGATATGGATATGGGTGGTTTCGACAGCGAGGTCTCGGGAGCGGTGACGGTTGGGCTGTGCGGCACGTTCCTGCTGGCGACCGTTCTTCCCAGCCTCGGCATGATCGTGCGCCGGCTGCACGACATCGGCCTGTCGGGCTGGCTCTGCCTGCTGATCCTGATCCCGACCATCGGCAGCCTGATCATCCTGGTCTTCGCGCTGATCCCGACGCAGGCCAGGGAAAACCAGTGGGGACCGGTGCCGGCGGGAGTCAAAATATAGTTTAGCGTGCATCTTGCAATCATAGACAACCTTGGGTAGTATTTTGCTATCACAAGCATGGATGGGGCAGGGCATGCGCGGTGCGGTATTTCATTACGACGAGGATCAGGATTACGGCTACATCAATGGGATCGACGGCAAGCGTTATATCTTTACCCGTAATGATCTGAATCAGGGAGTGGCTCTCGTCAGAGGCGCTCTCGTCGAGTTCCAGCCGGACGACGGCACGGCGCACTATATAGTCGCCGTGGCCTCAACCGCACCGTCGCCAGGCACCGGTCAGCCGCGGCAGCCTGGCCGTCCTGCCGAAAACCGGCCTGCGGTTTCCACAGGACTGTGGGCTTACTTCCGGCGCGCGGTGAGTGTGAACTATGTCAACTTCAACGGGCGCGCCCGCCGCAAGGAATTCTGGGGCTTTTGGCTATGCTATACCATTGTTCTGGCCGCCCTTTTTGGCTTCGGGATACTGATCAATCTGGCTGTCAACGGCTTCGGCGCCAACGCCGGCAGGACGTCGATAGGGTTCGTACCCGCCCTTGTTTTCGCCTTGGCATTCACCGTGCCATGGATCGCGCTCGTCGTGCGGCGTGTGCACGACCTTGGCCTGAACGGCTGGTTTGTCTTGCTCTGTTTCATCCCAGCCATCGGCGGCGTGGCCTTGCTGGTCTTCGGGCTTATGCCGTCTCAGGTTGGCGAAAACCCCTGGGGGGCCGTGCCGGCAGGCGTCAGGGTTTAACCGCCTTCAGCGCCTTGCCCGAAAGCCTGAGAAAGACCTTCTGGCCGTGGCGTTCGGCGCCAAGCCGCGCGTAAAAACGCAGCGCGCCCTCGTTCCGATCTTCGGTGGTCAGGTCGATACGGCCAATGCCGTGGCTGAGGCAATGATCGGCGAGAAAGCCGATCATTGCCCGGCCGACGCCGGCGTTGCGGATGTTGTCGCGCACGAACAGGTCCTTGAGGAACAGCAGCCGCTCAAGATCGATACCAGGATGCGCGATCGCCACCGACGCCAGGCCGCTGACCTCGCCGTCGACGAAGGCGAGCGCGAAATGCGGATAGGCTGGGCTTTCCTCGCCAAGCCATTTCCGTGCAACAGACAGGGCCCGGTCGGCATCGAGAGGCGGCTGCCGGTAATGCTCCGCCATCTCGCACAGTATGGCCGCGAGTGCCGCGGCGTCCTCGATCGTCGCCCAGCGGACGTCGACCGCCATGGGGATCAGCCCAGGAACCTGGCGATGATCGCGTCGCCCATCTCAACGGTGCCGACCTCGGTCATGCCGGGGGAGAAAATATCCTTGGTGCGCAGGCCTGCGTCGAGCACGGCGGCGATCGCGCCTTCGACACGGTCGGCTTCATCGACCATGCCGAAGGAATAGCGCAGGCACATGGCGAAGGACGCGATCATGGCGATCGGGTTGGCGATGCCCTTGCCGGCGATGTCGGGCGCCGAGCCGTGCACCGGCTCGTAGAGCGCCTTGCGCTTCTTGGTCTTCACGTCAGGCGCGCCGAGCGAGGCAGACGGCAGCATGCCGATCGAGCCGGTCAGCATGGCGGCGATGTCGGACAGCATGTCGCCGAACAGATTGTCGGTGACGATGACGTCGAACTGTTTTGGCCAGCGCACCAACTGCATGCCGCCGGCATCGGCCAGCATGTGGTCGAGCTTGACGTCGGAATAGCGCGCCTTGTGGGTCTGGGTGACGACCTCGTTCCACAGCACGCCCGACTTCATCACATTGCGCTTTTCCATCGAGGTGACATGATTGCGACGTGTCCGCGCGAGCTCGAAGGCGACGCCGGAAATGCGCTCGATCTCGAACGTGTCGTAGACCTGCGTGTCGATGCCGCGCTTCTGGCCGTTGCCGAGATCGATGATCTGCTTGGGCTCGCCGAAATAGACGCCGCCGGTCAGCTCGCGCACGATGAGGATGTCGAGACCCTCGACCACCTCCTGCTTGAGCGAGGAGGACGCCGCCAGCGCCGGATAGCAGATGGCCGGGCGAAGATTGGCAAACAGCTCCATGTCCTTGCGCAGCCGCAGCAGGCCGGCCTCAGGGCGCACCTCGTAGGGCACCGCGTCCCATTTCGGACCGCCGACGGCGCCGAACAGCACCGCGTCGGCCGCCATCGCCTTTTCCATGTCGGCGTTCGAGATCGCCGCGCCATGCGCATCATAGGCGCAGCCGCCGACCAGCCCATCCTCGGTGGTAAAACCGCTGCCGAGCTTTTCGTTCATGACCGCGATCAGTTTCTTGACCTCGGCCATGGCCTCCGGACCGATGCCGTCGCCGGGGAGCAGGAAAAGATGCTTCGTTGCCATGGAGAAACCGTCCCAGAAAGAATTTGAACCGCGGCCTTGCTAAACGCCAAGCCGGTTGTGCGCAAGGGGACGAGCGCCGAGATCCTTCATACCCCCCTCTGCCCTGCCGGGCATCTCCCCCGCAAGGGGGGAGATCGAATGTTACTTCGGGTTTCGCCAATCCCCCGCTTCGGAAGAAGGGCGGGACGACGAAACTGCCAATCTCCCCC
>NZ_SMYZ01000088.1 GCF_004919685.1 Mesorhizobium norvegicum | reverse complement strand
ATCGCGCGCCAGATCGAAGCGGCCCTCAAAACGGTTCCAGGCACATCGAGTGCCTATGCCGAGCGGGTGATCGGCGGCTACTATCTCGATATCGTCCCGGATCGCGAGGCGCTTGGCCGCTACGGCCTTGCCGTCGGCGACGTCCAGGACGTCATCGCGACCGCACTCGGTGGTGAGACCGTGACGACCACCGTCGAGGGGCGCGAGCGTTATGGGGTCAATATCCGCTACCCCCGTGACCTGCGCTCAAGTCCTCAGTCGATCGCTACCGAAGTCGAAGTGCCGTTGCCCGGCGGCGGCGCCATTCCGCTCGGTGAGGTGGCGAAAGTCCAACTCACACGCGGCGCAACCTCGATCCGCACTGAGAATGGCCAACTCGCGACCTACATCTTTGTCGACATCAACGGCCGGGACCTCGGCGGCTATGTCGCCGACGCCCAGAAGGCCGTGGCGGAGACGGTCAAGCTGCCGCCCGGCTATTCGGTCGCCTGGAGCGGGCAGTTCGAATATCTGGAGCGAGCCGCGGCGCGGATGAAGATCGTCGTGCCCGTCACGCTGCTCATCATCTTCCTGCTGCTCTTTCTCAACTTCCGGGCGCTCACCGAGACGTTGATCGTCATGCTGTCCTTGCCCTTTGCCCTTGTCGGCGGGATCTGGCTGATGTGGTGGCTCGGCTTCAACATGTCGGTAGCCGTCGCGGTCGGCTTCATCGCGCTCGCCGGCGTCGCCGCGGAGACGGGTGTCGTCATGCTGATCTATCTGGAGCAGGCCATGGCCGAAGTGAAAGTTGAGCGGGCCGTACACAAGCGGCCGTTCACCCGAGCAGATCTCTATGAGGCGATCATGCTCGGCGCGGTGGAACGCGTTCGGCCGAAAATGATGACTGTCGTTGCCATCATGGCCGGTCTGATCCCGATCCTCTGGAGCACCGGCACCGGTTCGGAGGTGATGCAGCGCATCGCCGTGCCGATGATCGGTGGTATGATCTCGTCTACCCTCCTGACCCTGATTGTGATCCCAGCGATCTACGGATTGGTCAAGGGATGGCGGTTGCCGAAGGGCCTTGCATCGACGATCGACGAGGTTGCGCTCACGGAACCTGCATGGTTTGACCTCGCTGCCGAATGACAGGAGACCGCAATGATGAACGAGACGATGGGGAGCGGGATGATGTGGGGCATGGGCGCTGCCGGCTTGATCCTGGTCGTCGTCGTGCTGCTGATCATTGCGGCCCTGATCAAATACGTCTTCTTTCAATGATGTTGCATTGAAATCCCACGTCGAATGGCCAAATTGCATGGGAAGTGAAACCACAATCACCGTCCTGGGCATCCCAATTCCGTCCAGCGATCCAGTCTTTCTGGCTGTTGTCGGCGTCCATGTTCTGTTCGGGCTCGCCGCCGTGATCACAGGGGCCGTCGCGATGCTCAGTCAAAAAGGGCGTGGCAGGCATTCGAATTTCGGGATGATCTACTTCTGGTCTCTGTTCGGCGTGTTCGTCACGATGAGCGCTTTGTCATCGATGCGCTGGGCGGAAAACTACCACCTGTTCGCGCTAGGGGCTGTTTCTTTCGTGTGCGCGTGTTTCGGACGCACTGCCGCCCGGCGGCGCTGGTGCCAATGGCCCAGGCTGCATCTCACCGGCATGGGCGCGTCCTACATCGTGATGATTACCGCATTCTACGTCGATAACGGCAAGAACCTGCCTCTGTGGAAGGAGCTTCCCGACATTGCGTTTTGGGTCCTGCCTGGCGGGATTGGAGCACCGATAATCCTCTATGCCTGGTTTCGACACCCACTGGTTCTGGACTTCGATCGCTCACGAGCGGCTATTGCCGAATCCACAGATTCAGACTGAGAGGCGACCGCAGTTCGCGCGCCCGCCGACCATCTCGCAAAGGACCAAAGCTTGGCCAATACCGTCGCCATATTAGAATTTACACAACGCTATTTGTCACTCTTGGCCGAGACATGGACCGTCCGCATATCCCGCCTCACCGAAACCGGTGAACCGGTCTAGAGATGCTCGACGTGGATCCTCCGCCAATTTGATGGCCATTGCGTTGGCCGACGGCATTGCACTTTTGCCGCCCGAGGCCGCCGAGATCACCGACAGTATGCCGCTGCGCTACGAGCCGTTTTAGACCTGGCATTGAGGTCAAATCCGATCACTCCAAACGACGGCGCTCGACCCCAAGCGGAAAATCGTTCGTCCTTGTTGAGCTCCCCCTATGACCCAAAGCAGTCATGCCGGACTGACGGACAGGCAACTGCTCTGATGAGCGGGGATCTTCGCCGGCGATTGCGCAGCTGGTGGCCCAATACACCGTCTCGTCTATTTTCAGAAGATGAAGCTTCCACTCCGTCGCATCGTCCTCATCGTCGCCCTGCTCAATCTCGCTTATTTCGGGATCGAGTTCGCTGTGGCGCTTGCCATCGGATCAGTGTCTCTGTTCGCCGACAGCATCGACTTTCTGGAAGATGCCTCTGTAAATCTCCTTATCCTGCTCGCACTTGGCTGGTCAGTACGCTCTCGCGCGCGAGTGGGGATGGCTCTGGCACTGATCCTGCTCGTGCCGGGTCTGGCTACACTGTGGACCGCCTGGGAGAAGTTCAACGTGCCGGTGCCGCCGCAGCCGACCGCCTTGACTTTGGCTGGCCTGGGCGCTCTCGTCGTCAACCTCTCCTGTGCCTACATGCTCGCCGCGTACCGTCATCATGGTGGTAGCCTCACAAAGGCTGCCTTCCTATCGGCCCGCAATGACGCATTCGCCAACATCGCCATTATCACCGCCGGGCTGGTGACAGCTTTCGTTTGGCGCTCTGCGTGGCCGGATCTGATCGTGGGGCTGGGCATCGCAGCGATGAACGCGGATGCGGCGCGCGAAGTGTGGGAAGCGGCGCGAGAGGAACACCGGGCCGAAGCGTAATCGCGCTTTCATGGCTCAGTCGGTATGTATGGCCGGTATTGGGGCCAAAACCATGTTGGCCAAAACGACAGGAATTGCGCGTGGCACGAAGCAAGGCGTTGGCATTTGGTGGCGGGACGATCATTGGCGCACTTGGCGGATTGATCGGTCTTGGCGGTGCAGAATTTCGGTTGCCGCTCCTGATCGGGGCGTTTCGGTTTGCGGCGCTGGAAGCCGTGATCCTCAACAAGGCCATGAGTCTCGTGGTGGTGGCATCTGCGCTGCCCTTCCGCGCACGCACGGTGCCGTTTTCCGAAATCGCTGCGCATTGGACCATAATTCTGAACTTGCTGGCCGGAAGCTTGCTCGGGGCTTGGCTCGGGGCAGGATGGGCAACACGAATCAAGTCGGAAAATCTCTACCGAGTGATCGCCGTGCTTCTCGTCGTGATCGCCGCGATTCTGATGTTCGGCCACGATGCGAGGTCCGGCGCACCCCTTTTGAACGGGGTTGCGCAGGCCGTGGCAGGCATTGTCGCCGGGTTCGTCATCGGCGTCGTGGCATCGCTGCTTGGGGTAGCCGGAGGTGAACTGCTGATCCCGACATTAGTGCTGCTGTTCGGCGCCGATATCAAACTGGCAGGAAGCCTATCCCTCGCGGTTAGCCTGCCGACCATGCTGGTGGGGTTCACCCGCTATAGTCGGGACCAGAGCTTTTCCGTCCTCGGACGGAATAAGACCTTCTTGCTTGTCATGGCAGCAGGCTCCATCGTCGGCACGCTCATCGGTGGCTTGCTGCTCGGTGTGGTGCCGAGCCCATTCCTGCTGCCGGCCCTTTCTACGATCCTGGTGATCTCGGCCGTGAAGGTTTGGAGGCACGGCTAGCCAGTCTTTGCGGACCAATGGTGCTATTATCCGCAGCACCCGCCCTTGGCTGGCGCTGCCAAATCCTTGAAGATCACGCAGTCCTGGCCAGGACCACCGGCACAGGCGACGTTGCAGCGTGTCACAAAGCTCTCGAGCCGTCGCTCAAGCAAGCGCAGTTCGGCGAGTTTCTGGCGCACCTCGTCAAGATGCAGCTGCGCAATGTCGCGCGTTTCGACGCAATCGCGGTTGGTGCTGATCGATAGCTCCAGCAGCACGCGCACCTGATCGATGCTGAAGCCGAAGTCCCGGCATTGCTTGATGAAAGTCAACCGCCCCAAATCATCGTCGTCATAGGTGCGCTGACCTCCGGCCGTTCGTGGCGCGGGAGGCAGCAAACCGATCTCCTCGTAATAGCGGATGGTGGGCGTTGAGACGCCGGTGGCCTTGGCCAGCGCCCCGATCGTGAACACGCGGACGTGAAGGTTCATCGCAAAAAACTCCTTGAACCTCAAGTTACTTGAAGGAGTACGCTATCTTCATAGTGATGCGAAAGGAAGATTTTGTTGATGGGTTTTTTCGCAAATCATGTCGCCCTCGTCCGTTGGACGTCGGCAATGCTGGCCATCTCGGCGCTTCTCTTCGCCTCCGCCGTCTTGATGGAAGGGAGTGGGCATCGGGAGCCCGCCAGCATGGCCGCTCACGACGAAGCAGCCGGGGCTCAAGAACAGGGCGGCCATGATGAAGCGGCCGAGAGTTCTACCGCGAAACAAGGTGGTGGCAGCGGCGAGGTCGGCGAAACGGGGAGTCACGCCGAGCAAACGATCCTTGGTATCAACCTCGAAACCCCGTGGCTGGTATGGGGGTTCGTCGGCGTTTCGATCATGCTCGCCGCCGCTGTTCTGAGGCTTGGTAAAGCGACCCTCCTGCTGGCCATTCTGCTGGCGGGTGCTGCGGCAATTCTCGATGGCCGCGAGGTCTTCTTGCAACTCGCTCGGGCCAACGGAAGCGTGGCGAGCTTGGCAGCGCTGACAGCCCTCGCTCACGCTGCGGTCGTCATCCTGGCCGTGTTGGCCTGGCAGGCCGCTTCCACCCAAGCTGGCCCGGCAACAGGGAGAAATGCACAGTGAACATTGACAAGACGACCACAGGCGCCGGCCTTGTTCTGGTAGCCTGCGCGGCCTGTTGCGCGCCTCTGATTGCGCCGCCGGTTATCGCGGCCATCGCGGCCGGCGGTGTCGGCTTTGCATTGATAGGTCAGCTTGGCTTGGCTTTGGTGGTTGTCGCCGCCGGCGGGCTTTATTTCCTCTCGCGCCGGAAGGCTGCGCCCAACGCTACGTTTCATTCATTGATGGCACAAGGCGAGTGCGGCTGCGGGCCGGCTTGCGCCTCTGCAGTCGAGAAGGATGCATTGTCTATCGCCTGCACGCTTGGCGCGTCTGATTTCAAGGAACGGGTTGCCGGCATTCGCGCGTTGGCGCGTCGGTCATTGCGCAACGCCGATCGCACGCCGCTGTCACTCGAACTCACCTATGGGCCGGAAGCACTGGACGAGGTCACTGATTTGATGCGCAAGGAGCAAACTTGCTGCGCATTTCTGACTTTTGACCTGGAGACGAGCCCCAGCGAAGTGGTCCTCACCATCACCGCGCCACAGGCAGCGGCCGAAGCGGCCGACCTGTTTGTTCGACCACTTTGCCCCCGAACTCGCTGCATCCAACCCTAGGGAGACCGCATAACATGCAACGTCGTCACTTTCTGATCCTCTCGGCTGTTGCCTGTATCGCTGCTGCCGTCGTCCCGGCGTTCGCTCACAATGGCGACGAAACCATTCCCGGCTTCGACGAAGCCCTCAAGGCAGGCGGCCCTGTGATGATCCACATCGCGGCACCGTGGTGCGAAACCTGTCAGGCGCAAAAGCCAATCGTGGCGTCGCTGCTGGCGTCGCCGGACTTCAAGAAAATGAAGAAGTTCGACGTCGACTTCGACACGCAAAAGGAAATCCTGGCTCGCTACCGCATGCAGATGCAAAGCACGATGATCGTCTACAAAGGCGGCAAGGAGGTCGACCGACAGACTGGCCAGACCGACCCCGCGGTCATCGAGGCCTTGCTGCGCGAGGCGCTGTGACATGCTGCTTGCGCTCCTTGCTGGCGTCCTGTCGATCCTCTCGCCCTGTGTGCTGCCGCTGCTGCCGGTCGTGCTGACTGGCGCGGTGGCCGAACATCGGCTGGCACCGTTGGCCTTGGCAGCCGGCGTTGCCGTCTCTTTCACCGCAATAGGCGTCTTCGTGGCCACCATTGGCTTTTCAATCGGCCTCGACATGACGGTGTTTCGCTCGGCTGCCGCCGTGCTGCTAATCTTGGTTGGCTCAGTTCTGCTGGTACCGCGTTTCCAGTCGCAGTTCGCCACGGCGGTCGGCCCGGTGAGCAACTGGACTCAGAGCCGCTTCGGCGGGTTCTCGACGTCCGGTATCTCTGGTCAATTCGGCGTTGGGCTGCTGCTCGGCGCGGTATGGACGCCCTGCGTTGGACCGACCCTCGGCGCCGCTTCCATCATGGCCGCACGTGGCGAAAATCTCGGCATGGTGGTGCTGACGATGCTGGCTTTCGGCATCGGCACATCATTGCCACTGCTGGCTCTGGCGCTGATGTCGCGCCAAGCGTTGCTCAGCTGGCGAGGCCGGATGCTTGGCGCATCCAGCGCTATCAAAATGGCCCTCGGCGTGCTTCTGATCGTGGCCGGGATCATGACCCTGACGGGGTTCGACCGCACGATACAAATCGGCCTTGAACAGGCTTTGCCGGACTGGCTAGTGGCCATTACCACGCGCTTGTGAGAAATTCAGACCGCATGCCAATTCTTCTGAGCACGTTTCTGACGTTTGCATCTGCTGCGCTCGCCGAGATTGCCGGCTGCTTTGCCTTCTGGGTTTGGCTGAGGCAGGGGAAATCAATCCTCTGGCTCGTGCCGGGCATCGCCTCTCTGGTGCTGTTCGCCTATCTGCTGACACTCATTCCAAGCGACTATGCCGGTCGCGCCTGCGCGGCCTATGGCGGCGTCTACATCTCGGCGTCGCTGCTCTGGTTGTGGCTGGCCGAAGGACATCGACCAGATACCTGGGACCTTGTGGGTGGTGCCGTGGCCTTGCTTGCGGTGGGGATCATCCTGTTTGCTCCACGAAGCACGTGACCGTGGTACTATGGAGCGCTCGCTCTTTGGCATGATCTCTGTTTCATAGATGATGATCGAGGTCTGCTCCTTTGTGCGTTCAGTTGAGCCGAACAGCGATTTTCCGCCCATCTCGGCCGATGGCGGGAGCCAATCAACTGAGGTTTACCCTGGTAAAACCATCCTTGGCTGCCGTTGCCAGACCTGCACCCCAGGGCTGAGCCGTCATCAATGGGTCGAGCATTGCAAGCGGTGTTCCCAGGCCACGGTCTTGAGGCTCGGGGCGGCGATGTAGATTTGGCGGCTCCAGACAGGGAGCGTTGACCACGCCAGCCTGTTAGGCGAGAAGGGGCCAGCGCGAAACCGGACCTGCCGCATATGCTGAGCACCATCGGTGTGGCCATCACCATGTTTGCGGCCTCCAATATCGACGACATCTTTGTGTTGCTTGGCTTCTTCGGCCACCGCAAGTTCCATGCTCGCCAAGTCATTATTGGGCAATACGTGGGCTTCACGGCGCTGGTGCTGGTGAGCTTGGTTGCATCCCTCGTCTCGCTGGTGCTTGCGCCCGCCTACGTTGGCCTGCTCGGGTTTCTTCCGGTTATGATAGGCCTGAAAAAGCTTTACGACGCGTGGCGCGGTGATGAGGGCAATGAAGCGGCAGTGCCCAAGGCTGGGGTAGGTAACGTGCTTGCGGTGGCAGCGGTCACTATGGCCAACGGAAGCGACAATATCGGCATCTACACGCCCGTCTTTGCCACCAGCACAAGAGCCGAGATCGGCATCATAATCGCGGTCTTTGCTATCGGCGTGGCAGTCTGGCTGGCGTTCTCCCACTGGCTGGTGAATCACCGATCCTTGGGCGCGCCGATTCGGCGTTATGGCCACTGGCTGGTGCCGTTTGCCCTTATCGGAATTGGGGTCTTTATCCTTTACGAGTCAGGCTCACTCGTACTGATGGGTATGCGAAATATACAATCGCCCGTTTAAGACCGATCACCAGAATGCTTCGTGAGCCAAGCTGCACGGCAGTTTGCCATCAGACCCCGGCCAGGAATGCCGCCTTATTCATCTTGACGGCCGACACGTGATGGAAAGCTGATCACCCCGGGCGAGCTGGGGATTACACCGCAAAGATCGTTAACGGGAGTGCGCACGCTGCCTTGGACGTGGCGTTGCGCTATTTGCGCGAATGGCACAGGTGCAAGAACGCAATGGCGTTCTCAGGCCACGGCGTTAAGCTCGGGAGGATTGATATAGGCCCAGGGCAAGAGATCGTCGATCTGACTGTTTGGGTGGCCATTGACGATCTTGGCGAGCACGTCGGCCAGGTAGCCGAGCGGCTCGACGTCGTTCAACTTGCCTATCGTCATGCGGCTGTCATATGTTGGCGGTACGTACCCTTAATTCCGGATTTATGGATACATGGATAAAAAGTCCGCTCTCCTCGCTTTGGCAGCACTCGGCCAGGATACCCGGCTCGAGGTCTTTCGCATGCTGATCAAGGCAGGCGCCGATGGCATACCCGCCGGTGAAGTCGCATCACGGCTTGATACGGTGCAGAACACCATGTCGGCGCACCTGAAGGTTCTCGACCATGCAGGCCTGGTCCGCGCCGAGCGTGACGGCCGGACAATCCGTTACGTCGCCGATATGACCGGCTTCCGCGACCTGCTCGCTTACCTCATGGAGGATTGCTGCAACGGCGCGCCGGAACTCTGTCAGCCCGTGATCCAGGCGGTGACATGCAAATGCTAGAAGGGAGGCATACGCCATGAGCGAGCCTACAACGTTCTTTTCCTCTGCACCGGCAACTCGGCAAGGTCGATCATCGCCGAAGCCATTCTGAACCGTGTCGGCGCCGGCAAGTTCAAGGCCTATTCGGCCGGATCGCACCCCAAGGGAAAGGTTCACCCCTACACGCTCCAGCTCCTGAAAAACCTGAATTACGATACCTCCTTCGCCCGTTCGAAGGACTGGGAGGAATTCGCGGTGCCTGGTGCGCCGGAAATGAACTTCGTTTTCACGGTGTGCGATAACGCCGCCAACGAATCGTGCCCGGTCTGGCCGGGGCAACCGATGACGGCACATTGGGGCGTGCCTGATCCGGCTGACGTGGAGGGCACCGATGCTGAAAAGCACCTGGCCTTCGCTGAGGCCTATCGCATGCTCAACAACCGGATTTCGATCTTTATCAGCCTGCCGATGAACATGGTCGACAAGCTTGCCCTGCAGAAGCGCCTGGATGAAATCGGCCGCAACCTGCCGAAAGCCGGCTGAAGCTCGTGGCGAACGACCTGTCACGCCGCATCGTCGCGGAAGCATTGGGAACGGCGTTACTCGTCGCGACCGTGGTCGGCTCGGGCATCATGGCCGCCCGGCTGACGCACGACGTAGCCGTTTCGCTATTGGGCAACACGCTGCCGACAGGGGCGATCCTCGTGGTGCTGATCACGATACTGGGACCGATATCGGGAGCGCATTTCAACCCGGCCGTCACGCTGGTTTTCGCGCTCCGTCGCGAGATCGAGGCGAACGCGGCGCTTGCCTATGTCATCGCCCAGGTCGCGGGCGGCATCGCCGGGACGTTTCTGGCCCACGCCATGTTCGAACTGCCGATCTTGCAGGCCTCCGCGACGGTACGGACCGGAACCGGGCAATGGATCGCGGAGGCGGTCGCAGCCTTCGGTCTCGTCTTCACCATCCTGGCAGGCCTGCGCTTCCGCTCCGACGCGATCCCATGGCTGGTCGGGCTGTACATCACCGCCGCCTACTGGTTCACCGCTTCGACCTCCTTCGCCAACCCGGCTGTCGCGATCGCCCGCGCCTTTTCGGACACGTTTTCCGGCATCCGCCCGATCGACCTGCCGGGCTTCATTGCAGCCGAATTGCTAGGGGCCTTGCTCGCGATGGCGCTGGCGGGCTGGCTGCTTGCCGAACCGAAACCAATCAGACAGATGAAGGCCGCCGAATGACTGTTACAATCTACCACAACCCTAACTGCGGCACCTCCCGGAACACGTTGGCAATGATCCGCCAGTCCGGCGAAGAGCCGCAAGTGATCGAATATCTGAAGAACCCGCCATCGCGTGAAAAGCTCATCGAGCTGATTGCCGCGATGGGAAAGACGCCTCGCCAATTGCTGCGCGAGAAGGGCACGCCTTACGCGGAACTCGATCTCGGCAATCCCAAGTGGACCGACGATGAGATCCTCGATTTCATGATGGCGCATCCGATCCTGATCAATCGGCCGATCGTGGTGACGCCTCTCGGCGTCGTTCTCGCGCGGCCTTCGGAAGCGGTTCTCGACATCCTGCCCAACTCCAATATCGGGCCGTTCGTAAAAGAGGATGGCGAGGTCGTCGTCGACACCAGGGGCAAGCGTATTGCCTGATCGGGACCAGACGGCAGACGACTCGTTGCCGAGCGTGGACGAAAAGCAATTCCGGCCGATCGACCTGCAAGCACTGCTCGACGCGCCGCGCTCCATTCACAGGCCACGCGTGCTGATGCTTTACGGTTCGCTGCGGGAACGCTCCTATTCCCGGCTCGCCACCGAAGAGGCGGCTCGCATCCTGCGCCGCCTCGGCGCAGAGGTTCGTATCTACAATCCTTCGGGCCTGCCGCTGCCGGATTCGACGTCGGCCGACCATCCGAAGGTCCAGGAACTCCGGGACCTGTCGATCTGGTCGGAGGCCCAGGTCTGGTGCTCTCCGGAACGGCACGGTTCCATGACGGGAGTGATGAAGGCGCAGATCGACTGGCTGCCCCTATCGATGGGCGGAGTACGCCCGACGCAGGGCAGGACGCTCGCCGTCATGCAGGTCTCCGGCGGCTCGCAGAGCTTCAACGCCGTCAACCAGCTTCGCATCCTTGGGCGCTGGATGCGGATGTTCACCATTCCCAACCAATCTTCGGTGGCAAAGGCCTTCGCAGAGTTCGACGAGGCAGGCCGCATGAAGCCGTCCTCGTACTACAACCGGATCGTCGACGTGATGGAGGAACTGATGAAGTTCACGCTCCTCCTGCGCGACCGTTCAGCCTATCTCACGGACCGCTATTCCGAGCGGGTCGAAAACGCGGAAGAGGTCGCCAAGCGGGTGAGCCAGCGGTCGATCTGAGGCACCTTCCTGCCGCAGACAGGACGGCGGGCGGCACGCGGCAGGCAGACTATTGGGCGCAACCGTAGGCATTCATCGCCTGTCGGTTTGTCTCTGGGGCAACCGATGGCAACTGAACCGCTCTGCAGATTCGGCGACCGGGCGAGGGCGCAATGAGACCGCGCGACGTTGCGTTGGCGACCCTGCCCCCCGCGCTGTGGGCGATCGCCTACACCATCGCCAAGCCCGCCATGCAAACCTTCCCTCCCATGTTCCTGATGGCGATCGTCTATGCGGTTACGGCACTCGCGCTGTTCCGGCCATCAAGCAGGCGGCAGACTCCGGTGTGGGCGCTAGTCGCCGCGGCGACGCTCGGCGGAAGCCTGCAAAGCGCGCTCATATTCAGCGGCATTGCCCTCGTGCCTGCGACGATGGCGGTCCTGACAGTCCAGTCCCAGGTTCCCTTCGCCGTTCTGGCGGCTTGGGCGATCGGCCAGGAGCGCATGAACGGCCGTCGGCTAAGCGGAATCGCGCTCTCGCTCGCGGGCGTGGCGCTTGTCGTGGGCATGCCGGAGTCGGTCGGCCAATTCAGGGGCTTGCTTCTCATCGTTCTGGGCACGCTCTGCTGGGGCATCGCGCAAGGGATCATACGGGCGGCGTCGAAGGATTCGGGCGGTCAGCTCATGGGAATGATGTCCGCCATCGCGGCCCCTCAGCTGCTGGCGATGTCGCTCCTGCTCGAAACCGGGCAGCGCCAGGCCCTGTTCAATGCAGGCCTTTTCGACTGGGCGGCAATCGCCGTGCTGGCTCTCGGCGGCTTCGTGGCGGCTTACAGTATCTGGTATGGCCTGCTTCGCCGATATCGCATCGACCAAGTCGCTCCATTCGCGTTGCTGATGCCGATCATCGGCGTGATCATAGCCTTCCTTTTCCTGAACGAACGCCCTTCGCCGTCAGTGCTGGCTGGAGGGGCGGTGATCCTGATCGGTCTCGGCCTTGTTGTTCGCGCACCGACGAAATCCGAACTGCAGGTAGCGTAAAGGGCTGCTGCATCCTATTTCCACATTTTTCGAAATTAGCTTGACCGCACGGACTTTCGGGTCTAATCATATTTCCATGAAACTCGAAAAAGCAGCCTCTCAGCTCGAAGCGCTCGGCAACCCAACGCGGCTTCAACTCTACCGCATCCTGGTCCGCGCCGGGGATGACGGCCTTCCGGTCGGCAGCATCCAGGAGAAGCTCGACATCCCTTCATCGACGCTTTCGCATCACCTCAAGCGGCTGGTCGACACCGGTCTTGTCAAGCAGGAACGGCAGGCGACGACGCTGATCTGCCGTGCCAACTATCCTGGGATGAATGAATTGATTGGTTATTTGGCTGACGAGTGCTGTGCAGACGCGAAATGTGCACCGGCGACCAGCAAAGCTATGGCTTGACTTTTTTTGCCTAGGTAATTCGAAGATACTGGAAGGATCGAAAAATGGACACAATCGCAGATCTCCCGGTGGCCGTGATCGGCGCAGGTCCGGTCGGCTTGGCCGCGGCAGCTCAACTCATCCGCCGCGGGCTGAAGGTGAAGGTTTACGAGGCAGGCTCGCATGCCGGTTCGAACCTTTTGGACTGGAGGCACGTGCGGGTCTTCACGCCCTGGCGCTATTGCGTTGACGCTGTTGCGCGGCAGCTGCTCGAGGCCCACGGGTGGAAAATGCCCGAGCTTGAGGCATTTCCCACCGCGGATGACATCGTCGCCCAATACATCGGCCCGCTCGCGCAACTTCCGGAACTGGCGCCGTCCATCGAAACCAATGCTCGCGTCATCGCTGTGTCCCGATGGGGCGCCGACAAGGTTGTCAGCAAAGGTCGTGCAACTAAGCCCTTCATGCTGATAGTCGAAACTGCCGGCGGCAGGCGCAGGGATAAGGCACGCGCTGTAATCGACGCATCAGGCACATGGCAAACACCGAATCCGCTTGGCGCAGGGGGGATCTCCGCTGAAGGCGAGAACGAGTTCGGCCACCGGATCGCCTACGGCATACCTGATGTCCTCGGCAGCGATCGCGATCTCTATGCGGGCCGTACAACTCTCGTGGTGGGAGCTGGTCATTCCGCCGCCAACGCGTTGCTGGAATTAGTCAAACTATCCGAAACCGCCACGGGCACTTCAGCAATCTGGACGACGCGCAGCACCGACCTGGTCCGGATCTACGGTGGCGGCGATGCAGATGCGTTGCCGGCACGCGGCGAACTCGGCTCCGAAGTCAGGGATCTCGCCGAAAGCGGCCGCGTCCGACTTGTTACCGGGTTTGCCACGGCAGCGATCCGGGAGGTTGACGGCCGTCTGCTTGTGGAGGGGCAAACAGAAAATGGTCTTCAAACCATCGGTCCCGTCGACAGGATTATCGCCGCCACCGGCCAGCGCCCGGACCTCGCCTTGACTCGCGAGCTGCGGCTCGACCTCGATCCATGGCTTGAAAGCGTGAAGGCCCTCGGTCCTCTCATCGATCCCAATGAGCACTCTTGTGGGGACGTCCCGCCGCATGGCCACCGTGAACTCAGCCATCCGGAACCGGGGTTCTATACGGTCGGGATCAAGAGCTACGGCCGCGCTCCGACATTCCTGTTGTTGACGGGCTACGAACAGGCCCGGTCGGTGGCTGCGGCGATCGCAGGTGACATAGCGGCCGCGGATGCCGTGCAACTGGTGCTGCCGGAGACGGGAGTTTGCACGGTGCCGGCATCCTTCTTCGGCTCGTCAGCCGAAGGCTGCTGCGGTGGCCCGGCGCCGGCGGCGGTTGATGCTTGCTGTGTGGCGGATGCCCAGGCCAAGGAGAGTGGCAAGTCTGGCTGCGGCTGCAGCGCTGCGGCATGACCTCGTCACCGCCAACGGCCGCCACCGTGCCCAGTCGGCGCACGATCATCACCACGCTTGGCGTCACGCAGATCATGGCGTGGGGATCATCGTATTATCTCCCCGCGGTCATTGCGCCGGCGGTCGCTGCGGACACAGGCTGGCCCTTGCCGTGGGTCGTTGGAGGCCTGTCTCTCGGATTGCTCACGGCGGGAGTCATCTCGCCGCATGTCGGTTCTTCGATCGAAAGACACGGTGGCCGAAACGTCCTGGCGTTCAGCGCGGGATGCATCGGGCTCGGCCAAGTCGGGCTGGCGGTCGCTCCCAATGTGGCCGCGTACATTGTGGCCTGGCTGGTAATAGGCCTCGGGATGGGGGCAGGACTCTACGACGCCGCATTCGGGACGCTTGGCCGGCTCTACGGCCATGCGGCGCGGTCCGCCATCACGACGCTGACGCTGTTCGGCGGCTTTGCGAGCACGGTGTGCTGGCCGATCTCGGCGTTTCTGCTGGGCGAGATCGGCTGGCGCGGCACCTGTCTGGTTTACGCCGCCGTTCAGCTTTTCATAGCTTTGCCGCTTTACCTTGTGATCTTGCCTCGCGGCCTGCCGACACCGACAGCCAAAGCCACATCGAGTGGGGCAGCGACGCCTGCCTTGCAAACGGACTCCAATCTCCCGATTATAATCGTGCTGGCCGCGACCCTTACGCTAGCAGCCGTGATCTCTTCGACCCTGTCGGTGCATCTGCTGACGATCCTGCAGAAAAACGGGATGACACTTGCCGCGGCCGTGGGCCTGGGCGCGCTCGTTGGCCCTTCCCAGGTTGCCGCGCGGACGATCGAGATGATGATCGCGCGCTTCCATCACCCGATCTGGACCAAGTTTGCGTCGGTCGCTTTCGTCGCGATCGGCGTCTCGGCCCTCTGGCTCGGCATGCCTATCGTCCCGTTGGCACTCGCGTTTTACGGAGCTGGGATCGGTCTTGAATCCATCGCGCGTGGCACATTACCGCTCGCGATATTCGGCTATGATGGCTACGCCAAGCTGATGGGTCGCCTTGCCATGCCGAGCCTGATTGCCCAGGCGGCTGCGCCGTCCCTTGGCGCATTGCTACTTGAGCGCTTCGGCGCCTACGGCGCGCTGGCTACGCTTTCCGGCCTGGCGCTGATCAACGTCGCCTTGGCATGCGGTTTGGGATGGCTGATTGTCAGTCGACGGGAGTTTCAAGTCCAGCCACGATAAAGTTTCAAGCCCCTTGTGGGGGTTCGTGACTGTTCGTGCCCGTAGGGTATCGAGCGGGATCATTGTGGATCAACGTATGCGTAGAACAATCCTTGTTGTATTTCAATAGTTTGGCAAACTTTTAAAATCAACTGGGGTCGCTAACTGGTATATGTGACGCGTGACCACCAAGGATAAATACCCAACAATCATGGAAGAATTTCCATGATACTCGATTGTCCTGCCTGATCACGGATTCCGTATCGTGAATCGGACCATATCGTATCGTGCGAACAGTGAAAGCCAGTCGCAATGACGCGGTTCAACATGCCGGAGCACATTCCTCCAGCGACAAAGATCGAGACGGTCTGCAAACCACCAGATTGGATTTGTCCCAACGATCGAGCTCGCTGACGGGATAGAGGACCGCTTTGCCGATCTTGATGTAGGATGGACCGATGCGCATCGTTCTCCAGTTCCGCAGGGTACCTTCGCTGACTTGGCCACGGTAACGGGCAACGACTTCTTCCATCGTGAGATAGGCGGGGGTCGACACGAGATCTCCTGGGGACAAGCAAACGTGCAGCAGCCTGTTGCACAAAAGGGCTCAGGCGATGATGGCCGCATTGCGCCCAACAGCAGACATTTCGCACGAGCAGACCCGCAGTCACCTGAGGCGCTGGGTTCGCCTTGTCCATGCGACGCGAGTGGGGCACACCCAGTAGCTTGAAGCAATCGCAGTCGAGAACCTAATCGCTATCCATGCTGCAGTCAGGCAATGCTCGCTGTCAATGCGTTCCAGGCCGCGTGCGAGTCCATGTAGTCTCGCCAGTGCGTGATCTTCCGGTTTTCAAGTTCGATGATCGAGCAGAACCGATTCTCATACTTGGCACCCGTCGCGAGGATCGCCCCATGGACTTCGTATTCGATGACGACGACTCGGCCGTTTTCCGCTCTGTTGACGATCAACTTGTCTGCGGACCGGATCCTGATACTGCCGACATATCCGCCGAACTGGCCCATCAGATCGGCGCGTCCCCGGACCACACGAGGCCAGCCCAGATTGTAGCGGACCTCGTAGGCGATGTCGTCAGCGACGATGTCGAAGAAGTGCTCGCCGTCGACGAGGTCCCCCAGTGCCCTTCGGACCAGTTCGAAATAGGGCTCGGCACCCTCATAGGCAGAATATTTCTTGCTAGGCATTCTGATCTCTCCATGCGTTTTGCTGGTTACCTGCCAAGGTGCCGCCTGTCGACGAAACCGGCCGCCCTTGCCCGATGAATGATGCGGAAACAGGCCCGACGCAGCGAAGTCGTCCTGGTCATTACGGGCAGGGTCACTTGGCCGCTTCCAGTGCCCACGCGGCTGCACTTCGCCGGGCGAAGTCCTGGAAGATGGTTGCCGCCCGGCCCGTGACCTTTTCAATGTCGTCGTTCGGTCGTGATCCGTTGCCGGCGATGATCGTCCCGGTCAGCCAGCGAAGCATGACTGAATAGTCGGCAGGCACGATGCCAGCTTTGACCGCACCGCTGATCCACACGTCCGGATCAATGTCGTTATGGGTGACGGGCCGGCCGATTACGCTGGCAATGATGCCGGCGACCTCGCTGACCGTGAGCGATTGAGGGCCAGTTGGCGCGTATACCGCGCCAGCATGGGCGTCAGGGTTGACCAGCGTCTCAACCGCGACCGCCGCGATGTCCGCAGCATCAACGAGGGCTTCCGCCCCGTCGCCGGTAGGCACCGTGATCGTACCGTCGATGAGGGGCAAATGTTCGTCACTGAAGTTCTGCATTACCCATGCCGGACGCAATATGGAATGGTGAAGCTCCCCCGGCGCACCAGGTCGAGCTCGACGGCCCGGATGTCGACCTCCGGGGGTGCCTGGTCGCTGCGGTAGGTGCTGAGATACGTCACGTGGCGCACCCCGGCGACGACGGCAAGGTCGAGGAATTCCGCAGCCTGGCGGGCGAATTTGATCCGCATGATGGGCGTGACGAGGTAGACACGGTCAACGCAGTCGAGCGCCGGGGCATACGTCGTCTTGTCATCCCAGTCGAACACCACGTCTGCGCCACGGCGCGAGGCCGTGCGTGCATTCAGGCCTCGCTCGATAAGTTTTTGCGCCACGAGCGCTCCGGTTCGTCCGGTACCGCCGAGCACAAGAGCTGTCCGCCGTGAAGCTGTCAAATGTCGTTCCTCCGTTTGTCAGTTGTGAATGCATGATGAGAACGAACGTTGAGCGGATCAATGCGTAATACTCTCGTTTTTTTAATTAGGGCGCTCATATTGTTGACGGAGGTGATTATCCTGCTTAGTGATTGAAACATGGATTTGCTAGTTGACCACCTCACGAGAGCGCGCGCCTCCGGTGCCGTTTTCGCCCGAACCGTCGCCAAGCCCCCTTGGGGGCTGCGGCTCGGCGGCTCTATGCAGCTCGCCGTACATGCTGTCGCACAGGGGCGGGGATGGTTGTGGTTTGACGATCCCTCGCAGACCCCGATACAGCTCTCGCCGGGCGATGTGATACTCGTTCGGGGCGGGCCTGATCACTACATCGGCCATGAACCCGGCGCCCACTGCCTCGAACCCGAGGAGTTCCGGGCGCGCCATGGAGCTGGCCGCCTCCCGGAAGACCCGCAGGCAACGGTGTTCCTGTGCGGCGCCTACCGGCTTTCGGGGGATATCGGCAGCGGCCTTCTCAATGCACTGCCCCAAGTTATGCCACTCTCGCCGCCGATCGGCGATCCTTTGCGTGACGTGACTAGCCTGCTGTCCCGCGAGCTGGCTTCCCCTGAGCCTGGCCAGAACACAGTGCTGGACCGGCTCCTGGATATACTTCTGGTTCTCGCCATCCGTGCCATTTTCCGCCAGAGCGCCACCACGCCCCGCTGGTACCGAGCGTCGGCTCATCCACGACTGAAAGCGGCGTTGCAGGTGATACACGAAGACCCAGGGCGCCCATGGTCGGTACCCGAGCTCGCCAAGATCAGCGGACTGTCCCGCGCCTCCTTTGCACGAGCTTTCGGCAATGCGCTCGGCCAGACCCCCATGCAATATTTGACGGATTGGCGAATGACCTTGGCTCGTGACTACCTGCGTAGTAGCAAAATGGACCTGGCCGAAATCGCCAACTTGACCGGCTACGGCTCGCCATATGCGTTCGCCGCAGCCTTCCGACGCCACCACGGATACCCGCCCGGAGCATGGCGGCAACAGCAGTCGACCCACAGCAGCGGGCCGGCAGCAAGCGACCAGATCCACCTCGGCTAACCCGCGCACGACAATGACGATCGCCGTGCCCAAGGCGCCGGACCGCGCGGACATCGTCGCCTACCTCAAGTCCATCGGCTCTCCCTGACGTTCACGTCGGACCCCGCTGCGGTGTCGCAGTCCATCGCTGCGCCTACGCCTCGACCCCAGGCGCTTGGCGGCTGCGGAAAAACTTCCCGATTCAACCACCGCCAGCAATGCCAGAAGCTGGTCGAACTCGTTGTCGCTGGGCTCCGCATTTCGAATTTCTTGAAAAGGACTTTCAGTTTTATACGGATTTTGTCGGGTTCAGAGAAGTCCTAGCTTCCCCGGAAGGGCCTGCCTCATGTCTCAGAGAAGATCGCAAACAATTCGGACGAATTGACAATCGAAAGCTCGGTGCTGGTGCTTATCGATCACCGTCCATGGAGTGCCTTAATGGTTCACTCGATGCGTCCGGGACCAGCCCTCTGACGCTGGGGCGGTTCAGGGAGGAAGGCTACTGGAACATGCGCCTGTTCGACCAGACGATTGGAGCCCGCGCCACCCTGAGGAAAATATTTGCTGTAGGGTTGGAGACATTTAGCCGTCTAGCCCGCGCGGCTCTCATCATGACCCTCACGGCCACGATGGGTGGGTGCCTTGCAACGAGCGATCGCGCGGCCGTGCCGGGGACGCAGCTTGATGCTGCCCGTGTCAGCGGCTACGAGGATATCCGCTTCTGGGGCGACGAGTTCACGCCAGCGATGGAGGCGGGCATCCGCCGGCAATATGGCCAGGTCAGCAAGGCCGCTCTTGCCGGCGAACCGGGGTCAAGCACCAGGAAAGCCGACTTTCTGGCCATCTCAGGCGGCGGCGGCGATGGCGCCTTCGCGGCCGGCTTTCTCACCGGATGGACCCGGAGCGGCCTGCGCCCTCACTTCGAGGTGGTGACAGGCGTCTCGACGGGCGCTCTTGCGGCCCCGTTCGCCTTCCTTGGGCCTCAATATGACGGGGTGCTGAAGGCCGTGTTCACGAAGTACGGCGACAGTGACCTTGTCATCGATCGCGGGATATTCGGTCTCCTCGGATCATCCCGGTATGACACGGCTCCACTTAAGCGCTTGATCGAACAATACCTGACGGACGATGTAGTGGACGCGATCGCGCGGGAGTACTCCAAGGGGCGTCGTCTGATCGTGCAGACCACCAACATTGACGCTCAACGCCCCGTCATCTGGGATCTTTCGGCGATCGCTGCGAGCCAGCAGCCTGATCGTCGTGATCTCATCGTTCGGGTCCTGCTCGCATCGAGCGCCATCCCTGTCGCTTTCCCTCCCGTGCGAATACGCGTGAACGCCAACGGACGCACATGCGACGAACTGCATGTCGACGGTGGCGTCACGGCTCAAATCTTCTTCGCGCCACCGCGGATAATTTTCGCCCGATTCGAGCGAGCGGCGTTTGGCGGTGCGAGAGAACGAACCCTCTACGTGATCCGCAACGGCAAGCTCACACCCGACTACAAGCCTACCGAGGAAGCTACTTTTCCGCTTGCGACCCGATCCATCGCAACCCTGACAAAGTACCAGGGCCTATCGGACTTGAGGGAAGTGGATCGCATCGCTCGCGAAACCAACACGCGCACCTTGTTTACCTCCATTCCGTCAGAATTCATGAAAGCGGCTCGATCGGAGTTCGACCGCGAGTACATGGGAGAGCTCTTTCTCGTTGGCCAACAGATGGGGCTTTCGGGGCGAGCCTGGCATTCAGGCCCACCGTCGGCGCCTGCTTCAGCCCTATGACAGGGAAGGCACGACGTCGGCGATCAGCTATACGAATGGGGCTTTGAAGGCCTAGTCCGGGTGGCGCGCTTTGCCTTGCTCGGCTTTGTCGTTTCGAGAAGAGGCGGCTCGACCTCGTCGGACAGGGTCACCAATCGCTCGATCAGCCACCGTCCGGCTGGACCCGGCGGAGTATCGGTCATGTGTATGGCCTGCAGGGTATATTCTCCACCACGCCAGTCGGGAAGGTTCAGTCGCACGAGCCTTCCGGATGCGATATCGGCGCGAACGATCGGCTCCGGCATTCCGGCCCATCCGAGTCCGGCGAGGAGAAGCTTGTGCCTCGCTGCTTGATCACCGATGCGCCAGGTATTGAGGCTGACAACGCCGAAGTCCCGGCTTTCTCCCGCCGGTTGCTGCGAAAGAACAAGCTGGACGAAATCGCTTGCCTGCCGTGGAGCAGCCTTGCTCGCCTGAGCCAGAGGATGGTCCGGCGAAGCCACGGGAATGATCTGGACGCTTTCAATGTCGATGCGGCGAAATCCCGTCATGTCCATGTGCAGTTGGCTTCCCACGCCGATTCGAGCATGACCGTTTCGGACCGCTCGCTCGACCCCGCCAAGGGTCTGCACCAAGAGCCGAATTGGCACCGTGGGGAACTGGGCGTTGAATTCACTAAGCAACCTTGTCAGCCGATCGCCTGGCAGCATGCTGTCGACCACAAGCGACACTTCAGGTTCAAGGTCATCGAGGAACCCCCGGACCCGCGCGCGTAATGTCTCGATGCTGTGGGCAACCGCCCGGGCTTCAGACAGGATCGCTTCGCCATGTTGCGTGAGCTTCGGCTTGCGCGTCGTTCCACGATCGAACAGCGAAAGACCGAGCTGTTGTTCCAGCGTGTCGATCGCGTAGCTGATGGCGGACGTGGCGCGCCCCAGGCGTTTGGCGGCGGCGGTAAAGCTACCCGTTTCGGCCACTGTAAGCAGTACCAGAAGCTGATCGACGCTCGGTGTGGCTGGACTCCGCATTTCGAATTCCTTGAAAAGGACTTTCAGTTTTATACGGATTTTGTCGGGTTCAGAGAAGTCCTAGCTTCCCCGGAGGGGGCCTGCCTCAATTTCAAATCGACCGGCTAGTCGACGCGCTGAGGGTCGACTGCCCTGAGACAGTTCAGACCAGGAGGAGGCTATGGGAATACTTGACAAGAAGGTCGTGCTGATCACCGGCACCGGAGGAGGTCTGGGCCGCGTCGCGGCACAGACCTTTGCGCGAGAAGGCGCAAAGGTTGTCGGGTGCGACATCAAGGTTGATGCCAACAACGAGACGGTCGAACTCGTACGTCGCGCCGGCGGTGAGATGACTGGCATCGCGCCGATCGATCTCACCGACCCCGAACAGGCGCGGACGATGGTTGAGGATGCCGTGGCCGCTTACGGCGGTCTTGACGTAATCTACAACAACGCTGCCATACAATACTTCGGTCCGATGCCCGACTTCTCTATCGATGACTGGCGAGCGACCATAGCTGGCGAGCTCGACATTCCCTTCTTCGTGTCGAAGTTCGCATGGCCGCACCTGGTCCGGCGCGGGGGCGGTGTCATCATAAACGTCGCGTCCGCGGCAGGCATGATCGCCCACGAGGCCCCCCTGATGGTCGGGCACGTCGCAGCGAAGGCGGGCGTCATCGCCATGACGCGACAATTAGCGCTCGAAGGCGCACGCCATGGGATCCGTGCGGTGGCGATCAGTCCCGGGCCGTTCCTGACCCCGGCCGCCGACCGCGACCTCGGCGACAACCAGGCGGCCCGGGACGCGATAACCAGAAAGACGCTTCTCAAGCGCTTCGGTCAGCCCGCGGAGCTCGTGGAGCTCGCGGCCTTCATCGCCTCTGACCGGGCGTCTTACATCACAGGCGCCAACTACCTGGTCGACGGCGGCGAGACCGCTTGGTAGAGCCACGCACAGTCATAGCCTGAGGTGCTGCGGCATCAATCAGGTTGGCATATCGAAAATTCTGAATAGACTTTTCAATATTGTTTGGATTTTCGTACTAGCAGTGGACCGGTACAATTACCTCCGAGTGTGGGCCGATCGCGCCCGCACGTGCGGTGGCCGGCAGTCTGTCTGAAACAGCGGCGCATCTTGGCCTCGGTTTAGAACTTGCCCTTGCTCCAAGGAGAAGACAATTGCTGAATGTGGCGATCATCATCGGAACCACCCGTCCCGGCCGCAAGGCCGATGTCGTTGCACGCTGGGTCCACGGCATCGCAGCGCAGCGGAGCGATGCCTCGTTCGAAGTCGTGGACATCGCGGACTTCGACCTGCCACTTCTCGACGAAGCGCTTCCACCCTCAATGGGCCAGTATGGACAGCCGCACACGAAAGCCTGGGCCGCAAAGATCGCGACCTTCGATGCGTTCGTGTTCGTCACGCCCGAATACAACCATTCGACATCAGGCGCGCTCAAGAACGCGATCGATTATCTGTTCCGCGAATGGAATGACAAGGCCGCCGGGTTTGTCGGCTACGGCGGCGTCGGTGGAACACGCGCCGTCGAGCATCTGCGACTGATCATGGGCGAGATCAAGGTTGCCCCCGTGCGGGCCCAGGTCGCACTGTCCCTTTTTACCGATTTCGAGAACTTCTCCACGTTCAAGCCCGGTCCGCATCAGGCGGCGGCGGTTAACGCCATGCTCGATGACCTCGTCGCCTGGGGCCAGGCACTGCAGACCATGCGAACGCAAATTAGCGAGCGAGGGGCCCTGTGAAATGCCCCGTGGGGTATCGAGCGGGATCGTTATGGATCAAACCACTATGACCAGATTCGTGATATTTATCAAATGCTTGTGATTTTGAAACGGTGGTGCCGCTAACTGGGGCATGTGTCGAGTGACCACTTGTGGTCTTTCACGCTTGCTCAGTACTGTGACGTCCCGATCAACCACGGATTCCGAACGCGTATCTTTCCAGCCAGCGCCCTCGGAACGACTGAGCGGCCTCTCTGCTACTCTAGCGGTGCCGCCTTTCCAGCGGCAGTGCGCGTGTGGATCTGAAGACAACGGGGATCGATTTGTCCTCGGCCTCATGAGTCATACCAACTCGGCGCTAGTCGCAGACTTCGCTGATCTTTCCAACCGGCCGATCAAATGACCTCGACACGATCGAGATAGCTGGACAATTCGCTTACCCATTTTCGCGACGCTTCGGCGTCGGCGATTTCCGCCGCTTGTTCAAGGCCTGCGCCAATGTCCGTAATGGCTTGGAATCCGAACGCGCCACCGGATCCCCTCATATTGTGCCCCAGGATCAAGACTGCCTCGAAGTCAAACCGATCCAGAGCTTCAACCATCGCAATGACGCCCTCCCGACAATTCCTCAGATAGGCGGGTGTGCGTTCCTTCAATCTTCGGTCCGCCCTTGAGGTCGTGTGCAGCGGCTCGCCATCCTTTCGTGCCGACGGCACTGCCATCACGGAATAGTCCTTTATCGCTTGCAGCAGCACGTGCTGTTTGATGGGTTTGCTTAGATAGGCCGTGCACCCCGCCGCGAGACATGTCTCCCGATCCCCTTTCAGAGCAGAGGCCGTCAGGGCGATGATCGGTGTTGGCGCCCGATCATTCGTCTTTTCCCACGCTCGAATGGTTCGCGTTGCGGTCAAACCGTCCATGAGCGGCATCTGTCGGTCCATCAGGACAAGATCGTAATGGCCCGCCGTGAACATCTGGCAGGCCACTACTCCCGTCTCGGCCACGTCGATCCGGTAGGGAGTATCCTCGAGATAGGCGAGGGCAATCGTGCAATTGTCGGGTGAGTCCTCGGCGAGAAGGATCCGCAGCGCGGGCAGCGGTGCCTCTGACCCCATGCCGGCGGGCGTGGCCGCCGGCCGGTTGGCCTCAGCCCAGACCTCGAATGGGAGAGCAAAGCAAAACACGCTTCCTTTCCCAACTTCGCTTTCCACCCAGATGCGTCCACCCATCAACTCCACGAGGCGCTTCGAAATCGTGAGACCTAGACCCGATCCACCAAACCTGCGGGTGGTCGATGAGTCGGCCTGCGTGAACCGTTCAAACACCTGCCCTAATTTCTCTGCTGCAATGCCTATACCGGTATCCGAAACGGTGAACCGCAGGGCGGTTGGAACCAAGCGATCCCCATCTGGCTCAACCTTCAAGAATACGCGCCCCGATTGGGTGAACTTGATCGCATTGCCAAGCAGGTTGAGGAGCACTTGCCGCAGCCGCGTCGGATCGCCGACCAGATCATTGCCGACACTGGTTTCAATTTCGCACGCCAGCACCAGTCCTTTCTCATGGGCACGAGGCGCCACCATCTCGATCACCTTTTCCAGGTGGTCGCTCAACGAAAAGCCTGTTCGTTCCAGATCGAGCTGAGAGGCTTCGACCTTCGAGAGGTCCAGGATGTCGTTGATGAGGTTCAGCAAGTTGTCGCCGGATCGGCGGAAGATCTGCACGTACTTGTCTTGTTCGGGTGAAAGCGGGGTCTTTGCGAGGAGGTCGGCGATGCCCATGATTGCATTCATGGGCGTGCGGATCTCATGGCTCATGCTGGCAAGAAAATCGGATTTGGTTCTGCTCGCGCTTTCGGCTGCCGCCTTGGCTTGCTGCAGTTCCACTTCCACGCGCTTTCGCTCCGTGACATCGCGCGCTGCGGCGAAGACGCCCTGCAATGTGCGGCCCCGATCGTAAAACGTCGTGGCGTTATAGGACACGACGGTCTGTTTGCCGTCTCGGGCGCGAGCCGTAAGCTCGTAATCGGTCACCGACTTTTCACTGAGCACACGTTTGATGCCCGCTTCCGCCCGCTCCGGATCCGTGAAGCAGTCCTTGAACGGCGCCCCGATCAATTCGTCACGGGTGCAGCCAGTGAGCGCCTCCGTCTGTTTGTTGACGTCCGTAATGATGCCGGCCGGGTCGATCGTCATCAGGGCGTCGATGTTCGATTCGATCAGCGAGCGCGTGTAGAATTGCTGATCGCGCAAACGCTGGTCGGACTTCTTCTGCTCTTCTTCGACCAGTTTGCGCGCGGTATTGTCGGTGCCGATCAGGAGGTATCCGATGATCCCGTTCTGTGCGTCGCGTAGCGCTGTGACTGACACAACTGCAGGGAAGCGCGTTCCATCCTTGCGGATGTAGGTCAGTTCGTAGATGTCTTCTATTCCGCGCGAGGCCTTGAACACCAGGGCCTCAAACCCCGGCTCGATCGTGGTCGCGAGTTCGATGCTCAAGGTCCGAGCGCGCAAGATTAGCTCCTGCGGATCGGAGATGTCGGCCGGC
The DNA here is from genome assembly GCF_004919685.1 of Mesorhizobium norvegicum. GTDB lineage: Bacteria > Pseudomonadota > Alphaproteobacteria > Rhizobiales > Rhizobiaceae > Mesorhizobium > Mesorhizobium norvegicum. The sequence goes on along the minus strand of NZ_SMYZ01000088.1, from coordinate 113,627 downwards.
GTGATCGTGTTCATCATCTCGGCCGCCGTGTAACCAAGCATCCGCTCCGCGCCCACATTGAAGATCTGAATCACGCCTTTGGCGTCGGTGGCGATGCTAGAGAAGTTGGCGCTGTTGAAGATCGCGCTCTGCAACGCGCCAGCCTGGAGGAGCGCCTCTTCAGCCTCCTTGCGCGCGGTATTGTCGGTGCCGATCAGGAGGTACCCGATGATGCCGTCCTGCGCATCGCGCAGGGCTGTAACTGACACCACTGCTGGAAACCGGCTTCCGTCTTTGCGAATATAGGTCAGCTCATAGATGTCCTCGATTCCGCGCGAGGCCTTGAACACCAGGGCGTCGAAGCCTGGCGTGATCGAAGTCGAAAGCTCGGCGCTCAAGGCTTGAGCGCGCGCGATCAACTCCTGCGGATCGGAGATGTCGGCCGGGGTGATCGTGTTCATCACTTCGGCAGCCGTGTAGCCAAGCATCCGCTCGGCGCCGACGTTGAAGATCTGAATCACACCTTTGGCGTCGGTGGCGATGCTGGAAAAGTTTGCGCTGTTGAAGATCGCGCTCTGTAGGGCGCCCGCTTTAACAATGGACTCTTCCGTCTGCTGATGTGCTGCGTTGTCGGGGGACAGGGCAAGTAGGTTCTCGATGTCCTTCTCCGTGGGTAAATTCGAGATCAGGTTTCCTAAGTATTTTCGGCCGCGGCTCGTTCAAATGTTGAAAACCACGAAGCCATGTTAGTGAAGGAGTTCTTTGACGGAATATTCAAGTTGAGCGGGAGAATAGGGCTTCTGAAGGAATTGCCCCCCGCCGACGAACATCTCTGTCATATCGGCGGTGAGAGGGCTGCCGGACGTGTATAGCACCCGCAATCCCGGCCGAAGCTTGATGGCCTGGTTCGCCACGTCGTATCCGCCTTGGGCCAATGCACTGAGGCGGATATCGACAAAGAGCGCGTCAATTTGTTGAGACGTCGACAGATGCAAGAGTGCGGCGGCCAGATCGCCAGCCAGGAGGACGGTGTGACCCAGGTCGCCAATTGTCCACTCGGCGGTTTGGCGGATGAATACCTCGTCTTCGACGATGAGAATAACGGCCATCAATGGGCCATGAGCGGCAAAATCGCCATGTTATCAGAAGTCCCCGACTGCGGAGTTCGCAGTCAACACGAAACTCGCGTCTCGGGGGAAGGTTCCATGAGGTGTCGTATTATTGTTCGTGAGCGAAGGCTGTCGCCAAGCTTCGGTGCAAGAAGAGCGGGATCATGCCGCCGGCACGAAGAGTGTCTGATGCCATGGAGGTATCAACCGCAGCGAAGTGCGAATGTGAGGTATGCGGGTGGGCGCGAACGGCTTCGCCAGGGATCGGAAGGCCCCTACGCGAGTATATTAGAATTCGGCGAACAACGACCTTATGTTAACGATCGGTCCTTGCCGATACATCCGTCCACCTGCTACCCTGGGATGGGGCTTGCTGAAGGCGAAATGCTAAACCGGACCGTAGCTTCCACCACACCTAACTCGCGGTACTTTAACTTTCTTATTTCTGACGACGTCATCGACGCCGTGCAGGGGTACGTCGGTTGCTGTGGTCCCGGACGCATCATTTCAACCTTTTCAGCAGTGCAGTCCGTGCGCGACAAAGTCCCCGATTGCGAGCTGTCCGACGATCAGATTGAGCGTTTCGCCGTATTGTGCGCAGTCGACCAAGCACTCGCGGTCCATTTCGATCGGACAGGAAGTCCACGGGATCCTTACTCAAGCCTAAGTAGGAGCCACTGGCATCTGGTCCCGATCTGGAAAACCAAGGTGCGGACGACATGGGCACTTGCGCCTGTCGCACGACGTCCACGTTAACCGCGCCTTCAAAATCCAATAAACCCTAAATAGGAATATCCGAGGCGTGGATGATCGTCGCGCTACATCGCCGGCGAGATATTGTGATTGACCCGGAAGAGGTTCTGCGGGTCGTATGTGCCGAACATGCGCCTCCCGCTCCCAGCGGAAGGAGCAGTAGCGCCCGTCATCGAGCCTCGCCCTTCGCCTCCAGGCGGAGCGTACCTCGCGAAGTCGTGGAGAGGAAGGCAAGTTTTCTACAGCGTGGCCGCGATTGGCGCCGTCCTACCCCGCATCGGTTTGCTTGGATGGTACCGAGTTGGCGAAGGGCGACATGCCACGCTACGCGGCCAGCTGACGTAAGTGGGCCAGAGCCCTTAAGGTCGTGGCTTTCAGCCATACTGATTAAGCGGTCAAGCGCTGTCGGCACCTGGCTGTGGGAAGCATTTCAGGCTATTTGCTGATCGGCGGCAGATCGACGCCTGAATTGGTGCAGAATTTTACAAGGTCGTCGGTTTCAGTTTGATTTTCAGGCATTGTGATAATGTCGAAGGCTGGGAGATATTTTGTCTCGCTGTCGGCGCTATCGAACTGGCCCCTATAGGCAGTCTCGCCGGAATACCCGGCAAAGCAGCTCTTTGCATTGTACCTACCGCAAACCATGATTGATCCGGTTGAAGTCGTAATGGCACCGGGTTTACCGAATGATATGTTCGTTTGGTCTTTCAGCAGGGATTTTACGGTCTGCTCGACGACTCCGATTTGATCGGCGGTCAGTTGAACCGGCTTTGCCTCTGTAGCAACAATGCCAAGTGCCAGAAAACCTATCGTCAAGACGCTGAAGTGCAACTGTTTCATTCCCAATCTAACCGTCTTTTCCCGATAGTCACAAGCCTATCTGACAACGAGAACAGCGAAGTGGCGGGGAAGAAGGCCGGTGTGATTGCATGGTCGCGTGATGCGAACCCGTCGCTTGGAGAATACCGCGAGCTGACGACGTCTTTGTGGTGGCGATGTGCCGGACATGATACCGGACTGCACGACCGGATGGTCATTGACAAGAAGCACGCGGCGAGGGGGCCATTGGGTCATCGTACGCTCACCCCGGCTCGCTGGGACGCCGCGGCCTAAGTCGCCAAGTCCACGATATCGCGCGGCCATCTTTCTGAATGAGGCGTACGATGATCCGTGACGATTCGACAGTAAGGGAGGAACAAAATGCCAATCGGAGCAGCAGTGGAGTACCTGCATAAGTTGCGCAGAGAGGCGATCCATGCGGAAGCGGGCAATGTAAAAGGGCTCACGCGTCATTTGCAGATGAACATTGGGAAGTCGCGGGATCTTTTGGAAACGACGGAGGCCACGGATGCTGCTCTGGCTCACCTTCTGGGGACGGGGAACGCGCTTATTTGGGAGCTTGCGCCTATTTCAAAACAGACCGCTGAGCTAAGGAAAGACAAGATTGCTGATTTAAGGCACGCCTTTGAAACGGCGTTAAACATCGCTGTTGAGGAGGTTAGAAAGGCGAAGCCAAAAGCCTAGGCACGCTCTGCTTCCAAAGCTCACACTGGCCGGAGTTCAAACCCCGGTCGGCCAACCAACATCGATGTCAATTGCGAACCAGGCCGTCTTCGTCTGTGCTGCTGTAATCTGGGTGGGGTGCTCATTCGGACTTCGCATGACGGCTCGTGCCGGTGGGGTATCGAGCGGGATCATTGTGCATCAAAACACTTAGATCAGAATTTCCATATATATCAAATATTTGTGTGCCAACCTTGGAGGGCAGGGGTCGTTAACTGAGGTGTGTGCCGAGTGACCACTTGTGATCTTCCACGCTTGGGAATGGTCGCATTTGCTCTCTACCCTGACGTCCCGATCAACCACGGATTCCGAATGCTCATCTTTCACATGCCCCTCGGACAAGATTGGACCACTAGCCAACAGCTTCAGCGCGGCCTCGACGAGGTGCCCGTCAGATCAGCCGGTTCGGGACGAGGTCTGCCTAGTGTTTCTTTCCCGGTTTGGAGGGCCTGGCTTGGATGTACCGACCCGCACCTCCAACGTCATGGCGGTGGTGACACCTGGGGAGCGGGCGGCAGCAGCAAGTGTCACCGCAGTCCCGCGAAGCCTCGCGGCAGCCGCCAGTCCGATCCTTGCCGGCTCACTGCTCGCTATCTCCGGTTTCGGGTGGCCGCTGCTCATCGCGGGCGCCTTGAAAATTGTCTACGACATCCTTCTGCTTGCAATGTTCCGCAAGGTTCGTCCGCCCGAAGAACGCCAAGATAGACAGTAGCAATCAACCCAGGTCAAGTGGCAACGAATTGTCCAATTTATGCCGCTCTGCAACCGGATCCATTTACGAGTTGGGCAGGCCAGGCAGCATCTGCTTCAGCACGCGATCGTGTAGGAAGACATGGTGAAAGATGGCCGCGGCGGCGTGCAGACCCGCGAGCCACATGAGGACATCGCCGAGCGTGCCATGGATCTCGGCAAGGGATGCGCCGGGGCCCCAGGCGCCAAAGAACGGACCAAGGGCGCCGAGGCCGTATACCGTGACCGGGTGGCCGCCAAACCATGCGCCGAGTATTGCCGTCGCAGGGACCGCGAACAGGAGCGCGTAGAGCGCCCAATGCGTTATCTTCGCCGCGACATCCATCCAGAGAGGCATTGGCGGCGACTCCGGAATACGGTCGAAAAAACGCCACGCCAAGCGTATGACCAGCAGCACGAAAACGGTGAAACCGAGCGATTCATGAAGCTGCAAGGTGCCAGCGTTGGACGGCGCATAGACGCGCGTTGGAGGACCGCCTTGCGAGACCAGGAAGGCGACAAGTACGAGCAGCGCGGTAAGCCAGTGAAAAGCCTGGGCGAGGCTGCCGTAGCGAATTCTTGTACCAGATAGCGACATGAAAGGGCTCCGAAACGGTATCGGAGTGTATTTTCTCCGAAGCTGGCTTTAATATGCCTGTGCAGCAATTGTTCATCCAAGCACAACGAGGTTTACGATACGGGAGCCGACGGGAGCGGTCCCAACAGGGAAGAGCGTGCTCAGCGATCGTCGATTGGCCACGTCGAGAGCGTTAAGCGGCGCGCAGGGCATTATCCAAGAAAGCTGTGACCGTCCAAGAGCGCCCCCCGGGATGCGATCCTTTTGAATGAAATGTGCGGTATCCTTGGACAGTGGGCCACCTCCTGGTCTGCCTTTGCTGGTGGGGGATCGGAGGTCCTTAGTTTGCTGCCTCCCCAGCATCTCTTGCTGCAAGCGAACCGAGCGCCGACCAGTCGAGATTGTCGCCGCCATGGGCGAGCAGGCTTAGGAAACGGTCACGCAGAAGGCTGGCGATGGGAAGCGGTACGCGCAACTCTTCAGCCGCCGAGAGCACCAGCCGGATGTCCTTCTGGCCGAGTGGTGCCGCGAAGCCTGCCGGCTCGAATTTTCGATCGACGATCAGCCCGCCATAGGTCTTATAGACAGGAGCGCCAAACAACGTCGAGGTGAGCAAATCGAGATACTGGTGTCGATCGACGCCGCCCTTGCTCACAAGCGCAATCGCCTCGCCGAGGGATTCGATAACCGAAGCGATCAGGAAATTGCCGCTGAGTTTCACGAGATTGGCGGCCTTGGGCGTCTCGGAGACAACGAAAGTCTTCTGCCCCACGGCGTCGAAGAACGGAGTTGCTGTCGTGACCGCCTCCGACTCGCCGGCGGCAACGACGAAGAGCTTTCCATCCGCCGCAGCCTCAGGCCGACCGAACACGGGAGCAGCGACGAAGCGTTGGCCGGCTGCGGCGTGATCAGCTGTGAGCCGCTCCGCCAAGGCAACACTAATCGTACTGGACGAGACATGGATCGCGCCTTTGGCCAGGCTCGCCAGCACGCGTTGGTCGCCATACACCACGCTTTCGACCGCGTGGTCGTCTGCCAGCATCGTCACGACGATCTCGCCATCGCAGGCTTCCGCAACCTCGGCGGCAGACCGGCCGCCCATCTGGACGAGCTCCTCGTCCTTGCCGGGCGTCCGGTTGTAGACGGTAACGTCATGCCCGGCCTTCAAAAGGTTGGCTGCCATTCCAACCCCCATGCGCCCGAGTCCAATGAAACCAACATTCATAAGGGTCTCCTTTGTCTGTGACCCCGCCCAGATCCAGTTCGCTCCGTCTTGGAAAAGCGCTCTGAAGCGGCTGCGGGGCGGGGGTCGATGCTGCCTCGGACTCTGGCCCGATCGCAGGGATCATCCAGCATGCGCTGACGATCCTACTCCATTTCTTCGTCGCGACGGCTGTGCTTTGAGTTCTCGGGTGCCGTTTTGCCCCCAAGACGAGCAGAGCGAACGGCCGGTACTCCCACAGGACGCCAGCGCCACGTCAGACATATTTCCGCCAGTTATGCTCCTCGCGGAATCCGAGTACCTCGCGCGCCTTGCGGTTGGACAGCGGCGCTTCGAATTCGCCCATCGGGCGGGCGACCGGCACGTCAGGGCACCAGCGCCTCAAGAAGGCCTCGGTCGGCTCATTGGCGGTGATCGTGTCGTTAACGGCGTTGAAGACCTGGAAACCGAGCCCGTCCCTGCGGACGCAAAGATCGACGATCTGACCCAAGTCGCGTGCGTCGATATAGCTCCAGGCATTGCGCTTGCGCGACAACGGATCGGCGACGAAACTCGGGAACCGGTCGTATTCATGCGGCTCGATCACATTGCCGATGCGAAGCGCGTAGATGTCTGTACCGAAGCGCATGGCGAAGGCGCGCGCCGTTTTCTCGTTCACCACCTTGGACAGGCCGTAGCTGTCCATCGGGTCGACATCGTAATCCTCCTCCAGGGGAAACTGGTGGAAGTCCTTGTCGCCTTCGGCGAAGCAGACGCCATAGGTCGTCTCACTGGACGCGATGATGATCTTGCGGATGCCGAGCTTTGTCGCCGCCTCGATGACATTGTAGGTCGAAACGACATTGGCCTGGAAGGTGACGTTGTCGGGGCGCAACAACAAGGCGGGGATAGCGGCAAAATGCACGATCGCATCCACCGGCGCGGGCCCCTTGCCGGTGGTGAGCCCGCTGCTGTCGAAATGCATCGACAGCGCGTTGAAGGCCTGCCCGCTGTCGGTGAGGTCGGTGATCAACGTCCTGACACCGGGATGGGCGAACGGTACCAGATCGAGGTTGAGCACCTCGTGGCCGCGCTCCAGCAAGTAGGGAATAGCATGCCGGCCGGCCTTGCCGGTGCCGCCGGTGAAGATGATGCGCTTACCTGGGGTATCGGATGCGGACATGCTGAGCCTCCTTTGATGTTTATCGATGCGGTTCGCGTGCCGCCAAAGTCAGCGGCCACCCTCGATCTTGCGGTGGCGTTGGCTTATGCCGCCCGTTCCATAGGGATATTCCGACATTTCCGGTTTGCTCGCCGCGTTGAGTTCGGTAATGGTTTCGTCCGTCAGCGTCAGTTTGGCCGCACCGAGATTGTCGGCCAGTTGCTCTCGTGTCCGGGCCCCGAGAATAACCGACGTGACCGCTGGCTGTGCGGCGACCCATGCCAGCGCGACCTGCGCCATGGTCGCTCCAAGCGCTTTTGCGGTATCTTCAACCGCCCGAATAACGTTCCAGGTGATCGGCCTGGCGTTGCGGGCGGCGAACGCTTCCATGCCGCGTTTGGGATTTTCGCCAAGGCGCGTGGCGCCCGCCGGCATCTGGTCGCGCTTGTATTTGCCTGAGAGCCATCCGCCGCCTAGCGGCGACCACGGCAGCAGGCCGATACCGGCGTCGAGCGCGGCCGGCACAAGCTCATGTTCGATGTCGCGGACCAGAAGGCTGTATTGTGGTTGCAGCGTCACGGGTGGCGTGTAGCCATTGGCTTTGGCCAGCCACGCCGCCTTGGTCAGGTGCCAACCCAGGAAGTTGGAGAGCCCGTAATAGGCGATCTTGCCGTTGCGGATCGAGTCATCGAGAAAGCGCAGCGTCTCCTCCAGCGGCGTCAGCGCATCCCAAGCGTGCATCTGGTAAAGATCAACCTGCTCAACGCCCAGGCGCTTGAGCGAGGCATCGAGCGCTGCCCCAAGATGCTTGCGCGACAGCCCGAGATCATTCGGTCCTGCGCCCATGGGGAAACGACCCTTGGTGGCGATCACCAGCTTCTTGGCGAGTCCTGGCTTGCTCTTGAGCCAGCGGCCGATGATCTCCTCTGATACGCCGGCGCTGTAGACGTCGGCCGTATCGATGAAATTGCCGCCGGCCTCGACATAATCATCCATAAGCGCGAACGATGTATCTTCGTCGGACTCGTGTCCAAAAGTCATGGTGCCGAGGCAATAGGCCGAGACGACGGCGCCGCTTTTGCCGAGCTTGCGATAGTCCATGTCCTTGCTCCTTCAGGGATCTCGATCGGGCCTATCGCGTTGCGGGCCCGATGCAATCGTCTTTCTTGCCATTGGTGGCTGCCCAGGTATCACTGCGAGCGCAGTGCCAATTGATGCGCCGGTGATGCGAACTGCTTTGCGGTGACGATCCGGTATTGCCAATGTTGTTTGTGCATGTCGTCATCGCACAATGCGCACCATCCGACCGTTCAGGCTGCCTTTGATTGAGTTCGCCAGAGGTCGATCCCGCCCTCGGTTGCGTACCTGTCGATTTTGTGGAGTTCTTCGGTATTGAATTCGAGATTCCCTAAAGCGCCAAGGGAATCATCGAGTTGGGCCACGTTGCGCGCGCCTACCAGCGCGCTCGTTACGCGCGAATCTCGCAAGGTCCATGCGATCGCCATCTGGGCAAGTGTCTGTCCGCGGTCGCTTGCGATCGCGTTCAATCCGCGGACACGCTCGACGTTTGCATCACTCAGCAACTTTGTGTCGAACGAGCCGCCACGCGCTGCACGCGCGCCGTCCGGGACGCCATTCAGATACTTTGATGTCAACAACCCCTGGGCCAACGGCGAAAATGCGATACAGCCGGCACCAAGCTCTTCCAGCGTATCGAGCAACCCATCCTCAATCCAGCGGTTCAGCATGGAGTAGGAGGGTTGGTGGATAAGCAGCGGAATTCCTTCCGCGCGCAGGACGCGCTCGGCTTCCCGAGTCCGATCTGGCCCATACGATGAAATCCCGACGTAGAGCGCCTTACCTTGCCGCACCATCTGCACGAGCGCGGCGATGGTTTCCTCGAGCGGAACATCCAATGTCGGGCGGTGGGAATAGAAGATATCGACATATTCGACACCCACTCGCTTCAGGCTCTGTTCGAGTGATGCAAGCAGGTGCTTGCGGGATCCACCCGCCCCATAAGGACCCGGCCACATATCCCAACCGGCTTTCGAGGAGATGATCATCTCGTCGCGGTGGCTCGAGAAGTCCTTTTTGAGGACCTGTCCGAAATTCTCTTCCGCCGACCCGTAAGGCGGGCCATAATTGTTCGCCAGGTCGAAATGAGTGACTCCCTTGTCGAAGGCACGCCGGATCACCGAGCGGCCGGTCTCGAAGACATCTTGACCACCGAAGTTCTGCCACAAGCCCAACGAAATCGGCGGGAGTTTCAGCCCCGACCGACCACAGCGGCGGTAGGCAATCGCGTCGTATCTCTGGGCATCTGCAACGTACATTCGAGCCTCGTATTTTCCATTGCATGCGCCATTCCGGTCCACCGGGCGCGCAGCATCCGACGGATTGAAATAGCATCGTCGATTAATGAATCAATGGGAGAGAGGTAATCGGATCAATGAGCTGTGCTCATTGATAACCAATTTTGATGGTCACGCATGGTCCGACCTCCGCAAAGTTCATTTCAGCGGATTGATATCGCGTATCACCTGTATGAGGGCACTGATCCCGAACGGCAGTTGCCGGCGACTCGAATAATACATGGACAATGGCGGGCCGATTGAAGACCATTGCGGCAGTGCCACTTCCAGCCGTCCTCCCGCCAGGTGTGGGCCAGCGAGCTTTTCCAGGCAATAGAACAGACCAATACCGTCGATCGCAGCATTGATGGCGAAAGCCGACTCACTTGATATGAGTGAGCCGGGAACGTCGATCTCGCGCCGATCGTCGCCCTGCTCGAATTCCCATTTGTAGATCTGCCCTCGCCCCGTGCGGATGCGGATACATTGATGGGAATGAAGGTCATCAGGCAATTCTGGCCGACCGTGACGCTCGAAGTAGGCCGGTGCACCGACGACCACCCACTTGAGTGGTGGCGTCAATGGAATGGCGATCATGTCCTCCGGTATCGTGCCACCATATCTGAGACCGGCGTCGAAGCCTTCCGCAGTCACGTCGATGAAGTGATCGTCGACCGCAATCTCCAATTCGATGTTGGGAAAGCGCTGCAGGAAGATCGGCAATGCCGGGCGCAAAAGCAAAATCGACGCATCACGCAGCACATTCAACCGCACACTCCCGGCGGTCCCTTCGTGGTGCCCGTGCAGTTCCTCCAGGCCGGAATTGATAAGATCGAGGCCGGCACTCACTTTTTCGGCAAGCGCGCTTCCTGCTACTGTTGGAGCAACACTTCGGCTTGTACGGTTTAGCAGCCTTACACCAAGTCGCTCTTCAAGCGCTTTCACCCGGTGGCTGAGTGCTGATGCGGTTACGCCGAGATTGTCCGCCGCCTTTCTAAAGCTGCGATACTGTACGATGAGCAGGAATATTGAAAGATCATACACTTCGGCGCGACTGAGCGACATTACAACTCCCACTATCGAGATCGCCACGGCCTGGGCGTTGGTGCAGAGATAAAAACTTACCGATGTGGCATTAAGCAGACGACATCGAAATCCTCACGATTGATCCACCATGCCACAGAAAAATAACCGCGCCACCGCCAGATGTGTCGAGCTCACGAGGGCGCTGAATCATGCCATGGCCGGCCGTGTTGCTCTCCGCGTTGAAAGACGAACCATTCGTCGATTTCGGTCGGATTGGGGGACGCGGAAACTCGTCGACCGCGCCTTTCTGGAGATTGGTATCGAGCGTCGCACAGTCTTCGAGGTCAGCGGCCTTGAAACGCACCTGGAACTGGTTGCCCGCGATCCCGCGATAGCCCTTGTTCCGGAAGCCATCGCCGAAGCACGGCCCGCACGTTCAGAACGCACAAACAGAACTCTGCTGTCGTAGGCTACGCAGCCGGTGACGGCCCAAGTCATTGCCCTCCAGATCACGCGCCGAGGGCCTTTCTGGAACTCTTGGCGAACACAAGGAGACCTGACAGCAGTTTTCAACCAATAGAGGCCCCATGGCTTCAAAAAACTGCCGATATGGCACATCCCGCTGCCAGGGGAGAACTCGCTCCCGCTCATGTCCAATCCTCGACCCGCTGTGGTACTGACGCTGAATTGAATAGCGAAGCATATCCCTGCTTCGGTCCACCGTTTCTCAGCGGAATGGATCAGAGATGCCGCAATGCGCGCATCTGCATCGTCTGCAGGGAGGTACCATGCGCTTTAAAGGCAAAGACGTTCTCGTGACCGGCGGGAATTCAGGGATAGGCCGTGGGATCGTCCACTATTTCCTGAAAGAGGGAGCCAGGGTGGCGTTCGCAGGCCGCGATCTCGAAAAGGGCCGCGCCGTTGAAGCGGAAGCAAAGGCGATCGAAGGTGAAGCCCGCTTTTTCCAGTGCGATCTGTCGGAGGAACATCAAGTCGAGGACCTGATCGGCCAGACCGGCCAATGGGGGCGGCTGGCAGTTGTTGTCAACAATGCCGGCGCCGGTTCGCGCCGGAGCGGGATTGAACTCGGCGATCGCCCCGGAGCAAGATGGGACAAGATGCGCGGCGCCAACCTGGATTCCACCTACTTTGTATCCTCTTACGCCTTGCCGCTGCTGCGGGATTTCGGCGGAGGTGCGATTGTCAACATATCGTCCACGGCCACGTTGCACGGCAACTGGGGCCTGTACTGCGTCGCCAAGGCGGCCGTCGAAGCGCTCACGCGATCGCTGGCAATCGAGGGGGTTCCACATCGGATCAGGGCGAACTGCGTCAGCCCGGGCTGGATTGCCACCGAAACCGATGTAGCGGCGCCAGCGTCTGGTGCCGGCGACTGGACGGTGCCGCCAAGCGCGTTCGGCCGGATGGGCACGCCGGCAGAAATTGCTGCGGCCGTCGCGTTCCTGGCGAGCGATGAGGCTTCGTTTATCACGGGACAAACCTTGGTCGCCGACGGAGGCCTATCGATCCTGGATTACACCTCGCTGTCGCTTCTCGAGCAGCGCGGCTCAGTGCTGTTCTCCGGCATGGTGGGCGACACTCCGTGAAGCAGGTCTCGAACCGACCCGAAGATCGCACATCTAAAGCCTTCACGCGCCTGACAAACGGCTTTTCCAAGAAGGTTGAGGCTCACGCCAACGCGGTCGCGTTGCACTTCATGCACTATTTTGCCCGCATCCATGCGACGTTGCGCATGACTCCGGCGATGGGTGCTGGCGTGACCGGCAAGCTTTGGGAGATTGGCGATATCGTGGCGCTTATCGAAGCGAAGGAAGCCGAGAGGCCGATGACTCGCGGCGACTGCTGGCTAGCTTCCGCAATCCCCCCGGAGATGAGAGTTAGACTTTCACGAAGAGACTTCTCGTGAAGCAGGCCGAAAAACTCTGGACGCAGACCGTCCCCGCGCCTTGCAGCTATCTCATGGAATCCTAACAATCCAAACATCGGTCATTCTCCCATTGGCATATGAGGGATTCTGATCGTTGGTCGATAGGGCCGCCACCCGTTTCCTGCTCGGCTCTGCAGAGGTAGCTAACGCCCGCATCGGCGCATCCCTGCGAACCGAAGATGGCCGGCGCCGGTAGTTGGGAGCGCTGTTGCCTGAGAGGCGCCGGCCAGGCGGGGATTGGGGTTCCCGCCGAGAGCAGAATATCTGAGTCGCGACGTTCGAGCAGTCGGTCCCCTAAGCAAAGGTGAGTGCGAGCTGATTGGGTCGCATTCCTCTTGAAACGCGGAAAATCGAATCTAGATATTTTGTCGCCGATCGCCCGTTGCGGGATCGGCAAGTCCAAGGGGTGCCGGCTCTTTGGCGCCTCTTGGTATCCTTGTTGCTCAATGGAGAAAGAGGAGACAATATCATGAGCGTACGTGATCTCATTCCGTGGGGCCGCAGCAGCAATCGGGTCCCGACAGTATTCCGGGATACCGAACAGAACCCGTTTGTCGCTCTGCATCGTCAGGTGAACCGGCTGTTCGACGATGTTTTCCACGAATTTGAGGCGCCGACGCCCTTCGGTCGCCTGTCCTGGTCGGCGAACTGGCCGAACGTGGAGATTTCCGAGACTGACAATGAACTCCGCGTCATCGCCGAGGTGCCGGGGCTGGAGGAGAAGGACATCGAAGTTCTGCTCGACGAGGGCGTACTGACGCTGCGCGGCGAGAAGAAATCAGAGACCGAGGACAAGGAGCGCCAGTTCTCGGAGCGCTTCTACGGCCGCTTCGAGCGCCGTATTCCCCTTGGCTATGAAATCGAGGAGGATAAGGTGAACGCCGCCTTCAAGAACGGCGTGCTCACCGTGACGCTGCCGAAGAGCGCGAAAGCGCAGGCCAAGGCCAAGCGCATCGCCATCAACGGCAAAAGCTGAGAGACACAAGGAAAACTTCAGGTTGCCGGGCACGGCCGCGGCGGCGCGCCCGGCGCCATCCTTCGCCAAACGGGAGGGTGAGCCATGGAGACCATCGCCAGCGACAACAACCTGTCGGCAGCGGCAAACGGTAATCGCCGGCCTGCATTGACCTTTGGCCAATCCATTTTTCCGCCGGACGCCGTGGCGCGTATTTTTCGGCCGAGCCGGTCGGTCATGACCTCCGGACGGGCTCGGACAAAAGGCTGGCGTCTCGCCTTTGAGCGGAGCACGCCGCCCTTTATCGAACCGCTGATGGGCTGGACCGGAGGCGACGACACACTGACCCAGGTCGAGCTGAATTTCCCAACGCTTGAGGCAGCGATCACCTATGCCGAACGGCAAGGACTCGCTTATGTCGTCGACAGCCTGTCCGAGAAACAAGAACGCGCCGAACCGCGGAGCGCCAGCGATCAGGCCTTCCAGGATGTTCTGTCCGCCTATCTTTCTCTGGCCTGGCTCCAGACGCAGTATGGGCGCGGCGGACCGTCGGCACTGATCGATCTCGAACGCGCGCTCGTCGATCCGGCTTCCGTTTTCCAGTCGCCCGCAGACGTCGTCGCTGATCCGGCCCTGACACTCCAGAACAAGTGCGATATCTTGAAGCGCTGGGCCTGGGATGAATATCTCTGGGATCTGGGGACCGCGGAGGGGATGCCGGAGGGCGAACGGCCTTCACGCCTCCACGAAGTGGAATTGGCGCTCCTCGCACTCGAGGAAAAATCAGGCGAGAACCTCGTCGTCACGACAGCGGCTGACGCCGCCGGCACGCGACACGCTGCTTGACACTAATTCCAAAGAAAATTTAGATCGAAACGTGCTCGATCATGATTCAAAATGCCCGTGGGGTATCCAGCGGGATCGTTGTGGATCAAAACACTATGACCAGAACAATAATATCTATCAAATACTTGTAGTCATCGTTTGGAGGGCTGGTGCCGTTAACTGGGGCATGTATCAAGTGACCACTTGGGATCTTCCACGCTCGGGCATGATCGCATTTGCTCGGTACTCTGAGGTCCCGATCAATCACGGATTCCGAACGCTCTTCTTTCCAGCCAGCGCCCCTCGGAACTGCTGAACGGCTTCTCCATCACTCTGGCGGAGAAGCCAGTTCCAACGGAGGTGTGGATGTGGACTGGGAGAGCACGGGGATCGATTTGTCCCGCCGATCCAGCTCAGTAGTTTTTACGTTCGATTTGCCGATAGACTGACATTGAGCTGTGCCTCGGCAAAGAGATATGGGTGAGCAATTGCTGCGCCGGTCGAGAGCGAAGTCACAACCCAAGCCAACGCTGTCAGCCGGGTCATCAGCTTTATTTTGTCCCTTTGCTCTTAATTTCACTAAACGCCGTCCGCCGCGGTACCCCGTATTCGTGCCAGTAGAATGTTTGCGTCCATCCAGCCATTCATGGGGGGAACATTCTGCACGTGGGTGAGACTAACAGCCGTGGCACCAGCATGACAGAGATCTTCAAGGCCGGTTTCGGCAGCTTGATCCGCTCCGGCCCCGCCGCCGACCCCCGCGACGAGCACCTCCGCTCGAACCTGCCGGAATCGATCAAGGCCAGGCTGCTGGATCTGTCGAGGGATGGTGTGGCCATCAGCGATCTGCGCGAAAAGAGCATGGCGCTCGTCTACGTCAATCGCGCTTTCCAGGACATAACCGGCTATTCAAGTGGCGAACTGCTAGGGAGGAACTGCCGCTTCCTCCAAGGCAATGACCGCCTCCAACCCGAAATCCAGTCTGTCCGTGACGCAGTCGCTCGCCGTTCGGACGTTGCCGTCACGTTGAAGAATTACCGCAAGGACGGCAGCTGCTTCTGGAACGAGCTGCATCTCGCAACGTTCAGCATCACAGGAGGCGAACCAACGCACTATGCCGGACTGATCCGCAACGTGACGGCGGGCAAGGCCGCTGCCGATCAGATTGCCCAGAGCACCCGCGCCGATCTGCTAACCGGTGTGCTCAACAGATATGCCTTTGTCGAGGACGTCGGCATTCTCCAGCGTGCCGGGCAAGGTCCGATCCTTCTTGCCAAGATCGACATGGCACGTTTCCACGACATCAACGAAGGTTACGGATACGACGTTGGCGATCAGGTGCTGATGCAGATTGCCCGACGCCTCACAAGTACCGGCGCCGCACTGGTCTGCCGCACAGGATCGAACGATTTCGCGCTCGCCCAGCCGCTTAGGCATGCCGACGAGGCCCGGGCGACAATTGACATGATGCGGCAGTCCCTGGCGCCCCGGTATCTCGTTGCCGGCGCCACGATCAGCATACGTTTCGCAATGGGCTATGTTGTCGGCAACCGCACGGCGGACGCGATGACGCTGGTTCGCCATGCCGGCGCCGCCTTGCATCGCTCGAAGTCGTCTGCCTTCCTCGATGTCTGCGCGTTCAGTTCCGAGGATGATCGGCGCGCCCGCAACCGCCTGCGCATGACCAGCGAAATGCAGCAGGCCCTCGAACATGACGAGTTTCACTTTCACTACCAGCCGCAGGCGGATCTAGCCACGGGAGCGATTGTCGGCGCCGAGGCCCTATTGCGCTGGCATCATGGTCTGTTCGGGACCCAGTCGCCGGACAAATTCATCGGCCACGCCGAGGAAACGGGCCTCATACTCGACATCGGCGCTCGTGGCTTTCGAGCGGTGGCGGACTATGCCGCGCGCATGAACAAGGACCGGAAAACGCCGATAACCTTCTCGTTCAATATCTCGCCTATCGAATTCAAGCTTCGCGACATGCCGAAATTCGTCTCCGACGTGCTCTCAGCAAGCGGCGCCGATCCGGCGTGGATCAAACTTGAGCTCACCGAGAGTTTGATGGTCGACAGTTCCGCGGAAATGCTGTCGATCATGAAGCATTTGCGCGACTTGGGCATAGGCCTGTCCATAGACGATTTTGGCACCGGTTATGCCAACTTGCGCTACCTCGAAGACTTCCCCATCACAGAAATCAAGATCGATCGCGGTTTTGTAAAAGGGCTTGCGCAAAGCCGGTCGAAGCGGGTCATCGTTGAATCGATCATCAGGATTTCAAGAGAACTCGGATTTCATGTGGTCGCCGAAGGCATCGAGACAGAGGAGGAACGCGCGCTCCTGGTGAAAATGAAATGTGATTTCGGGCA
This sequence comes from Mesorhizobium norvegicum, assembly GCF_004919685.1. Taxonomy (GTDB): domain Bacteria; phylum Pseudomonadota; class Alphaproteobacteria; order Rhizobiales; family Rhizobiaceae; genus Mesorhizobium; species Mesorhizobium norvegicum. The sequence goes on along the minus strand of NZ_SMYZ01000088.1, from coordinate 97,074 downwards.
AGGGTATCTGTTCGGCCGGCCGGTCAATGCTGCAGGGTTTGAATTGCTATTTTGAAGCTCGGGCGACCGCGATGAAGGGTTGTGCGCTTGCGAGAAAGGTTTAATCGGTATCAATATAGTTGGACTGATTGCTGACATAATTGAAGTTGGCTTTTGTTCAGCGCTAGCGCTCCGTGATCGTGTTTTTTCTTTCGCATGAGTCCAACCTATACTGCCGTTAAAATAAAATAGTTTCCGAAAGAAAAGGCTGGCGATGAAATCTATTACTTTGTAAGGCTGATTGGACTGGACTCTGGAATTCGTTGACGTCAATTTCATCTACCCATCGGACGAAGATTGCAGCTTACTAGGCGTTGACTATATCCGTGTGCCGCTAAATCCGTATGCCGGACGGTCAGCATGGGTGCGATTTAGGCGAGACGGGGCGGGATTTCATGGTGTCAACTCGATCTGGCCTGACAAAGCGGACTGCTTCAAATTTGGATGGCGGAAGCCCCGGAAAGAAATCAGAACCTGTCTAGCCTCAATTCTTTACTGCCTACTCGCCAAGAACGATGCGCATGAGGTCCACAGTACTTCTCGCGCCGGTTTTTTTGAGGAGATTGGCCCTGTGGAACTCGACGGTTCGCGGGGCAATTCGCAAGGTGCGGGCAATCTCCTTGCTTGAATAACCCCTGACGATCTGGGCGAGCACAACACGCTCGCGTGCTGTGAAAACGGCTTGGCCGGTCTCTGAGAGAACATCCAGTGCGCCATTCAGCTTCCTGATTTCTTGCTTGGCGTGCTTGAGCTCCGGTGTCTCCAGAAACTCCCATTCGCCCTTTCTCCGGGTGATGGTGAATTGGTGGGCGCGCGCAACATCGAGCAGGTCCACGGCCCTGCTTTTCGACAGGGAATAAGTGCACAGCACGACCATCTTCTGGCCCGCCAGTGACCGGTCGAGTTCATGCTCGTACTGGCAAAACTCTTTCCAATGGCTGGTCGCTATCCAAAATGCGTTGCCGCTTACCCTCATCCCGGCATAGCCCTTTACCAACGCCGCCCTGAGCTTCTCATTCCAGCCGCCGGTGATGCGCTGCAGGTCGAACTCTCCACCTTGAAGGTACCAGTCAGTGCCGGGGATCAGCTCCATCTGCCCGGCCGCCAGGCGTGCGTCGATGTCGGGAATGGACTGCCGTAGCGTATCCTTCGCTGTCTCTGCTTCGATCGGATCGGAGACCGCCCAGATGCAGAATTCGTTGTCCTCCAGGCCAGCCGCGAAATAGGAGGCGTTCGTGTCGAGCAGATCCTGTTCCGCCTCGTAGAAGGCGCAGATATGTGTTCCCCAGGACATCTCGCCCATGACGCGGATGCCCGACCTGCGGGGCGCAGAGGCCGGCTCAGCGCCCACAGCGATGCCGCTGCGCGGGGATGAGCCCGCTGCTGTCGAAGCGCATCGATAGCATGTTAAAGGCCTGCCCGCTGTCGGTGATCAACGTCCTGACACCGGCGTGGGCGAACTGTACCAGATCGAGGTTGAGCCCATCGTGGCCGCGCTTCAGCAAGCAGGGAGTAGCGTACGGGTCGGCCTTGCCGGTGCCGCCGGCGGCCCGATGTCCATAGTGATGGAGACCAGCAATGCGCGTTTGAAGCGATTTGTGGGTATCCAAACGTTCGACAAACTCAACCTCGTTGAGCCAGTGAAAAGCTTGCGCCATCGCGCCGTTGTGCACGGCGGGTATCAAGCTTTGCCCCCGCTGATCTCGCGCGACATCTGAGCATTTCCCGCTGTCAGGCCGCCGTCAACGACGAGACTTGCCCCGTTGACGAAAGATGCCTCGCTACTCGCCAGGAAGATGATGGCCGACGCGATTTCCTCGGGTTCCGCGATCCGGCCAAGCGGATACCACTTCCGCAGTGTGTCGAGAACTTCGGGTTGCTCCTTGATGCGCCAATCCCAGGTGCCTGCCGTGCGGATCGTGGCAGGCAGAACCGCATTCGAACGAATGCCGCGTGGACCATAGTCCACAGCCAATTGGCGTGTGAATTGCAGCAATCCTGCCTTGGCCGCGCTGTAAGCCGGATTGCCAACGTTGAATAGGGCGTTGACCGAGGCGACGTTGACGATCGCGCCGGACCCTCTTTCGACCATACCGGGCAGGACCGTGCGCGCGACGATGTAGGAGGCGGTGAGATTGAGGTCAAGTTCTGCTCGCCACCGTTCGACGTCGAGATCATTGAATGTTTCGTATCGGGTCCTGCCAACATTGTTGACCAGGATGTCAACGGAGCCCAGATTTGCGACCGTGCCGGCGACGGCAGCCTGGACCTGCGCTTCATCCATCACGTCTACCGCAAATGTCAGGCAACTCTTGAAGGCCGCAGCAGCGCGAAGCAGCGCAGCTTCGTCTTTGTCGACGATCGCCACTCGTGCTCCTTCGGAGAGCAGACGATCGACAACTGCATATCCGACACCAGCGGCTCCACCCGTCACAAAAGCTACTTTTCCCGTCAAGCCTCGCATATTGCTTCCATCGACCCCGTTGATTGCTGTTCCTGTGGTACCGCGTGTCCCCGTCGTTGATGTGCCATTCAGCATCAACCGGCGGGCCCAAGCAGCACCCTTGAAGAATTTGTGAGGCAGTTTGGCGTCTTGGTCTATTAATGATGTTTGTGTTCTGCATTAATGTACGAGTTAATTCAGAAAATGGGTGATTGCATGTTGTCCATCGAGGACCTGCGCTTTTTCGCCACCTTGTCACTAAGCTCGACTCTGGCAGGCGCCGCGCGTGAACTTGGCGTAACACCTCCCGCAGTGACGCAACGGCTTCGCCTGCTCGAAGCCAAGCTTGGACTTCGCCTCGTGGATCGCTCGACCCGGCACCTTCGGCTGACTGATGAAGGGCAATTCCTTGCTTCAAGGGGAGGCCAGGTCGTTGAAGAGATCTTGAAACTCGGTGCTGACCTGGCCGCGCGAAAGGGGGATGTCGTCGGGCATCTCCGGGTTGTCGCTCCCTTCGGGTTCGGCCGTCGCTTTGTCGCACCCGCAGTATCGGCCTTTCGGACCGACAACCCGCACGTGACCATCAGCCTCACGCTGTCTGAAAGCCCGGTCCGGCTTGGGGACGACCGCTGGGATCTCCTTGTCCATGTTGGCGAACTCAAGGATTCCTCGCTGATCGTCCACCGGCTTGCGCCCAACGACAGGCTGATTTGCGCCTCGCCGTCCTATCTGGCAGAGCGTGGGAAGCCGACGCAGCCCGAGGATTTGAAGGACCATGATTGTGTCGCCCTGCGTGAGAACGACGAGGATGTCACGCTATGGCGCCTTGCCGGCGCGGCGGGCGATACGCACGCGATCCGGATAGATCCGCACCTCTCCAGCAATGATGGCGAGGTGGTTCGCAGTTGGGCGATAGCTGGCCTTGGCATCATCATGCGGTCCGAATGGGACGTGGCTGAGGATCTTCGGGAAGGGCGCCTCGTGCAGGTGCTGAATGACTATCATCTCGCTTCGGCCGACATCGTCGTTCTGCTGGGAGCGCGCGAGGGCCGTACGGCTCGGACGGCACTCTTTCTGCGCTATTTGTCGGACGCGCTCAGCCCCACCCCGTGGCGAAGCCTAGATGCGGGCGTGCAGCACCGCTAAGCAGGTTTCATACGAACCTTATGCTGCGCGCCGCAAGACCCGGCCGGATCGCACGGGCTCCACGTTGCCGTCGAGCACGGCGGCTGTGCCGTTCACGAACACGGCTTTGATGCCGGCTGCCTGCTGTACCGGCGCATCGAACGTCGCGGTATCGGCGATCGTAGTCGCGTCGAATAGGACCACGTCCGCATAGCCTCCCGGGGCGATAAGGCCGCGATCCCTCAGCTTGAACGTTGTTGCGGGCAGACCGGTCATCTTTCGGACAGCTTCTTCGAGCGAGAACAGCTGCAGATCACGGGCATAGTGCCCAAGAACGCGTGGAAACGTACCCCACAGCCGCGGGTGGGGATGCTCGTCATGCGGCAGTCCGTCCGAGCCGATCATGCTAGCCGGGTGGGCAAGAATGCGGCGGACATCCTCTTCGCTCATGTGGAAATAGATCGCCCCTGCGGGCACCAGGCGCGCTATCGCGTCCTCGACGCCGCAACCCCACTTTCGCGCAATGTCAGATAGATCCTCTCCCCGGATCTCGGGATGAGGCTTGGACCAAGTAATCAGGACGCGCGACGATTTCTTGACCATAGCGGCCATCAGCACGGTTGAACCGGCGACATAAGGGTAGGCATCAAGACCTACCGTCTGCGTCGTACGTGCCCGATCGATGAGCTTGAGGGTCGAGACGCTGCGCCCGTGATTTTCGATGCCCATGCATTTGTGATGCGAAATTACGAGCGGCACGCGCGCCCGCTTAGCGGCGTCGAAGGATTCGCGAAGCGATTCCTCGACCCCTTCCTCTTCGTCCCGCATATGCGTGGTGTAGACGGCGCGCAGTCGCGAGACTACAGAGAGCAGTTCGATCACCTCTTCCGTCGGAGCGGCCCGAGCGAGCGGGTAGTAGAGCCCCGTGCTAAACCCGACGGCACCGGCCTCCAGCGACTCTTCGAGGAGCCGGCTCATCGCCTTGATTTCCTCTCGTCCCGCGGGGCGGTCGAGCGTATCCATGGTGGCGACCCGCAAGGTTGTGTGGCCGACCATCGGCGCGACATTGATGGCGGGCGGACGGGCGTCGAGTTCGGCCAGATAGTCGGCAAACCGCGCGTAGCGATAGCTTTGCTGTCCTCCGAGCAGATCGAGAGGCGCAGGTGGCGCGCGGTCGAGCACGAGGGGGGCAAGGCTGATGCCGCAATTGCCAGTGACTACGGTCGTGACGCCTTGAGTCACTTTCGGCTCCATGGCCGAGCCGCCGATAGCCAGCGCGTCATCATGCGTGTGGACATCGATGAAGCCCGGCGCCAGCACCAGACCTTTGGCGTCGATGTCCTGCCGAGCGCGGGCGCCTGCGAGATCGCCCACTGCGGCTATGCGGTCGCCGGCAACGGCGACATCGCCGATCCTTCCCGCAGTTCCTGTGCCGTCGATGACAAGCGCGCGGTGGAACAAGATGTCGAAGGAACCATTGTCCTCTGTCATTATTGGTCTCCTTCATGGGCTTGATGCGCGAATAAATTGGCAAGACCGCCATAGGTCTGAAAACAGGTCGCAATGCGGGTCCGGTCATGGTCTGCGGCGAGTAGCAGCGTGAGCAAAAGCCGCGCCTTCGCCGTCTGCAGCCAGCCGCCGAGAATGATGCCGCGGCGCAACAGGTCGATCTCGGAGCCGACGAAGCCGTAGGTTCTCCTCAAAACCTCGCCGCCGGTTACGCGCGTCGAGAGCACGACCGGGATTTTTGTCGCGATCTTTTCGAGACGATCGGCGAAAGCCGGCGGCACGTGGCCGGCGCCCATGCCTTCGATGACGAGGCCAGCGCACCCACGCTCCACCGCCGCCTCCGCGAGATCGCCCTCTTCGCCCATAGAAGCTTTTAGGGCCACGACGTTCGGCAAGGGACCGAGCTGTGCGGCAGGAATGCGAGCGAGCCCCGCGACTGGACAAAGAGCGAATGTTGCGATGCCTTCACTCACCCAGCCGATTGGTCCTGTCGGAGTCGATCGGAAGGCGCCGACACTCGATGTGCCGGCCTTGTGAACGAAACGGGCGGCGTGGATCTGCCCATCGAGCGCGACGGTGACGCCGGCCTTTGTGGCGTCACCGCTCGCCGCCACGGCGATGGCATCGCGCAGGTTGGCCGGGCCATCGGCGCCAGGCGCATCAGCGTGACGCATCGCTCCCGTCACGACGATCGGCATTGTCCGGGTTGCGATGAGGTCGAGCACGAAGGCTGTCTCTTCGATCGTGTCGGTGCCTTGCGTAACGACGACGCCTGCGTAGTCCATCGCGGCGAGCCCGTCGATATGATGCGCAAGTTCAACGAGATCTTGGGGCCTCAAGTGCGCGCCCGCCACCTTTCTGAGCGTGATCGGCTCGATCTCGAGGCCCGAAACAGCTGGCTGGAGACTGGCGAGGAGGTCCTTGCTCGTAAGCGAGGGGACGACGCCACCTTCGGCTTGCGCGGTCATGGTGATGGTGCCGCCGAGAGAGACCACGGCGATTCTCTTGCTTGAACTCTGTTGTGCGACCACGTCTATGTCCTCGGGATGTCAGCCACGCCGGCGCGGGGCGGCTGGGTCGCCAACCAATGGCGTGCGATGTCGATCCGACGCGCCACCCAGACGCGATCGCCGAGATCCTGAAGATACTGCATGAATTTCTCGAGCGCCCAGAGCCTGGCCGGTCGACCAACAATGCGTAAGTGCAGGCCGATATTGAGCATCTTCGGTTCGCCTCGCTTGCCCTCGTCGAGCAGGAACTCGACCGCACAGCGCAGGTAGTCGAAATAGGCCTGAGGGGAGCCCCACGGATCGCCCGCAATGAACTTGAAGTCGTTGCTGTCGAGCGCGTAGGGGACGATCAGCATCGGGCCACCCGGCAGACTGGTGTCGTAGTAGGGCAGGTCGTCGTTATACGCGTTCGAATCGTAGACGAAGCCAAGTTCCTGCAGGATACGACGTGTGTTCAGGCTCGGCGCCCACATACTGTAGAAACCGAGCGGGCGTTCGCCCGTCACGCGCTCTATCGCTTCATCCGCCTTCTGCAATTCCGCCTTCTCGGTCTCGTAGTCCTTGAAGAGGGCGTGGCAGACCCAGCGATAGCCATGCGATGCTGGTTCGTGGCCGCGCTCGACGATCTCGCGGGCAATTTCCGGGGAGCGCTCAACCGCGCGACCGCACATGTAGAAGGTCGAGCGGCGGGAGTAGCGGTCAAAGAGATCGAGAATGCGCCAGACGCCGACCCGCAGGCCGTATTCATGGATCTGCTCCATGGCGAGATCGCGCATGCCGTCGGGCAACGCAGAGACGAACTCGCCGAGCTTGTCGTTCGTCGGCTGGCCGTCCTCGAAGGCGTTCTCCGCCCCCTCTTCGAGATTGACGACGAAGGAGATCGCCAGTTCGGCGTTGCCAGGCCAAACCACCTTCGGCTTAGCCTTGCCATAGCCGAGGAAATCTCGGGGACGGGGTTCGTTTTTTTCGCTCATCCAAGCACCGCTTTCATCGGTCAAAACATCACGTCCCCGCCATTGGGCGACAAAGTCTGGCCCACGTAGTAGTCGCCATCGCTCGAAGCCAACAGGACCGCCGTGGGGGCGATCTCGTCGGGCTTGCCGAAGCGGCCGAGCGGAAGCTGAGCACGTTTGCAAGCTCTGTATTCATCGCTAAGCGTATCGTTCAGCCGCGTGTCGACGGGACCGGGCGCGATGGCGTTAACGAGAACGTTGTGCGGCGCGGCCTCGTGGGCGAGCGCCCGCGTGAAGCCGATCAGAGCCGCCTTGGCGGCGCAATAATGTGTAAGGCCCGGCGCGCCCTTGTAGGCAAGTTGCGAGGCGATGTTGATGATCCGCCCCCAGCGGCGTTCGCGCATTCCCGGGTAGACTTGTTGGCCCGCGCGGAACGAAGCTTTCACATGCACGTCCAGCATCCGATCGAGGCTGTCGGGCCGAATGGCTTCGAATGGCGTCTCACCGCTTACGCCGGCATTATTGACGAGGATGTCGGTGGGGCCGAGCCTCGCCTCGGAGTTTGCGATGAAGGCAGTCAGCGCTGCGGCGTCCGCGACGTCGCAGCGTTGGGCCACGCCGATGCGGCCTAGGCTGCGGATCTCCTCGACAATCAGGCGGCCGCCGTCGTCATCGTCATCGTGGCAGACCGCGACGTTAGCGCCCGCCCGAGCGAAGGCGAGGGCGATCGCCGCGCCGATGCCACGACTGCCCCCGGTGACGATCGCGTTGCGGCCAAGAAGGCTCTGTTTGGTCATGGGTTGCTCCATCAGGCGCTGGTCCGCATTTCGCGCCCGGAAATCAGCATCATGACGATGATGATGACGCCATAAGCGATTTGACGGGCGGAGTCGGGCACCTGCATGACCGAAAGCATGCTCAGAAGGATGGTGATGAGAAGACTGCCGATAACAGTTCCGAGTACGGTCCCGCGTCCTCCGAGGACATTGGCGCCTCCGATCACGACGCCGGCGATGGCCGGCAGGAGGTAGGGGTCGCCCATGGCCTGGTATGCCATCCTGGAATAACCAGCCAGCATCACCCCGGCGAGAGCGCTGCACATTCCTGCTGCGGCAAAGGAAAAGATCAGGACCAGGCGGGTATCGACGCCCGAAAGATAGGCTGCGCGCTCGCGGTTCCCTATGGCGAAGATATAACGGCCGAGCGGCGTCAGGCGAAGGATGAAACCTGCAAGGAGAGCGAGAAGAAGCCAGACCAAGGTAGCATTGGGCACGCCGAGAATGCGTTCCCCGGCGAGCCATTGCATGAGGCCCGTCGCGCGATCCTGTGGCGCATAACCGCCTGTGTAGAGCACCATCAGGCCCTGCACGACAGCATTGACGCCAAGCGTGAAGATCATCGACGGAATGCGAAGAACCGCCACTCCGAGCCCGTTGACCGTGCCGACGATCAGCCCGCAGAGGAGGGCGAAAGGAATGGCCAGGGCAGTGCCTCCCGGCCCGAGATTGCCCGCCGCTGTTGCCATCATTCCTCCCATGGTCACCACCCAGGGAATGGACAGATCGACATGTCCAAGGAGCACGACCATGAGGACGCCTATGGCGATGATGCCGAGGAAGGCGCCGATCTGAAGCTGCTGGAGGAGATAGGTCGGCGAAATGAAATTGTTGGAATAGAAGCTGCCCACCAGCAGCAGCAGCACAATGACCCCGACGGCGATCAACGAAGGGCGATCGATGTATCGGCCGAGTGCGCGAAGCCGCATCATTGGAATACCTCCATACGGTTGCGGAGACGGAAGATGCGCACCGCACCGAGACTGACGGCGCCAAGCAGGACGATCCCCTGAAACAAGGGCTGCCACAGCGGAGGCAGCCCGAAGGCAAGCAGGAGATCGTCGATGGTGCGGAGCGTGAACGCGCCGAAGATGGAGCCGATGGCGCCGCCGGCCCCACCGTAAAGAGAGGTCCCGCCGATGACCACGGCCGCGATCGAGTTCAGCGTGTATGCACCTCCGATGGTGGCCCCGGCATCACCCGAATATGTTACGAAGGTCACGAAGAGCCCGGCTATTCCGGAGAGCAGGCCGGAAAGCGTGTAGGCAACGAGCTTCGCTCGGCTGACGGAAACGCCGGACATGTAGGCCGCGGATTCGGCCGATCCGGCAGCGTAGCAGTGGCGGCCGACGACAGACATGCGGAATGGCACCCAGACCAGCAGGACAACGGCAAGCAACAGCACGAGGGAGGTCGGGATCGCCCCAAAAAGATGCGAAGTCAGAAAGTCGGCGAGGTCCTCGTCGATGCTGCCGCCAGGCGTCGGCCGTATCGCCAAAGCAATGCCGGAATAGATCGAGCCGGTCGCCAGCGTTACGATGATCGAGGGAAGCCTGCCGAAAACCACCAGGAGGCCATTGCACAGCCCAGCCAGAGCACCCGCCAGGAGCACGCCGCAGATGCCGAGCGCAACGTCGCCGGGCGTGCCGGTGACCAACGCCGACGCGATGCAATTTGTCATGATGAAGATCATGCCGGCCGAAAGATCGACGCCGCGCGTGATGATCACCAGCGTCTGCGCCATGCTGATGAGGGCCAGCGCCACGGCCTTGTTGGCAGCGGTGTCGAGTACGGCCACCTGCCAGCCTGCGGAACCTTTGGTGGCGTAGGTCGCAAACATCGCGGCAAAGACGAGGCCGGCGAGGATAGGCGCATAATTTTGGGCGAGCCAGATGCGGACGTTGGTCATTTTGCCGCCTTTCCTTCATCAGAATGGGCGGCCGCATCGAGTGCCAGCGAGGCAGCAACGATGTTGTGCTCGACGATATTGTCGCCATCAAGCTCCCGTCGCACCGCACCATCGTAGAAAATCGCAACCCGGTCGCAGCACCCGATCAATTCGTCATAGTCCGTCGAGTAGAACAGGATCGCAGTGCCTTCGTCCGCGAGCTTTCGCATCAAGGCGTAGATTTCCTGCTTGGTGCCGACATCGATGCCCCGCGTGGGATCGTTGAGAAGGAGGATCCGAGCGCCGGTCATCAGCCATTTGCCGATCAGGACCTTCTGCTGGTTGCCGCCGGAGAGGGTCCCTACCACCACATCGGTGTTTGCCGCTTTGATCGACATGCGCTCGACCTGCCGGCCAATTTCGGCATTCTCCGAAGCGCGATCGATCATAAGGCGCTGCACGTAACGCCCGATCGAAGCGAGCGACATGTTGTCCCGTACCGTCATCGGCAGGATGAGGCCCTCTGTTTTTCGATCCTCGGGGACAAGTGCGATGCCCACCGCCTTGGATTTCGCCTTGCGGGGGCTGGAGACGGTGACGGAGGCGCCATTGACGCGCACGGTGCCGGTGACACCGCGAAGGACGCCGAAAAGTGCAAGGAACAGTTCCCGTTGGCCTTGGCCGTCCAGACCGCCAAGGCCAACGATTTCGCCGGCATCCACAGAGAGCGAAACATCTTTGATGCGATCGGCCCAGCTAAGATGTTCTATCTCGAGGGCCGGCCGGGGCGCTTTCGTGCGCACCGGTTTTTCTGGAAAGACATGCTTAAAATCGCGGCCGATCATCATGCGCACGATCTCGCTGTCGGTATGCTCGCCATTCGCGAAAGTCGCGACGTTCTGCCCGTTGCGAAAGACGGAGCACTCATCGGCCAGATGAGCGATCTCGTGCATGCGATGCGAGATGTAAAGGATCGCCACACCTTCATTGCGGAGGCGTTCTATGAGGCTGTACACCTTTTTGACATCTTCGCCCGTGAGCGCGGACGTCGCCTCATCCAGGACGATCAGTCGGGCCCTGCGGCCGAGAGCCTTGGCGATTTCGACCATCTGTTTGCGCGACAGCGACAGGTTGCGGACCAGTTCGCCGGGGTGGATATCGCCGCAACCCACCCGGTCAAGGAGGTTCTTGGCGAAACGACGTTGCGCGGCGAAATTGATGAAGCCCAACTGCCCCGGCGGCGACGTCAGACAGATGTTGGCTTCCACCGAGAGGTCCGGGATCAGCGACAATTCCTGAAAGATGCCGACGATGCCGTTTCTCATGGCATCGGCCGGCGTCGCAAAGCTGACCGCTTGCCCGTCGAGAAGCATGTGGCCGTCATCCGGGCGAACAACGCCGGTGATGATCTTGATGAGGGTCGACTTGCCGGCGCCATTTTCGCCAAGCACTGCGTGGACAGCTCCGCGGCGGCACGCAAAGTTCACGCTGTTCAGCGCCGTTACGCCGCCGTAGCGCTTCGAGATACCCGAGAGTTGCAGAAAAGGCGCCTGGCTGAGCTCGCGTATTCGTCTCGCATTGGTATCGATGGGTGTCATGGACATGGGCGTGCTAGCTCCGAACACTATGGCTGCACCAAAGATGTGCGCCACGAGACCCGAATGACCGGACAATGATGCGTCCGCGGCATGCCCCAGCGCAAGGGTTGTGAACAAGGCGACAGTGCAGGCGCCCGCCGCTCATGCGGTGCGAGGTGCGCCTTGGGATTTCGTATCCGCCGTCTCCCCGTTCGGGCGGGCACTGCCAAGGCAAAGCCCGCCCACGGACCGAATTGCTCATTCGACGACCTGCTTCATGATCTCCTCGGTGCTCTGGTCGACACTGCAGGCTGGAAACGTGTTGTCGGGGAAGAAGCCGCTGCCGAGTTCAGGGAAGAAGCTTATGCCCTGCTTGAAGTTCGGCGCCTTCGTGACCGGCAAAGGCAAGGCGATATCCTGTGGCATTACCTCACCCTGCAGCGCCGACAACGCTGCCTTGATCGCCACGGAAGAGATGGCGGGCGGGGCCGCAACGGCGAGACATTTCAACCCCTCGGCCTCGTGCTCCGCGCACATCTGATTGAAGCCGTTCTCGCCCTCGCCGGCGATCGGAATCATTGGATGTTTCGCGTCCAGCAGGGCCTGCAGCGACCCGTCCGAGCCGCCCTGGTTCGCCACACCGTCGAAGTGGCCATAGACCGCGATGGCGTCAGCAGTCACCTTGTGCGAGGTACCTGAGTCCCAATTTCCGACGACTTGAATAACCTCGTAGTTCTTCCCGCTACTATCGACGATCTCGTGGAAGCCCTTGCTACGATCGCGATCCGCACCCGTACCTTGCAAACCGCGCACTTCCAGGATCCTGCCGCCCGGTTTCACATTATCGACCATCCAGCGGCCCTGGATGCGACCCATTTCGAAGGTGTCGACATTGACCTGGAGGATCTTGTTGGAATCCGCCCTGTTGTCGAAATTGATCATGACGACGCCGGCCGCATTGGCGCGCCGGATAACGGGCGCAATGCCGGCGGGGCTCACCGCGTCCGTCAGGATCGCATCGAACCCCTGGTTGATGTAGTTGTCGACTGCGGCGACTTGGGCGGCGACGTCCGTTCCTGTGCTGATGGCAGCGAATTCCTTGATCTGATCCTTAACGCCAGGTTCGCTCGCGTATCCCTTCGCGTTCTTGATCATCTGGATGCGCCATGTGTTGCCGACAAAGCCGTTTACCAGTGCGATACGGTAGGGTCCCGGCTTCTTTGCCCATTGAAAGAATGCCGATTTGGGGAAGGGCGTGAAGCAGTCAGGCAAATAGCCCGGCCCGGAAACCACTTTGTAGCCGTCGGCGGCACTTGCGACACCGGCCCCGAGGGCCAAGATCGATACAAGGGCGGCGGTGGCAAGATGATGGTGCTTTCTCATTTCAACCTCTCTGGATGTTGATTTCTTTTTTGGTCGCTGCCGACATGCTTCGGCTTCATTCGGGCGAAGTCAGGGTCTGTCTTGACCTCCCATGCTCGCCTTCGATGGGGTGGCATTGCTACGTTCGGCAGTCCGGATGGCGATGGCTTCGATCTCGATGAGGTAGCCGTCATGGAGGTGAGGCACCGGCACGACCGAACGCGCCGGACGGACTTCGCTAAATACTTCGCCGAACAGATGGTTGAAGATCGGCCATTTCTCGATGCCGACCAAAAAAACGGTCACTTTGAGCACCTGCTCAGGACTGCTCCCGGCGGCCCGCAGAATTGCGAAAAGATTGCTCAGGGCTTGGCGCACCTGAGCCTCGAAGCTTCTGTCGCTCTCGCCGCCGTCGGGACGCACCGGCAACTGTCCGGAGACGAATACGAGGTCCCCATGTGCCGTGGCCTGGCAATAATGACCGGTCGGCGTCGGCGCATCCGCCGTCTGGATCCTGGTTAAAGTGCTCATATCACCATCCCGAGAACCGGTCCCACACGGCGGTGACCTCGCGGGAGCCTTTTGATACGACATTGTAGCGAAGATGCTGCGCCGCTGTGGCGCAAGCGTGGTTTGGCAGGATCCGAACCATCGAGCCGATGGGAAGGTCAGGCAACACCCCGCGGCTGTCCGGCCGTAGCGAAAGGATCCCATGCTCCTGGCTCGCTCCGCTCATGATGACATCGGGAATGATCTCGCCGTCGAGGTTGCAGACGACGCCATAGCCCTGGCTGACACGCTGGCCTGCGGTGCCGAGATCACGTGACATCGCCATCCACCCGGCATCTACCAGAATCCGCCCGCGGTCATGCTGATGACCAATGACAGTCGCAAGCACGCTCAACGCGATGTCATCGACCGAGCAGACACCGAGGCCGGCCATAACCAGGTCGAAGAACGCGAAAACGCCAGCGCGCACTTCCGTCACGCCCGTGAAGTCACGAGAGAAATGGGCTGTTGGCGTCGAGCCGACACTGACGATTCGGCAGGGCAGGCCGGCATTGCGCAGGAGTTCTGCGCTCCGTGTAGCGGCTCGCCGCTCCCGCTCGGCGACGGCCCTAATTTCGTCCACCTCGCGGCACTCATATGTGGCGCCGGAATAGGTGAGAATACCGCGTAGTTCTGCGCCGCCCTCATGCAAGGCGCGCCCCACTGCGAGCACTGTCTCGGTCTCATCCGCGGGCACGCCACCGCGATAGCCATCGGCGTCGATCTCGATCAGGACCGGAATCGGATCGCGCTCGAGCCGGGCCTTTGCCGCGACGGCCTCGGCCTGTGCGATGCTATCGACGAGGATCGAAAGATCGACCCCCTTTGCCCGGAGGGCCATGACCGCTTCGAGCTTGTTGGGTGCAATTCCGACAGCATAGAGGATGTCACGCACGCCGGCGTCAGCAAATTGTTCGGCCTCCTTGAGCGTCGACACAGTGATCGGGCCTCTGTGGCTCGTCATTACTCGCCTGGCAACTTCTATGCACTTCGCCGTCTTCATGTGTGGACGAAACGTGACGTTCTTAGATTCAATCCTGCTCAATAGGCGAGATATGTTCCTCGACATCCTTGTTTCATCAAGAATTAATGAAGGAGTCTGTAAAAAATCTGTTGTCGTATTATTGGACATTAGTACGTCCATCCTTGTGTAGTTTTCACTTTGAGTTGACGTCGTCGTCGCTTGCGTAAGAACGTAAACTCACCCCAATCGTCTGTGTGATTACTATTGTCCGAATTTAGAATAGGATGTCCGTTGCCGTCGATTCATAATCGATGCGTTCTGCGTTAAGGCTGACCTTAATTCTGACCCCGCTTCCGGATTTGCTCAGCTTGCGCCTGAAAACAGGTGCGCGGAGAACAGCGGGCGTCGCGCACTTTAAGCAGAAGGAAGTCGCCGGCCGGATTCGAAAGGGCTTGAAATGGCTCGAAAGGACATGGGCCGGAAGCAAGGACATGGGGCGGAAGCATTGAGCGGATCATTCTGCTGGCAGGAATGAGTCGCGGATGGGCGCCTGAAATCGTGCGCGATTGGTCGTAGTCGGCATTTTGGACGCTCGGTCAACAGGCCCTAGACCAATGGGAAGGAGATGTGTCAGATTTGATGGTTCATCGCCCACTCAGAGTGGCAGGGAGTTCGCCAAGGGCGCCTAAGCCCGTGAATCAAACTACTGATGTTACAGCGGATGACCTTGCGTGACGGCTCGTGCCAGTGGGGTATCGAGCGGGATCATTGTGCATCAAGCCACTGTGAATACATTCATGTTATTTATCAATCACTTGCAATGCGACTCTGGAGAGGTGGTGCCGTTAACTGGGGCATGTATCGAGTGACCATTTGTGATCTTCCACGCTTGGGCATGATCGCATTTGCTCAGTACCCTGACGTCCCGATCAACCACGGATTCGGAACGCACATCCGTCTCGCAGCGCCCCCGGAACCGCTGAACAACTTCTCTGCGGCTTTGGCGGAGACGCCTTTTCCAGCGGCGCGTCCGTGCGGACCCGCAGACACGGAGATCGATTTGTCCCTCCCGAGACTGCCGATCAGTGACCGGGATATCTGACGGGTGACAGCGCCATCTTGAACAGCCTGCCGGGCGAAGGCGGACAATTGATCATCAAGCCGTGATACTTTGGAAGCTCCTGACAAATCGATCCATCACATCATCGACGTCCGCCATCGACAAGCAAAGCGGCGGGCACATCCTGATGACGTTTCTGTAGGGACCGGAGCGGCTCGCAACGAGGCCGTTGCGCCGGGTTTCTTCGAAGACTGCAATTGCCGCTTCTGGTGCCGGTTCCTTCGTCGCGCCGTCCTTCACCAGTTCGATTGCCAGCATCAGGCCCTGTCCTCTGATGTCACCGATCAGGGGTGAGTGGTTCTTGAGATCTTCCAGTCTCGCCTTGAGCGCTGCGCCGACCACGCGCGCATTCTCCTGCAGTCTCTCTTCGCGGATGACCTTGAGCACCGCGCGCCCGGCGGCGCAGGCGACAGGATTGGCGCCGTAAGTATGGAAGAGGAATTTATCCGCCATAGATTCGGCGACCGCCCGCTTGGCAATGACGGCGCCGAGTGGGATGCCATTGCCGACGCCTTTGGCGACAACGACGATGTCGGGAATGACGCCGTGAGATTCGAACGCCCAAAAGGCATCGCCAGTGCGTCCGACGCCGGATTGCACTTCATCGATGATACAAACACCACCGGCTGCGCGGACTCGCTCGAAAGCGCCGGAAATGTAGCCATCGGGCATCGGCACGATGCCACCATAGCCTTGGACCGGTTCCACGATCATACCGGCGAGTCTGCCGCTGGTCGAACTGGCTATGGCGCGCTCAACCTCATTCAAATAAGGCTCGACGCCTTCGCCGTGAATGCCGCGATACTGGTTCGGCTCGGCTACAAACGTCACCCCGCCGAGCTGTGGCACAGGATGACGAAATCCCGATATTCCGGTGACGGATTGCGCTCCGAATGTTGCGCCGTGATAGCTCGAGGCCAGCGCGAGCATGTCGATGTTGCCTGTATAGGTGCGCGCCATGAGCAGAGCGAGATCGATCGCCTCAGCTCCGCTGTTGGTGAAATGCACCACCCAGTCATGACCCGCAGGCATCGTCGCGGCTAGTTCCTCCGCATATTGGGCGGGAACCGGATGGTAGAACATCGTCGTACAGTGCGTCAGTTCCGCCAGTTGTTCGGTGGCGGCCTTGACGACCTGGGGATGCGCATGCCCGACCGAAATGCAGAGGTTCATGCCGAGCAGATCGATATATTTCTGGTCTTTCTCGTCCCAGACATACTGGCCCTTGCCGCGCTTGAGGATGAGCGGCTCCTTGTAGGGAACGAACTTTCGCTGCGAAGCCGAATAGAAGCGGTTCCGCCGTTGGACGATGGCCTCAGTCGACCAGTCGACCTCCAGATTCGAATGAACGTGAGGAGCATTCATGCCCACCTCCTGTCTTTGGGAAATTCGCGGAGATTGAACACTGAATGTGAGGCTCGCGCACCGGGCAAATGCGCTCATCAGGATAAATGATGGAGCCGATTAGTCATGCTCCGCCGGGCGGTCGATGACATAACAATCGGGAGGCAGATTGGGTAGCCGCCTGTCGATGGCGTCCGCCAGGACTTCGGCCGTACGTGCTGCAAAGGCTTCTGGAATATTGTCGAGTTCGCGTTCGCGCGCGACGAGCAGGATGTTACGCGACAGCCCGGTGAACGGCAGAGCGTGCACGTCGATCTCCATGCCTTCCGCCAACCCATCGATAAGCAGGGTGGGTGTCAGGATGGCAAAACCCATCCCGGCTGCGACAGGCGCCATCACCACGCTGGAGCGGTCGCCCTCCATGGTGCGAGGGATTTCGATGCGCAGCCGGCTCAAATGCTGGTCAACTCGCAGACCGACCGGCGTCTCCCGGGAAAACCGCACGAAGGCCAGTTTCTTGGAGAGCTTGACGATGTCGCCGACATCGCCGGCAAAACCTTTCGGCGTCACTAGTAGAAACTTCTCCGTCATGATCGGATAACGCGTCAGCCCCTCGATCTCGAACAGCTCGCCGGAGGTGACGGCAAGGTCAGCACGTCGAGCGCGCAGCAAGGCGACATGATCGGTCGCCAGGCCGGCAAAGAGGCTGAGCTCGGGAATCCCGAAGGTCTTTCGGGCGAGCACGGAAAGTGCGGGCGCCAGTGTCGTTGCAATCGAGGCCAGAAGCGCGACACGCAGCAGCGGCAGCGGCGCGGCATTGACCCGGCGCGCGTCGGTGCGCAGGCCCTCGACCTCCGCCAGGATGACGATGGCGCGGCGATGCAATGCAATGCCCGCCTTGGTCAGTTCGATCGGGCGCAGATTGCGATCGATCAGGATGACCCCCAGCGCCGTCTCCAGATTCTTCAGATGCTGGGAAGCCGCGGACTGCGTCATGCCTAGCATTTGCGCCGCCTGGGTGACGTGCCTTGTCTCCACGACAGCCGCAAAGACCTCGATGGATCGAAACAGGTTGAAATCGAAACTGCCGCTCTTCACCCGTCAACTCCAGTTCGCAACGGCTCCATAAGTTTTCCTAATGTTGCAAAAATTCGGTTGAGTGCAAGAGGCTTGCCGGAAAAGATCGCGGCATTGGATCCAACAAAGGTACTTGCCTGGTGAATGACAGCGCACGCATCGTGATCATTGGCGGCGGCGTCATTGGCCTGGGCATTGCCTATCATCTCGCCGAACGCGGGGTGACAGACGTCATCCTTTTGGAGCGCCATCAACTGACCAGCGGCACATCCTGGCATGCGGCCGGCATAGTCGGCCCGCTGCGCGCTAGCCTCAACCTGACGAGGCTCGCGCAATATGCGACCGAGCTGTTTCCGCGCCTGGAGGAACTGACCGGACAGGCGTCCGGCTACAGGCGCACGGGCGGTCTGTGGCTGGCGCGGCGGCTGGAGAGAATGGATGAACTGAAGCGCATCGCGCATATGGGCGATGTTTGCGGCCTGACGGTTGAGATCGTCGATCAAGCCAGCGTGGCGGAGCGCGTGCGCGGAATTGTCGTCGACGGCATCGAGGGCGCGCTGTGGGTGGACGAAGACGGTCAGGCCAACCCGGTCGACATCTGCGCCGCCTATACCAAGCGTGCGCGTGCTGCGGGCATTCGCCTCCTGGAGGGAGCGGCCTGCTCAGGCTTCGTGACAAAGAATGGCCGGGTCGCCGGCGTCAAGCTGGCTTCCGGCGTCACAATCGACTGCGAGACGGTCGTGAACTGTGCCGGCGCCTGGGCGCGCGACATCGGCGCACTTGCCGGCGTCCCGGTGCCGCTGCAGGCCGTCGAGCACATGTATGTGGTGACCGAGCCGATTGCGGGCCTTCAGGTTCCGTTTCCGATCGTGCGCGACCTCGACGAGGGTATCTACATCAAAGGCGATTCCGGCAAGCTCGTGCTGGGTGGATTCGAGCCGAATGCCAAGATCTTCGACGTTCGCGGACCGGCGGGGAACAGGCCGTTCCTCGAATTGCCGGAGGACTGGGATCAGTTCGAGCCGTTCATGTCGGCCGGGCTGAAACTTCTGCCGGCTCTTTCGGAAACCGGCATCAGGCACTTCATGAACGGCCCCGAGAGTTTTACGCCCGACACGCGGCCGCTGATGGGAGAGTCACCATATCTGCGCGGCTTCCATGTCGCTGCCGGCTTCAACTCCACCGGCATGATGTCGTCGGCCGGTGTCGGCAAGGCCATGGCCGAGTGGATAGTCGACGGCGAACCCGGCCTTGATCTATGGGCGCTCGACATCGCCCGCTTCGATCGCTCTGCCGCCTCGCGGTCTTTTGTCGGCGCCAGAATGGAGGAAGCGGTCGCCGATCTCTTCCGCATGCATTGGCCCTACAAGCAGGCGACCGCGGGGCGTGGTATCAGGCGTTCGGTCTTTCACAGCGTCTTTGCAGATGCTGGCGCCGTGTTCGGTGCGCCGACAGGGTGGGAACGTCCGCTCTGGTTCGGCAAGGACGAGACCGAGCGGAAAGGCGGCTATTCCTTTGGCGCCCAGAAATGGTGGGGCGCGGCCAAAGCGGAAGTCACCCGCATGATCCAGGGAGTCGGCCTGTTCGAGCTGTCGCCTTTCACCAAGCTCGACGTTTACGGTCGAGACGCTGCGAGGCTGATGAAGCGGCTTTGCGCCAACACTACCGATGTCGCGGAAGGGAAAGCCGTCTACACGCAGATGCTCAACGCGCGCGGTGGCATCGAAGCGGACGTGACGGTCACGCGGGTTGGCGAGGACAGATTCCGGGTGACTTCCGGCGCCGCGACCAGGCTGAAGGATCTTGCCTGGATCCAGCGCCAAACGCAGGAATTCGGTCTCGATGCTTCGGCCTTCGACGCGACGTCATCGGAGGCCGTTCTCGGCGTCATGGGACCGCGCTCGCGAGAGCTGCTTCAGAGCCTGAGCGATGACGATCTCTCGGACGCCGCGTTTCCGTTCTCGACCTCGCGCCGCATCGACATCGGCATGGTCAATGTTCGGGCGACGCGTGTCAGCTTCGTCGGCGAATTGGGGTTCGAGCTCTATGTTCCCGTCGAATGCGCGGAGAGCCTGCTCGCCACGATCATGCAGGCAGGCGCAACCCACGGTCTCGGATGTTGCGGTCATTACGCATTGGACGGCTGTCGCCTGGAAAAGGGCTATCGCCATTGGGGCCATGACATCGGGCCGAAGGACACGCCGCTGGAATCGGGTCTGTCGTTCGCCGTCTCCTGGCAGAATGATGATTTCATCGGTCGTGACGCTCTGCTGAAGCAAAAGGCCGAGGGCGTGAAGCGCCGGCTGATGCATTTCGCGGTCGATGGCGCCAACCCGCTTCTGCTTCACGATGAGCCGATTTATCGAAACGGCAAGCTTGCCGGATTGACGACCTCGGGCGGTCTCGGTTTTCGAACAGGCTTGAGCCTTGCCCTTGGCTACGTCGCCTGCGAGCCGGGCGAGACCAAGGCGCAATTGCTGGCTTCCAGCTATGAGATCGCGGTGGCCGGCACGCGCTACACACTGCGGGCGCTCGACAAGCCGCCCTATGATCCAACGGGAACGCGGATGCGCGGATACACGGAGAAGAACCCATGAGACAGCATGCCCGCGTCGTCGTCATCGGCGGCGGCGCCATGGGGGTTTCCCTGCTTTATCACCTCGCCAAGCGCGGCTGGAGCGACGTCGTTCTCGTCGAAAAGCATGAGCTGACCGCGGGATCCACATGGCACGCCGCCGGGCTTTGCACGCATTTCGCTCACAATGCGACGATCATGGAGATGCGCTCGCATTCCGTGCGGCTCTATCGCGAAATCCTGACCGCCGAGACCGACCTGCCGACCGGTTTTCACCCGAGCGGCGCCTTGCGCATCACCCGCTCACGCGACCGCATGGATGAGTTCCGCCATGTGCAGGGGCTTGGCCGCTTCGTCGGCCACGATTTTCATATTTTGAGCCCTGGCGAACTCAAGGAGATCTATCCGCTCTGCCTGACGGAGGGCATCATCGGCGCGATCTACGAGCCCAATGACGGCCATGTCGATCCGACACTGGCGACCAACGCGATGGCGGCCGGTGCGCGCTCGCACGGCGCCGAAATTGTTCGTCACAACCCGGTCCTGGCGATCGAACGCAAGCCATCCGGCGAGTGGCTTGTCCGCACGATACAGGGCGACATTGTCGCCGAGCATGTTGTGAATGCGGCAGGCACATGGTGTCGCGAGATCGGCGCCATGATGGGTCTCGACCTGCCGGTCGTGCCGATGCTGCACCAATATGTCGTCACCGACACGGTTTCCGAGATCGCCGATCGTATCGCTGCCGGCGACAAGGAACTGCCGATCATCCGCGATCCGGAAGAGAGTTGGTATCTGCGCCAGGAACGCGACGGCTACATCGTCGGCCCTTACGAACAGTCGGCCCAGCCCTGGGCGGTCGACGGGGTGCCGCCCGAATTCGGCATGGAGTTGCTGCCACCCGACCTGGACCGTGTCGAGCATATCATTGCGCTGGCAATGGAGCGCGTTCCGGCGCTCGCCAATGCCGGGATCAAGACGGTGGTCAATGGTCCGATTACCTTCACGCCCGATGCCAATCCCCTGGTCGGTCCGGCCTTCGGCCTCGGCAACGCCTGGCTGCTGACCGGCTCCAGCATGGGGGTGATGGAAGGCGGTGGCGCCGGCAGTTTCCTCGCTGACTGGATCGTGGACGGCGCGCCGCCGCGCGATGCACTCGCCATTGATCCGCGCCGCTTCGGCAACTATGCCGACCGCGACTATCGCATCGACAAGGCGGTCGAAGGGTTCGGCTTGCAGTTCGGCATTCACTTCCCCAATGAGGAACGCGAAGCCGGACGTCCGCGCCGCACCACGCCAGCGCTCGACCTTCAGAAAAGCCAGGGCGCCGTACTGGGTGCTGCTTATGGCTGGGAGCGGCCGAACTGGTTCGCCGGCGCCGACGCCGACCGTCATCCACCGCTGACCTTTCGCAAGCCTGGCTGGTTCGACGCGGTGCGCGGCGAGTGTCTTGCCGTGCGCGATGGCGTCGGCGCCATCGATCTTTCCGCGTTTTCCAAGTTTGAGGTCGGTGGCGTTGGCGCCAGCGCGTTCATGGCCTCGCTTGGCGCCAATCGGCCGCCGACGCGTCAGGGCCGCATCGGCCTCGTCCATGTGCTGACGGCCAAGGGCGGCGTGGCATCGGAGTTCACCGTGACCCGTCTCAGCGACGACTGGTTCTACTTGACCAGCGCTGCACTGGCGGAGCGGCATGACGAGGATCTGCTGCGCACCCGCGCCGTTGCCTTTCCGGGAGTGACGATCGAAAACGTCACGGTAAAGCGTGGCGTGCTTGGCATCATGGGCCTTCGCGCCCGCGACCTCCTCGAAACATTCAGCGAAGCTGATCTGTCGAATTCGGCGTTCCCCTGGCTTTCAGCCCAGATCATCCGGGTAGCCGGCATCAAGACGGCCGCGCTCAGAGTGTCCTATGCCGGCGAACTTGGATGGGAGCTTCATGTCCAGCTTGCCCAGTTCGGAAAACTCTACGATGCGATCACCAGGGCTGGCCGGCGTTTCGATCTGCGTCCGTTCGGCATCTATGCCCTGAACGCGATGCGGCTGGAGAAGGGCTATCGCGCCTGGGGCGCCGATCTAACCACGGAGCGAACGCCGCTGGAAGCTGGATTGGACGCCCTGGTCAAAGCGGAAGGGCGGGCGTTCGTCGGTCGCGAGGCCATGCTCGCCCGCATAGGCGATGGCTCTTGGAAAATGGTCCTTCTCGAAATCGATGACGCCGAGAGGCTGCCATTCTATGCCCATGCGGTGATGCAGGCGGGCCGGCCAGTCGGGATCGTTACCTCCGGCGCCCACGGCTTCCGCACTGGCAAGACCATTGCTCTTGCTTATCTGCGGCCCGGTGTCGTGGCTGAACATCTCACCGTCTCGATCCTCGGCAAGGAGCTGGCGGCACGAGAACTCCTGGCCGCTCCTTACGATCCGGGCAATCTGCGGCTTCGCGGGGTCCACGCCGCCGAACCGGTTGCCTTCACGCCTGCCTGATCTCGGAGACGAAAATGGAAAAGGACGCGACGATCACCACCGAAGCTCCCGCCCCGCGAACCGGCGGCCGGGCCGGAAGGCAAGGCCAGCGTCTCGCGCAGCAGGCGCCGCGCCGTCCCTACATCAATCGCAGGATCGGCACCTTCAACATCCTCGACGAGGAAGGCTTGAGCCTGATCGAGGCCAACGCCGACCGGCTGCTCAAGGAAATCGGTATGGAGTTCCATGACGATCCCGAGATCCTCGATATCTTCCGCGACGCTGGCGCAGACGTGCAAGGCACGAGGGTGCGCTTCGAGCCAGGCATGTGCCGCAAGATCATCCGCGCCACCGCACCCTCCCAATTCAAGCAGCACGCCCGCAACGCCGCAAACACGGTCATGATCGGCGGCGACAACACCGTTTTGTGCCCATCCTGGGGACCGCCTTTCGTCCATGATCTCGACCGGGGCCGGCGCTATGCCACCATCGATGATTTCCGCGACCTGGTGAAGATCCATCACATGATCCCGCACCTGCATCATTCAGGCGGCGTTGTCTGCGAGCCTGTCGATCTGCCGGCCAACAAGCGCCATCTCGATATGCTCTATACGCACATCCGTCATTCGGACCGCGCCTTCATGGGCGCGTTCATCGGCTCCAAGCGAGCGCAGGACGCGGTCGACATGGCCAAGATCGTCTTCGGCGACGAGTTCGTCGCCAACAACGCCGTGCTCTACAATGTCGCCAACACCAATGCACCGCTTGTGCTCGACGCCAACATGTCCGGTTCGTTGAAGGTCTATGCCCGCAACAACCAGCCGGTCGCCTGCACGCCCTGGACACTGGCCGGCGCGATGAGCCCTTGCACGGTCGCCGGCACTCTGGCGCAGGTGCTGGCCGAAGCGCTCGCCTGTCTCTCGCTCGTGCAACTGATCAACCCCGGAGCTCCCTGCCTGATGGGGAGCTTTGCCAGCACCATTTCGATGCAGAGCGGTGCGCCGACCTTTGGGACACCGGAGGCGGGCAAGATGGTGCTCGCCTGCGGGCAACTCGCACGTCGCGTTGGCGTGCCGTTCCACACCGTCGGCTCACTGTCGGCTTCTAAGCTGCCCGATGCGCAGGCCGAGCAGGAGGGAACGTGGGGCATCCTGATGTCGATGTTTGCCGGCGCCAATGTGATCAACCACGCAACCGGTTGGCTGGAAGGCGGGCTGGTCACCGGCTTCGAGAAAACGGTCATCGACGCCGATCTCTGCGGCAAGGTCGCCAGCCTTTTCGAGGGCATCGATCTGTCTGTCAATGCGCAGGCGATGGAGGCGATCGAAGCAGTGGGACCAGGATCGCATTTCCTGGGCAGCGCGCACACGCAGTCCAACTTCCTCTCGGCCTTCTACCGGTCCACCAGCAGCGACAACAATTCCTTTGAACAGTGGAACGAGGATGGACGGCTCGACGCCGCACAGCGGGCCAACCGTCAATGGAAACGGCTGCTTGATGAGTATCAGGATCCCGGCCTCGATCCGGCAATCGACGAAGCGCTCCAGGCTTTCATCGCCGGTCGCAAGGCGAGTGAGCCGGATCAGGCGTATTTCTGAGCGCGACATTTTGTAAAGGCGAAAACCAGTTTGATAGTGCAGCACGAGGTGTCAGCTATGAATGGTCGAAAGCCGAATATCCTCATACTCATGGCCGATCAGCTGGGGGCCGCAGCACTTCCTGTCTATGGTCACGGTCTCGTCAAGACTCCCAATCTCGACCGTATTGCCAAGCGCGGCGCGGTCTTTGACAATTTCTACTCCAGCTTTCCGCTATGCGCGCCGGCGCGGCTGGCGCTGATGACCGGGCGGCTGTGCTCCAGCATCCAGGCTTGGGACAACGCGGCGCAAATCCCCTCCGACATCCCGACCTTTGCGCACTATCTGCGCGTGCTTGGCTATCGAACGTGCCTGTCAGGCAAGATGCACTTCATCGGCCCCGACCAGTTGCACGGCTTCGAGGAGCGGACCACCACCGACATCTGCCCGGCCGATTTCAACTGGACGGCCGACTGGGACGATCCATGGCGCACCATGGACTGGTTCCACGACATGAAGAATGTCAGCAATGCCGGCGTCGCCGAGCGAGCCCTGCAGCAAGACTACGACGAGGAGGTTGCCCACAATGCGCGGCGCTGGCTCTTCGACCAGGCGCGCGACGCTGACGACCGGCCGTTCCTGCTGGTCGCCTCGTTTACCCACCCGCACGATCCCTACGTAACGCCGAAGCGCTTCTGGGATCTCTATGATCATGACGCGATCGATATGCCGCGCGTGCCGTTCATCGCGCCGGAGCAGCGTGATCCGCACTCCCGGCGGCTGTGGGAGCAATATGACCGAGGCGAGTTCGGCGTAGAAGACGAGCATGTGCGCAACGCCCGCCATGCCTACTACGGAAGCGTCTCCTATGTCGACGAACGCGTCGGCGAGGTGCTGGATGGCCTGGAGCGATCGAAGCTCGCCGACAACACGATCGTCATCTTCCTGGCCGACCACGGCGATATGTTGGGCGAGCGCGGGCTCTGGTACAAGATGAGCTTCTACGATTGGTCATCGCGCGTTCCGTTGATCATGGCTGGCCCCGGGATTCCCGAAGGCAAACGCATCAACGCCAACGCGGCGTTGATCGACATCCTTCCGACGCTGGTGGAAATCGCCGGCGGCGCCAATTGGGATGGCTATCCCGATATCCCAGATGGCCACAGCCTGTTGCCGCTGCTTGAGAACGACAGCAACGACCGTGTCGCGGTCAGCGAACTGATGTCGGAGGGCGTGGCAGCACCCTACGTGATGCTGCGCAAGGGTCGCTTCAAACTGACCTATGTCGAACATGACCCGCCACAGCTGTTCGACATGGCTGCCGATCCCGACGAACTGCACGATCTTGCCGATAGCCTCGGGCACAGCCACGTACTGGCCGACATGCTTAGCGAGGTCGAGCGGCGTTGGGACATGGACAAGCTGAAGGGCGAAATCCTGGTGAGCCAAAGGAGGAGACGGCTGGTTTACAAGGCGCTGAGCACAGGCAAGATTACCCCTTGGGACTATCAGCCATGGCAGGATTCCAGCCTGCAATATTATCGCGGCCACAAGTCATACCATGACGCCGAAGCTCGTGATCTGATCAAGCCGTGAGGTCCGCCAATCCTGGCCGCTGCGGCGCCATTGTTTGCACCGCGCGACACCGTTCGGCTCATTCTTCGCAGGCTCTTGCCTGTCGAAGTTGAGGGCCAACCACGAAAATTCGGGAGCCATATGTTTGCCGCCTAATGTGCATCATCGTTTTTCCTAATGCGAGGAAATTTGGGATGGATTGGCTGGATGTTCCGCTAACCTGATGGTCAGACTGAACGAAATCAGCGCAACTCGATTGGGGAACATCATGAAACGCTATCTTCTCGAAACGGCCCTCGGCGTCCTGCTGCTGGCACCTGTGTCCTCGGCACTGGCCGCGGACGTCACGATGCCAGATCCGAATTATGCCACCGCGACGGCGGTCATGAACCTCATCAAGAATGCCGCCGAACAGGAGCTGGGCCTGGAGGTTTCGACGGTGACCACCACCGCCGTTCCGGTGATCTGGGAAGCGATGGATCGCAACAAGGGCGAGGTCGACATCTGGCCCGATGTCTGGCTGCCGAACCAGCAGGGCCTCGTCGACAAATACGTCAAAGACGCCGGCACGGTAAAACTCGCGCAGAACGGCTACGAGGCCAAACAAGGCTACTGCGTGACCCAGGTCACCGTCGACAAATACGGCATCAAGGACGTCTCCGATCTCGCCAACCCCGACAATGCCAAGCTGTTCGACACCAATGGTGACGGCAAGGGCGAAATCTGGATCGGCGCATCGGGCTGGCAGTCGACCAACATCGAGAAGGTCCGCGCCCGCGATTACGGCTTTGCCGATTTCTTCGACCTGCAGGTGACTGACGAAGCGGTGGCGGCGGCTTCGCTCGACCGCGCCGCGAAGGCCGACAAGCCATGGGTCGGCTATTGCTATAGCCCGCACCAGAATTTCGCCCGCTACAAGCTCGCCTTCCTGACCGAGCCGAAAAACGATCCGGCAAAATTTGTCGTCGTGCAACCGGCCGACGATCCACAATGGTTCGAAAAGTCGAAAGTCTCTTCGGCTTATGCTGACACCACGGTGCACGTCGCCTATGCTGCCTCGCTCGCGCAGCGCCAGCCGGACCTGACCGCCGCGCTGGAGCGCATCAGCCTCAACCCGGACGATATCAGCAAATGGGCGTATGCAATCATCGTCGACAAGAAGCCGGCCGACGATGTGGCCAAGGAGTGGATCAAGGCCCATCCCGCGGATGTGGCGAAGTGGTTCGGCCACTGATCGTCGCGCGGGCCATGACTGGCGGGCGGGAGCGATAGACGTGGACGTCGCCGCCGGTCCCGCCGCCATCGTCATGAAGGATGTCTGGAAAGTCTTCGGCGCCCGCGCGCCGGAGGCGATGACAGCCATCCTGAGCGAGCAACTTGACAAGGACAAAGTGGTCAAGCGCTTCGGCTGCGTGGTGGGAGTGGCCAACGTCAGCATCTCGGTCGCCCCAGGTGAAATCTTCTGTGTGATGGGACTGTCGGGCAGCGGAAAATCGACGCTGATCCGCCACATCAACCGTCTTCTCGAGCCGTCGGCCGGCAAGATTTTCGTCGACGGCGAAGACATCCTGGCCAAAACACCGGCCGAATTACGAGCCCTGCGATCCCGCAAGATCGGAATGGTGTTCCAAAGCTTCGGTCTGCTTCCGCACCGGACCGTTCGCGACAACGTTGCTCTGCCCCTGGAAATACAGGCGGCAGACAAGCAGCGTCGCTTCGACGCTGCCGAGGCAGCGCTTGCCAAGGTCAATCTTTCGGGGTGGGGCGATCGCTATTGCCACGAGCTTTCGGGCGGCATGCAACAGCGCGTCGGATTGGCCCGCGCATTGGCTGCGGACTCGGCGATCCTGTTGATGGATGAGCCATTCTCAGCGCTTGATCCGCTGATAAGGCGTCAGCTTCAGGACGAATTCCTGGCCCTCTCGCGATCGATGGGCAAGACCGTCGTTTTCATCACCCATGATCTCGACGAGGCGATCCGGATCGGCGACCGCATCGCCATCATGAAGGATGGCGTCATCATCCAGATCGACACGCCCGAGGAGATCGTCACCGCTCCAAAACACGAATACGTGGCAAAATTCGTCGCCGACATTTCCCGCCTGACGGTCATCACGGCGCGCCGTGTCATGGAGTCTGTCGAGAGTTTCAAAGCTAGGGATCGCTCAGTGCTGGATGTCGACCAATTGCGGAAGGTCACATCGCAGCAGCCGCTGGCCGAACTCGTCGAACTGGCGGCGCAAGATGCCGCTCCGCTCGCCGTAACGGACAGCAGTGGGGTTGTCGTCGGCATCGTCGACAGGCAGGCCCTTCTTGAGGGCTTGAGAAAGGGCAAATGATCATGAACGCTCATGATCCGACTCCCAAGCCGATTGTCGTGCACGATCGATCGTCGGAAGAAGGCCTTGTCCGCGAATTCGCGGTCCAGAATCCGGCCTACTACATCGACGTGTTCGCTCGCATAAGGCGTGCATCCAATTCTGTCTGGCCATTCAACGTGACGGCGGCTCTGCTTGGGCCGGTCTGGGCTGCAGCCCGCGGCACCATGGTGCTCTTCTGGATCGCCTTTTTCCTTGAAATGCTGGCGGTGGTTCAGATCGGCGTCGGCGTTGCCGGCAATCTTGGCACGGTGGAGCAGGCACGGGCTGAGCGGCTCTCCAAGCAGGCCGATGCCCGCGCCGAGCAGGCCAAGACCGCGGAAGCGGCAGGAGCGGACAATGCCGCAGGTCTGAAATCCTCTGCGGCGGCTTTGCAGAAGGCCGCGGCCGCCGCTCTGTCGCAGGCCCAGGTAGCCAAGGAAAAAGCGCCGCTGCTTACGGGATTGGGACTAGGCACGCTGCTTCTTGCCAAACTGATCACGGGGCTTCTCGCGAACCGCATGCTCGAGCGGCGGTTTGCCCGCTGGCGATCAACCCCGACGCTGCGACATGGGCTCGATTACCCGCTGGCGCTATGCGCTGCGGCCTTCTGTATCCTGGCTTATGGGTTCTCAGCCTATCGCTTCGCCGCTGCGGCACCCGCTGCCTGGCTCACCGTCGCGCCGGCGAACCGCGACTGGCAGGCGGCCCTGTCCTCCGGGCTGGATCGGCTGATGGAGGAGATTTCGCGTGTCGGCGAAGGGTTTTTTGGCGCGATCACCGGCGCGATATCCCTGGTGCTCGACGGCCTCGCCTATGCGCTGGCGGGAATGCCCTGGCCGGTGACGATGGCGATCATTCTCATCCTCGCATGGCAATTGGCAGGTCCGCGCGTCACCATCTTCACGGCTGCCGCGCTTTCCTATCTTGCCGTGCTCGGCTTCTGGGAAAAGAGCCTCGAAACGGTGGCTTTACTGGGCACCGCGGCGATTCTCTGCCTGGCGATCGGCATCCCCCTCGGGATCTGGTGCGGACGCAGGCCGCGGGTGTACACAGCGCTACGGCCGGTGCTGGATTTCATGCAGACCATGCCCGCCTTCGTCTATCTCATCCCGGTGATTGCTCTGTTCGGCATCGGCAAGCCGCCCGGGGTCATCGCAACGCTGATCTTCGGCACACCGCCCGTGGTGCGTTTGACGGCGCTCGGCCTGCAAGGCGTGCCGCCGGCCATACGCGAAGCAGCACAAGCCTATGGCGCCACGAGATGGTTCCTGCTGACGCGGGTGGACCTGCCACTTGCGATGCCTTCGATCATGGCAGGGATCAATCAGACCATTCTGATGTGCCTTTCAATGGTGGTCATTGCCTCGCTGATCGGGGCCAAGGGACTCGGTGAGGATGTCTTGAATGCCCTTCAATATGCCGCGGTGGGGCAGGGGCTTCTGGCGGGCTTCGCAATTCTGCTTTGCGCCATGATCATCGATCGGATCGTGCAGGGAAAATCCAAGTAGCGCCTTCTTCGGTTGGCGGCGGCTCTCGCAGTTGCTCCTTAAGAGGAAACGCGCACATGGTACCCGTTCCACAGGATCCTGCGTTGGTTGCTGTTCTGGCTGTCCTGTGGGAAAAATAGCAATATATATCAGTTACTTGTGCGTCAATTTTAGAGCGATGTGGCCGTGAATTGGGGTCTGCAGGATGTGACTGCTCGTGATTGTCCCCGCTTGGGCATGAACACATTGACTCAGTGATCTGACGTCCCGATCAACCACGGATTCCGAACGATCGTCACTCTCGCCAGCACTGCTTGGAACCCAATAACTGCTTGTCTGAACGCTTCTCTGGCAGAGACTGCTTTTCAGGCTGCTGATGGGGACTGCACAACTGATGAGCTATTGGGAGACCAGGCGCATGATCGTGTCGATGTTGAACTGAAGTCTAGTATCGAGGGCCTCTCGCGCCATGAGATCGCGTTCAAATATGATTGAACCGGTGAAACGGTTGGTGAGGTAATAGTAGCCGATGGCCGCTATCGTGATGTTCAATTGGACTGGATCGATGCCCTTCCTGAATACGCCCTGGTTCGCCCCGCGTTCCAGAATGGTGTCAACCATGGCCACCAGCCGCCGGCTGAGTACCTGAACGACCTTCGACTTCTTAAGGTGGCGCGCCTTGTGCAGGTTCTCGCTGTTGACCATCGTCAGGAACTCGGGATTGTCGAGATAATATTTCCACGTGAAGCGTACCAGCCGTTCCAGCGCTTCCTTCGGTTCGAGATGATCGAGTTGCAGTTTTTGTTCCGCAGTCCGGATATCGACATAGGCTTCCTCGAGAACGCGCTGGAAGAGGTTCTCTTTGCTTTCGAAGTAGTGGTAGATCATGCGCTTATTGGCTTTCGCACGCTCGGCGATGTCGTCGACACGCGCGCCGCCTAGTCCCTTGCGGGCGAATTCCTTCTTGGCGGCGTCGAGGATACGTCGCTGGGTCGCCTCGGCGTCGCGCACGCGGGGCTTGCGTGGCACCACTTCGGCCTTGTCGGGATCCACTGTTGTCAAAGCAACTGCCTCACTTATATAAATCCTGTTGTCGCAGAGTTAGCTTATAGAACCGTGAAAGTCTCTCGATCCTAGGATTTGATTGTCTTGCGGTTGAGAAAGGCCGAAACCCGCTGCTTGCGTTCCGGCGTATCGAGGATAAGTGCGGCGAGCAGCCTTTCCATCCTAAGCGACTGGCGCATCGGATGTTCGGCGGCCTCGCGGATCACTTCGCGTGCAAAGCGCACCGCCGGCGCGCTGCGCTCAGCGACTCTTTTGCCGATCGAGATGGCGCTCTCGACGACCTGGTCGGCTGGGCAGCTTCGCGCAGCGATGCCAAGCGCGTTCGCTTCCATCCCTGACAGTGACCGGCCCGTCAATATCAAGTCCGAGGCGATCGCTCGTCCCGCCATCTGGATGAGACGTTGGGTTCCACCCTGTCCGGCGATAACGCCGATGCCGGTTTCCGGCAGCGCCAGATTTGCGTCTTCGGCGCACACCAGGATGTCGCAGGAGAGCGCGAGTTCGAAACCACCACCCACTGCATGGCCGCGGACGGCGGCGATCGTCGGCTTGCGGGCTTCGGCGAAGCGGTCGAATTGTTCAAGCCAATCAGCCAGGACGGCGTCAATCCCGGTCATCTGGCTGACCTCCTCCAAATCCGCACCAACTGAAAAGTGAGTTTCTGTTCCGGCAAGCACGAGGGCGTGGATCGACGCATCTTGCTCGGCCTCAATCAACTCGTTGACAAGATCGGCGGCGAGTTCGCGCGACAGCGGATTGCCGCGACGCGGCTTGCCGGTCATCGTCAAAATCCTGACTGGTCCCTCGGTCTTGATATCCAGATGCTCTCGCCGCAATCGTCTCTCCTCACATGAAAAGCTATCCGGGTTGGACCAATGTATAGAAGTAACTGTACGGTTACAAGCCGACTGGTTTGGACGAGAATTCGATCCAGCCGCAGCTAACAATGTCGCCCGCCGCCGAGCGCACTCGGCCACGGCCCGACAGCCCTTGATGGTCGCTCAGGCCGCATAGGAGACGCTTCAGGACGCGTCGGCTCTGCCCCTCGGAGAACCCTTCCCAGTTTCCGCTTGCGCGCTAATAATGGCTGCGCTATAAAGTAACTGGTTAGTGCGAAAAATGAGATCGGGAGGATTGAATGTCAAAGTTTGACTGGCAGAAATCAGGTGTGAGTAGGCGCGCTCTGCTGAAAGGCGCTGCCGGACTAGGCGCCGCTGGCGCGCTGGGTTTGCCGTTCGCACGGCAGGCTCGCGCAGAGGAGACGACGTGGACGCTGGCCAATTCCATGCGCTCGCTAGCCAATCCCTATCACGCGGCCTTCGCCAAGGGCGGCGAGGAGTTCGCCAAGTCGATTGGTGCCAAGTATGAGCAACTCGTCACCGAAGGAAATTCGCAGAAGGGCATGTCGGACATTCGCGCGCTGTTGCAGCGTACAGGCGGCAAACTGATCTTGAATGTCGACCCCAACGATTCGCCCGACGCGCGCGTCATCGTCGAGGAGGTCCAGAAGGCCGGCGGCTATGTCGTGACCCAATGGAACAAGCCCGACGATCTGCATCCCTGGGATCATAATCCCAGCTATGTCGCGCATATGTCGTTCGACGGCGTTCCAGCGGCCAAGACCATCGCCGAAGCGCTGTTCAAGTCGTTCGGCGGCGAGGGCGGTATCGTTGCCATTGGCGGCATCTTGTCAAACGTGCCGGCCATAGAACGCAAACTCGGTCTCGACCAGGCGATCGAAGCTTCGGGCGGCAAGGTCAAGCTGCTCGACTTTCAGCCGGCGGATTGGAACGAGCAGAAGGCGTTCGAGATCATGCAGGCGTGGATCACGCGCTTCGGCGACGAGATTAAGGGAGTGTTCGCCGCCAATGACGGCATGGGCGTGGGTGCGCTCGAGGCGTTGCGGCAGAACGGCCTTGCAGGCAAGGTTCAGGTCGTCGGCCTGGACGGAATCGAGGCGGCGGTCGCGGCGGTCGAGGCCGGGGAATTCGCGGGAACAGTCGCATGGGACCCGATGTGGACCGGCGGCATGGGCTTGGCGATCCCCTATGCGGTAGCGACCGGCAAGATCGACATTGCCAAAGAACCTAAGGAGCACCGGGAGTTTTACGGGACCGCCATCATTGTTACCAAGGATACGGTCGCCGGCTACCGCGCCAATCCAGGCAAGGTCGACTTCAACGATCTCTGGGGTAAGGCTACCGGCCAGATCCAGTATCGTAGCTAAAGCTTGGTCTCAAGCCTCCCGGAAAAGCCCGGCTGGATCACCGTTCGCCACGTCTTGAACAGTCCGGCGGCGGCTTCCTGAATGCGGAACTAAGCATTTCGCTTCGAAAAAGTACTTCGGCCCCCGGTGTCATACCGGGGCCCGGCATTTTTTGGGAGGTTTCTACGTGGCGTTGGCCGTTCGGACAAGCAAGGCAGGATTTGCGAAGTGGCGCGCGTGGGCGCCGCTCGCAGTGCTTGCAGGCCTATGTATCCTGGTCAGCCTCTTCAACAGCAACTTCCTCACGGTCTCCAATTCGCTGCGACTGCTGAATACGGCGGCGATCCCGCTGGTACTGTCGATGGGCGCGACGTTCATCATCCTGATGGGGAGCATTGATCTGTCCGTCGAGGGCGTGATCGCTGTCACAGCCGTCACGGTCAGCCTCCTCGTCGCAAACGACCTGACCGGGTACGACTATGGTCTGTGGGCGGTGCCGGTCGCAATCATAGCCGGCGGCCTGCTCGGCCTGCTCAATGGCGTCCTCCACGTGCGCCTCAAAACGCCCTCCTTCATGACCACGCTCGGCGTCGGGTTTGCCGGCGTTGGCATAGCCACCGCCATGCTTGGCGGACAGACGGTGCGCATTTCCGACCAGACTTTCCGCGCCTTGTCGCTCGGCCGGGTCGGCGGTGTGCCGATGGCCATCTGGATCGCTTTGTCCGCGGTTATCGTCGCTTACATAATCCAGGAGCGTACCCGCATTGGCCGCTGGGTCTATGCCATTGGAACCGACGAGACCACCGCCAGGCAGGCCGGAATTCCGATAGAGCGTACACGCATCCTGATATTTTCCCTCGCGGGCCTTTTCTATGGCCTTGGCGGTGTGCTCTCAGCAGCGCAGTTCGGGCAAGGCCACGCGCTGATCAGTCAGGGTCGTCTGTTCACAACCGTCACGGCTGTGGTCGTGGGCGGTACGTCGCTCTCCGGCGGCGTTGGTTCCGTGCTCAATTCGGTCGTCGGCGTGCTCATCGTCGTGGTGCTCGCCAACGGCATGGTGCTGATGGGGGTTGAACCGTACATCCAGCAGGGCGTGCAGGGCCTTCTGATCATCGTGGCGGTAGCTCTCTCTCTCGACCGCTCGCGCCTTGATGTGGTGAAGTGATGCTTCCTGC
The DNA here is from genome assembly GCF_004919685.1 of Mesorhizobium norvegicum. Taxonomy (GTDB): domain Bacteria; phylum Pseudomonadota; class Alphaproteobacteria; order Rhizobiales; family Rhizobiaceae; genus Mesorhizobium; species Mesorhizobium norvegicum. Next base: position 62,798 of record NZ_SMYZ01000088.1, on the reverse strand, counting down.
GCTCGAAATGAAAGGCATCAGCAAGTCCTTTCCGGGCGTGAAGGCGCTTGATAGCGTTTCCTTCAGCGCCGCCACGGGCGAGGTGGTCGGCCTGATTGGCGAAAACGGCGCCGGCAAGTCGACGCTTCTGAAAATCCTTAACGGGGTCTACAAGCCGGACGCCGGCAGTATCGCCATCGACGGACGCAACGTCGAAATTCGCTCCGCGCGAGATGCCTTCAACAAGGGCATCGCAATGGTGTTCCAGGAACAGTCGGTGATTTCGAGCCTGACTATCGCGGAAAACATCTTCCTTGGCCGCGAGGAAGAGTTCCTTCGTTTCGGACTGATTTCCAAGGCGCGTATGAACGAGGCTGCGGCCCAGGAACTGGAGAAGGTCCGGCTTAAGATCCATCCTGGCACGCTTGCGGCCGACTTGAGTTTCAGCGACCGCCAGATGGTCGAAATCGCCAAGGCGCTGTCACTCGACACCCGTATCAAGCGTGATGTCACAATTCTTCTGGACGAGCCCACATCGGTGCTCGAGAAGAAGGAAGTGGCGATGCTTTTCGACATCGTGCGCGAGCTCAAGCAACGCGCGTCGATTGTGTTCATCTCACATCGTCTCGACGAGGTCCTGGAGATCTGCGACCGCATCTACGTCATGCGCGATGGTCGCGTCGTGCATGAGAGCCCCGCTGCCAACGCGGATGTCCATACCCTGCACCAGCAGATGGTCGGGCGTCAGCTTCAGCACGAATATTACCGTGAGGAGAAGCAGGCGCAGCCTTCGGCCACCATAGCACTGAAGGTTGACAAGCTTAGCAAAGCGGGGATTTTCCAAGACGTGAGCTTCGACCTGCACCAAGGCGAAGTTCTGGGCATAGCCGGTGTCATCGGCTCCGGCCGCGAGGCGCTGGCGCGCTGTCTTGCTGGATACGAAAAGGTTGATGGCGGCACGCTCCACATGGGCGGCAAAGCGGTCCGGCTCGCAACGGCGCATGATGCCGTAGGCCGTGGCATCGGCTTTGTTCCCAGTGAGCGGAAGGTGGAAGGTCTGATCACGCCTTTCACTGTTGCCGAAAATATGACGCTCGCCTGCCTATCGAAGTTCACCTCCGGCGGCATCATCAGCGGCGCGAAGGAGAGCGCGATTGCCAAGGATTGGATAGCCAAGCTAGGCATCAAGACACCTTCGACGAAAACGATGGTCGTCAGCCTTTCGGGCGGCAATCAGCAGAAGGTTGTCCTGGCGAAATGGCGGATCGCGGGCGTCAAAATCCTCATCCTCGACCATCCGACACGAGGCATCGACGTTGGCGCCAAGGAGGACGTGTATTCGCTGGTGCGTGAGATGACCGCCCAGGGCCTCGCGGTCATTCTGCTCGGCGACACGCTGGACGAGGTGATCGGGCTGTCGAGCCGGATCCTGGTGATGAAGGATGGCGTGGTCAACGCTTCGTTCAACGCACCCGCCGGCGGCAAGCCGGCCCAACTCGAAATCATCCAGCATATGATGTGAGATGCAGGGTCCCATGGAACACATCCGCACTATGCTCCCGCCCGCCGTTCTGGTCGCCATGGTCCTCATCGTCGGGCTTTACGACACAACCTTCTTTTCGCTGTCGAATTTTGAAACGGTAATTTCGGACACGATGAGCCTTTTCCTCATGGCCACGGGACTCACCCTCGTCATCATGATGGGGGGCATAGACCTTTCGGTGCAGGCTGTCGCCTCGATGGCCAGCTGCATCCTTGCCGTGTATCTGCCGGAACTCGGCTTCCTCGCCATTCCGCTGGCGGTGCTTGGGGGCACAATTGCAGGGTTGCTAAGCGGCTTCGTCTCGATAGCATTGCGGATCCCGTCATTCATCGCGACCCTTGCGGCGGGCGGCCTTGTCACCAGCGCGGCCTATTGGTTCTCCGACACGCGCTCAGTAGACATCGCCGAAGACCTGACTGGCCGATATCTGAATTGGGCGGTTGGCACCACCCTCGGGATATCGAACGACATCTGGGTCGGCGCCATCTTCCTGATAATCCTCGGCGTCCTGCTAGGCGCGACGCCTTTCGGTCGGTATGTGCGCGCAATCGGCGCACAGGAGCGCGCGGTGATTGCCTCCGGCATCAACGTCAACAGGGTCAAGATCGCCACCTTCATGTTGTCCGGAACAATGGCGGCCGTCGCGGGCGTCATGATGGCGGCACGCCTCGGTTCAGGCTCGCCGACCCTCGCCAACGAGTTCCTTCTACCGGCCATCGCCGCGGTAATCGTCGGCGGTACCGCGATCACGGGGGGCGTCGGCTCCATTTGGCGCACCCTGGTCGGCGCGCTGATCATCCAGGTTGTGCGGATCGGCATGACCTTCATGGGTGTGTCGGTGTTCACCCAGCAGATCATCTTCGGATTCATCCTCGTGGCCGCTGTCGCCGTCACGATGGACAGGAAGAAAATCCTTGTCATCAAGTGAGCCAGAGGCGCCCCGTCGGGCAGTCGGTTCGCCAATATAGAGGAGCACACATATGGACAACAGGAGCCCGCTTCATGCATTGCCCGCCAACCCTCGGGATTTCGGTTTCTTCGTGGATGGCCGTTGGGTCGACGCAGGATCGCGAGAGACCACTATCCGTCGCAGCCCGGCTCACGACGTTCCCGTAACGCGCATCACGCGATGCACCAGAGACGATCTCGACCATGCAGTCACGGTCGCGCGAAAGGCTTTCGCAGACCGCCGCTGGTCAGGCCTTGCGGGCGTTGATCGGGCCGCTGTGCTGCTGAGGGCGGCCGCGGGCATTCGCGCACGGCTCGAAGAGCTGGCATTGTTGGAAACGCTCGAGACTGGCAAGCCGATCTCCCAATCTCGCGGCGAGGTTGAAGGTGCCGCCAGCATTTACGAATACGCGGCTGGTGCCGCGCGCGCCTTGCATGGCGACACGTTCAACAATCTCGGTGACAAGACGCTAGGCCTCGTAACTCGCGAGCCTATCGGCGTCGTAGGGCTGATCACGCCATGGAACTTCCCCTTCTTTATCCTTGCCGAGCGAGTTCCCTTCATTCTGGCGGCCGGCTGCACGATCGTCGCCAAGCCGAGCGAGGTGACGTCGGCGACGACTCTGCTTATGGCGGAAATCCTCACCAATGCCGGCCTGCCGGATGGCGTGTTCAACGTCGTAACTGGCAGCGGCAGCGACATCGGCCAAGCGATGACCGAACATGCCGGCATCGATATGGTGTCCTTCACCGGCTCGACTGAAGTCGGGCGACGAGCGCTTCTGGCTTCGGCCGGCAACTTCAAAAGGCTGGGGCTGGAGCTTGGCGGGAAGAACCCGCAAATCGTCTTTGCAGATGCCGATCTCGACGACGCGGCGGATGGTGTGGTGTTCGGCACGTGCTTCAACGCTGGCCAATGCTGCGTCGGGGGCAGCCGCCTGGTGGTCGAACGGTCGATCGCGGTAGACTTCGAAAAGCTTCTGGCTGAAAAGTTTTCCCGCATCCGGGTTGGCGATCCGCTCGATCCGCAAACCCAGGTCGGCGCAATCATCACCAGCGCGCAGAACGAATCCATCCTGAGCCACATCGCAGGCGGCCGAAGCGAAGGCGCACGGCTTGTCTGCGGCGGTGAAGCACTCAACAATGGCTTGGCCGGCCGCTTCATCCAGCCGACACTGTTTGCCGATGTCGGACGCGACATGGCGATTGCCCGTGACGAAATATTCGGACCGGTTTTGACAATCCTGCCTTTCGAGACTTTCGAGGAGGCGGTGGAGATTGCCAACGATACGATTTACGGATTGGCGGCCAGCATCTGGACCAAGGACCTCGACAAGGCCCTGCAAGCGATGCGGCTTGTGCAGGCCGGTCGTGTCTGGATCAACACCACAATCTCCGGCGGGCCCGAGCTTCCTATTGGTGGCTTCAAGCAATCTGGAACCGGACGAGAAACTGGCATCTATGGCGTCGAGGAATACACCGAGGTGAAGGCCGTTCACATTACCCTCGGCAAACGTGATCACTGGGTCTCGTAATGGCTGTAGACGCGTTCGACTACATAGTCGTCGGTGGCGGATCGGCGGGCTGTGTGCTGGCCGCGCGCCTGAGTGATGATCCATCCGTGCGCGTGCTGCTGTTGGAAGCGGGCGGCAAGGACACGCATCCTTACATCCACATGCCCGTCGGTTTCGCCAAGATGACCGCCGGCCCATTGACCTGGGGGCTGAAGACTGCGCCGCAGAAGCACGCCAACAACCGCGAGATTCTGTATGCGCAGGGCCGCGTGCTTGGCGGTGGGAGCTCGATCAACGCTGAGGTTTTTACACGCGGACATGCCGCAGACTACGATCGCTGGGCCAATGACGAAGGGTGTCCCGGCTGGTCTTCGGCTGAAGTGAAGCCCTATTTCCTGCGCGCCGAGGCCAATGAAACCTTCGCTGGCGAGCATCATGGCACAGAGGGCCCGCTTGGCGTCTCGAACCTTCAGACGCCCCAGGCGATCACCCGCGCGTTCGTGCAGTCCTGTCAGCAATTCGGCATCCCGTACAATCCGGATTTCAACGGACCGGTGCAAGAGGGTGCAGGCACCTACCAGATGACGATCCGCAATGCGCGCCGCTGTTCGGCCGCCGTAGCCTATCTGAGGCCAATTATCGGCCGGAAGAATTTGACTGTGCAGACGGACTGCCTGACCAGCCGGATTCTGATTTCAGGCAACCGCGCAAAGGGCGTCGAATATCGCCAGAATGGGCAAGTGCGGACGGCAAGAGCCGGAGAAATCCTGGTGACGGCCGGCGCCATAGGATCGCCAAAGATCATGATGCTGTCAGGCATTGGACCTGCGACGCATCTGAAGGCGAACGGCATAGAGGTGGTGCATGATTTGCCGGGCGTCGGTCAAAACCTGAACGACCATTTCGGCGTCGACATCGTCTACGAACTCAAGGGCCCAACCAGCCTCAACAAATACGACAAACTGCATTGGATGCTCTGGGCTGGTCTTCAGTACACGCTCTTCAAAACCGGACCCGTGACCTCCAATGTGGTGGAAGGTGGCGCATTCTGGTACTCGAAAAGATCGGCGCCTATCCCCGATCTGCAATTTCATTTCCTGGCGGGCGCGGGAGTCGAGGCGGGCGTGCCGGCGATCCCTTCCGGGTCCGGCTGCACTTTGAATTCCTATGTGTTACGCCCAAAAAGCCGCGGATCGGTGATGCTTCGCAGCGCCAATCCGGATGACGCAGCGATCGTTGACCCGAACTTCATCGCGGATCCCGATGATTTGAGAACTGCGGGTGAGGGCGTCAGGATCAGTCGGGAGATCATGAACCAGCCCGCGCTGGCAAAATACATCAAGCGCGAGCATTTTCCGGGCCAAGAGGCAAAGACCCAGGCAGATTTCGAAGCCTATGCACGAGCATTTGGGCGAACGTCCTACCACCCAACCGGTACATGCAAGATGGGCTCGGACGACATGGCTGTGGTTGATCCGCAACTTCGGGTACGCGGGCTCGAGGGCATTCGCATCTGCGATTCCTCGATCATGCCGAGCCTTGTCGGCTCCAACACCAATGCTGCCACAATCATGATCGGAGAAAAGGCTAGCGATCTGATCCGGGGTAATCGCTAGCGGAAGAAACTCCGTCCATCTCCGTTTTGGAGCGGGAGTCTGTCTCGATCACTTCAATCCCAGTCCGGCGCCCATGGGACCGAAGCCTTGCCGATGATGCGATAGTTGGTAGCGGTCATCGCGTCGATGCGGGCCATGTCGACACTCGACAGAGTGAAATTCATTATGTCGAAGTTAGCCTGGATGTTGGCTGGCTTGGTCGACATGGTGTTGATCGAAACGCCCTTCTGCAGGATCCAGCGAAGGACGATTTGTGCCGGCAGCTTGCCATAGTTTTCAGCAAGTTCCGTGAAAAGCGGATAGCTGAAGACTTTGCCGCGCGCCACGGAGCAGAAAGAGGAGAGGGGGATCCCCGTTTCCACCGCCGCAGCCAGCAGCTTGTCCTGATTGAGAAGCGGGTGGAACTCGACCTGGTTGGTCGCTAGAGGCGTGTCGACGGCGCGAGCCGCGTCGCGCATCATCTGGGCAGTGTGATTAGAAATCCCTATGTGCCGCGCAAGGCCGCTGCTTCGGGCTTTCTCCAGCAATTTGACCGGCCCGGTGACTGCGCCGCCATTGGGCGGCCAGTGCAGGAGCAGGACATCGACATAGTCCAGCCGCAAATCCTGAAGGCTTTTCTCAACGGAGGACAGGAAACGATCTTCCCCGAAATTTTCGGGATGAACTTTCGTTGTGATGCAGAGTTGATCCCTGGGGACGCCAGTCTGGGCAAGCCCTTCGCCGACATCCGCCTCGTTGCGATACATTTGGGCGGTATCGAAGGAGCGATAGCCAACATCGACCGCAGCCTTTATGGCGTCGGCGAGCTCGGCGCCCTTAAGAGGGAAGGTGCCGAATGAGCGCTGATAGGTCTTCTGGAAGTAGATGCTCAAAGGGCAACCTCCTCATTCAAGCGCGTCGCGAGCTGTTGCGCTTTTTGCACCATCTGGTTATTTACTATCTGCATCCTGAACCATTTTCAAGCGCGGTGTCGAGCAATTGCCTCGAAGTCTGAAAAATCAAAGTTTTATTTTGAGTTCTGGGTGGCGGAATTTTTCTCGAAAAGCTTGATCAAAAATGCCCAATCCCTTAAGGGTAATAACCATCTAGTTATTTAATTATGTGATTTTGGTGATAGCCTGTGGGAGGTGATGATGTCGAAGATCAAGAGCGCGGCTGAGGCTGCGGCGCTGATCCCAAATGGGGCAATCGTCGCGGTGAATTCCTCTAGCGGCCTGTGCTGTCCTGATGCCGTTCTCGCTGCCATCGGCGAGCGGTTCCGTAACGAGCGTGCGCCGCGCGATCTAACCATGATCCATCCTATCGCCGCCGGAGACATGTTCGGCACCAAAGGCATCGACCACCTCGCCCAGACCGGGCTGATTTCGACGATAATCGGCGGGTCCTATCCTTCCGGACCATCCTCAGCCGAGCCGCCCTTGATCTGGCAAATGCTTGGGAGGAACGAGATCGCCGCCTACAATGTGCCGAGCGGCGTCATATTCGACATTCTGCGTGAAGCCGCCGGCATGCGGCCGGGCGTGCTGACGAAGGTTGGCCTTGAAACGTTTGTCGACCCCGATCTCGACGGCTGCGCGATGAACGATGCCGCGAGGCGGAAACCCATTGTCAAGAAGATCCAATTCGAGGGCGACGAGTGGCTCTTCTTCCCGGCGATCAAGCCGACCGTCGCCATCATTCGCGCCAGCACTGCCGACGAGCGAGGCAATCTGACGTTTGAGCATGAAGGGGCCTATCTCGGGGCCATGGAACTGGCGCTCGCGGCCCGCAATTGTGGGGGCATCGTCATTGCCCAGGCCAAGCGCATTGCACAGTCCGGAACGTTGCGTCCTCACGATGTGCGGGTGCCTAGCATCCTCGTCGACTGCATTGTAGAGGCGCCAGATCAGCTTCAGACGACGGCGACTGTCTACGATGCGGCGATATCGGGGGAACTGTTCCGGCCGCTGGACACGTTCAGCATTCCCGATTTTGATGTTGCGAAAGTCATTGCCCGTCGTGTTGCCATGGAGCTGCAATCTGGTTGGGCCGTCAATATCGGCTTCGGCATTTCGGCCAATGTTCCTCGTATCTTCCTCGAGGAAGGACGTCACGGCGATGTCACATGGGTGATCGAACAGGGTGCGGTTGGTGGCATACCGCTGCTCGACTTCAAGTTTGGGTGCTCTTCTAACGCCGAAGCCTTCGTTGCCTCTCCGCACCAATTCACCTATTTCCAGGCAGCCGGATTCGACGCTTCGCTTCTGTCCTTCCTGCAGATCGACCGGCATGGATCCGTGAATGTATCGAAGCTCTCGGTGCGGCCGCACGTGACGGCCGGCGCCGGTGGGTTTGTTGATATTACCTCACGCGCTCGCAAGATCGTCTTTTCCGGCTATTTCAACGCTGGAGCGAAATTCTCGATCGCCGATGGCAAGCTCGTCATCGACAAGGAGGGCAAGATCGCGAAGGTCGTCGAAGCGGTCGAGCATGTATCCTTTTCGGGCAAGCGTGGCGTAGCGCAGGGCCAGGACGTCACCTACGTCACAGAGCGCTGCGTTATGAAACTTTCGCCCGAGGGTCTCGTCGTCACCGAAGTCGCGCCGGGGATCCACATTCGAGACGACATCCTTGCGCGGGCAGAGTTTCCCCTGACGATTGCTCCCGACGTCAAATCGATGGCGGAAGCGCTTTTCAGGCCGGAGAAGTTCGGGTTGAAGCTGGAGCAGGCCTAGTCGTTCGGCCTGCTGCCTATGCCCGCAACATCATGAGTTCGTTGGTGCCGGACTGAACCGTTTCGCCGTTTTGGTTCGTCACTTCGAATTGCAACCTCGCAATTCCGCGCCCAGGTTTGGCGGTCGGCCGCTTGTCGAGCACTGCAATGACAGCATGGATCGTGTCGCCGGCGAAGACAGGCTTGTCGAATGACCAAGTCCAGCCGAGCGAAGCAACGGCCTCAAGTCGTGACCCAGACTGGTTCTTCAGCCCGTCTGCTAACGAAAGAACCAGGAGGCCGTGCGCAACGCGCCGCGGAAAGCCTAGTTTTTGCGCCGCCGCGTCAGACATGTGGAGACCGAAGAAATCACCCGAGAGTTCAGCAAAGCGGTCGATGTGGCTTACTCCGACGACAAGTTCGGGCGTGGCGAACCAATCGCCCGGCACCAGATCGTCATAGGAATAGGAGCGGTTTTCCAATCTGCGTTTGCGTTCCATAGCACCGACTCCTGGTGTCATGCCGGGGTTGGCGCATCCTCGCGCAGCAGGCCTCTTTTCTTCAGGTCGGCCCAAAACTCCACAGGGATGGGGTGGGTGAACCAATCGAGGTTCTTGCGGAGCTGCTCCACCGTACGCGTTCCGGCAATAAAGGACGGGATTGCCGGATGCGCTACCACGAACTGCATGGCTGCAGCCGGCAGAGGCACATTATGGTCCCTGCAGACGGCCTCTATGCCGGCGACGCGCTTCATGATCTCGGCGGGCGCCGGAGAGTAATTGTACTTCGCGCCCTCGATTGCACCTGTCGCCAGAATGCCAGAGTTGAACCCGCCGCCGACAACGACGGCTGCGTTGCGCTCCTGGCAAAGCGGCAGGAAGACATCGAGCGCTTCTTGTTCGAGCAGCGTGTAGCGGCCAGCCAGGAGGAAACAGTCAAAGTCGCGCTGCTTCAGAGCTTCATGGCAGACCTGCCATTCATTGACGCCGACGCCGATCGCCTTGACCACGCCTTCGTCGCGCAGTTTTGCAAGCGCCTTCCAGCAGCCATCCATCGCCGTCTTGAAGACTTCAGGCTGATCCGCGCCGCGCGTGAAGACATCGATGTCGTGGATGAAGCAGATGTCCATGCGCTCGAGCGCCAGCCTTTGCAGGCTATCCTCGAAAGCTCTCATCGTGCCGTCGTAGCTGTAGTCGAAAGTCACTTCGTTCGCAGCGGCATTTACCCATGGTGCAAAATTGATCTCGGAGCGCTTCTTCGGTTTCAGGACGCGCCCGACCTTGGAAGACAGCACGAACTGGTCACGGTCTTTCCATCGAAGCGAATGACCCGTCCGCAACTCGGAAAGTCCATTGCCATAGTACGGCGCGGTGTCGAAATAGCGCACGCCGGCGTTCCAGGCGTGCTGGATCATGCCGTCCGACGTCATTTCATCGATTTCGCTGAAGATGTTGCCGATCGGCGCTGTGCCGAACGCAAATGCGGTCACGTCGATATCGATGCGCCCGAATTTTCTTGTCTCGCCCGCTTGCATCCATTCCTCCAGTTGGTAACGATCTGGTTAGTTATTTTATCGAAGGCGGTCCAAATGGCAATAGCGATAGGCCAGGGGCAGGGTCTCCGATAGCCGTTGACGATAGCTTGACGAGGGACGTACCTGGTGTTAGTTAGTAACTAAATAGTTACATAAACGCTGGATAGGTGATGCGATGTATCTGAGCGCAACGCACGAGCAGGTGCGAGACATGGCGAGGCAGTTCGCCGAGGATGTGATCCGCCCGCAAGCTGAGGCGCTCGATCGGGAGGAACGATTTCCCGCCGAACTGTACCTGCAGATGGGAGAGCTTGGACTTTTCGGAATCGGCGTGCCGGAAGAGGAGGGCGGACCCGGTTTCGATACGCTTGCCTACGCCCTTGTCATGGAGGAGCTTTCCAAGGGTTATGCATCGGTGGCCGATCAGTGCGGCTTGGTCGAACTGGTGAGCTCGCTCCTTGTGCGCCATGGCACCGCGTCGCAGAAGGCACAATGGCTAAAGCCGCTTCTGAGTGCAGAGAAAAAAGGCGCCTATTGCATCACCGAGCCTGAAGCCGGAACAGACGTGTCCGGGATCCGAACCACTGCGGATCGCGATGGCTCGGGCTGGCGACTGAATGGCGGCAAGATCTGGATTCACAACGCGCCGGTGGCAGATGTCGGATTCGTGCTTGCTCGCACCAACAAGGCCGCTGGCCACAAGGGCATGAGCATTTTCATTGTTGATCTGACGTCCAAGGGGGTGGAGCGTGGCCCCAAGGAACACAAGATGGGGCAGCGAGCCAGTCAGGTCGGTGCGCTCAATTTCACCGATGTGGCGCTGCCATCCGAGGCTCTTCTTGGCGAGGAGGGGCGGGGCTTCCACATGATGATGAGTGTTCTGGACAAAGGGCGCGTCGGAATAGCCGCGCTTGCAGTCGGACTTGGCCAGGCCGGTCTGGAAGCTGCGCTTGAGTACGCCCAGCAACGCAAGCAGTTCGGTTCGAAGATCAGCGAATTCCAGGGTGTACAATGGCTTCTGGCAGATATGGCTAAGGACATCGAAGCGGCCCGCCTCCTGGTCCACAGCGCCGCCGTCAAGATGGATCGCGGAGAGAATGCAACCAAAGCATGTTCCATGGCCAAGTGCTTCGCCAGCGATATGGCGGTAGCGCGCACCGCCGACGCGGTACAGGTTTTCGGGGGCAGCGGCTATATACGCGGCTTCGAGGTTGAACGCCTTTATCGTGACGCCAAGATTACGCAGATATACGAAGGCACAAACCAGATTCAGCGCATGATCATCGCGCGGGAACTGGTCAAGCACGGCGCGCGCGCATGAGCTCCGTTCGCCAAGCTGCTTTTATCACGGGCTCCAGTCGCGGCATCGGTCTGGCGACGGCGGTGGAACTCGCGCGCAATGGCTTCGACATCGCTCTGAATGGACCGATCGAGGATGCTGAGCTTGCAGCAGCAGAAAAAGCAGTGGCCGCCGAAGGCGCCAAAACCGTCAGAGTGCCGGGCGACGTCAGTGTGACCGCTTCTCACGCAGCGATGCTGCAGCAAGCCGAAGCCGCTATCGGACCGCTGTCGACACTGGTCAACAATGCCGGCGTGTCAGTGCTGAACCGCGGTGACCTCCTGGATGTGTCGGAAGACAGCTACGACCGCTGCATGGCGGTCAATGCGAAGGCGCAGTTCTTCATGTCGCAGGCTTTTGCGCGATTGCTTGTAAGTCGAACCCGGGATGACGGCCGCTTTTACAGTCTCATTAACGTATCTTCCTCCAACGCCGTTGCTGTAGCCGTGCAGCGCGGTGAATATTGCGCGTCGAAGGCCGCTGCGGCGATGATCGCCAAGGTGTTCGCAGTGCGTCTCGGCGGCGAGGGGATCGCTGTCTACGATATCCAGCCCGGCGTGATCGAGACCGACATGACCCGGGTAGTGCGGGATATGTATCAAAAACGGATCTCCGAACAAGGCCTAACGCTTTTTCCGCGGCTCGGCGACCCGTCCGAAATCGGTTGCATTATCGCAACGCTTGCAACAGGTGGTCTGCCCTATACGACCGGGCATGTGATCTCCGCTGATGCCGGCATGCTGGTGTCGCGTTTCTGAGGTCAAAATGAATATCCAGCTTCCCGACGATCGAGGCGTCCTTGCCCAGTACTCACTGATTGGAAGACCCATTGAAGCAACGCCGCTTGGCAAGGATTCTTGTCGCGTGGTGCTTTCAGCTGCGCACGTTGTGGCCAATTGTTTCACGGACCAGGATCCCTCCGGTCCGGCGGTTGTTGACTGGGAGGCCACCATGGCCTTCCGCCGTCATCTCGCAAGTCTCGGCCTTGGGATTGCGGAAGCCATGGATACTGCGCAACGCGGCATGGGCCTCGACTGGCCAGTCGCACTCGAATTGATACGCCGGACAAAGTCCGAACTTCCCGATGCGCTTGTATTTAACGGTGCAGGAACCGACCATCTCGAAGCCGACGGAGCGCGTTCGCTTGAAGATGTTCGTCGTGCCTACTTCGAGCAGGTCGAGGCGATCCAGACGATCGGCGGCCGGATTATTCTGATGGCGAGCCGGGCGCTTGCGAAGGTCGCAGCAAGGCCGACAGATTATGAAGCGGTTTATCGCGATGTGCTGGCGCAGTGCGAGGGCAAGGTCATCCTACATTGGTTGGGCGACATGTTTGATCCCGCGCTTGCCGGCTATTGGGGCGCGGACAAATTCGACGACGCACTGGAGACCTGCCTTGCCGTAATCGGCGAAAACCGGGACAAAGTCGACGGTATCAAGATCTCGCTGCTCGACAAGGACAAGGAGATCGCGATGCGGCGGCGGCTGCCGGCCGGCGTCAAAATGTATACGGGCGACGACTTCAATTATCCCGAACTCATTGAAGGTGACGATAGCGGCCACTCCCATGCACTGCTCGGCATATTCGATCCGTTGGCGCCCGCCGCCGCTTACGCCATATCGAGGCTTGGGGCCGGCGACGTAGCCGCCTTCCGACGGACCCTCGATCCAACAGTTCCGCTCGCCCGTCTGATCTTCCGCGCTCCGACCCGCTTCTACAAGACGGGTGTGGTATTCTTGGCCTGGTTGAACGGTTTCCAGGACCATTTCGTAATGCTGAATGGTGCGCAGGCGATGCGGCCACTTCCCTATTTCGTCGATATTTTCAAGCTCGCCGACGCAAATGGCCTCTTGCGCAATCCTGATCTGGCGGTAGCGCGTATGCGCAAACTGCTTGCGGTGTATGGCGTCTGAGGGGGCACGACATGCGTGATTTCGCAAAGGATCACTCGGCCCTTGCCCTGAATACCGCGACACTCGGCCATAACGTCGAAAGTCAAGGAGCGGGCTGGTCTCCGGAACGGGTAATCGATGCCTGTGCGGAACGCGGCTTTGGAGCTATCACCTTTTGGCGCCGCGAGATCGGGGGGAGAGCGGTCGAGATCGGGGAGCGCACGAGAGCCGCCGGGCTCTCCGTCAGTGGTCTGTGCCGCTCACCATTTCTGGTTGGTCCGCTCGCGCCACCGACCCGGCAAGCAGTTCTCGATGATTTCCACTCGTCGATTGACATGGCGGCCGGCCTGAAAGCAGCCAGTCTCACGATTTGCGTGGGCGGCGTTGTCGCAGGCACGCACAGTATGGCGGAGAGCCTGAAGCGGGTTGCGGAAATCATTGCGGAAGTCGCGCCTTACGCCGCGCAATCGAATGTGACGCTGGCTCTCGAGCCGCTGAACCCCGTCTATGGCGGAAACCGCTCCTGCCTGGTCACCGTGCGTGACGCGGTCCATCTCTGTGAAACGATCGGCCATTCGGCGATCGCCATCGCTGTCGATGTCTATCATGTCTGGTGGGATCTCTCGCTTGGCGTGGAGCTCAAGCGCGCCGGCGCGGTCCGGATCGCCGGATATCACCTTTGCGACTGGCTCGCCGACACGCGCGACGTGCTTCTGGATCGCGGCATGATGGGCGATGGTGTGGCAGACCTGAAGGCTTTGCGTCGGGCTGTCGAGGAAGCCGGCTACACCGGTCCTTGCGAGGTGGAAATTTTCTCCGTGAATAATTGGTGGAAGCGAGATCCCAACGATGTTTTGGACATCTGCGTCGAACGGTTCAAGGCAGTTTGTTGAGCAATCGAAAATGCGTCGGCCTTGAAAAAGAGCCCGATCGTAAGAGGGGCGAGCTGAATAGCGATGGCGTCGAATCTGACACACAGCACCAGGTCCGCGATGCAGCGATCGGTGTGCCGCCAGACGTCACCAGAGAAGAGTCGCCAAACACCTCCCCAGCTCACATTTTGGGTGAAAGTCCGAGGCGTGACCAGAGCGATGGTGTTTGAGGCCTCTTTGGTTCTTAATTCGGAATGGCTGGCCGAAGATGACCTGTTCTTGACTCGCTTGTCAGGACCATGCTGACGGCGCACGGTTCCGATGAACTAGCGACAGAGGTTTTTATGTATCAATCCTTCAACGGCTCGGCTCACCCGCTGGCACCCAAAGAAATCGCTATCGCTGCCGTCCCCGACGACGAGCGTGTCTGGGTGCCCCAGGCAGAGGGCGTGTGGTTCCGGCCGCTTATGCTCAACACATTGCAGGGGCAGTGGTGCAATCTGCTTCGCGTGCGTCGCGCCGGGATCCTGAGCCGCCACCTGCATCCGGCACCCGTGCACGGCTATGTGATCAAGGGCCGCTGGCACTATCTCGAGCACGACTGGGTGGCAGAGACGGGATCCTACGTGTTCGAGCCGCCCGGTGAAATACACACCCTCACAGTCCCCGACGACGTGCCCGAGATGATCACCTTCATCAACATCTCCGGCTGCATGGTTTACCTGGACAAGGACAACAAGCAGGTTGGATTCGAAGACGTTTTTACAAAGATCGACATGTGCAGAAAGCACTATGCAAACGTGGGTCTAGGTGAGGATTTCGTCGATCAATTCGTGCGATAGATTCCGGCCCAATTCCTCTTCTGCTGCGGTGCGCTCGCGCTGAGCCATCGAGAGGAGAGCCCGAGGAGAGTATTAAGTGACTGAGTCCACATGGTCCACGCGCTTTTTCGCGGGCAAGAATGTCGTCATAACCGGCGGCACCACGGGAATCGGAAATGGTATTGCTTCGGCGTTTGCCGAGGCTGGGGCAACTGTCCATGCGACGGGTGCTACGGCTGCCGAGGTGGAGACCGCTCGCGGATACGGGTCCGCCATCGCATACTCCGTCCTCGACGTGCGGGACACGGCGGCGGTCAATGACTATGCTGCTCGGTTCACATCCGTTGCAGCTCTCGTGAATTGCGCCGGGGTTAACCTACGCGCCGCCGAGTTCACTGCCCAAGGCTTCGAAACGGTTATCGACATCAATCTGATAGGGTCCATGCGCAGCGCTAGCGCATTCCGATCGGCCCTCTCCAACGGTGGTGCCATCCTCAACATCGCCTCGATGTTCGCGTTTTTCGGGGCGCCGCACGCGCCGGCCTACGCCGCATCCAAGGGTGCGATCGTGCAACTCACCAAATCGCTCGCCATCGCCTACGCCGAGGCGGGCATCCGCGTGAATGCGTTGGCGCCTGGCTGGATCGAGACCGCCATGACCGCGGTGCCCCGGGCTGATCCCACTCGCAACGCCGAACTGATGAAACGCACCCCGATGGGTCGGTGGGGGACGCCAGGCGACCTGACAGGCCCCGCGCTCTTCCTATGTTCGCCGCTCGCTGGCTTCGTCACCGGGGCGATTTTGCCTGTTGACGGCGGTTATCTCATTGCCTGATTTCCAACCGTACAAGTCGGGCGAAAACGGAACTGCCAGAATTGGCGTCGATCTGCGGAGACCGGGCGTTGCGGTCATGAAACACCACGCTGGACAATCGTAATTGTTTGTGTGGAACGTGATGCAGTGTGATCTCGACCGGAGCCAAGCGTGCGCAAGAGAACCAACATCAAGGATATCGCCAAAGCCGTACTTCAAGCGCGCAGAAAGGTGGAGCATGACATGACCAAGCCGCTGAACATCCTTGCTATCACGACCGCCGTCAAAGGCGCGGAGGAGCGCCTGCGTGCCGCGCAGGAAATTCTTGTTGCCGAAACTGTCACTGAGCCCGGTTGCCTGCGCTACGAGCTGAACCGGTCGCTCGACGACGGGCGTATCCTTGTCTTCGTGGAAAGCTGGGCCAGCGAGGACGCGTGGCGCGCCCATATGCAGGGTGCGGCGATCAGGCGTTTCCAGATGAGCGGAGCGCCCAACCTGATCGCGGATTTCCAGCTCCACAGGCTTGCGCCTGTTACAGACGGGCGAGCCGAACAGGCAGCCTGAAACCGCGCTGACTTCAGACCGACTTCATAGGAGACGAACGCCGTGGACCTGAACCTGATTAACCAGACAGCCCTTGTGACCGGTTCGACCGGCGGGATCGGCTTTGAGATTGCGCGCAGGCTTGCCGCCGAAGGCGCCGATGTGATCGTATCGGGGCGTGGCAAGGAAAAAGTCGATGCCGCAGTTGCCAGGATCAAGGATTCGGACGGCAGCTCAGTTCGCGGCGTCGTCGCCGACGTGACAACTGCAGATGGCGCGGCCGCTCTGCTGGACGCTGCCAGGCGGGTTGACATCCTCGTCAATAATCTTGGCATATATGAAAGCAAGGCGTTCAGCGAGATCACCGACGACGATTGGATGCGCTTCTTTGAGGTTAATGTCGTGAGCGGTGCGCGTCTTGCGCGTGCGGTTTTTCCGGGGATGCTTCAGCGTAATCAGGGGCGCAACATTTTCGTATCGAGCGAGTCGGCGCTTTCCGTGCCCCAGGACATGATTCACTACGCCGTCACCAAGACCGCGCAACTAACGATTTCGCGCGGCCTTGCGGAACTGACCAAGGGAACCAAGGTCACCGTCAACTCGGTCATGCCGGGGCCAACCCGCGCCGAAGGCATCGAGAGCTTTCTGCGCAGTCAGGCAAGCGACCCGTACGCTGCGATCGAGTCTATTGAGGCTGAATTCTTCGCAAAGGCGCGGGCATCGTCGCTTCTGCAGCGCATGATCGAGCCTGGGGAAATAGCGAGTCTTGTCGCCTACCTCGCCAGCCCTCTTGCTTCAGCAACGAATGGCGCCGCTTTGCGCGTGGAGGGCGGACTTATCACGACCATTGCCTAATCTGAAAAATCATATTGGGATAACAGTAAGATAGGAGTGCCCAGTTTCATCCTGTCCGGCGCGCGATAGCTGAAATCTAGCTTTTTTGCAATTAACTGGTTGCGACCACACTACACGACTCTGGTTTGTTGAAGCGTGTGGGATGCTTTCCCAGATCGTGTTCCATCTGGCGAGAGCGGCGTCGGGGTTGGTAAAGATCCAGTGCCGGAGGGTGTCTAAGCCGGTTCGGAACCAGGAGTTGCTCCGGTATCCGTGGTTGGCGCGAGCGATCTCGCCCTGTGGCCTGACGGCGGTGGCGCAGGCATGGGTCCAAGCGATGGCCAGTGCGACGATTGCGAGAAGCACGGCAAGCTTGGCGGGCTGGGTGAGGCGGGTGTCCTCCATGTTGAAGTCCCGCGTCTTGGTGTCGCCGAAGAGGCACTCGATTTGCTAGCGCTCCTAGTAGGCATTGAGCGCCTTGCGCGGAGCGTGGTCGGTGGCGACGATCAGCCAGCTTCCATCGCGCACGAAACGCATGGGGCAGGCCGAGTGCCAGCACGGGGTCGCCCTCGGCCGCTTTCCATACGAAGCCCGGATTACGGCAAGCGTGATCGCTAGATGTTGAGTCCCTTGGTTTTATGGGGTGGGTCGAGCCTGAATCGTTCGAGGCTCGTTTGTCTAAATTTTGCAAAATGTATTCAAAGGGTGTGAGGCTCTTGAGGGTCTCCAGCCTGCGACGAAATTGTAGGCTGAGCAGGAATGCTTGAGACTTGGGCCATTGTCAGTGTTGATCGGTGACGAGCGGCAGCTGTCCGCGAGAGTGCCCCTGATACGGCCAAGACGTATGTCCTCATCGGCGTCAGATAACGACGATGCCCACATCCACCTCAATGTCCGGTTTTGACGGTCCGCATTTTGAAGCTGCCAGTCCGCTTCCGGCCCCAAATGCTGCCGGGCAGCAATGCGCCTCATGTCGGCCATAGAGGCGATCTTTGCCTCCGTCCGGAAGCAGACATTGCAGATGACCTGCTGGAGATCGTGGTAGCGCCAGAACCGGACATAGGCTCCGCTGCGGAAAGCAGACATTCGCGATGCGATTTTGTCCGAACCTCCGTCGATCGACATTCAACCAGGGAACTGGTCGCCGAACATTGGCTTCCCGCTTTTCGATTCGGCCTCGGTCGCCTCGTCCTGCAGCACGTCCCAGTGCTCGGCCAGGCGGCCATCCTCCATCCTGACCACGTCTGCCGCTATCGATGCAGTTGGACGACCGTCGCCTGTGAAGCGGCCATAAACAATGATGTAGTGGCCTTCCGCCAGGATGAGCTGGTGTTCGTAGCGGAGAGTATCTGGCGCGCTGCGGATGAGGTTGAATAACCCGTCGCGGCCCGGCTCGATATGGGCGCTGTGCTGGATGTAGCTCTCTGACCAGAAGTGGGCAGCGGCTTCGTAGTCACGCTTATTGAACAGCGTATCGAACGCCTCAAGCACGAGTGCCTTGTTCTGTTCCGGGGTGGTCTTGGTCATATCATCCTCCATGTCGATGAGTTGGACGCCGTGCTACGCTGGCGATGCCGTAGCTGACAGCTGGCAGCCCCGAGATCGGGAGACCGACGTCTACGCGCTGGCGCTCGAACGTGCCGCCACCATCTCGAGAACTGTTCCTTCTCACCGAGGTTCACTGGCTGGAGCGCGATTGATATCCCTTTCTCTGCCACGAATATCCGGACCCGGCGAGAATTTGGAGACGACGTTGAATGGTAAAGCTTCATGATCGACTCCTATGGGTTCGATTGATGATCAGGCTGACAGGTCACTGTCGGCCGCGGACGATGCAGCGGAAAGTGGTTGCGGCACTGTTGAAGAAGTAGCCGGCGCATTCGCGCTCATCCTCACGATCAAGCCAATCGTGACGAGGCTGAGCAGGGTGATAATGCCGGCTCCGAGGTCGACTGCGAGACCAAGCCCTCGTTGCGTGGCGATAGCGCCGAGTACGACCGCTACGATGCCGAGCGACAAATAGGCGAACAGATAGACGGCCGAGAGCACACCACCGCGGCGCTCAGTGGCGACCGCGCCGTTGATCAACGTAAGGCCGCCAAGGAAAAGCAGGCTGTAGCCGACACCGCTCATTGCCGTCGCGGCGAGGAAAATCCACAACCCGTGCCATGCGACGGAAAGAGCGAGCAGCCCCATGCCGACGGCGGAGGCTATCGCCCCCAGCATCATCGCTGGCCGCGGACGAAGGTCTCGGGCGACGATCCCGAGAACGCCGGACGTGATCGCGAAGAGTGAGAGCGCAGCACCATTGACGAAAGCGTTGGGTGAACCGACCAGGTCACGCGCGACTTGCCCGCCGAGCGACAGGATCAGCACGCCGTGCGTATAGGCCGTCGTCACCGCGATCGACGCAAGCGCGAAGGCCGGCCGCAGTCCGGGCGGCAAGGAAGGAACCTTCGGACGCCACCGCCTGGACGCGTGGCCGCCGACATGGCGAGGCAGGAACCAGGTGGCGGCGAACAGCAGCCCGATCAGGGCGAACAGGACCCAGAAGCTGAGATGGGTGGGCCACGGCGCGTATTGCGTCAGCGCGCCGCCGAGGAGCAAAGCTCCGGTGAAACCAAAGGCTTGGGCGGCGGCTGTGACGGAAGCGGCTCGCTTCGCCTGGCCCTCGGCGCTGAACTCCACCATTGCCGCCGTCGAAGGCCCGGCGGTCAGGCCGACGCCAACGCCCATGAAGGCACGACCCGCGAAGAGCCACAATACGTCAGGCGCGACAGCGAACAGCAACGCGCCGATGAGCGATGCGCAAAGTCCAAGCAGCATCGTCGTTCGGCGGCCGATATGGTCGGAGATGTCCCCGAAGAGGATGAGGACGGCGACGACGACGATGGGGTAGATGGCGAATATGCCCGTCGTCACTGTATGGGTCAGCCGCCATTCGTCGGCATAGAGTTGGTAGGTCATGGCCGGTGCGGCGCTGCTCCAGAAGGTATGAACGACCACGCCTGCCGACACCCAGAAGCTCGCCTGTCGGCCAAGCGCCAAAGGTCCGGACCGCCTTACAGTACGGTTTGATGGCCTGTCTCTTTGGACGACTGACATCGGCACGCTCCTGGCGCTGGCGGAGAGACTTCAGAGCTTCGAGCCGCCGTCGACCCGGATGGTGTCGCCGCTGATCCAGTGCGCGTCGTCGGAGGCGAGGAAGGCGACGACACCGCCGATATCGTCCGGCTCGGCGGAACGTTTCAGAGCCTGGATGCTGAGCGCGTAGTCCCGCCCCGCGTCCGTCTTGGCGAAGGCCGACATGTCGGTTGCAACAACACCCGGCGCCACGGCGTTGACGCGGATTCCGCGCTCGCCGAGCGCCGCGGCGAAGTGCTTCACCAGCGTGTCGATCGCGCCCTTGGTCGCGGCATAGGCCGAAAGCGTCCCGACGGCGGCGTGGGCGCCCAGCGACGAGAGGAGCACTATGCTGCTGTCCTTGCACATGATCGGCAGCAACTGCTGGACGAGGAAGAACGGCGCGCGGACGTTGACTGCAAAGAGCCTGTCGAAATCCTCGACCGTGGTCTCCTCGATGGTCGCCGACTTCGAGGTTCCGGCGTTGGCGACGAGAATGTCCAGCCGGTCGCCGACCACAGCGCGGACCTGCTTGGCGAGCTTGTGTGCCCCGTCCGGCGCGGAAAGATCAGCGGCAACGGTGTCAGCACGTCCGCCGGCCTTGCGGATCTCGGCGACGACGGCTTCGGCCTCTTTCACGCCGTTGCTGTAGTGGACCAGAACCTGCGCGCCCATTCTGGCGAGGGCCAGCGCGCTGGCGCGGCCCAATCCACGCGAGGCGCCGGTGACGAGAGCCGTCTTTCCTGAAAGTTTGGTCATTGTCGAGTGTCCTTCTGATTGGTCGCAGGACGCCGCCTGCGTGCCACCTCAACTTCACGAGTTAGTTTGCGCTAACGGTCCGGTCTGAGCGATCGTTGATCGTCCATCTCATGTCCGGACCTCCACGTCCGTATAGTCGAGCACGAACGACGTGCGGCCTGACAAAAGCGGGCCGTCCGATGTTCGCCGAACCACGCGGCGCAATGTCGGAAAGACAATTCCGTCGACCGTCACCGGATCGTAGCAATAATGCGCAGCCACTCCGCCGAGCACGTCGGTTTCATAGTCCCAACGCTTGAGCATGAAGGTATCATCGAAATAGAGCAGTTGCGTCTTGGTGTGCGCTGGGATGTTGTCCGGGTAGGTCACTTCGAGCACGCGCCACGTCTCCCGGCCTTCGACATGCGGATCGAGCTCTTGGGAGTTGAAGCCCGGCCACGCGAACAGGAATGGCGCTGTCAGGTAGTTCCAGATCGCGTAGCCCAGGAAATATGTCAGATGCAGCCGGTCCCACGGCGTCTCCCGGACGTGCCCGGCAAAAGCAGCGCGGGGATCGGATCGTTCCTCTACGGTCCAGCCGTCGCGATGTTCGATCCACACGCGGTCCTTGGTGAAAATCCAACGATCGTCCGGGTCACCGTCAAGCCGCTGCATGACCACGCGGGGGTGTCGGACATCGACCGAGGCTGTGGGCCGGTGATGGCCGGGAAAGCCCTTCAGGTCGAGAAGTGCCCCGGAGAAGTTGAACGTCACGTCCACCGAACGCGCGCCGTTCCAGCGATCCAGGCCGCCATGGGCGGTGATCACGGCATCGAGCAGCTCGCTCATCTCAATGTCTCCTTGTTCGCCCGAGGACGCCCGTCGCAGCCGCCGTCGGTGTCTGCTAAGCAGCTGCACTCGGACGAGCCGAGACGGCGTCGTACCAGTGCTTGAGCGCGACGCTGTCGTCGGGAATGGGCATGGCGAAGGCTTTCGTCGCGAAGTCGACAGTGACCAGCGTGGTGATATCCGCAGCTGAGAACCGATCGCCCGCCACGAACTCGACGTCTTTCAGTCTCGCCTCAAAATCGGTGTAGAAATTAGCCACCCGCTGCTTGCTGCGCTCGATCAGCGCCGGAATCTGATCGTAGCCATGCGGACCGGAGAAGGCGCGGCCTTTCAAGCCTGCGGCGGCGTTTCGCACTCCCTCCATGACGGAGGCGAAGCCCTCAAGCTCTGCGCGGCGTTCCCACATGGTGATGAGTGCCTTCTCCTTTGGCGTTACGCCGAGTAGCGGGACCTTGGGATAGGCCTCGTCAAGGTAGCGCATGATCGCGGGCACCTCGCCGATCGCGGTGCCGTCATCGAGCACGAGGGTCGGGACAACCGCGCGGGCATTGATGGCTCGATAGGCATCCGAGAACTGTTCCTTCGCGCCCAGATCGACGGGCGCCAGTTCGATGTCGAGGCCCTTCTCGGCGATCAGGATTCGCACGCGGCGGGAATTGGGCGAGCCGTTGGAGTGATAGAGTTTCAAGGGTCTTCTCCAATCAGGTTTCGTATGAAGGATCCACGTCAGCGCCTAGTCGGTTGGCTGCCGGGCCTTAGGCTTGGCTTGCCCGCGCGGAAGCGGCTAGCCGCCCGGCCGTTCCTCGATGGCGTCCACACGGTCGGGATAGAAAGCGACGTAGCCCTTGATTTCAGCCATCGCTGGGAAGGGCGTCTCGTAGCCGGCGGGAATGCTGAAGTACGAGGCGTCGCCCTTGTAGGGACAATAGGTCGTGTGGTCGCTCCGCATGAGCGCCGCCATGTCGACGTCGCGGCGGGGGATGTATTGCACGGCCGGATAGGCCGCCTCCCGGAGCGTCAGCGCTGCGGCGGTGTCGGCTATCGTCTGGCCGCCCAGCGTAACCACGACACGAGCTGGATTGGCTTCGATCGTGATCGGATGATCAGGGCCGGGAATTTTGATGGACTTCTCGATCATGTTCAGGCCGCCTTCTGGTTGGGGAACGGCGTCGTTGCTACTCAGCGGTCTTGCCGTCGTCGTCACGCGTTCAAAAACAGAGTCGCGTGTTCAACGAAGAGCTCCGGGTACTGGTGGTGCGCACCGTGATTGGAGTCGGGGTAGATGATCAGCTCCGCATACGGCATGTTCTGCTGCATGATGAAAGAGTTCACCGTGGGTATGTTCACGTCGTTACTGCCGTTCACGATGAGAGTTGGCTGCTTGATCGTCTTCAGATAGTCGTCCGACCCCTCTTTCTGGACACCCCAATTGCGAATCGCTTCGACCTGGGCGGGCGACACCTTGTCGTTCACTTCGGGATCGCGTCCCTCTTGCCGAAGATGCGTGCGCTTCAGGTACTCCCGTCCCGCCGCCTGGCCCGCCGCGGACGGACTGAACTTAACCGCGAGCCAGACACTCTCGGGCGGATCGTGGGGGTGGGCGCCAAAGAGCCGCCCTGTAGCCTGGGCTATCAGCTCCATTCCCTGACCGCCGCGCGGACCTGCGCCATCGACGATCATCCTGCGAACGAGATCGGGCGCCTGCAAAGTGATTTCCTGCACGACCAGGCCGCCGATCGAGAAACCAAATATGTCGACTTGCTTCAGGCCCAGTGCCTTGATGAAGGCGATGGCGTTGGCGGCCATCTGTTCGAATGTGGTCGGGACCTCGCCGGAGCTGCTGGAGACGCCCGCGTTGTCGAACAAGATCACCTCGCGGCCGCGAGCAAAGCCATCGGTCACCGCCGGGTCCCAGTAATCCATGGTGCCGAGGTAGTGCTGATTGAAAACGAGCGGCACGCCGCCGGCCTTGCCGAACCGGCGATAGGCGAAGCGGATTCCGTTGGCCTCGACGAACTGTGTCGGTGCGGTCTGGTGTGTGTGTGCGGTCATGTCCATATCTCCTTTGGATGGGCGGCTAGCGCCGGGTGCGCTGCCGAGCTTCTCGAGCAGGGTCTGCGGCTCGAAATAGGCGACCCAGATCGAGGTGGCCTTGCCGTTCTTTACGGTCCAGTGCTCGGAGATCTTGATCATTGCGTCGCTGCCGGTGATGCCGAAATTCACGAGCGCCACCACGCGGCCGTTCTCCGCAATGAGGCTGTCGTAGCGGAACCGGCCGAAGTCGAGCACATCGGGGAGGTTGGCAAGGACTTCGTCGCGGAAGAACGCCGCCCCTGGATGAACTCCACCCCAGGGGAGATAGTTGGGCGCCGTTGTCGTAAAATCGGGATGCAGGTACTGGGCGAAGTCCGTTAGCCGGCCCTCCACGCCGGCCTGATAATAGGCATCCACCACGGCCTTGCTCTGTTCGCTATTTGATTGGTCGCCCATCAATGTCTCTGTCCTGCTGTCCGTTGGCCATCGCGGCGCGGTCTGGTGGTCAGGATTCATTATGGTCGCTCCCTTATTGTTCAGTCGGCACCGCATCGTGTACGAGCGCCAGGGCTGCTTTCGCGCAGTCGACATCATTCTGGACCGTGGGTGCCCCGCTCAGCCCGATCGCGCCGACAATCTCTCCGTTGATCTTGATGGGAAACCCGCCGCCCCACGCCGCCACACGCGCGAGCGTGGGGATACCGGCCAAAAGCGAGGGGTCGCCTTGGATAAAGTTGAAAAAGTCCTGAGTGGAAACACCGAACAGAGCGGTGTACGCCTTGTTCTGCGCCATCTCGATGGAGAGGATCGGGGCCCCATCCATCCGGCTGAAGGCCTTGAGATTGCCGCCGTCGTCGAGGATCGCGACGTTCTCGCTAACGCCGAGCGCGCTTGCTTTCGCTGTCGCCTCCGCCACCATTTTCTGTGCAAGCTCAGAAGAAATGCTGTGCTTCTTGATCACGTCAGCCATTGAAGTCCGTCCTTCCGCTTGATGCCCGCGCGTTGATCGGGCGTGGGTCGTAATAGTGGGTCCCTTGCGCAATCCCGGTCGCCCGAACAGGGTCAGTTAGCGCTGTGTCCGCCATCGACGTTGAGGACGTGACCGGTGATGAACCTAGCCTCGTCCGATCCGATGAAGACGATGCCGTCGGCAACCTCCTCGGAGAGTCCGAGTCGACCCAGCGGAACCTGTGCTACCAGGGCCGCCTTGTTCTCTGCCGTCTCGGTGAAGCGAGTAAGCATGCCGGTGTCCGTGGGGCCAGGCGAGACGGCATTCACCCGAATTCCCGACTTGGCGACTTCGAGCGCCACCGACTTGGTGATGCCTTCGACGGCATGCTTGGCGCCGACATAGAGCGAGGCGCCGGCCGCGCCCTCGTGCCCGTAGGTCGAGGAGATGTTGATGATGCTGCCACTCCCTTGGGCCTGCATGGCACGCACCTCGTGCTTCATGCTCAGGACCACGCCGAGAACATTCGTGTCGAAGGTCGCGGCAAAGCTTTCGGATGTCTGGTCTGTGATCAGACCGCGATCGCCTTCGGTCGCGGCGTTATTCACCGCGACATCAAGGCGCCCAAACTGCGCGACGGTCTTATCGACCATAGCGCGGACATCGTCCTCCTTGCGGACGTCGGCATTGATGAACTCTGCCTCCGAACCGAGCGAACGCAACTCCTTGACGAGCGTCTGGCCAGCCTCGTCACGCCGACCGGCGACGACCACCTTGGCGCCCTTCCTGGCAAAGGCGACGGCGGCAGCGCGCCCGATGCCGGTCAGTCCACCGGTGATCAAAACAACTTGAGTGCTCATTTTGTAATCCTCGCAGTTTGCTGCCCTACGGCAGAGTAAGGAAGTGGACCCTCTGGCCGCGGCTTTTAGAGACCGGGACCAATCGCAGGTACTTTCGTTGAAAGCGATGTAGTCTCCCCTGGCGCCCGCGAAAAAGACTTTGTAAGCAGCGGGGCATGCCTTGGAGATATGGAACGACTTAAGCCGGCGGCTCCAGTAGGCCGCGTGACAGCCCAAACTCTACTGCGCTCAACGGCAGCCCGAAGGTCGTAGATGCCACTCTTCAGGACATCGACGACCAATGCGCCCAGCAGAGTGCTCCCGCAGTCCGGACAGCAATACAAATCGCAGACCGGATGTCCGCTGAATTAGAGGAGCGGATCTCCCTGAGCACGTCGAGCCTCACCCAACACGAACCAACAGCTTGCCGAAGTTTCGGCCGGACAGCATTCCGATGAACGCCTTCGGCGCCGCTTCAAGGCCCTCGACAATATCTTCGCGATAGCGAACGCGCCCAGATGCGACGAGTGCACCGACTTCCTGCAAGAAGTTGGCATAGTGATCGGCCACGAACCCGGTGTTGATATAGCCTTGAACGAGAAGGCTGCGCCTCACGATCGTCATCATAGTGGAGGGCAGCATGTCCCGATTAGATCGTGGAACGCTGTTGTAAAAGGCCATGAGCCCGCAGACCGGCACCCGCGCGTAGCGGTTGAGCAGCGGGAGCACCGCTAGCCACACGGGTCCGCCCACGCTCTCGAAGTAAACGTCGATCCCGTCCGGGCAGGCCGCGCTCCGGCCAATTGGGCGAGCTGTCCCACCAGTGAACCGCGCAATCCTCGCAATTTAGTGCCCTACCGGCAAAGTACGGGAGCGGACCCTCTGGCCCCGAGGCTTAGAGACCCGAGACCAGACATGTGCTATCGTTGAAAGCCATGTGGCCTCCCCTGGCGCCCGCGAAAAAGACTTTGTAAGCTGGGGGGCATGCCTTGAAGATGGAAGGCGCTATGGAGCTACGGCACCTTCGCTATTTCGTCGCGGTCGCCGAGGAGGGCAGCCTGACGCTCGCGGCCGAGCAAAGGCTGCACACGGCGCAGCCTTCGCTGAGCCGCCAAATCCGCGATCTCGAATACGAGGTCGGCGTTCCGCTGATGAATCGAAGCGTGCACGGTATCGAATTAACCGCCGCCGGGCGCGCCTTCCTCGACCATGCACGGCTGGCGCTTACTCAGGCGGAGGCGGCCGCGGAGGCAGCGCGGCGAGCCGCGCAACCCATTAAACGGACTTTCGTCGTGATCAGCACGCCGCCAGGCTTCACCGCGAACTGGCTGGCGCCGCGGCTCTACCGCTTCGCAAGCGCTTACCCCGAGATCGACGTTCGCGTTTCCTCGTCCGGCAGCAATGCCAATTTCACGACCGACGGCGTCGACGTGGCGATACGCAACCTGCCGATCGACGCTGCGGCTGACTCGGCACTTGTGATCGAGAAGCTGATCGAGCTGTCCATCGTGCCGGTATGCAGCCCTGGGCTGATCCAGATGCACGGGCCTTTGGAGCGGCCGGAGGCGCTCAAGCGTGTGCCGCTGATCCATGACGACACGCTCGCCGGCCGCGCCCAGGTGCCAGACTGGGCCGACTGGTTCAAGGCGGCAGGCGTCGACGCCGTCGATGTCAGTCGCGGGCTGCGCTTCAACAGCGCCGATCACGCGCTCGATGCCGCAGGCGAAGGTGCCGGCGTGCTGCTTGCGCACGATGTGCTGGCCTATGACGACCTACGCACGGGGCGGCTCGTGATACCAGTCGAGCTCGCCCTGTGCTCGGGCCGAGCCTATCACTTCGTCTGCGCAAAAAGCCGGAGGGAGCACCCTCATGTGCAGGCCTTCTGTACTTGGGTCAAACAAGAGGTGGCCGCGCTTGACTGGACGCAAGTGCACCGGGCCGGCGGGTCGCACGTGCAGTCTTGAATGCAGCAACAGTGCGCCCCCGCCGAATGAGGTGAGGATTCTGAGAAGCCGTCGACGTTGATGCGATCCGCCTCCGAAAACGAGTCCAGTTGCAATGTCAGCCTGAAAACACCGTTCGACGTCTGACGACAGAAACGAAATCTTCATGTCCAGTTAGGGTCTTGTGTCACGAGCGCCGTCTGTACGACGGTGCGTAACTGTACGGGAGATGAAGGAAGGCCCTTCGGGTTCGGCGATCAGGTCGCTGATCCCAAGCCACCGCGAGCTGCTGCGGTCAAAAGCCGGGGTGGTGATGTGGCCTCCCCTAGCGCCCGCGAAAAAGGCTTTGTAAGCTGGGCGGCATGCCTTGGAAATATGGAAGGCGCTATGGAGCTACGGCACCTTCGTTACTTCGTCGCCGTCGCCGAGGAGGGCAGCCTGACGCTGGCGGCTGAAAAAAGGCTGCACACGGCGCAGCCTTCGCTGAGCCGCCAAATCCGCGATCTCGAATACGAGGTTGGCGTCCAGTTGATGACCCGCAGCGTTCATGGCATCGAATTGACTGCCGCGGGCAAGGCTCTTCTAGACCATGCCAGACTGGCGCTGGCGCAGGTCGATGCCGCGGTGGAAGCGGCGCGCAGGGCCGCACAGCCTGCACGAAAGACGTTTGCCATCGGCTTCCAAACCGGTCACGAGATGAACTGGCTGCCGCGGGCCATGAATGTGCTGCGCGACGAGCTGAAGGACATCCATGTCACGATCTTGAGCGACTATTCGCCGGATCTCGCCGAGGCGCTCGTCCGTGGCCGGCTCGACGTGGCCTTCCTGCGCGTCGAGCCGGCCTTCGACCTGTGCTACGAGGTGGTGGACCACGAGCCGCTGATCGTCCTGATGCCGAGCGACCATCGCCTCACCAGCCGCGAAGCGATTCACCCGCGGGAATTGGCCGGCGAGATCTTCATCGGCGGTTCGAACAAAGCCACCGTGCTGCGTGCCGTGACCGAGGACTATCTGCGCCGCTCCGGGCTCGATATCAAACCGGATCATGGGGTGGACAATTTGGCGATGGCCATGTCCCTGGTCGCGTCCACCCGCGGGTTGGCGCTTATGCCCGCCTATGCGAAGAATCTGCTGCCATGGTCCGTGGTCAGCCGTCCGCTAGAGGGTGAAGCGCCAACGATCGACCTGGCCGTGGGTTACAGCAAGTCAAACACCTCGCCGATTCTCAAGCTGTTCGTTTCAAGAGTGGACGAACTGATCGTTCGCGTATCGAAAAAGCCAGGCGAACCTATCGATGAGAGCGAGGGAAATGCTGAAGGACGCAGAGGCTCCGAATGACCCTGTTAGCGTCATGATTACCAATTCGAAGGTCCGCTATCCGGCGTGGGACTCGGCTACAGAAAGTCGGCTTCGGGTCAGCTCCAGTCGATGCACGTAGGGTATGAAGGTCCGCTTCTGACCTTCAGAACCTCGAAGCCGCCATTCCGCTTTCGGCCAAAAGACGAAATGTGATCACTTTCCTCGATTAACATTATCCTTCTTCGAATGATCAGGATTGTCCCGCGCATATTCCCGGCCGTTAATTTTCACGACGTGTGCGCCTTGGTGTTCGCCACGCTTGATCTCGGCCACGACGCTTCTTCGAGGAACATCTTTTCGATTGCCGATGTCGTAGTGCTCGTTCCGGCCCCCAGGGCCATCATTTTTGCCTTTGATCTTGGTCATATTTCGTCTCCACATGTCACCTGCAGTATCAGAGGTTCCCAGACAGAAAATTCGAGCCGCTAGTTGAGCGCTCATGTCTGTATACCACTCACCCCGGCGTATTGCAGACGTTCTGCTGCCGGCCCCCCAAAGCGGTCGAGTTAGAAACCGTATGAATGTCCTTCGGGCGAGCGGGCATTGCAATCTCGCGAAGGCGACGGTTTGTTCCCTTTTTTGTTCCGGTGAAGTCAGCGGACAAATTCACAAAATTGCAACGCCCGTCACAGCAAATTTAAATGACAGACTTCACTGGCAGGGGTATTTTCCGCCCTTGATCATTGCTGGCAACTGGGAGGCAGAGGCATGATTGACCGCATGAACATCGACCCCGCTCTCTATCCGTCGGACCTCGAAGCCCTGAAACGCATTTTCATTCAGGTGTGCCAGGAAGGTCATGTGGTGGCGGGCTCGCCGCAGGCTGAAAGGCTTGCTGCCGATCTTGTCCGGCTTTTCCAGAGCGGCATGAACGACGAGACGATGCTGCTTATCGCTGCGCGGGCACGTCATCAGGATCTGAAACGGACAGGTTGACCTGACAGAGTTATTGGCTCTTCGGCTGGTCGACCTGCTGGAGGCCGAACCAACGCAGGCGATATGCATCGTCTGGGGGATATATCCTTTAAGCGAGCGGCGATTGCGGATATCTCCGGCATTCAGCAGGTTCGTCAAAAGGTGCTGAGGCGCGAAATCGACGCTGCATTGTGGGCAGGGAAGGGCGCAGGTCTTGCCCTCAACAACGCCGTCGCAGGACAATTCGCTAATCTCCTTTCTACCACCCGTCGCACAGCGATAGAGCCGCCGGCAGGGGAAATTCGTAAATCATTGATTTTGGAGAGAATTTAGTTCGACGCGTCGAACGTTGTGATCCAGCATGCCCGTGGGGTATCGAGCGGGATTGTTATGCATCAAACCACTCTTCCGAGAATCTTTATATATATCAAATGGTTGTGCGATTGTTCTGGAAAGCTGGGGCTGCTAGTTGGGGTATGTAGAAAGTGTCTACTCGTGATTTCCTCCGCTTGGGCATGGTCGCATTTGCCCAGTAATCTGACGTCCCGATCAATCACGGGTTCCGAAGCCTTTTAACTTTGAATGGGCATTGACAGCCTCGATTATGAAGATCCACACGTCGGGATCGGCGAGGATTCCGCCATCGTCATCTACCTGAAATATCGGTTCGCCGTTGGCGTCCACGAGCGAGGAGTAATCGCCTTCTCTATCTAGGCGCCACGGACGCGGGGCTTTGTTCGTCATCGTCGTCACCTGTAAAGCTTCGACCTAGCCGTTGGCTATCCCGTCTCTCCCTCGGAGAAACATGCCATCTAGGCTCGTAATCGATTGCCGTCACGTTTTCAAATTCGTGTCCACCGCCAATGAACCTCAGATACTCGAAGAGGCATAGGCACCTTCCTGCCGTGGCCCTTGGCAATCCTGATGGCCACCTCAATTCGTTGCGCCAGTGCTTTTGTCATGTGGAGCATAGAAGCATCCGGCAACTTGGGCCGTCTGGAGAAATTCAATTTCACCAAATGAAACAAACCTGGCTTCATCGATCGCGCAACCTCGTCTGGATTGAATGAACCAGCATTCCATGGAGTGAACATGCGCGAAGCGTTGGCGATGCTGAGAGATCGTCGGGAGCAGGCATGGCCGCTCCGCGCCGGCGACCGTCGGCGCTCTAAAGGAAAAACGGGGTATAAGCCGCAATCCCGGGCGCGTCCGCAACAGCGGACGATTGTCGCGCGTAGGACGGAGGAAATTCGCCCCGGCCGCGGGCGGTGAACGGGACAGCCGTAGGAGCCTCAACATAGCGCCGGCCGCAGGACGGGACGCGGGACCGACTGTCCCCGTCCGCGGTGGTCCGAATGCTGTATCAGGGATGGAAGCCGAACGGACGAGCCAGCGCGGGCTCGGTTCTACGACAGCGCGGCCGCTGATCGGCGGCGATGCTCGCTAGTTGCGACCCTTCGCGCATCTTCGGCATGACTCCCGCATCGGCGAGCATGTAGGCAATTTAGCTAAACTCGTCCACGCGCCCCAAACTGAGCCGCTCGGCACCTAATCCTCGTAACGGAGGGGTCGGTAATTTGGAAAGACGAATGATCGCAGCCGCTAAGCGCTTCCGTCCGTTTTACTCTCTTCATCGATCAACGGCACTGGCAGATACGCGTTGGTTTCCAACCACTCGCGCAGTACGATCCGAATGAGGTCCGACCTGCCTATTTCCATTTCAGTTGCGATTGAGTTGAGCGCGTCCTCAATCGCCGGTTCCAGCGGCACGCCGGCGATGTTTCGGAGCATTAGTGCAGCGCGACGCAAAATGATTTGCAGATCCGCGCGCGACATGTCTGCGATACGATTTGCGGCGCTTTCAAGCTCTTCCGCAACCGATAGGCGCGTCATTTCAACAACTCATTTGAGCCAATCAGCATTTCCGAATTCTAATGCTCATCAGTGACTTTCACTCCTCGTCCCGCGAGCCCTCGGCGAGTCGATTTGGCGCACGACAAGCCACCGTATTCCTTTGATCCCAGGCTTCAAGGTGTTCGACGGGATAGAGGACGGCTTTGCCAATCTTGATGAAGGTCGGTCCGATCTTCATCGCTCGCCAGTTTCGCAGTGTTCCAACCGAGACGCCCCCACGATAACGATCAGAGACTTCCTCGGCAGTTAGGTATTTCCTCTCGTCCATTGAGTTCTCCATCCATATCGCCACCTGTCGCCACCGTGCGTGCCTCGGAGTGCAGCGCTCTGGGGGTGGATCCGCTTGGCGATGCGATCAAGCGATCCAATCATGCATGACAACGCTCCCGAATTCTCAATCACGCGGCCATACGGAAATGAATGGGATCAGTTGCCCGATGATGGAAGGGGTCAAACATAGTGAGTAGTGTTTGAGGATATGGCCGGATAGAAATCGGAGGGTCCGCCAACCAAGATCGCAGGTTAACCGAGGCTCGGACAAGTCGGTCCAGTCTAACACAGCTTAACTGCGTCCATAGATGAATGGGAAAGATAGATCAATAAGATCAATTAGTTACTGGGGCTTGTGTGCAAAAACCGCACACGAAAGTTCTGCTTCTCTTCCATTTTCGTTCCTGCGATAGGGCGACCGTTCGACGCCGCTGAGGGCATTTTTGCCGCTGGATGCCGCCAATGCCGGCCGCCTGAGCTCTTGCGTATCCGTCTTCAGAAGAACGCCGCTTGGCAACGTTCCCAGAGATGCTGTTTCGAAGTCGATGACCCAGTGCGCAGGTCGCTCAGTCGCTAGGGTGAAAGGTCAACTCATTCGACTGTTCAGCGCGCCGATGGAACTCGTGCGATTGAGGGTTTTGGGAACATTAGAAATCCGAACATAGTTTCGGAACACAAACCGGCCTTCTAAGTGCAGGCGGGATGTCAAGTCGGTCGCACGTATCGAAAACGGTCGTTTTTCGTACAATTGGCGGTGCACCATCCGCTGATATGGATTCTTGCTTGCCGCTCGTGCGGCCTACCGTCGGTGAGATAGCTCCGGCTTCTAGGCAGGCTGTCTGATTTAGATCAATGCAGGAGGTGGAGTTAACTGCGACAGGTCTGGTTGTTGAAAGAAGCCTCAAGGCCACTGGAACAGTTCGTAGCGGCCTCCGTTGAGACATTCAGGGGCACGTGCGCGGCGACGCCAGATTAAAAACCAAGGCGCAGCCGCCGGCCGCGTTGGGTACGGATCGGAGACCCACATCATGACAACCAGCAACCTCGAAGTCGGCGATCTATTCTCGATCCTTGGCGCCAAAGGGATCGAGAAGCAATTGATGCGCAACGCAGGTGTTCACGGTGCGTCGGTCAATCCTGTTTCGGGGACAACGACGGTCGATTTCGATCCGGCGAAAACT
The DNA here is from genome assembly GCF_004919685.1 of Mesorhizobium norvegicum. GTDB lineage: Bacteria > Pseudomonadota > Alphaproteobacteria > Rhizobiales > Rhizobiaceae > Mesorhizobium > Mesorhizobium norvegicum. The sequence goes on along the minus strand of NZ_SMYZ01000088.1, from coordinate 29,742 downwards.
GATTTGCTAACCATCCAGGCAGTAATCAACGACTGCGGCTATCATTGTGCTGGGCAAGCCGTCCCTAATCACCTTTGCGAGAATCGTCCGGCCTCGGAAAAGGCTATCGAGGGCAAGGCAAAGCCCGTCGATGCGCACGCCGGAATGGACATGCCAGTTACGACGCCCGTTAGCAAAGCGGACGCAAAATCCGGACACAAGGATCATAGCGGCGCTCAGACCGATGCCATGGCAAACGAAATGGGCCACGGCTCTGGTATGGACATGCAGGCAATGGTCCGCGACATGCGCAACCGGTTCTGGATCGCTCTGGTTTTCAGCCTGCCTATTTTTGTCTTTTCGCCGATGGGGCTCGACTACATCAAGGTGCCGCCTCCCTTCGGCTTGCGCCTTGACCTGGTACTTTTCGTCTTCGCCAGCCTGGCGATCCTTTATCCGGTCTGGCCCTTCGTCGTTGCCGCGTATCGATCGATCAGGAGCGGTGTCGCCAATATGGCGGTGCTCATCGTCCTCAGTGTCGGCACGGGATATTTCTTCAGCGTGGGATCGACGTTTTTCTATGGCGGAGAACAGTTTTACGAAGCCTCGGCAATCCTCCTCGTTTTTATCCTGCTCGGGCACTGGCTCGAAATGCGCGCTAGGGCGGGTGCGTCCGAAGCCATACGCGCGCTGATGGATTTGGCGCCGCCAACGGCCAAAGTGCTGCGAGGCGGAAAGGAAATCGAGGTCTCAACCGCCGAGGTTGTAGAGAACGACACGGTCGTGATCAGGCCTGGCAACAAGATCCCAGTCGACGGCAGGATCCTCGAAGGCTCATCGCAGGTCGACGAATCGATGCTTACTGGTGAATCCATGCCGGTTGGCAAGAAAGTTGGCGACAGCGTCATCGGCGCGACAATCAACAAGAGCGGCACGTTCAAATATACGGCAACAAAGGTTGGCGCGGACACGGCACTGGCCCAGATCGTCAAACTGGTTCAGGAGGCCCAGAACTCCAAGGCGCCGTCGCAACTGCTAGCGGACCGCGCCGCACAATGGCTGGTCTTTGCCGCGGTCTTCGTCGGCCTGCTGACATTTGCGGTCTGGTATTGGGTGGTCGGACAAACCTTGCTGTTCGCTCTGACGCTGACAATCACCGTTTTTGTCATCGCTTGTCCTGACGCACTCGGCCTTGCTACGCCAATGGCGATCATGGTTGGCACTGGACTGGGTGCGATGAACGGTATCCTGTTCAAGAACGCGGCGGCACTTGAGGAGGCAACCAAGCTCGACATCATCATCTTCGACAAGACCGGCACATTGACCATGGGCAAGCCTGAGGTTGTGGATCTGGTAATGGCCGCTGGTACGTCGGAGGAGCAATTGCTGTCGGCTGCGGCGGCCGTCGAGGCAGGATCAGAACATCCGCTGGCGCAGGCCATCCTCCACCGTGCCGAGAAGATTACAGCACCCAAGGCAAGCGATTTCAAAAACATCGAGGGCAAAGGCGCGCAGGCGAAGATCAATGGCAAGCTCGCGCTGCTCGGCAACAAGCTGCTCATGAGTGACAACAAGATCGATCTCGGTGTGCTCGCAGCGAAGTCCGAAGAACTGCAGGGTGCCGGGCGGACGGTTGTTCATCTTGCTTTGGACGGCAAGCTTGCGGGTCTGATCGCCATAGCTGACGCGGTGCGGCCCACGGCGATCGACGCGATCAAGGCAATTCGCGCTCGTGGCGTCGAGGTTGCCATGCTCACCGGAGACAACAAGGGCACTGCTGAACGCATCGCCAAGGGACTGGGAATTGGCGTTGTCTTCGCCGACGTGCTGCCGGGCGACAAGGCAAGCAAGGTCAAGGAGCTTCAGGCTCAGGGCAAAAAGGTCGGTATGGTCGGGGATGGTGTGAATGACGCGCCGGCACTCGTCCAGGCTGACGTCGGTTTTGCGATCGGAGCTGGTACCGATGTCGCAATGGAAAGTGCTGACATTGTCCTCATGAAAAGCGACCCATTCGATGTGGTGGGCGCGATCGAACTGTCCCGCGCCACCTTGCGCAAGATGCACCAAAACCTTTGGTGGGCGGTGGGCTATAATGTGATTGCCTTCCCGCTGGCCGCCGGTGTCCTATTTCCGTTCCTGCTCGGCCCCAGCATAGCCGCGATTGCAATGTCGGGCAGCTCGGCTCTTGTCGCAATCAACGCGCTCATGTTGAAGCGCACTAAGCTGACCGGCATTCGCCGCCAAAGCGCTACAGCTGCGCTGGTTCCCACTGCGCTCCCGATCCTTCCGGTTCCTGCCGTATGAGCAAGGCGGCGAATCCTTCCGGAGTCCCGCTCGCCACGATGGCGGTACTGATGCTGGCAGTCTTTACCGTCTCCATGGGATTCGGGATCGTGCTGCCGCTTTTGCCGTTCTTGATCGAACGCCTGCTCGGGGCAGGTGGCGACGCGGCGCAGGTATCGCGAGCAACCGGGCTTTTGACGGCAATCTACACGTTGGCCCTGTTTCTGTTTGCGCCCGTTTGGGGGCGCATGTCCGATCTGTTCGGCCGCCGCGTCATTCTGTTGTCGGGTCTTGTCGGGTTCGGCGCCACCATGTTGGTATTTTCAGGCATAGAGAACCTCCTGGGTCTCTATGCCGAGCGGTTTTTGAGCGGTCTGTTTGCCACAGCGGTCACGCCCGTTGCTCTTGCGGTGATCGCCGACCTGGCGGTGGATAAGGAAGCCCGGGCGCACCGCCTTACCTTTGTCAGCCTGGCAGGGATCAGCGGTTTCCTTTCCGGCCCCATGATTGGGGTGTTCATGGCCGGGGAAACAATCAGTTCTCCGATAAATTCCAGCAGCGACGGATCGCTTGCGATTCCGCTCGTGGCGACAGCGGTTCTGGCTCTTCTAGCAGCCGCAGCCGCAGCCGCAGCGCTCATAGTTCCGGGTCCGAAGGCTGGAGCAGCCATTCAACAGCACGAGCATCACCTTGGACACAGACACCAGTGGCTTGTGGTGAGGCTGCTTGCTTTGGCGTTTGTGGTTTCTGCCGGTGTCGGGGTGTTCGAAGTGGGACTGGCGCTGCGTGGCAAGCAGGAACTCGGGCTCACACGAACCCAGATTGCCATGATGTTTACGGAATGCAGTCTGGTCATGATCATTGTCCAGGCGATCGTGTTCTCGCGGATTAAACCTGAGACCACGCGCTGGCTCATCGCACCTGCCCTGGCAGTTCTTTCTGCTGCGCTGTTCCTCATGCCCTTTGCCTATAATTTCCCGTTGATGCTGGCGGGCGTAGGTGCGGTTGCTGCCAGCGCCGGCATTCTTTCGCCGATCCTGACCTTCTGGATTTCCAGCAAGGCCGGCACGGCACAGGGAGCGGCGTTCGGTACGCAGACGGCGGCTGCAAGTCTCGGCGGTGCCGTAGGGGCGGCAGCCGGCGGGCTCCTGTTCGACGTTGCCTTTCTGCCGAACGCATCGTTCATGCTCACGGCTGTATTGATCGCGCTTGGGTTTCTCCTGAGCCTCGGTCTGCCGAACCTGCTTGCACGCGGCAAACCTGATCGACCCGTCCCTGTCGCAACTCTCGCGTCATCCGCCGGCAGCCAGCCGAAGGCAACACCGTGAATCCTCTCGCTAGTCATGAAGATTTAGCGATGTTGCAGCGAGAGACGTTCGATTATTTCGTTCATGAAGCGAACCACGCCAACGGCCTCGTTCTTGATAAGACAGAAGAAAACTGGCCCGCAAGCATTGCCGCCACCGGCCTTGCGCTGGCCTGCTATCCAGTTGGCGTCGAGAGTGGGTTCATGAGCCGGAGCGCGGCTGTGGAACGCACCTTGGCCACGCTGCGCTTCTTCTGGAATAGCCCTCAGGGGCCGGAGCCGGACGCAACAGGGTATCGCGGCTTCTACTATCACTTCCTGGATATGCAAACCGGCCGGCGCGCCTGGCTTTGCGAGCTATCGACTGTTGATAGCGCCTTCCTATTTGCGGGCGCCTTGGCGGCAGCGGCCTATTTCGTTGCGGACGTAGCCGACGAGCGGGAAATCCGCGTGCTTGCCGACGCACTCTATCGCCGCGCGGACTGGCAGTGGGCGCAGAACCAGGGAGAGACGGTGACGCACGGCTGGAAACCGGAGAGCGGGTTTCTCGAGTACCGGTGGGAGGGCTACGATGAGGCTCTGCTCCTCTATATCCTGGGTCTTGGCTCTCCCACTTACCCGCTTCCGGAAAGTAGCTACGCCGCCTGGACGTCCAGCTATCGCTGGGAGAGCTGTTACGGCTATGAGTTCCTCTACGCCGGCCCGTTGTTTACGCACCAGCTGTCCCATGTCTGGATCGACTTCCGCAGCCTTCAGGACCAGTTCATGCGCAACAAGGCAAGCGACTACTTCGAGAACAGTCGGCGCGCCACCCATGTTCAGCGGCGATACGCCATTGAAAATCCGCGTGGGTTCGACGGCTATGGCGAACACTGCTGGGGGATTACCGCAAGTGAGGGGCCTGGCCCCGCTTCTCTCAAGCTCAACGGCATTCAGCGAGAGTTCGAAGACTATGTGGGACGCGGCGTGCCCTACGGGCCTGATGACGGCACCCTCGCGCCTTGGGCAGTCGTCGCCTCCTTGCCGTTCGCTCCCGAAATCGTCCTTCCTGCGATCGACTTCTGCATCCACCAAGCCAAGTTGAAGGTCGGCAAATACGGCTTCAACGCGGCCTTCAATCCAACCCATCCGGGCGAGCCTGGCAATCCCTACGGCTGGTGGGTGTCGCCATTTCACTTTGGACTAAACCAGGGACCCATCGTGTTGATGATCGAGAACCATCGCAGCGGCTTGTTGTGGCAATTGATGCGCTCATCTCCACCCATCCGCAGTGGCTTACAACGGGCAGGGTTCGAAGGGGGCTGGCTCGGATAGTTCTCCTGGGATGCCCGCAAACCGAGCGCCCGGGCCTGCTCCAGGTCGCATGCTCCGACGTGGGAACCGGCAATCAAGCATTTGCAGAAGTGGCCTCCGTTTTGCCTTCAGGCGCGCGGACCTCTCCTTCCGTCACAATGGATCAGGCCACTATCTTTCGAGCTCAAATGGCCGCGATCATCTTTTCCAGCATGCCACGAACCTGGCCAGCCAACGCCTTCAGTTGGTCGTTCGGAATCGCCTGCATTGAGGCCACCGGATTAATGGCACTGACCATCACCAAGCCCGCACCAGTGGATCGAACAATCACATTGCAGGGGAGCATGGCGCCTACTTGCGGTTCGATCTTGATGGCTTCGTAGGCCATTTTGGGATTGCAAGCGCCAAGGATGAGGTAGTCCGCGACCACCGCGTCGATCTTCTTTTTGAGTGTCGCTTTGACATCAATCTCCGTCAGAACGCCAAAACCTTGGGCGGCCAGCGCGGCACGGGTCCTTTCGACAACCTTGCTGAATTCCTTGTCGGTAAATGTCCGGTCGATCGTATAGCTCATCTCAAATACTCCGGCTTAAAGTAGGCATCCCGCTATTTCATAAGATATTTGGCAAGCGCGGCGACGGCGAGGACTGCCAACAAGCCAATCAGCAGCATCCATGTGCCGCCAAACCACATCCCGCTTCCGTCCATCATTGCATTTCCCCTTGAGGTTTGATTTTGCATGGCTGGCTCAGGGTTTCCGCCCGGGCGTGCAAACGGCGGCCTTCGCTTCACCTCGATCGTGATATTACTATTCTGACCTAGGACCGCTTTGATCTTGATCAAGGGAAAACAATTGAAGCATTTTGGAATAGACATCTCGCCAAGCTTCTTGGTGCGGATGCGGAGTAGCTATAGTCCGTTTTCCACCTGTGTTTCGCTGACATGTGTCAGGACGCTGCGGGCTACGGCCGCGATCACAGCCAAAGCGTCGGCGGTGCCGTCCGCTTCGCCCTTCTCAAAATCACCTTCGGTCTGACCCATCTGGTTTGTTACGTGGGCGAAGCAGATAACATGCTTGTGACGCGCCTCCGCAAAGGCGTAGAGCGCGGCCGCTTCCATCTCAACGGCCGCAATTCCTTGTGCCCGGCGCGCTTTAATCGCGCGTTCCGTCTCACGAAACGGGGCGTCGGTTGTCCACGTCGCCCCCACGTGAATCGGTTCCGGCAGATTCGACAGATTAGGGCGAACCAATTCAATCAGGTCCGCGTTGCCCTCGGCAAATTCAGCGGGTGGCATATAGTGGTGGCTGGTTCCTTCATCGCGAAGGGCACGGTCGATCAGCACAAAGTAGGGTGGCGGCCCGAGGGACGTAATCTGTCCGGCAGAGGTAATGCTGATAAGCAAGCGGCAACCCGAGGCAAAAAGCTGTTCGGCGACCAATACGGCGAATGAGGAGCCGACCGCACAGCCGACTATGCCGAGCCGCTGGCCGTCGAGCTCAAACTCGTCAAGAGCGGTGTGATAGCAGGCCCAACCCGTCGATGGGCGCGCGCGGCCTTCTTTCCGTAGACGGCGCACAATGTCGCCGTCGGGGTCAAGCACGCACACGGATGGCACCGGTTCTAATGAGAGCCCTTTCTGCCGCCGCGCCTCGCGCAGCATGTTTTCAACCTGAAACACAGATTCGGCTGAATAGTCCTTCAGCTCAAACAGCGGGGACAGCGGGATTGGCACCGTCATGTGCTGCGCTCGAACACAACGCCGTAGTGATAAGGCGGAAGGTCGACCAAGCGACTGAAACCAAATCCTACGGGCTCGACGACGACTTCTACGGCTTCGGGTGGCATGCGCATATCTGTTTTAGGCCCTCGCGGCCGACCGAGCACGGTCGTCTGTTCTCGCGGCAGCTGGTGCCAGTTGACGACAGCAAACAGCCCGAGCGGCTTGAGTGTCTTGGCAACCGCCCGGACAAGGCCAGCCTGGTCAGGCACTCCATGAAAGGTATTGGCAATCAACACAAAATCGACCTGCTCGGGAATCAGCTGCTCAATGTCGCGGGCATCTGCGGTGATCCACTTCAGCACCGACACGCCTTGGCGCGACGCTTCTAACCGGGCCAGTTCAATCATCTCCGGGTCGAGATCCAGCGCGTAAACACGCCCGTCGACGATTTTTGCAAGTGGCGCGGTGAAATAGCCGTCCCCGCAGCAAAGATCGAGCACCGTCATACCCGGACTAACACCCAAGGACAGCAAAAGGCTTGCGGGGTCGGGCCATAAAGCCGCCCACCAGTCGCGGTCCGGCATCGATGTCGCGGGAAAAATTGCGCTCATGAAAGCAGACTAAAACGCCGGCACACAGAAGGCCACGCCAGCGGTCACCCATCAAGTAATCTTTATCGTTACCTCCGTGGTCGTGGCTGCGGTCGTCAGGTCGGCCAACCCTTCGGTCACCTCGCATTCCAACTCGGTCCTGAGCTTCGACAGGCCGCTGATTGGCTCGCCGCATCCACCAGACGAGCTTGGCGCGCAAATAGAGTGCCCGCTCGCAGTTTCGCGACGAGGGCTATTGCGTCGCTATCATTATACATTATATGCAATTGTATATTGATAACGCAGGTGACCGATATGAGAATGATCCGTGTGAACGACAGGCTGTCTGTGGGGCCTCAGCCCTCGACATCCGAAATCCTATCGCTGCCCGACCAGGGGTTCGCAGTCCTGATCAACGCACGTCCTGATAGGGAAGAACCCATCCAGCCTGGAAACGAAGCGGAGCGAGATGCTGCCGATCGTGCGGGTATTTCCTACGGCTTTATACCCGTCACGATGCCGACCATCACCGAGGCGGACGTTCGGGCCTTCCAGGCGGCTATGGCCGATGCCGACGGCGCGGTTTTTGCTCATTGCAAGACCGGCACGCGCGCCCTGATCCTGTATGTGCTGGGTGAGGCACTCGATGGCCGTATGTCGTCACTGGAAATCGCAGATCTCGGCCAAAAGCTGGGAATCGACCTGTCGGCAGCGTCCCGGTGGCTCGAAGCGCACAGGCAACTCCGACCGGAAGTGAAGGGCTTCTTCGACCCCCGGACATGGAGCGTGCAGTACGTCGTTTCGGATCCCCAGAGTGGCAAGTGCGCGATTATCGATCCAGTTCTCGATTTCGATGAGAGGTCCGGAGCGACTGCAACGCGCAATGCCGACACGCTGCTTTCCTATGTTGCCGAGAAGGGGCTGACCGTTGAATGGATTCTCGACACCCATCCTCATGCCGACCACTTTTCGGCCGCGCAGTACCTCAAGGAGAAGACAGGTGCCCCGACCGCGATTGGAGCGCGGGTGGTCGATGTCCAGCACTTGTGGCAAGGCATCTATAACTGGCCTGAACTTCGCGTGGACGGTTCGCAGTGGGACAGGCTGTTCTCGGATGGCGACACTTTCAAGGTCGGTTCCATCGAAGCCCGCGTGATGTTTTCGCCTGGTCACACCCTGGCGTCGATTACCTACCTGATCGGCGATGCGGCTTTTGTTCATGATACCATCTTCATGCCCGACAGCGGCACGGCTCGTGCTGATTTTCCTGGTGGTGACGCTCGCATCTTGTGGAAATCGATCCAGAACATTCTGGGTCTTCCAGACCAAACCCGGCTGTTTACTGGCCACGACTACCAGCCGGGCGGACGCGAACCGAAGTGGGAAAGCACGGTCGGCGAGCAGAAGCGCACCAATGAGCATCTGGCCGGCATGACCGAAGAGGCTTTTGCCAAACTGCGTGTAGCGCGTGACCGTACGCTGCCGATGCCGAAACTGATTTTGCATGCCTTGCAGGTCAACATTCAGGCGGGGCGTCTTCCAGAGCCGGAAGCAAACGGTAAGCGCTATCTGAAATTCCCCCTGGATGCACTGGAAGGAGCAGCGTGGTGAGCGAGATCCAGCTTGATGCAATGACGATGAGGATGTCGCCTGCCGCCATGGAGGCCCGCGCCGGCGAAGTTGCGGCTCTATTGAAGACTCTGGCACATCCAATGCGGCTCATGCTCGTCTGCACCCTTGTGGAAGGGGAGCTTTCGGTTAGCCAACTGGAAGAAGTGCTCGACATCCACCAACCGAACCTTTCCCAGCAACTGACAGTGTTGCGCGATGCCAAGATTGTGGAAACGCGGCGTGACGGGAAACAGATCTTCTATCGGTTGACCGCCGAGAAGGCTGCTCAATTGGTTTCAGCGCTTTACACGATCTTCTGTTCGGAAGGTCGGTCATGACCTCTTACCTCGTTTCCCTTCTGGGCGGGGCTCTGATCGGCCTTTCATCGACGATGCTCCTGATCCTGAACGGCAGAATCGCCGGCATAAGCGGTGTCGTTGGCAGGCTGGCCCAAGGCATCAATACCGGGACGAACGCAGCGTTCGTCGTCGGATTGCTGCTTGGCCCGGTCGTGTACTTCGCAGCTTTTCATCATTGGCCGGCCGTGACGATAACGGCGTCGCTGCCGTTGATCATGCTTGCAGGATTGCTGGTCGGCTTCGGATCCCGGATGGGCTCGGGTTGCACCAGCGGTCATGGCGTCATCGGCTTGGCGCGGTCATCGCCACGTTCAATCGTCGCGGTTTTGACATTCCTTGCGAGCGGCATCCTGGCTGTCGCCCTTCTTCACGGAGCTCTCTCGTGAAACACACCCAATTACAGGTTTTGGCCGCTTTGGCCGCGGGCACCATTTTCGGGTTTGGTTTGGCGTTGTCGGGCATGCTCGACCCTGTCCGGGTTCAGGGCTTTCTCGACGTTTTTGGCGCATGGGATCCGAGCCTGGCATTCGTGCTGGGCGGTGCCGTTGCAGTTGCAATGGGAGGCATGGCCTTTATCCGGCGGATGTCGCGACCGCTGCTGGCGGATAGCTTCCATTGGCCCATGGACTCGCGGATTGACGCCCCTCTGGTCATCGGCTCGGCGATCTTCGGCCTTGGATGGGGTCTGGGCGGGTTTTGCCCTGGCCCGGCGATGGCTTCTCTGTCGCTTGGGCTAACGCCGACGCTGGTCTTCGTAGCCTTTATGCTGGCGGGGATGATTGCCCATGATCGCTTCTTCGGGAGAACATCATGACCAATGCCTTGTTTGCCGCCGTCGGCTCCGGCGGTCTGGTCGGTTTCACTCTTGGTCTGGTCGGCGGCGGTGGATCGATCCTTGCCACGCCGCTCTTGCTCTATGTTGTCGGCGTCGCCCAACCGCACCTCGCCATCGGCACAGGCGCGCTTGCAGTGGCCGCCAACGCATTTGCGAACTTCGCAGGCCACGCCTTGAAGGGTCACGTCTGGTGGCGTTGTGCGCTTGTCTTCGCGGCGCTGGGCTCCGTGGGTGCCCTGGCGGGTTCGAGCCTCGGAAAGTCGATCGACGGGACGCGTCTGCTCTTCTTCTTTGGGCTGCTTATGCTGGTGGTCGGCGGACTGATGGTTCGACCACGCCGTAGCACTTCGACGGCAGCCCGGCCTGTCGATGCCAAAATGTGCGCGATGACAGCGGCAGTCGCCGTTGCCGCCGGCGCGGCCTCTGGCTTCTTTGGCATTGGCGGCGGCTTCCTCATTGTCCCCGGATTGATCCTGGCCACCGGAATGCCAACGATCAATGCGATTGGTACATCCTTGCTTGCTGTCGCAGCCTTCGGCCTCGCGACCGCCTTCAACTACGCCTTGTCGGGAATGGTTGACTGGCAGCTGGCAGCTGAATTTATCGGTGGCGGCTTTGGCGGCGGCTTGATCGGCATGTTGGCGGCGACACGCCTGGCGTCCTACAAGAACGTGCTCAATAGGATCTTCGCCGCACTCATCTTTGTCGTCGCGAGCTACGTTCTCTACCGGAGTATCGGCGAACTCGCTCGGTCATAGGCTGCCATGCCAGTTGGTAGGCGGTTTCCAGGCCCAGAGGCCGTAGGCGGAAGATTGCTCGACCATTGTCATGCTCCTTTGTGGTGAGTGGTGCCATCTCGCGCGCCCGGCACGGGTTCCTTATGCCTGCTGGCATGGCCGCCGTGACCGCCATGCCCGCGGTGGCCGCCATGCTTGCGGTGAAACATGTGAAGCAGAGGGCAGGTGAGCAGCAGCAGAAAGGGAAGGACACCGAAGGTATGAGCTCGGTGCTCAGTGAGAAGGAAAAACGCAGCGATCAGCAGGAAAGCGATCGTGACCAGGCCGGTCTTGGAAGTCCAAAATCCGCCTGCCTCGGCCTCCGGTTCTGGTTCGGACACGGTCGGGGGAGCGGACATGCGGTGCACGTTGTTGGTATTCATGGGATGGGTTCCTTGTTTGTCAGCGTTTGTCATTGCCGGAGCTTTCGAGCCCATACGCGATGAGGCTCACGGCCCAGACCAGCGCGCAGGCGAACAGTGGCCACCTGAAGTCGGAGCCAATCGTGAAGTTGACCACCGACATCAAGCCGATGGACGACGCTCCTCCGACCAGGGCGCCGGCCACCGCGACCGCATGGCGCGCGCGAAACGCGGTGACTGCCAGCGCAATCAGGAGAACGCCGGTGGCGAGTGCGTAGCCGCCGAGCACCCTAAAAACCTGCGTCAGCCACACCGCGAGACGTGGACCGATCGCTTCGAGCTCGGCGGCCGAGAGATTCATATAGCGGACATCCTCGGGCAGCAGTGGTGGCCTGAGTGCGATGAAATACAGTCCGATCCCGGCGATGATGGTTCCGGCCAGAGCAAGAGTTGCGGACGACGTCGTCCATGGATTGACTGCAGGTTTCATGAGTGGAACCTCGCCAATCGAAGCTGGGTTTTCATGATTGGTTCCTCGTCGTTGGTGTGAATTGCGGTCGACTCTGGACGGTGCCCAAGGCCAGGCCAGATCGCCGCTGCTGGTTATGACTTCGGGAATCGGTCGCGCGATTTGGGGCCTTAACGGGCACTGTTGGATTCAACAGTCCCTTGGGCTGCGACGGCGCGATATCAGGCCAAGGTCTGGGGAGGTTGCAGGAGTGCCTCGGGGTCGACGCCCGTTGGCAGGAATGCCTTGCCCGCCATGAACCGGGCGGCAACCGGCGCATCATGAAGAACGTCGCATTCGCCGGCGAAAATGCCTCCAGCACAACAGCCGGAGCCGGTCGAGTGCACGCAATCCAGGCAGTTGTCACATGGCGCGCGATGGTCGTCTTGGTCTGTGAACGCGATATTACCTATCGCGTTGTCCGACGTGCTCGTCGAGATTGTCGCAACGTCGGCAGAGACGCCGGCTCCGAAAGCCTGCCCGGCAAGACCAGCAATGGCACCGCCCGCGATCAGGAAGATCACGGACAGCAGTAATCGAAGCTGAGCCAACGCGCTTTTCATGTGTTTAGTATAGCCCAATTGCATAGCGCCCCTTTGACGCAAATCAATGCCGGCACGCCCAAGAGAGCGCTCAGTTCAGCGGTTCTCATCCGACACTGATCGGATGTTTACCCAATTCTCCCTGGAGACACGGGGATGAAACCCTGAGGTGAGATCATTGCTGGCAATGTCGCGTTCCACCGAGACCACCGTCAGGATAGAATCCGCAGCCGAGACCGTGTTTGCCTATCTCGACGACCACAGACATCTCGGGGCTCACATGAGCGCCTCATCATGGATGATGCTCGGTTCGAAGATGGATTACGAGTTCGATACACATGAAGCCCGTTCGGTCGGCTCCAAGTTCGGATTCCGTGGAAAAATACTCGGAGTTGCGCTGTCGGCGGAACAAGTGGTTGCGATCCGGATGGCGCCCAGATTGAAGGTCTGGGAAACCATCGGGGTCCCAAATCTCTGGGTGATCGGCCGTTATCGCATGGGCTTCAAGATCGTCCCAGAGGCGGGAGCCTGCCGGCTTCGGGTCTTCATCGACTATGACCTGCCGGAAACGGCGCCAGCCCGATTGCTCGGCATGATCTTTGCGAATGCCTATGCACGTTGGTGCACGGGTCAGATGGCGAAAGGCGCAGCCCGTTATTTCGAGAAGCTCGGGGCGCGGGCAGTCCCGAGCATTCAAGCATCTAGAAAGTCAGCCGAACAATGACGGACCGAATGGCGCGCGAATGCGTTGGTGTCCATTCACTACGACTCGACAAGCAGAGGCGCGTCGCCATCCGGCGGCATTTGCAAACAACGCAACGGAGCTGACATGACCGAGCACGCGAGAGTAGCAGTCCCCGGTGGGCGGCTGTCCGAAAGCCAGTTGCGCGATATTGATGCCTATTGGCGCGCCGCCAACTATCTGACGATCGGCCAGATCTACCTGCTCGACAATCCGCTGCTGCGCGAGCCCTTGCGGCTGGAGCACGTCAAGCCGCGCTTGCTCGGCCACTGGGGAACTTCGCCGGGCCTGAGCTTTATCTACGCCCATCTCAATCGCGCGATCCGGCTTCGGGATGCCGATGTGATCTATGTCTGCGGCCCCGGCCACGGCGGCCCGGCAATGGTGGCGAACACCTACCTGGAGGGCACCTACACCGAGATCAATCCGGATATAACAATGGATGAGCAGGGAATGCGAAAGCTGTTCCGGCAGTTCTCGTTTCCAGGCGGAATCCCGAGCCATGCCGCGCCCGACGTGCCGGGTTCGATCAATGAGGGCGGCGAACTGGGCTACGCGCTTTCTAATGCCTACGGCGCGGCCTTCGACAACCCAGACCTTGTCGTCGCTTGCGTTGTCGGCGATGGCGAGGCCGAAACCGGACCACTGGCTGCGGCGTGGCACTCCAACAAATTCCTCAATCCGGCGCGCGACGGCGCGGTTCTACCGATCCTGCATTTGAACGGCTACAAGATCGCCAATCCGACGATTCTGGGCCGCATTCCCGAAGATGAATTGCGGGCGCTGTTTATCGGCTACGGGTATGAACCGCTGTTCGTCGAGGGGCACGAGCCGGCACTGATGCATCAACGAATGGCGGCCGTTCTGGACGATGCGCTCGACCGCATCCGGGACATCCAGCACGCCGCGCGCGCTGGTTCGGCGCCGACGACGTCGCGACCAAAATGGCCGATGATCGTGCTGCGTAGCCCCAAGGGCTGGACTGGTCCGAAGGAGGTCGACGGGCTGAAGACCGAGGGCTTCTGGCGCTCTCATCAGGTCCCGTTGTCGGGACTTGCGGAAAATCCCGAACATCTCAAGCTGCTCGAGGAGTGGTTGAAAAGCTACCGACCCGAGGAACTGTTCGACGCCGTGGGTGCTCCGGTGGTCTCGATCCGCGCTACTGCACCCCAGACCATGCGGCGCATGGGCGCCAACCCGCATGCCAATGGCGGGCTGCTGCGCAAATCGCTCAACATGCCCGGATTGAATGACCATGCCGTGGCCGTCCCTCAACCCGGCGCTGTCAAGGCCGAGGCAACGCGAGTAATGGGCACCTTCCTGCGTGACGTAATGGAGTTGAACCGGGCCGCGAAGAATTTCCGCATCGTTGGCCCGGACGAGACCGCCTCGAACCGGCTTCAAGACGTGTTCGAAGTCACCGAGCGTGCCTGGATGGAGAAGATCCTGCCCGAGGACGTTCATCTCGGGCGTGACGGCCGGGTCATGGAAATCCTTTCCGAGCATACCTGCCAGGGCTGGCTCGAAGGCTACCTGCTGACGGGACGGCACGGTCTGTTCTCTTGCTACGAGGCATTCATCCACATCGTCGATTCCATGTTCAACCAGCATGCGAAATGGTTGGATGCCTGCCGCGACATTCCATGGCGTCGGCCCATTGCTTCGCTGAACTACCTGTTGTCGAGCCATGTTTGGCATCAGGAACACAATGGCTTCAGCCATCAGGATCCCGGCTTTATCGACGTCGCCCTCAACAAGAAGGCCGACATCGTGCGCGTCTATCTGCCGCCGGATGCCAACACCTTGCTCTGCGTGGCCGACCATGTGTTGCAGACCTGGAACCGCATCAACGTCATCGTCGCCGGCAAACCGCCATCATGGCAGTGGCTGTCGATGGACAAGGCGATCGTTCACTGCAGGGCGGGCGTCGGCATCTGGGACTGGGCGTCGACGGATGCTGGTGCCGAGCCGGACGTCGTCATGGCATGCGCCGGCGATGTTCCGACGCTCGAAACACTGGCGGCTGTCCAGATCCTCAGGCACCATGTTCCAGAGCTCAGGATCAGGGTGGTCAACATCGTGGACCTGATGACGCTTCAGCCGAAGGAGCATCACCCGCACGGCCTGTCGGATCGAGATTTCGACGCGCTGTTCACCACCGGCAAACCCGTCATTTTCGCCTATCATGGCTATCCCTGGACCGTCCATCGCCTCACCTATCGGCGGACCAACCACGACAACATCCATGTGCGAGGCTTTAACGAGGAAGGCACGACCACCACGCCCTTCGACATGACGGTTTTGAACGGCCTCGACCGGTTCCACCTCGTCCAAAGCGTGCTTGATCGGGTTCCGGAGCTCAAGAGCGTACGGGTCGGGTTGAAGCAGGCGATGGACAGCAAGCTGCTTGACCATCGAGCCTATATACGCGCCCATGGCCAGGACATGCCGGAAATACTCGACTGGAAGTGGGGGCAGGATCCAGATGCGGCGACGACTCGTTCAGGTTGAGCCGATGCCCTTATTCCGGAAATCGCCGCGACAGCATATCGGACGCCCCTATGACTGACGCCATCCTCGTTCTGAACGGCGGTTCCTCGAGCCTGAAGTTCGCCGTCTTTGAGGGATGCGACGAACTTCCCCCGCTGCTGCGCGGCAATGTCGCCTCCCTCGGGCAGCATCCGCGGCTGCGTGTGGAGGCCGCGGCGGGATGGCTTGAAATAGACAGGAGCCTGGGCGGCGGACCAATCGATATCGGGGAGGCATTTGCGGCGGTTGCCTCTGTGCTCGCCGATCGCGATCTTCTGAACCGCATCGGCAGGGTAGGGCACAGGATCGTTCATGGCGGTCGTGATTTTACGGAAGCCACGCGGCTTGACGCGCGCGCGATCGAGGCGCTGCGCCTGCTCGAACCGCTGGCTCCGATCCATCAGCGGATCAATCTCGAGATTGTCGCACTGGCAGCCGACCTCCTGCCACAGGCGATTCAGGTTGGATGCTTCGACACCGCGTTTCATTCTGCCCGGCCGGAACTCGCCAAGATCTATGGCCTTCCGCGCGCGATGACCGAGGCGGGCCTCGTCTCCTATGGCTTTCACGGACTGTCCTATAGCCACATTGTTTCGAAGCTGCGTGACCGCTACGGCGCCGGCGCCGGCGGCCGGGCGATCGTCGCCCATCTCGGCAGCGGTGCGAGCCTGTGTGCCATGAACGCTGGAATAAGCGTCGCCACGACGATGGGGTTTTCAACGCTCGACGGCCTTGTCATGAGCACGCGTTGCGGTGCGCTCGATCCGGGGATCGTCCTCCACCTTCTACAGGACAAGAAGCTTTCGACCGACGAATTGGGCGTCCTTCTCTACGAGCAATCAGGCCTGCTAGGGGTGTCGGGAATATCCGGGGACATGCAGACGCTGATCGGCTCTGGCGATCCTGCTGCCGCCCAAGCCGTCGATCTTTTCATCTATCGCGTTGGGCGCGAGATCGGGTCTCTGGCTGCTGCTCTGGGAGGGCTGGATACACTGGTGTTCACTGCCGGTATCGGCGAAAACGCTCCGTCGATCCGGGAGAGGATCGGTGCCGCGGCCCGCTGGCTCGCCGTCAGCATCGACCATGACCGGAACCTAAAAGGCGAGGAAATGATCAGCCTCGCCAGTTCCGGCGTCGACGTGCTTGTCATTCGCACGGATGAGGAGAGAGCCGTCGGCAGCCAATTGCTCGCGTCGTCCTCGTCGACAAGGGCAAGACCCCGCTCTATGCTGCCATCGGCGAGGAGACGCTGACATGCTCACAGTCCCCGGCGCAGCGGAAGCCAACACGTCCCTGTCGGCACGACTAAACCGCAAATGCTTCTGCATCACACTAGACCGGACAGCACTTTGGGCGGCGCTGAACCATGAGGCCGGCGACTCTGGATTCTCCGAAACCTTCATGGCGTCGCGGCCGCATCTGTTTTCGAATGTTACGGTCTTCCTCGCTGCGTCCGCCCTCGATGAGATGCAAGGTGTTGTGGTTGCCGTCGAGGCGACAGCCAGGCTGCAAGGTTACCGCGATGCCGTCCTCTCCTGGGCTCCTGAAATCGCGCAACGGGATTTTGGACCCGCCGGCGCCATGATGGGCTACGATTTTCACCTCGACGACGACGGTCCCAAGCTGATCGAGGTGAACACCAACGCGGGCGGCGCTTTCCTCAATGCGTTGCTGGCCAGAGCACAGAAGGCGTGCTGCTCCGAAGTCGACCGGGCGTTGATCGGCGCCAGGGACGATCACTTCGAAACCAGCGTCGTTGCGATGTTCGCGGACGAATGGCGCCGCCAGCGCGGAGCCGGTTCGCCGCGAAGGATCGCGATCGTCGATGATCGGCCCGAGGAGCAGTATCTCTATCCTGAATTCGTGCTTGCCCGGCAGTTGTTGCTGAAGCACGGGTTCGAGGCGACGACCGGCGATGCGAGCGACCTGAAATATGATGGCGGCAAGCTTCGGCTCGACGGACAGGAGATTGACCTTGTTTACAACCGCTTGGTCGATTTCGCGCTTGATCGCCCGGAGCATGCGTCACTGAGGGCTGCCTACCAGGACGGTGCCGTGGTGGTCACGCCCAATCCGCACAACCATGCGCTTTTTGCAAGCAAGCGCAATCTGACATTGTTGTCCGATCCGGCGGCGCTCGAAGCATTCGGCCTTTCTCCAGAGATGCGCTCGCGGCTTGCAGGCGTCCCGCAGACCACGCTGGTCACGCCCGACAATTCGGATGCCGCATGGCAATCCCGTAAGGGGATGTTCTTCAAGCCGCACTCAGGGCACGGCAGCAAGGCGGTCTACCGGGGCGACAAGGTGACGAAAGGGGTGTGGGCCGAGATCGCCCGTGGCGGCTATGTGGCCCAGGCGTTTGCCTCACCCGGACAGCGTATGATCGAGATCGATGGTGCGCCCACGCCGCGCAAGATGGACGTGCGGCTTTATACGTACGATGGACGGATCCTGCTCGCTGCCGCGCGCTTGTACCAGGGCCAGACGACCAATTTCCGGACACCCGGCGGCGGGTTTGCCCCGGTGCTAGTGATCTAAGGATGCAGAGATCGGGAAGCCCACCATTGCGCATCATCGTTGTGACGGCCGCGATCTTTCCTGATCGGTGCTCCAAATTCGGTCAAGCAGTGTAGGATGGGGCTATGGCCAGTGCTGCAGGGCTTCACAACCCTTGTGATGCCGTCAATCGGCGATCGTAACCCTTATCACGGCTGCAGCAGCGGCCGTAATACATTCCAACTGTTTGTTTATAAGCAGACCGACGCGATTGAAGGAGTGCCAACATGATACCCCAGTTCTCGAGTATGAGCAGATACGTTGCGGTTCTCTGCGGCCTCGTCTTTACGCTTAGTGCAGGGGAGGCGCGATCTGACGTAAAACTCGACGTCACCTATTCGTCCTATCAATTGCGAGGCCTTAGCCGGCAAGCGATCCATGACGACCTGCACCGTGTGGCCAAGAGGGACGGAGACGGTATTATTGAAGGCGAGGTCGCAGATCACTGGGATTGGAATTTCAGGTTTGCGGCGACCGGAAATTCCTGCCGGGTCACGTCGGATGAAATCGTACTCAAGCTCAGAATTCTACTTCCGACCTGGGTAGACGATGCGCGCGCCGATCCAGCCACGCGCACGGCCTGGAACAATTACTTTCAGGAGCTGAAGGCCCATGAGGATGGCCACAAAACGATTGCCCTGGAGGCAGCTAATCAGGTTAGCAAGTTGACCCACGGCGCCACGGCCCCGGGAGCATGTACAGCTCTGGAGCGGTCACTAAATCGCGCTGCCAAACAGATTGTCGAGAATTCAGAAAAGGCGCAGGATCAGCATGAGGCCAACCTCCCGTCGTATACGCTCGAATAAATCGACGTTCGATTTCCAAGGAAGGGTCGTCTAGTAGGGAAAGATAACTGCGGACACCTTGGCGGCCATCGAGACACCCCCCATCGCTGTGGTTCTTGGCTGCAGGATCCCTTGCTTGCAATTTTTCGCGTTTCTGCCTCTATCTCAATCTCGACACAACCGGTCTGGCTTACAAGGGATACGCATATGGCTACTGGCACCGTGAAGTGGTTCAACAGCACCAAGGGCTTTGGATTCATTCAGCCCGACAACGGCGGTCAAGATGTGTTCGTTCATATTTCCGCAGTCGAACGCGCGGGCCTCTCAACCCTGGTTGATGGCCAGAAGATCAACTATGAGGTCGAGCAGGATCGCCGTACCGGTAAATCTTCTGCTGGCAGTCTCAGCAAAGCAGGCTGATCTTCTGTCTGGGCAGAAGCCTGAGCCCCGCGAAGAGCGTCGGTAGCTGGGTTCGGTCGACATTGATTGGGGTTCGTTTCCTCCGCTAGATCGGTTGACTGCCTGAGGCGGCGATACATCGTGCTGAGCCAAATGGCCTCGATGTGATGTAAGCTCACACACGGAAGGTCTGATGCAGGATGCAACGGCGCAACCGCTACTGATTCCACGCGTGGCCAGCTTCTTTCACCCGGCGCACCCGTGATAGTCGTCCTGGCCGAGCTGAACCAGATCGCGAGACCATGAGCATCCTTACGCCGACCGCATCCGTTCGAGATCAATCGAAGCGAATCGTCGCCATCGACGTCCTGCGCGGCATCGCGTTCATCGCCATGGCGAGCTACCATTTCACCTGGGATCTGGAATTCTTCGGCTACACTGATCCGGGCCTGACCGCCTTCGGCTGGTGGAAGATCTACGCGCGCTGCATCGCCTCGACCTTCCTGTTCCTGGTCGGCGTCAGCCTGTACCTCGCCCATGGCAGGCAGATCCGCTGGAGCGGCTTCTGGAAGCGTTTCGCCATGGTTGCCGGAGCCGCGATCGCCATCTCGGTCGTCACCCGCATCGCCATGCCGGACGGCTTCATCTTCTTTGGCATACTGCATGAGATCGCGCTCGCCAGCCTGCTGGGTCTCGCCTTCCTACGCCTTCCGGCGCTGCTGACGCTTGCCGTTGCCGCGCTTGTCGTCGCGGCGCCCGTCTATCTGCGCTTCGAGGCTTTCGACCGTCCCTGGCTATGGTGGGTCGGCCTTTCCGCCATCAATCCGCGTTCCAACGACTACGTTCCGCTGTTCCCGTGGTTCGGCGCGGTGCTGTCGGGGATCGCCACCGCGAAGTTTGCCTCCACTTCCGGCGTACGGGCGCGCCTGGCAAGCCTCGCACCCGGCCGCTGGGCCAACCCGCTGGTCTTCGTCAGCCGCCACAGCCTGACCTTCTATCTGATCCACCAGCCGCTGCTGATCGGCTGTGTCTGGCTGTTTTCGCAAGTGATGCCGGCCAAGGTTGAAACCCCACAGGTCAACTTCCTGAAAACCTGCCAGCTATCGTGCGAACAGTCGCGCGGCAGCAAATTCTGCTCCAGCTATTGTGGCTGCATGCTCGATACGCTGGAGGGCGAGGCCTCACTTGATCGGCTCTATAACAACAACGATCAGACTGCGGAATGGAGGGCGCATTTGGGTGACCTCGTCCGCATGTGCACCGCCAGCACAGACATCAAAATGGAGGAAGGTGCCAAATGACCGACAGGCCACTGACCCGGGCTCTTACGTTGGCCCGCGCCTTGCCCTGCATGATCTCGCGGATGAGATGCCGGTCCGAGGCGAAAGAGACGGGTAAGGTGGGCTCACCGCTGCACGACGTCGTCATCCTCGTCGGAGGGCAGCATCTCCGTCGTGGCCCACAATTACGTCATTGAAACATCATCGGTGTGACTCATATGTGCAGCGTGTCGGATATCTCCTCCCATTCGTTCCGGCGCGTTCCCCACTGGAGGTTCCAACCGTCACAGTTGGCCGGACTCTCACAGTTCGACCTTTTTATTGGCAAACGAGCCTGTGACCACATCGGACTGATGCGACGCGTCGGCGCATTCTCATGTCAAGCACATGAGCGCCTTCGGAGTTGGCTATTCGCGGCTATGTCTGGTTGCACTGCAACAAATTGACGGCAATTGGTCTTGACAAACCAAGCGAACAATTGTCCCAAGGGCTCCCATGAAATGCCTTGGCCGAATCTCGATCGCACGAATTGCGCCGCTCCGCGCGATGCTGGCTGTCGTGTTTCTGGTTATGTCTTCTCTCCAGCCGGGCCTCTTCGCAAGCGCTAACACCGCAGGTGTTCACAGCGACTCCGGAGCGACGCTTCAGGTCGAGAAATCTCATCACGATAGTGGCAGCGATGTTGGCGATCACAACATCGCTGATGAAAGCGATGTGGATGAGAAACATCCTGATGGCGAAAAATCGGCGAATGACGACTGCGAGGTCCATTGCGCGCCGGCACATGCTGTACCCGTGGACTGCCCCGGTATCAACCGCACGGTAAGCCGCTGCTTCGCAGTGATCGTGGCCACTGTGCTGCCGCTCGGTGCATATTCCACCCTGATCAGACCCCCCAAACACATCTGAACTGACGCGCCCTCTCCGGAGGGCGTTCGCGCGCAACGTCGGGAATTCGTTCCCGCGCGGCCAAACGCATATGTCAAGCTTCAGGTCTACAATGAAAATCGCAAGCTCCGCGATGCTCGCATCGCTATTGGTTGCCGGATGCGCGGTAACCACACCACCGACCGTGCTTCCATCGTTTAACCCGGCCGATCCTTTGCTGGGCGTCCGTGATGTGCAGTATCACCCGGCCGTCGCCGACTATAGCCACAGGGAACCGGTGGATCCGCAGAATTGGCGGCGTCTTAATCAAGAACGTTCCCCTGCAAAAACGGGAGCCGGATCATGAAGCGCCGGTTCCTGAACATGGGTGCGGCCATAGCCATCTCGCTGGTGGCTGCAGGATGTACGACCACCGCTGGCCCTGACAGCGTTTCCGACCCCATCGCGGGCTTCACGACAGTCGCGGCACGCGCCGGAGCTGTGACCGGCAAAAGTACGGCTTGGGTGCAGTCCAGCGAGGACGCGCAGGCTCTCTCCGCGCAGGTAAAGAGCCTGGTTCAGAAGAAGACCATTGGTCCGGACGTCGCGGTGCAGGTCGCACTGATCAACAACAAGGGCCTGCAGGCCGCCTACGCCGAGATCGGCCTGTCGGCTGCTGATGTCTGGCAGGAATCGATGCTCGTCAATCCGACGATCTCCGTCGGCATGATCGGCCTCGATCCGGTGCGGACGATTGAGGGAGCTGTGGTCGGCAACATCCTTGCGCTGATGACCCGTCAGCGGCGCGTCGCGGTCGCGGAAACACGCTTCCGCCAGGCCCAACTCCGCGCCGCCGAAGAAACGCTACAGCTCGCCGCTGAAACGCGACGGGCTTGGATCAATGCTGTATCGGCTCGGGAAAGCGTCTCTTATCTCAACAAGGCCCAGGCCGCCGCCGACGCTGCGTCCGAACTCGCTCAAAAACTTGGGGAGACGGGCGCGTTCACAAAAACCGGCCAGGCTCGCGAACATGTCTTCTATGCCGAGATCACTGGTCAGGCGGCGGAGGCGCGGCTCGCCGCCCGGACCGCCAAGGAAGAGCTCACCCGGCTGATGGGTCTATGGGGACCGGACGTCGATTACTCAGTCCCCAACACGCTTCCAGCCCTGCCGAAGGGTGCTAAGGCCAAACGCGCGATCGAGGCGGACGCGCTAAGAAATCGCGTCGACCTCGAGATCGCGAAACTTGAGCTTGAGGCGCTGGCAAAATCCTACGGCCTGACCGAGGCGACCCGCTACGTCAGCGACCTGGAACTTCTATCCGGCGTGGAGGTGGAACGCGAGGAGTCCGAGGAGGGTGGGACGGAGACGAGTGTGGCACCCACCCTGGAGCTGGAGTTCGTCATCCCGATCTTCGATACCGGCAAGGCCCGCATGCGCAAGGCCGAGCTTGCCTATATGCAAGCCGCCAACCGGATGGCGGAAAAGGCGGTCAACATTCGGTCCGAGGCCAGGTCCGCCTATGACGCCTACCGCTCGACCTATGACATTGCTCGGCACTATCGCAACAGTGTCGTGCCGCTGCGAACAAAGATCGAGGCGGAGTCGGTCCTCACCTACAACAGCATGATCACCAACACGTTCGAGCTTCTGGCGGACACCCGCGCGAAGATCAGCTCGATCATGCTTTCCCTCAACGCCAAGCGCAATTTCTGGCTGGCCGACGTCAATCTCGGAACCGCCATCCACGGCGGCGGCGCAAGCCCGCCCGGGGGTGGCGACGCGCCTGCCGCAGCCGAAGCGGGCGCCCAAGGCCACTGAACTCAAGGAGAAGAAAATGCTTTCAAGACGTCAGTTACTCGGCGCGGGAGCTCTGCTCGCCGGTGCCACGGCATGGACCAAGACCTCGGCGATGGGCTTGCCGGATGCCGCTGTCATGGAATCGCCGGACATGCAGCCACCGATATTTCCGACGAGCGGACCGGACTACCAGCCGGTGGTGACGCTCAACGGTTGGACGCTGCCCCACCGCATGAACAATGGTGTGAAGGAATTCCACCTCGTCGCCGAGGCGGTCGAGCGGGAGCTGGCGCCCGGCATGACCGCCTATCTCTGGGGCTACAACGGCCAGTCTCCCGGTCCGACCATCGAGGCGGTCGAGGGCGATCGGGTCCGTATCTTCGTGACCAATAAGCTGCCGGAGCACACAACCGTGCACTGGCACGGCATGATCCTGCCCTCGGGCATGGACGGCGTGACCGGCCTTACCCAACCGGGAATCCCACCCGGCAAGACCTTCGTCTACGAGTTCGATCTCGTGAAGAGCGGCACCTTCATGTACCACCCGCACGCCGACGAGATGGTCCAGATGGCGATGGGCATGATGGGCTTCTTCGTCATCCACCCCAAGGATCCGAAGTTCATGCGGGTGGACCGCGACTTCGTGTTCCTGCTGAACGCCTACGACATCGAGCCTGGATCGTACGTTCCGAAAATCATGACCATGACCGATTTCAACCTGTGGTGTTGGAACAGTCGCCTGTTCCCCGGCATCAGCCACCTTGTCGTGTCCAAGAACGACAAAGTGCGGGTTCGGGTCGGCAACCTGACCATGACCAATCATCCGATCCACATGCATGGCTACGATTTCGAGGTGACCTGCACCGACGGGGGTTGGACCCGCCCTGAGGCTCGCTGGCCGGAAGTATCGATCGACATTCCCGTCGGTGCCATGCGGGCTTACGAGTTCGATGCCAAGTACGAGGGCGACTGGGCGATCCACTGCCACAAGTCGCATCACACGATGAACGCCATGGGTCACGATGTGCCTACGCTTATCGGCGTGGACAACTCGAAGGTCACCGAAAAGATCCGCCGCGTCCAGCCGGACTATATGGCCATGGGAGAAAAAGGCATGGCTGACATGGGCGAGATGGAAATGCCGCTTCCCGACAACACTATTCCAATGATGACGGGATGGGGTCAGTTCGGCGCTATCGAAATGGGAAGCATGTTCTCGGTCGTGAAGGTGCGCGAGGGCCTGTCCGCGAACGATTACGCCGATCCCGGATGGTACAAACATCCGGCAGGAACCGTGGCCTACGAATGGACCGGCGATGTTCCAGCCCCCACAAAGTCAGGCGACGCAAAAACGATGGCCCCGGCAGAGCACGGCGGTCACGGCAAACAGGGATGAGAAACCGAACCCCTCAACCTCAACAATGAGAGAGTGTGCAGCATGAAACGTATAATCGCAGCGGCCGTTTTGATGGCAGTCAGTTCCGGAGCAGCTCTTGCCAGTGGAACCCACGCCGGAGGCCATGGAGACAAAGCCGCCACGATGCCGATCGGCAACCCTGGTGAAGCTGGCAAGGCAAAGCGGACTGTCAACATCTCCATGTCGGAGAAGGACGACGGGACGATGTTGTTCCAACCGGCCGTGCTCAAGGTGAAGAAGGGCGAAACCGTTCGCCTGAAGTTCGTCAACAAAGGCAAAATCGACCACGAATTCGTCATGGACGTCCATGAGGGGATCATGGAGCACAAGGCGCTGATGGAGAAATTCCCCGAGATGGAGCACGCCGATCCCAACGCGATCCGGCTGGCGCCCGGCTCCAGAGGCGAGATCATCTGGACGTTCGCCAATGCCGGCGAATTCGGTTTCGCCTGCCTGGTCCCGGGTCACTACGATTCCGGCATGAAGGGCGACATCACCGTCGCCAACTGAGTTCGAAAAACGCAAAGGAAGCAACCATGACACTATTGGTAAAAGCACTCTCGACGCTCGCGCTCGTACTCGCCATTAGCGGGAGCGCGCTTGCGCAGGAATACGTGAAGGGCGAAGTCATCAAGGTCGACGCCAAACAGAAAAAGCTGACGATCAAACATGAGCCGCTGACGAATCTCGACATGCCCGCGATGACGATGGTGTTCGTCGTCGCGGAGCCGAGCTTGCTCGAGAAGGTTAAAACGGGTCAGGCGATCGAGTTCACAGCCGATCGCGTCAACGGACGCATCACGGTCACCAGTATCAAGTGACCCGGAACCAGCGCCGCGGGTCGAAAGTCAACCCGCGGCCGCTGTCCGATCCGGCAGTGCCGGTGAGTGCGGGTGTCACGACGAGGGAGCCGCGCAAAATGTTATCCAGAGATTTTCTTTCCAATCATCATGCGCGGAGCGGCTCAGAGGCATCCCTATAGGATATTTTCGCGCGCCCACGCTCACATAGGCAGGATAATTACAGCGAACGCGTGCACGATGCCTTCCAGTATCTTCATACTTGATAGTGCCGCTCGCGTCCGTCTCGACCAGGCCAATAGCGACATCAAAGTCATAGTCGCCATGTTGCGAGACGCTGTTGTTCAGGACGCTGAGCTGGACCGATGTGGCATCTTGAAAAATGGCGGTGTAGAAGACCAGTTGCTCCGCCGCTATCGAGGGCGTAGCCACCAAAACGCCGGCAAGAAATGCAATTGCGCGCATCTCGTCCTCCCGAGGATCGACACGACACTATCATTTATCGGATCGCTGTTCGAATCGGATCTCTTTGCCGGCAGTGGGGCGCGCCAATGGCGACGCTACGCTGATTGCTTGCGCGCGCCATATGCTATCGGGCGCCTCGCCGTCCTTTCCACGCGACCGACTATGCCAAGCAGCGCAGGTCCAGGCGACTGACCGCATCACCTGACGGAAACGTGAGCGCTCAACGCTCTTTTCTTGCACTGCACCATATGCCATAGAGCCTGTGTGAAGTTCTGGACCTTACTGCCCCGTCTGCTTACGATTCTGGCTGTTTTGAGCCTTCTGGCCGCGCCGATGGTGACACCGTCTGCTGCGGCAATGATGGTTGTCGATCCTATGGCGACGACAATGGCCGATATGGCATCCATGCCGGACGGCATGCCGTGTCCTTCGGACCAGAGGCAGCAACTACCTGATTGCCAGAAGTCGTGTCCCCTCGCGACCTTGTGCATTGCCAAGTGCTTTCCGAGCGCGTCGACGACTGCTGCCATCACGCTGATCCGGTTGTCTGCGGCTGACGTGATCGTGCCTGGCCAAAGCGTCGGACGGGATCTCCTGCCTAATCCGCCGCCTCCCAGACCTCCACGAACCTGAGTTCATCGATGGCTCCATCAGGGCCGTTTGTCGCTGCGGGGCTGACGCCCTTGTGGCGAAAGCCTGTGGCTTTGGCATGAGCCTGGCCACCGACCTGCCGTGCATTCAGCACGGACGAATGATGAACTTTGGGAAAATCTGACAATGAACTTTTGCAATATGAAGCACGTCGCAGCCGCGGCGCTGATCGGTCTTGCTCTCGGCGGTGCCAATTCGAAGGCCTGGGCTGGGATCGACGATTACGAGTTTCAGCTCGTTCAAAGCGCGATCAAGAAAGGCGATGCCGCGATTGTCGCGGTCCGCCTCGTCGACAAGCGCTCCGGTAAGGTGGTGCCTGATGCGGTGATTTTTGCCCAGCGCGTCGACATGGCACCGGACGGCATGGAGATGATGACGTCGCCGATCGAGCCGTTACCGTCGACGGAGCCCGGCGTCTATCGGTTCAAGGCCAATCTGATGATGCCAGGTGGCTACCGCCTGTCACTCGGCGCCAAAGTACAGGGCGAAACCGGCTCTCTCGAAAACAAGCTCGAATTCAAGGCCACGCCATGAGTCGCTCAGGCCGCACCGGCCTCACCCTCGCCGCCATTTTGGCGGCGGGGGCTGGAGGCTATTGGGCGGGGCACCGCAATCTTGCGCTGCCTGCCACTCCGTGGCTGCAAGCTGTCGCCTGGGTCGAAGGCACTGCAGCGGCCCCAGCGAGTGCCAATCCTGCGCCCACCGGACCCGTGATCTACTACCGAGATCCGGACGGCCTCCCGGCCTATGCTGCAACTCAGAGGAAGACCGCCGATGGGCGGGACTTCCTGCCGGTTCTCGCCGGCGAAGACGTGAGCTTCGAAGACAAGCCGCTGGTCGCCGCCGCGACCGTTGTCGCTGCTCCTACGAACGGCGAACCGAAACGGATCTTGTACTACCGCAATCCAATGGGCCTTCCAGACACCTCACCGACGCCGAAGAAGGATTCGATGGGGATGGACTATATCCCTGTCTACGCGGGCGAGGATGACGATGGTTCGACGGTCAAAGTCGCGACAGGCAAACTGCAGCGCACCGGCGTCCGCTCGGAGATCGCCACCGAGCAGGTGATCGTTCGTCCGGTACGAGTGCCCGGCACCGTGCAACTCGATGAGCGGCGCATCACAGTGGTCGCGACACGCTCCGATGCCTTCATCGACAAGGTAGCGGACGTCACCACCGGCGATCGGGTCAAAAAGGGCGAACCGCTGATGCGGCTCTATTCGGCCGAGATCGCCACTGCAAGCGCTCAATACCTTACCGATCTGAGCGGAAGTGGCCGCGCCTCGGCCGGGGCACGCCAGCGCCTCGAGAATCTCGCGGTCCCACCCGATGTGATCGCGGCAATCGACAGATCCCGCCAGGTTCAGACCTCCATCATTTGGACCGCCCCGCGCGATGGCGTGATCCTCGAGCGCAATGCGGTCGAGGGCATGAAGGCGGCACCAGGCGATGTGCTCTTCCGCCTCGCCGATGTCTCGACCGTCTGGATCGTCGCCGACGTACCCGAATATGAGCTGGGAGCGGTGAAGGTCGGCGCCACCGCCACTGTGCGGGTTCGAAGCCTGCCCGGCCAGACCTTCAGCGGGCGCCTTGCCCTGATCTATCCGCAGGTCAGCAAGGAAACCCGCACGACCAAGGTGCGGATCGAGATCCCCAATCCGGATGGTCTCTTGCTGCCGGACATGTATGCCGATGTTGAGATCGCCAGCGGCAGCAATACGCCTGTCGTCGCCGTCCCCGATAGCGCGGTGATCGACACCGGAACGAGGCAGGTCGTGATCCTGGACAAGGGCGAGGGCCGCTTCGAGCCGCGGGAGGTCAAGGTCGGCCTTCAAGGTGGCGGCTTTACCGAAATCCGCGATGGCGTTGCCGCCGGCGATCGGGTCGTGGTCGCCGCGAATTTCCTGATCGACGCCGAGAGCAATCTGAAGGCTGCGCTGAGCGGCATGACCAACGCGGAGACTCCGCCATGATTGCGCGGCTCATCGCGTGGTCCGCACGCAATCTGGTCCTGATCTTCGTCGCCACGGCCTTCGCGGTGGCCGCCGGAGCCTACGCGCTGAAAACGCTTCCGCTCGACGCTATTCCGGACCTCTCGGACGTCCAGGTCATCGTCTACACCGAGTACCCCGGCCAGGCTCCGCAAGTGGTCGAGGACCAGGTCACGTATCCCCTGACGACGGCAATGCTGACTGTGCCGAAGTCCAAGGTGGTGCGCGGGTTCTCCTTCTTCGGCGTTTCCTTCGTCTATGTCATCTTCGAAGACGGCACTGACCCCTATTGGGCGCGCAGCCGCGTGCTCGAATATCTCAACGCCGCCGCTCAGCGCCTGCCGGCTGGCGTTACGCCGGGCCTGGGCCCCGACGCGACCGGCGTCGGTTGGGTCTACCAGTACGCCGTGGTTGCCAAGGACATGACGCTGGCCGAGTTGCGGTCACTACAGGACTGGGTTGTGCGATACGCCGCCTCCAAGGCCGAGGGGGTCGCGGAAGTCGCAAGCGTCGGCGGCTTCGTCAAACAGTACAACATCGTCGTCGATCCGCTGCGGCTGCGCGCCCAGGGCATATCGCTGTCGATGGTCCGCGACGCCGTGCGCGCCAGCAATCGGGATGTCGGCGGACGCACGCTGGAGCTTTCCGAGTTCGAGTTTATGGTGCGTGGCCGCGGCTACATCAAGTCGATTGCCGATATCGAAGACATCGCCCTGAAGACGGACCAGGGCGTGCCTCTGCGCCTCAAGGACGTCGCCAAAGTCGAGATCGGTCCCGACGAGCGGCGCGGCATCACCGAACTCAATGGCGAAGGCGAGGTCGCCAGCGGCATCGTCCTGCAGAGGTTCGGAGCCAATGCCCTGACCGTGATCGAGAACGTCAAGCAACGCTTGAGCGACATTGCCGGGAGCCTTCCCAAGGGTGTTGAGATCGTGCCTGTTTACGACCGTTCGCATCTCATCGAAGCGGCGATCGAAACTTTGAAGCACACGCTGGCCGAGGAGAGCGTCATCGTCGCCCTGGTCTGCGTGGTGTTCCTCCTTCACTTGCGCAGCGCGCTCGTCGCCATCTTGATGCTGCCGGTCGGTATCCTGATGGCGTTCGGCGCCATGAAGGCGATCGGGCTCGGCTCCAACATCATGAGCCTCGGCGGCATCGCCATCGCCGTCGGCGCGATGATCGACGCCGCGATCGTCATGATCGAGAACGCCCACAAGCATCTGGAGCGCGCTCCGCCGGGCAAGCCGCGAGTACAGATCCTGATCGATGCGGCGAGCGAGGTCGGCCCGGC
>NZ_SMYZ01000087.1 GCF_004919685.1 Mesorhizobium norvegicum | reverse complement strand
ATCGCGCGCCAGATCGAAGCCGCCCTTAAGGCGGTTCCGGGAACCTCGAGTGCCTATGCCGAGCGGGTGATCGGCGGCTACTATCTCGATATCGTCCCGGATCGCGAGGCGCTTGGCCGCTACGGCCTTGCCGTCGGCGACGTCCAGGACGTCATCGCGACCGCGCTCGGCGGCGAAACCGTGACGACAACCGTGGAGGGCAGGGAGCGCTACGGGGTCAATATCCGCTACCCCCGCGATCTGCGCTCGAGCCCTCAGTCGATCGCTACCGAAGTCGAAGTGCCGTTGCCCGGCGGCGGCGCCATTCCGCTCGGTGAGGTGGCGAAAGTCCAACTCACGCGCGGCGCGACCTCGATCCGCACTGAGAATGGCCAGCTCGCGACCTATATCTTCGTCGACATTAACGGCCGGGATCTCGGCGGTTATGTCGCCGACGCCCAGAAGGCCGTCGCGGAAACGGTGAAGCTGCCGCCCGGCTATTCGGTCGCCTGGAGCGGGCAGTTCGAATATCTGGAGCGAGCCACGGCGCGGATGAAGGTCGTCGTGCCCGTCACGTTGCTCATCATCTTCCTGCTGCTCTATCTCAACTTCCGGGCGCTCACCGAGACGTTGATCGTCATGTTGTCGCTGCCGTTCGCGCTGGTCGGCGGCGTCTGGCTGATGTGGTGGCTCGGCTTCAACATGTCGGTGGCGGTCGCGGTCGGCTTCATCGCGCTCGCCGGTGTCGCAGCCGAGACTGGTGTCGTCATGCTGATCTATCTGGAGCAGGCCATGGCCGAAGTGAAGGCAGAGCGGGCCGCACACAATCGGCCGTTCAACCGGGAAGATCTCTATGCGGCGATCATGCTTGGCGCAGTGGAACGCGTCCGGCCGAAGATGATGACTGTCGTTGCCATCATGGCTGGTCTGATCCCAATCCTCTGGAGCACCGGCGCCGGCTCTGAAGTGATGCAGCGCATCGCCGTGCCAATGATCGGTGGCATGATCTCGTCCACCCTGCTGACCTTGGTGGTTATCCCGGCGATCTACGGGTTGGTCAAGGGATGGCGGTTGCCGAAGGACATTGCATCGACGACGATCGATGAGGTTGCGCTCACGGAACCTGTGAGGTTTGGCCTCGCTGCCGAATGAGAGGCCGCAACCCGCATGGTGATTGCCGCACCGGGCGCCGCCATGTACTATCGGTGTGCCGGTCATCAATGCAAGGAATTCCGGGGCCGGCAGGGAGGAACAGCCATGTTACGTTCAATTTCACTTGCGCTTTTCTTGTCGGTCATCCCAGCGGCCGCCTTTGCGAATTCATGCCCGACCATCATGGCCGCGATCGACGCGGCGTTGCCGTCCGCGACCCTCGCGGAGGCCGATATGACCAAGGTCAAAGAACTGCGTGCCCAAGGCGAGAAATTGCATGCGGCCGGCGATCATGCAGGATCAGAGGCTGCGCTCAACGAAGCCAAGAAGATGCTCGGCATTTAGTCACGACGAGCCCGCCTTTCGTGGCCGCGTGCGGCCTTGTCCGTTTGTCGAGACTTCACGCGGCACGGCGTCACCGTGGACCCACATCGGAGGTATCTGGCGAATGATACCAAGAGCCACGGCGCCGCGCGGCCAGCCCGATGAAGGTCGAATTGGAACTTAATGTTTTGCGCCCGGTGGGCTGTTGCAGCAAAGGTCGGCTCAAGATTGGCAAACGGCAAGGATTCGACCCCATCCGCTGCCTGATCTTTACGAGTGGCCAAACAGGAGTCAGAAGGATTTTGGGCTGACAGTTGTTGTCTTGGATTTTGAAAGAAGGCCTGGAAACGTTACGATGCGGCAGAACTTTCATTTCCGGCAAGAACGGTCAGCGGCAGCCGGACGATGAAGGTTGTCCCGGTCCCGGCCGACGCCTTGGCAAGTGTTCCTCCGAGCTGCTGGGCGAAAGCGGCTATGAACCGCGATCCCATGCCCGATTCGCCGCCGGCCGGATTCATGCCGACGCCGTTGTCCTCGACGGTAAGGGTGACCTCGCCATCACGCCGCTGGAAGCCCAGCGTGATGCGGCCCGTGCCTTTTGGAAACGCGTATTTGATCGCATTGGTCGCAAGCTCGTTGACCATCAGGCCGAGCGGAACAGCATGATCGGCCACGATCGTGAGCGGTTCCGCATCGACAGCGATCTCGATGCCGGAATTCGCGCCAAGAAGGCTTGAGCGGATGCTCGACGCGATGCCCTCCAGGTAGGCCTCGATCTCGACTGGCCCGAAGGCACTCGATTTGGCGATCACGTCGTAGAGTTCCGCGACCGCGCTGATGCGTGCCTGCATGGCGCGATAGCCTTCCACGCACGGGTCGGCCGCCCGCCGGAGCTCGTAGCTCACAAAGGACGAGATGACCTGCAAGCTGTTTTTGATCCGATGTGCCAACTCGGCGGCCAGAACATTCCGGTGACGATCAAACAGCGTTTCCTTGGTAGCATCCTCGAAGACGAGGAGAAGCTGCGTGCCCAGGTTGCCTGGAACCTGTATCTTGCGTGCGTACAGCTTGAAGATGCGATGTCCGAGCAGCGGAAATTCGTCCTCGAGCAGGAAGTCGTCGAATGGCCGATCGTCAGGCACGACGTGGTCGAGCAAGGCGTGCAGCGCCGCGACATCCCACTGACCCTGCTTGAGGTCTTCGAGACGCTTGCCAACAACATCTTCCGCGCTGTCCCCGAACATAAGAACGAAGTTCCGGCTGGCGGTGACTATCCGCATGTCGGAATCCAGAATGACAAGAGGATCCCGCACCGTATCTGCGATGGTCTGGCCCAGGCGCAGATTGATCGTCGCCTTGCGTTGTTCATTCCGCAGTTCCGTCACGTCGTCGATCGTCAGGAGAAAGAAATCGAAGCTGATCCCGGGACGGTGAACCTTACGGGCGTTAAGAAGCATCGTCTTCGGACCCACATCCGGGAAGACGTGCTCGACCTCGTAAGCCTCAACGGTGGTTTTCCGCGGAAGGATCTCCTCCAGCAACACGCGCAACGCCGGGATGTCCCACTGGCCATTGCCCAGATCGTAGAGGCGGCGGCCAATGGTCGTCTCGGCCGCAGTCGCGAACATCGAATAAAAGGCGTTATTGGCCGAAACGACGGTTAGTTCGGCGTCAAGAACCAGAAGCCCGTCGCGAACGGTCTCGACGATATCCTGAGCTGAAACGTCGCTCAAATTGAAATCAGAAGTTGACATGGGGCCTCCCTCTGCGCGTCCACGCCACTGATTTAATTGAACATATCAGTGCTTACGGGATTGGGATAGCTTGCCCCACAGGCAAAAGCGCGAGGTCCCTTGCTATGCGATACAGCAAACGGGATCGATCGGAAGGCTGCTGAAGCCGATCGGGATCCGCCCGAGCCTCCTATCTCAACAACCGCATTGAGCAACATTCGCGCGATCATCTCAGATTTGGCAGTGCTTTCGTCTTGCCGGACAATCTGGCTCCGATCGTCAGACTGCTGGGGGAACCAGCCGAAAAAAGTAGCGCGAATGCTATCGGTTTCCGTTGAATTGTTACGGTCGTTGCATTAGGCTGAAGCCATGGTTGTCCCGACATGGCTTCTTCTGACGTACAAGGTACCTCCGGAGCCCGCGACGAAGCGCGTTGCGCTGTGGCGGCGGCTGAAGGGGATGGGCGCGATCTACCTGCAGAACGGCGTCTGCCTTTTGCCGAAGACCGACGATCACGTGCGCCGGCTGAAAATGCTGGAGAACGACGTTTCCAAGATGGGCGGCGAATCCGTCATCCTGGAAACGGTCGCCCTTGATCGCGCTCAAGAGGACAAGGTGGTCGCCCGCTTCAAGGCGGATCGCGACGACCAGTACCGCGAGTTTCTCGGTCGGTGCGCTGGTTTCGAGGTCGAGAT
This sequence comes from Mesorhizobium norvegicum, assembly GCF_004919685.1. Lineage (GTDB taxonomy): Bacteria > Pseudomonadota > Alphaproteobacteria > Rhizobiales > Rhizobiaceae > Mesorhizobium > Mesorhizobium norvegicum. Next base: position 56,366 of record NZ_SMYZ01000087.1, on the reverse strand, counting down.
CGCCAAGGAGATCTCTATCGACAAGTTCACCTATGCCGAACTCGAAGAGGAAGACACCGATCTGAAGAAGCTCCAAGGCTGGCTGGAGAAGATCAAAAAACTCGATTTCTACGGTGCGACACTTGCGGATGAAGCAGCCGAACGGCTGCGAGCCTGCGAGGCTTTGCTCGACAGCTACGCTCAGCGGGTCTTCGACGCTCATGATGAAAATCGGTGAGGTGAGCGGCTAGCATGACGGTGGCGCGATGACAGCCGAGACAGTGGATCGCTCCGGAGCCCGGCAAGGGATTCCCACCGGCATTTGGGTCCTCGGCTTCGTCTCGATGCTGATGGACATCTCGTCGGAGATGATCCACGCGCTGTTGCCCATCTACATGGTGACGGTGCTCGGAACCTCGGCTCTGACCGTCGGAATCATCGAGGGCATTGCCGAAGCAACCGCCTCGATCACCAAGGTCTTCTCCGGCGCTATCAGCGACTGGCTCGGCAAGCGCAAATTCCTCGCCGCGTTCGGTTATGGCCTGGCGGCCCTCACAAGGCCCATTTTCCCATTGGCGCATTCGATCGAATGGCTCATCGCAGCGCGCTTCATCGATCGTGTCGGCAAGGGCATTCGCGGCGCGCCACGCGATGCGCTTGTCGCCGACATCGCCCCGCCGCATCTGCGCGGCGCAAGTTTTGGCCTGCGCCAGTCGCTTGACACCGTCGGCGCTTTCATCGGTCCGCTCCTCGCCATCGGCCTGATGTGGCTCACGGCCAATCATTTTCAGGCGGTGTTCTGGATTGCCGTTATTCCGGCATTCCTGTCCTTTGGTCTGATCCTCGTCGCCGTGAAAGAACCGGAGCGCCCGAAGGAGCAGCGCCGTGTCCGTATGCCGCTGCATCGCGACGAACTACGCCGTCTGGGGGCGACCTATTGGTGGGTTGTGGCGATCGCGGCAGTGTTCACGCTTGCCCGCTTCAGCGAAGCCTTCCTCATTTTGCGCGCGCAATCGATCGGCCTGCCCCTGGTGCTAGCCCCTATTGTCCTGGTGATCATGAGCCTCGCCTATTCTCTGTCGGCCTATCCTATCGGCGTGCTGTCCGATCGCGTGAACCGCCTGACAATCCTGATCGTTGGCCTGTTTTTGCTCGTCGCAGCCGATCTGGTGCTCGCTTTTGCGCCGGGGACAATCGGACTTGTGATCGGAGTGGTCCTCTGGGGGCTGCACATGGGCTTCACCCAAGGATTGCTGGCGACGTTGATCGCCGACGCGGCTCCGGTGGAATTGCGCGGAACCGCCTTTGGCGTGTTCAACCTCGTCACCGGGTTGGCACTGCTCGTCGCCAGTGTCGTCGCTGGCGCGCTTTGGGACATGACAGGGCCGCAAGGCACTTTCCTCGCTGGCGCTGTCTTCACTTTGCTGACCTTGGCGGGCCTGCTCCCTGTCCGAGCGAGGTTGGGTAAGCGGAAGGCGTCATGACAGCAGGCCGTCTCGCGATTTCTTTTCGAAATGGAATGGTGATGGAATGGAAAAACTGGATGCGCAGGTTACGGGCTGGATCAACAACCTTTCAGGGCACAACAACCTGATCGATGTGTTCATGGTCGCCGTCACGCAGGCAGGCGTGCCCCTGTTGATCTTGGCCGTGGTGGCGTCCTGGTGGTGGGGTGGCGGCGGTCGTACCGAGAGGCACGTTGCGGTCGCCTGCGGCCTGTCGTTCCTGCTTGGACTGACTCTCAACCAGATCGTTCTGCTCCTAGTCCATCGCGTACGCCCTTATGACGCAGGTGTTTCACACCTCCTGATAGCGCGCAGCGCCGATCCGTCGTTTCCATCGGACCACGCCACCGCCAGCTTTGCCATTGTCTTCAGCTATGTGTTCAACGCCCGTGTCCGCAAGGCGCTGTGGTTCTTCGCTGCCGCCCTGCTCCTTGTGATTTCCCGTGTCTATGTCGGCACCCACTATGTCGGGGACATCCTGGGCGGGATCGCGACCGCGCTTATCGCCGCCGGGCTGGTCCGGATAGCTTATCGGGAGGGCACCCGGATCGATCGATGGGTGACCGGACTTCTCTAAATGAGCGTCGACGAAATCCTTGATGTCGGGGCAGGTGCCGCAGCTCGAAAATCGAGAGGGCTCAAAAATGGCGCACGAATCCTTTTCACCGAACCGGCTCAATTGCACCCGCTTGCGTGCCGTTGCCTACGTCTTGCTTGTCCTGTCGCTCGTGATCCCGGTTTCCACCAGCGCTGCTCTCGAAGCTAAAACGGCGGGCCTCGCGGATGCGACGGTGCTGATCATACGTCATGCCGAAAAGCCCGATAGCGGGACAGGGCTGTCTCCCGCGGGGGAGGCACGCGCGCAGGCGTATGTCGGATATTTTCAGCATCTGACACTGAACGGCGCCGTGTTTCGCCCTGATACGCTGATAGCGACCGCAGATTCCAAAAATAGCGCGCGCGAACGCCTGACCTTGGAGCCGTTAAGCCGGGCACTCGGGATTCCGCTGGACTTGAGATTCGACAACAAGAACATCGCGGGCCTCGTTCACGCACTGATGACCGAAAACCACCGAAAGTCTGTGCTCATTGCCTGGCATCACGGCACGTTGCCGCAGATCATAGAGGCGCTGGGTGGCGACCCGCACGCAGTCCTGCCGGATGGGTACTGGCCCGACAACGTCTTCGACGCCGTCGTGGCGCTTCGCTACGGCCATGACGGGAAATTCATTCCGGGCTCCGAGCAACTCATTCGCGAAGATTTCGCAAACCCGCCGGGCCTGGTCAGAGGAGCGAATTCCCAATGAGCCCCTCCCACGTAAAAAGCCTCCGCCGGGTGTTGCGGATCATCGGCCAAAACGAGGGACGATAATGTCTTTTTTCTTGGCGCTCACGGACTACATCGCTTCGCACCCGCATCTGGCGTATGCGGCGATCTTTCTTCTGGCTCTGTCGGAGTCCGTTCCGGTCATCGGCGCCATCGTTCCTGGAACGGCCATCATCGTCGGCCTTGCGGCTCTTGTCCCGAGCGGCGTGCTAATGCTCTGGCCGATGTTGATCGCAGCCTTTCTGGGCGCGATCGTCGGCGACGGGCTGTCCTTCTGGCTTGGCCATCGCTACCACCGTGAAATCCTCCTGCGGTGGCCGTTGAACCGTTATCCCGAACTCATCGCGCGCAGCGAGGCATTCTTCGAACGGCACGGCGGCAAGAGCGTCTTTATGGCGCGCTTCACGCCGGGCGTCCGCGCTTTCATCCCGCTCTTGGCAGGCATGTTGCGAATGCCGGCCCGTCGGTTCTACTACGCCAACATCCTCTCGGCATTCGTCTGGGCGCCTTCGCACATCTTGCCTGGCGTGTTCGTCGGCGCGTATTTCAGCTTTGCCGGCGCTGCCGCGGGTCGGCTCGCGGTGCTCCTTGTCGCGCTGATTATTATCCTGTGGGTCATCGTTTGGGTTGTGCGTCACATGGTACGCAGGGGCATTCCCATCCTTCTGGTCTATCTGGAGCGCCTTAGACGCTGGGCAGATGCCCGCGATACCTGGACGAGCCGTCAAATCCGCTCCTTGCTCGATCCGGCCCAGAAGGAAACGAAAATACTCGCGGCGCTGGCACTGCTGCTCGTCACCGCCGCCTGGACCTTCTTCGGCATCCTCGAGGATGTCGTCAGCGGCGATCCGCTGGTGCGCACCGATGCCGCAGTCTATCAAATCCTTCAGGATCTCCGAACGCCGTTGGGCGATTCCTTGATGGTCAGCTTCACGGAACTTGGTGACACGGCTGTCGTGATTGCGATTGCCGTCCTCGTGTTCCTTTGGCTGGCCTGGAAGCGCGCCTGGCGCACCGCCGCTTACTGGGTGGCAGCCATCGGCGGCGCCTCAGCCATCAACACGGGCATCAAGGTGGCCCTCCATCGCGCCCGTCCCACCGAGAACCTCTATTCCGGTTGGAGCGATTTTTCCTTTCCAAGCGGCCACAGTACAGAAAACGCCGTGCTGTACGGTTTTCTGGCTTTCCTGATCGCACGGCGCGTTCGGCCAGCTTGGGGTCTCCCGGTTGCGCTTGCGGCGGCCGTCTTGGTGGCCCTGATCGCCTTCTCCCGGCTCTATCTCGGTGCCCATTGGTTTTCCGACGTGGCGGGCGGACTGGCGTTCGCTACGGCATGGCTGGCCCTGCTCTGCATTGCCTACTTGCATCATCAACCGACCGAAAAGGGCGCCGGAGGTCTCCTGATCGTGGCGTGCGCAGGCCTGGTCGTCGCAGGCGGTGCCAATGTCTATCGCCGTCACGCTGCGGACATGGAGCGCTACGCAGTCCAATACGAGGCACCGTCGATCCTCGCGGCGGATTGGTGGGCGCGCGATTGGCAGCAATCGCCTGTGCAGCGGATCGATCTCGCGGGCGAGGCCGAGGAACCGTTGACATTCCAATGGGCAGGCGGCCTGGAACGCCTCGAAGCAGATTTGGCGCAAAAAGGCTGGCGCTCGCCAGCTCCGTGGACGTTGGCCGGCGCTCTCGTTTGGTTCACGCCGCACCCCGGTCCGATAGACCTTCCAACGTCGCCCTATATCGAGCGCGGGCGCTTGCCGAGTCTCACGCTGGTCCATCCGCGCGCCGAGTCGGACGGGACCAGTTCGCGCTTCGTGCTTCGCATGTGGGCAACCGACATTGACCTGCGGAACGGCCATCTGACGGAACTCTGGATCGGGTCCGTTGTCGACGAGAGGCTGGGCAATCGCTTCCCGCTCTTCACGCTGGCACAGGCGCAGCCCGACGCGAACGGGCCCCGCGACCTTCTTGCTGCGTCTCTCGGCGCCGGCCGCTTGGTGACCCGGGCCGATCATAGGTCAACCCCCGTTTGGGATGGTCAGGTCCTGCTGGCCCGTGAAGGAAGTATTCCCGCCAATCCAGGAATGGGAGCTTTGCCGGAAGGGTCTGCCAGCCGATAACCCAGAGGACTCCTGGAGGTGACGCCTCGCAATTATCAGATGCATGAGACGGGCAGAAGATACCAGTTTCACTCCTTAGCAAGTGGCACACATATGACAGTTTTGGTTCTACTCAATGCAGGGGCTGGCTCGATCAAGGGCGCCGACAGCGGTGACCTGGAAAACCGCCTTCGAAATGGATTCCAAGCGCGAGGGATCGAGACCGAGGTGCGCCTTGCGAAGGGCCGCGAGATCGCGGAGATGGCGCGTAAATTCGCAGTCTCGAAGTCTCGTGGCAAGAAGTCGCGGACGCTCGTGGTCGGCGGCGGCGATGGCACCCTCGGTTCCGCAGCGTCGGTCGTCGCGGGAACAGATGTTGTGCTTGGCGTCCTGCCGCTGGGCACCCTCAATCATTTCGCCAGGGATCTCGGTTTGCCGAACGATCTGGAAGCGGCCATGGACGTCATTGCGGCGGGCCACGTGCAGAAAATCGATGTTGCGGAGGTGAACGGCCGGGTCTTCCTCAACAACTCGTCCATCGGCATCTATCCGTTTCTTGTCGCCGAACGATCCGCAGAGCAAAAGCGGAGCGGGGTGGGAAAGCTTGCTGCTCTCGGCCCGGCGCTTCTCCTGACGCTCAAGGCATCATCCTGGCAAAGGGTCAGAATTTCAATCGACGACAAGGGGCGAGAACAGCGGACCCTGTGCGTGTTCGTTGGCAACAATTTCTACGATTTGAGCAAGCTCGGCCACCGCAGCAGCCCTACATCCGGGGAACTGTGCGTCTACGTCGTGAAGCAGCAGTCCTGGCTTGGACTTGCGCTGCTACCGTTCAAGGTCGCCTTCGGTTTGATCAACCCAGTCCACGATTTGGAACTATTCCGAGTGCAAAGTCTTGAGATCACAGCACGCCGACGACACATGCGAATTGCGATGGACGGTGAAACCGTCGAAGCGACAACTCCGTTGTGTTATCGGATACAGCCCGGTGCTCTGCGGGTTCTCGCACCCCTCTTGGCGAAGGCCGCCCCTCGAAACGCATGATGCTTTGATCGGATCGGCTTGATGAAGACGATTGCCCATCTTTCCGACCTGCATTTTGGCAGGATTGACCAGACAGTATCCGATGCACTCGCTGCCGAGGTTCGCGCAGCCGACCCTGACATTGTTGTCGTCTCGGGAGACATGACGCAGCGCGCACGCAAGCAAGAGTTCGCGCAGGCACGCGCATTTCTCGACACGTTGCCATACCCGCAGCTCGTCGTGCCTGGTAACCATGATGTCCCGCTCTACAACCTGTTCGCGCGCGCCTTCACGCCGCTCTCTCGTTACAAGCGCTATATCACAGCGGATACCGACCCGTTCTATGCCGGTCCGGAGTTAGCTGTCGCTGGGATAAACACCGCTCGTTCGTTAACGATCAAGGGAGGCCGCATCAACAGCGAACAGCTCGCGTGGGTGAGACGAGGTTTTGCCGATCAGCCGGATGAGACGACACGGATCGTGGTGACTCACCATCCCTTCGAAGGGGCCAGTGCAAATGACGATGACGGTATCGTCGGGCGGGCGAGGATGGCGATGGGAGTATTTTCACAAAGCCGCGTCGATGTGATCCTGTCGGGACATCTGCATCTGAACCGCATGGGCTCGAGTGCGGTCCGATACAATATTGAGGGCTACTCCGCCTTGCTGATCCAAGCTGGCACAGCGATTTCCTCACGCCGCCGCCAAGAGGCAAATTCTTTCAATCTCATTCGCATCGAGCGGCCAGAGATCCATCTGGAGTGTCGGGCATGGGACCTCGACGAGGTGAGATTCGTCAGATCGACGAGCAAGAGCTTCAAGCTCGGGCGGTCAGGCTGGGCGCCGACAAGCGGGACAACTATCCCTACACTCGTACAAAACGCTGACGACGGGATTGTACGGGCCGACCATCGAATCCACGGATAGCCGCCTTTAGAGACTATCGCCAATCTCCTCAGACTCGACGCAAGGGCATCTGCAAGGGAAACACCAGTTCCGCCGACTGTCCGACAGCAGCCGACCTTGTCGACTATGGCGAGCCGCCTTCAGCAAGGTGAGGCAGGATTCCATCGGTCGCCAAGCGCCTAAACATCCGATCCACCTCGGTGGGCGGCGGCTTCGCGCCGCGGTCGAGCCACCAGGTCAACACTGCCATGTAGGCGCCGACGACATACTGGACGACGAGTTCTCGCGGAATGGCGTCCGATGATTTCTTGTCGCCGGTTGCGGCAATTTCATCGCGGACTACATCGGACAGTATTTGGCGGATGATGCCAAGGGCAACCGTGCCGCCGCCGACGAGCCCCCGGTGAAGGTCGATATGGTCGCGGGCGTGCTCGAGCAATGTCAGGCTGAACCCCAGGCTTCGATGCCTAAGATCTCCTGGAGTTGCCAAAGCGTCCCGCTGCCGGTCAAAGAGCACCTGGCGCAAGTTCTCGATGCCGCTTCGCATCAGATCCTCCTTGCTCGTATAATGAGCGTAGAAGGTCGATCTACCGACGTTGGCCGCGTCGCAGATATCCCGGATGGTGATCGCTTCGTAGCCCTGTTTCAGGATCAGGGACATCAGGGTTTGGTGTAGCGTGGCCCTGGTGCGGGCGACGCGGCGGTCGATCGACGTCTTTGTCATCTGCATCACCATTCACGGTCAAATCGAACAGACTGCCCGGTACTAGACGTTCGTATCGATTTGTCCGGCAAAAGGATTTTGGACTGGATGCCCATTAACGTACACCTTGTCCAATTGTGCAACACCACTGTGAGTGGGGGCTCGTCCACAACAACCGACCGATCGAGGATGATGTGACGAAGGCCGCCGAGCCCTCGGCACACACGGTGCGTTATCGCGACGCAAAGGAAGACGCTTCATGGATGACGATCGCTATCGTCGCATGCATGGCCGCTCAGGCGCTTCGATGAAGCCGGCCTCATTTGAAGTGGAGTTTACGGGCAAGACGCAGATCGCGGACGACAGCTGGGCTTTCGTCTTTAAGAGACCGGACGGTTTTCGGTTCAAGGCCGGCCAGCATGTGCGCATCACGCTCATCGACCCCGCCGAAACGGACCGCGAGGGCGACAGCCGGTTTTTCTCGCTCGCCAGCACACCCCAGGAAGCCGATCTGGTGATCGCCATGAGAATGCGTGACACCGCATTCAAGCGGGTTCTCGGTCGGCTGCAAACCGGAGACAAGGTTCTCATCCAGGTGCTGCTGGATGTTCCGCACGGGGCATTTGCGCTGCATGAGGATCCCTCATGGCCGGCAGTTTTTCTCGCCGGCGGCATTGGCATCGTTCCGGCCTTCTCGATGATCAAGGACGCAATCGAGCGAAAGCTGTCGCACAGGCTGTTCCTGCTCTACTCGAACCGGCGACCGGAGGACGCCGCGTATCTGGAGGAGTTGCAGGCGTTCGCGGAGCAGAACCCATCTTTCAAACTGGTTGCGACGATGACCGAAGCGGCAGGCTCGCAGCTTTCTTGGACGGGCGAAACGGGGCGTATAGACCATTTCATGCTTGCAAGGCACGTCGATGATCCGCTGCTTCCGGTCTATTACATTTCCGGGCTGCCGGAGATGGTCAGCGCCATGAAGACGATGCTCGGCGGCTCAGGCGTGAGCGAGGCCAGCATACAGGCCGAGGAATTCACCGGATTCGATCTCAACAAGATCGGCCCAAATGAGATTGGCCACGTCGCCGGCCATGGGCGCAGGCGGATCATTCCGATGGTAGCAACGGCGCTGGCTGCGACCGCGCTGGTCATCTTGCACGCGGGCGCAGCCGTCTCGATATTTCGCAACGGCTTTGGTGGAGTCTCAGCTGCGAACCCGATCTGGTATGTAGTGATTGGGATGTTGCTCGTTCTTGGGATAATAAAGATCAGGTATCTTGCCGGTCACCATCTCTCAGGCAGGGACCGTGCCGGCAAGGCTTTTCGCGGACACGGCGATCATACAGAACATCCGCAGGATGGCCCCGTGGGCCCTTTGTAGATTGTTGCAGCACAGCACGCGGTCACCTGAGGTGATTTCATGGATCCCGCCAGGCTACCTCCGCAACGGGGTCGAGCGAGCCAGGTCGTTGCGGATTGCAACGGCGGCGACACCGCCTTGTCCCATTGCATAGGAGAGCTGATCAAGCCCGCGGACCACGTCGCCTGCCGCATATAGACCGGCTACCGAGGTTCTCTGGTGTTTGTCGACGATAAGACATCCGTCACGCGATACTTCGGCGTCCATCGCAACCGCAAGTTCCGATCGGACATCGGACCCTAAAGCCGCGTAGACCGTCGCGAACAAGCGGCGGCCAGTCGGTGTCGCGATCGCGATGCCATCCTGCAACAGTTCAAAACCGAGACACGGGCCGTCAACTGCTTGAATGGCGCCGTTATCGAGCCGCGATCTTTGCGCTGCGTCGAGCTCATGATCGCCCGTCTGTGCGATCAACGTCACATTGGCGGTGTAACTGCGCAGAAACTCCGCTTCGCTCGTTCCGTGTTCGCCGGTTCCTATCACCGCGACCGCGCTATCGGTCACCTCATAGCCATCGCAAATTGGACAATAACGCAATAAGCCACGCGACAGAGCCTCATCGTGGACATTGGCAGGCATACTCGGTCTCCGGTTAAAGACGCCCGTTGCCATCAACACGGAGCGCGCTTGAAACATCCCTTCCATTGTGTGAGCCACAAACAAGCCCGGCCCCCCTTTCAAGGAAACGACCTTTCCGGGCCAATGGCGTGCACCGTAGCGTCCTCCTTGCTCCCGCATGCGCGTGCGTAGCTCGGACCCTGCGATTCCATCGGGAAAGCCGGAAAAGTTACGGGTGAGGGGGATCAGATCAGCCCGGCTCTCACCACTATCTGCCACCAGGACGGAGAGGTGAAACCGAGCAAGGTATATCGCCGCTGTCAAACCGGCCGGTCCTCCTCCAATAATCAGACAATCGAGCGGCTCGGCTGCGTCGGAAGAAACATCAGAGACTGGGGGCATCGATCAAAAACCTCTGCCGACGCTAGTTAACATCGATGATCATCGTTAGCCCGCCGCCGCCCTTCTCCTCGACATTGTTGTTCGTCGTGTGATGCGGAATGTGGCAATGCAGCAGCCACTTGCCAGGCCGAAGCGCCCGCCACAGGACATCGAACCTTTGCCCAGGCCCGACATTGACGGTATCGGCCATATACCGTGCGCTCTGGGGCAGCGTCGCACCGTCGATGGCGGCGACCTCGAACGGGCCGCCGTGAATATGCATCGGATGGATGGCGGTGGTGTTTGATCCCACGAAACGGATCTTGAGCAATTGACCCACCTTCATTTTGATCGTGTCCGTCGCCGGGTAAGACTTGCCGTTGATGGTGAAGAAGTTAGGGAAGCCGCCGTCCATCGGCATGGACGGAAAGGTCAGCCCTTCCCGTTTCAGCCATTCCTGGAGTTGAACGGTGTATTCCAGGTCGGCGGTGATTGCGTCGGCCGGATTCTTCGGGTCGATGATCAGCGCGCCATAGAGGCCAAGCGCCTGCTGACGGTCGACATGATCATGGGTGTGATAGAAATAGGTGCCGGACTGTTCAACGGTATATTCGTAGGAGAAAGTTTCACCGGGTTCGATCGGCCTCTGCGTCACGTGGGCCGGTCCATCCATCGCATTGGGCACGTCGAGGCCATGCCAGTGCACGGTAGTGCTTTCGGGTAGTCGGTTGGTGACGTTGATGCGGACGCGATCGCCCTGGGTAACGCGCAGCGTCGGACCGGGAACCTGCTTGTTGTAGGCAAAGGCTTCGACCGTCACTCCGGGCAGAATCGACCAGCGGATAACCGATGCCTCGAGATCAAATACCTTCACGCCGTTCTCGATTCGCGGTTCGAGGACCGTGCCTCCTCGTGCCGCGGGATCAGCCTTGAAACTCACCAGCCTAGGATCGACCGCCGCCATATCGCGCATGGCAGCGGCCGGCGTGTCGCGATCCATGATCATGCCGGGCGGCATAATGGCTCCGCCGACATCGCGGGCCGACAGCGTCAGGTTCAGCCAGTTCGCCGGCGCCATCATGCCGATCGCCAGCGCAATCAGGGAAACCACACCGAGCGCAGCAATCTGAGGCGTGGTGGCGTCCGTCTCCATTTGATGGCCGCCGCTCTTTTTGCCCGCGTGGGAAGCCATGTCATGACCTTGCTGGGCGTGATTGCCAGCATGATGCATTTCCATCCCCTCATGCTGCCCCTTGGCGGGCTGAGCCTGTGCTGCATGGGAAGCCGATGCCTTCGCCTGTGACGGTGCTTTCGCTTTCATCGGTGCTTTCGCAGGCGCGGTCTTCCCGGTATGTCCGGCATGGCCTTCTTCCGCCATGTCGGATGCCCCGCCATGCGGTTGCTTTGTCTCCTGACCGGGTTCGGCGGCTTGCGGGCGCACCGTCATCAGCCCATGCTTCAGCTTGCGTGCGACCAGCCAGACATTGGCAGGGTAGGCGAGCGCAAAGCCGGCAATGACGCCGATCGACATCACGCCCCAGAACAAGAGCTCTGTGGGTTCCATCGCGCGCATGTCGCGGCCCATCATCAGAAAACTCATCACCGGGGCCATGCCGGCCATCATGAAATTCATGGAGATGAATTCTGGCAGAAAGCTTTTACGGACGTTTTCCCAATAGGTGCCGCCCATCATGGATTTCATGAACAGCGACTGGAATATGAACAGGCCGAAGGCGAAGCCGGCGAGATATTCGACGATGAGATCGAGCCACATCGGTAGACCAAGTGCTGCCGTGATCACGGCAGCGAGGATGATGCCCGTCGCATCTCCGGCAACGCAGTGGATGGTCGATCCGACGCCCTGCTTCCACAGAGGCTTGGTGAAGTCCTCGTGCTCGCCCGGGCGGGGTTCCTTGTCGGCAAGCACATAAAGCAGCAGTCCAAGCGGACCCATATAGAGAGTGACGAGGATGAAACCCCATTTCATCACGACCGGTTCGGGGTTGTTGCGGTACTGATCGAAGCCGACATAAAGTGTCGAGGCGGCGGCAATTGCGAACCAGGCGACGAGAAAATAGTCGATTGGTTGGATGAGCATCAGGGTCCGCCCTTGGTTTTCGCTGTATTCTATCAGAGGGCCCAGCGTACCAAGCCTCGACGTTAATGAACGCGGCCGGCGCGTTTATGATCCGCTCCGACCACGCCTGATATCCTTCAGGCCGCCAACTTCTCGTTGTCGTAGCCGGCAGACTTGATGACGTCACGGATAGCGGCGTCGTTCGCCTTGGTTTCCACGGCGACCGTCGATGCGCCGAGGTCGACTATGACCACGGCTGTAGGATCGACACTTCTCACGGCTTTTTCGATCGTGCTGGCACAATGGCCGCAGCTCATATCCGGAACTTTCAATTTCAACATGGCAGCTCTCCTTTTTTTGCTGATAGACACCTTATGGGGCTTCCCATCGTTGGAAGGTCAAGGGCCTATTTTCTCGTCGATGTAATCATCGCGGTTGCATTGGAGTGCTGATCGAAATTTGCCCCTTGACCTTCCTATCATGGGAACCTTTATATGGTGTGGCAGCCACCCAAGATGGAGTTGCAAACTCATGAACGCCGTTACCCCGCACACGCCAGCCGGACCCATCTCGGTTCCTGGTTCCACAATTCAGATAGGCATCGAGGGCATGACGTGTGCCTCGTGCGTGCGTCGCGTCGAAAAGGCGATCGCCTCTGCGCCGGGTGTTGTTGGGACATCGGTCAATCTGGCGACCGAACGTGCCGAGGTGACCTTCGCCGGCAAGCCGGACCTCGCTCCCGTCATCGCGGCGGTGTCGGCCGTTGGCTACGAGACGCGTGCGGACATGATTGAGTTCGCCATCGAAGGAATGACCTGCGCCTCCTGCGTCGCGCGCATCGAAAAGGCGCTGAAGGCAGTACCGGGTGTGGCCGATGCCAGCGTCAATCTGGCAACCGAGCGCGCCACCATCCGCATCGTCGCAGGCACTGTCGAGGCGGCCGCACTTGAGGGGGCTGTGGCGGCAGCCGGCTACGAAGCGCGCCAGATACTGCCGGACACAGACATGGACCGTGAGCGCGATGGGCGGGATGCTGAGATTCGGACGCTCCGTCGTTTGCTCGCGCTGGCCGCACTTCTGACGCTGCCGGTTTTCACGCTCGAAATGGGTTCGCATCTCGTGCCCGCCTTCCATCACTGGGTGATGATGACGCTCGGCGACTGGAACTGGCGCCTGCAATTCGTCCTGACCACGATCGTTCTGTTTGGCCCCGGCCTGCGGTTCTTCAGGAAGGGAATGCCGGCGCTGCTCAGGGGCGCACCGGACATGAACGCGCTGGTGGCGCTTGGGTCGGGTGCCGCCTGGGCATACTCGCTCGTCGCGACTTTCATCCCCAATGTCCTGCCGGAAGGCACTGCCAACGTCTATTATGAAGCAGCGGCCGTGATCGTGACGCTGATCCTGCTCGGCCGCTTTCTCGAGGCACGGGCCAAGGGGCGGACCAGCGAGGCAATCAAGAAGCTCGTCGGGCTGCAGCCCAAGACGGCGCGCGTCGTCAAGGACGGCGTTACCGTCGAGGTGCCGCTCGCAGAGGTGCGGGTCGGTGACGTGGTGGTGGTGCGCCCAGGCGAAAAGATCGCGGTCGACGGCGAGATCGTCGAAGGATCATCCTTCGTCGACGAGTCTATGATGACTGGCGAACCGCTGCCTGTCGCCAAGGGCGTCGGCGCGGAGGTCGTCGGCGGCACCATTAACAAGACCGGCAGTTTCTCGTTCCGCGCCACAAAGGTCGGCTCGGCGACGCTGCTCGCCCAGATCATCCGCATGGTTGAATCTGCGCAAGGCTCGAAGCTGCCGATCCAGGCGCTGGTCGATAAGGTGACTGCTTGGTTCGTGCCGGCTGTCATCGCGGCCGCCTTGCTCACCTTCGGAGCCTGGCTTGTTCTAGGACCGGAGCCTGCGTTGTCCTTCGCGCTGGTCAACGCCGTTGCCGTGCTGATCATCGCCTGCCCGTGCGCCATGGGCCTCGCCACGCCCACCTCGATCATGGTCGGTACGGGGCGGGCGGCGGAACTGGGCGTGCTCTTCCGCAAGGGTGAGGCTTTGCAGACACTGCGGGATGCTACGGTCATTGCTCTCGACAAGACCGGAACGCTTACCGAGGGCCGGCCCGAATTGACCGATTTCGTCGTGACAGACGGATTTGTCGAAGCCGACGTACTCCGGCTCGTTGGCTCGGTCGAGGCACGCTCCGAGCATCCCGTCGCCGAGGCGATTGTGCGGGCCGCAGAACGGCGCGGCTTGGTGCCTTCCGATGTCGAGAACTTTGAAGCCATTCCTGGCTTTGGGGTGAGCGCTGTGGTCGAAAGGCGCAAGGTCGAGATCGGCGCTGACCGCCTGATGATCCGACTCGGCCTGGACATCTCAACCTTTGCGTCAGCGTCAGTGCGCCTCGCCGACCAGGGCAAGACGCCACTTTATGCTGCCATCGATGGCAAGCTTGCCGCAATCATCGCCGTCGCCGATCCCATCAAGGCGTCGACGCCAATGGCAATTGCGGCACTGCATTCGCTAGGCCTTCGGATAGCTATGGTGACCGGCGACAATCGCCGCACGGCCGAGGCGATCGGGCGGCGTATCGGTATCGACGAAATTGTCGCCGAGGTATTGCCCGACGGCAAGGTCGAGGCGGTCAAGCGGCTTGGCCAGCACGGCGCTCGCGTCGCCTTCGTCGGCGACGGCATCAACGATGCCCCGGCGCTTGCTGCGGCGGATGTTGGCATAGCGATCGGCACCGGCACGGACATCGCCATCGAAAGCGCCGATGTTGTTTTAATGTCGGGCGATCTTCGCGGTGTGGCCAACGCTATCGCGCTCTCCAAGGCAACGATCCGCAACATCGGCCAGAACCTGTTCTGGGCCTTTGCCTACAATATCGCGCTCATCCCAGTGGCCGCTGGCGTGCTTTATCCGCTGAGCGGCACGCTCCTGTCGCCGATGCTGGCGGCTGGTGCGATGGCACTGTCCAGCGTCTTCGTTTTGACCAATGCCTTGCGCCTCAGGCGTTTCCGGGCACCGATCGACGTCAGGACACAGTCCGATCAATTCTCCGTTCAAGTCGTAGGACAGATTTGATGCCGATCCCTTTTGCCCTAAGTTCCGGATCTGATTTCGCCGGGACTGCCAACCTGCAGGGGTGCAACTATGAACATAGGTGAAGCTGCCGCGGAATCAGGCGTCTCGGCCAAGATGATCCGCTACTATGAGTCGATCGGGCTTATCGCGAACGTTGCCCGAACCGACGCTGGCTACCGGGTCTATTCGGACGATGAGGTCCATGCGCTGCGCTTCATTCGCCGGGCGCGAGATCTTGGCTTTTCGGTCGACCAAATGACCGACCTGCTCGCTCTCTGGAGCGACCGCTCGCGGGCGAGCGCCGATGTCAAGCGGATCGCCATGGAACATGTCGCCGAACTCGAGCGGAAAATGCGAGAACTCCGCGACATGTCCAAAACGCTGCGTCATCTGGCAGAACATTGCCAGGGTGATGGTCGCCCGCATTGCCCGATCATCGAGGAGCTTTCCAGCGGGCAAGAGGCCGGACCAGCCAAGTCGTCCAAGCGCCCGAAGCTAGGCGGCGAGATCGCCAGGCAACGGCAGGCTTTCTGATCATACCGCGTGCCGACGCGCGCCAGTCTTTGACTTAGGAGATAACAGATGCATCGACGCGCTTTTCTGACGGCAGGTCTTGTGACGGTTTTTGCGAGCCCGCGCGCCATCGCTCAAATGAAGATGGATGACATGCCCGGAATGGATATGGGCGGTCACGACATGGGCGCAGCGCCGCAAGGCGCAAGCATGCTGCCCGAAGGGGAGGCGCTGCGCGAACTGCCCCTGCTTGCCAACGAAGCCGGCACGCCCGGCCTATTCAGGGCGAAGCTGACCGCCGAGCCGGCCACGGCGCGTTTCGCGGAAGGGCTCGACACGCCGATCCTTGGCTACAACGGTGTGAGTCCAGGGCCATTGATCGAAGCCACCGAGGGCGACCGCGTTGAGATCACATTCGCCAACCGAATTCCTGAAGAGACAAGCACCATCCATTGGCACGGCATGCCCGTTCCGGCTGACCAGGACGGCAATCCGATGGACCCTGTCGCCACCGGCGCCGACCGCACCTACAGCTTCGACCTACCGGAAGGCAGCGCCGGCTCCTACTGGTATCACCCGCATCCGCACGGCAAGACGGCAGAGCAAGTCTATCGCGGCCTTGCCGGGGCGTTTGTGGTCAAGCCGAAGGTCGATCCCATTCCGGCCGGCTATGGCGACACGGTGCTGGTGTTCACCGACCTTCGCCTTGCTGCCGACGGCACCATGCCGGACAACACGATGGTCGACCTGATGAACGGGCGCGTCGGCGATCATGTGCTGGTCAACGGACAGAAAAATCCTTCGCTAACGGTTCCCTTTGGCACGAAGCGGCGCTTCCGGCTCTACAACGCCACCAACGCCCGTTTCCTTCGACTGTCGTTTGAAGCGTCAATGACAGTTATCGGAACGGACGGCGGCCTGTTGGAAGCACCGATCGCAGCCGACGAGATCCTTCTCAGTCCCGCGGAACGCGTTGAACTGATTGTGTCTTTTGACAAGCCCGGCCCAGCTACGCTGTACACGCTCGATTACGATCGCGGCTGGATGGGCGCGGGCCGGCCTGCCGATGCAGGCCTGACACTGCTTACGGTCAATGTTTCGCAGACGCCTGCAGAGGCGCTCCCGCCGCTACCGGACAAGCTTCGGCCGATAGCGCGACTCAGCGCCCCCGCAGTCAGCCGACGCTTCGTCTTCACCGAGACCATGGCCATGAACGCCAACGGCATGGAGATGGGATTCCTGATCAATGGCGCCGCCTTCGATATGAACCGCGTCGATATCGTCGCCAAGGCAGGCGACGTCGAGCTTTGGGAGATCATCAACAAGGCCGACATGGACCATCCATTCCATGTGCATGGGACGCAGTTCCAGGTGGTCGAGCACGAACGCGACGGCAAGGTCTCGAAGCCGGCCTACCTGGCCTGGAAGGACACCGTCAACGTCGCGCGCGGCGAGACTGTGCGGCTCCTGCTGCGCCAGGACCGGCCGGGGCCACGCATGTACCACTGCCACATCCTCGAGCACGAGCAACTTGGCATGATGGGCATTGTCGACGTGCAGGCATAGGCCGGCGTTCGACGTGGCAGCACTGGCAATCTATGGCGGTTTGTTCATCAGCGCGTTCCTAGCCGCAACGGTTCTGCCGGTGTCATCGGAGGTCGTGCTCGCGGGCTTGATCGCCACAGGCCGTGGCGACCCGGCGCTACTCTTTGCGGTTGCCACAATCGGCAACACGCTCGGCTCGGTGGTGAACTGGATTCTGGGGCGAGGCATCGACTCGCTCCGGACCAGGCGCTGGTTCCCCGTAACTCCTGAGCGCTATGAGCAGGCAAGCCGGACGTTTCGACGCTTTGGCGAATGGACGCTGCTTTTCGCCTGGCTGCCGGTTGTCGGAGATGCCTTCACCCTTGCGGCAGGCGCGGCACGCGTGAATTTCGGCGTGTTCGTTGCTCTCGTCGCATTGGGCAAAGCGGCCCGGTACGCTGTGATCATTGCGGGAGAATTATGGGCGCTCGCGTGAGCAGCCGGCTTCATCGCCGACCGCAAGCAGCGCTTGCTCTTGCCGCGAAGCGATGTCCGGCCGCCCAAAGTACATGGTGCGCATGACACCATCGCGAAGCACCAGGAAATGCACCAGCGCACCCAGGATGTGAACGCCGACAAATCCAAGCAATATCCAGACCAGTTTTGCATGGACGAAAGCGAAAGCGCGTGCCGACAGCCCGCCGACCGATGGCGCCAAAGGCAAATGCAAGTATCCGAAAAGTCGTGCGGGAGGCATGAAAGGCATGGGCCGGTAGCCGAGCCATCCCGTTAGCAGGACGGCAAGAATCATGACGTAGAGAAACATGTGGAAGAAAGCAGTCGCAATCCGCACCGAGCGTGAGGGTTGCCTGACAGGAGGCTGGGTGAAGATGCGCCAGCAAAGCCTGAGGACAATGATGGCAAGGATCGTCACGCCGATCGACATGTGGAGCGGAAGCCAGTTCATCGTCGCCATTCCGGGGCCGTTCATGGGTCCCAAGGCAATGGCGATTTGCATTGCGAGCGCAGCTACGGTCAGCCAATGCAAAAGACGAATGCCGAAATGCCAGCGTAGGCGAGGCTTCTCTCTCACCGGTGAGGCCCGCCGGTTATCAGATGCGTGCGCGAGGGTTTGATGTTTTTCGTCATCTCCAAGCTCATCGAGTTTTTCCTGCTCCCTTCCAATCTTGTCGCGCTCCTCGGCCTGGCCGGCATTCTGGCCATTCTCCTTGGAAGATCCCGCTTGGGACGGGCATGCATCGTGGCGTCCATTCTGGCGTTGACCATCTTTGGTTGGAGCCCACTTGGGCCAGCGGCGCTGATGGTGCTCGAGGATCGCTTCCCTCAACCCACCCTCGACAAGCCTGTCACCGGCATTATCCTCCTTGGCGGCGCCGTCGATACGCATATCAGCAGCGACCGTTACACCTTGGCGATCAATGAGGCAGGAGAACGGCTGACCGCAACCGTCGATCTCAGCAGGCGGTATCCGGATGCGCGAATCTTTCTGTCCGGAGGATCGGGTCATATCGGCGGAGCCGGCACATTGACTGAATCCCAAGTCGCCCGCGATATCCTCATCTCGCTAGGCGTCTCGCCGCAGCGTATCGACATGGAGGAACGATCCCGAAATACCTGCGAGAACGGCACCGAAAGCGCCGCCTCGGTCCAACCGAAGCCAGGCGAACTCTGGCTTCTGGTCACGTCAGCCAGTCACATGCCCAGGGCGGTCGGATGCTTTCGCGCCGCTGGATTTGATGTAACCCCTTATCCGGTCGACTATCGAACGCGAGGAGCAGCGGATCTTGAACGCCCGACCAGTTCGATCAGCGTCGGATTGGCCGAGACCGATCTCGCTGCGCATGAATGGTTCGGATTGCTGACCTACAGGATTGCCGGCCTGACGGCTGAAATGTTTCCTGCGTCACATTAGACCATAATTCCAGCTTGGGCTGAGCGATGGCGCCCCCCGATGGTGCCCTGACAGGGAACTGGATTTGGCGATCTACGTATGGGAGCGGCCAGTTTCGTCTTCGCGCCACTGGCTTCGTCCGCCCGACGCGCATTTTCTCACGCACTGCTCATCTCGACGTGATCTGCCAAAGCGCCACGCTCGCGAGCACCACCCCGGCGGCACCTTCGATGGTTCGGGAAATGATGTCGAACAGGCGTGGCCGGCTGTCGAAAAAATGCACCAGACGCTCGCGAAACAGGATCGACAGAACCGCGACGCAAGATAACGTCAACGCCACCCCCGCCATCATGGTGATTGCAAATAGGATGCCAGCGACCGGAACGCCTCTGGAAATCGCGAAGGTCATCACAAAAAGCGTGAGCGGGCAGGGGATCAAGCCCGCCATGACACCGACGGCCTCGCCTTCATGCTTGTGGTGATGATGACTATGGCGGAAGGCGCGCCAGATCATCCAGCCACCGATCAGGCCGAGCAGGCCCCGACTGACATCTTCCAAAAACGGCGCGCGACCAACGCTGCCTAAGACAATCGAGACCAGCGGCAGCGAGAGAGCTGCAATCAGCACGGCAATCGTCACATGCGTGAAGGAGAGCGTCAGCGACACAGCAAGGCCTCGCCGGACGCTGTTGTCCGACCCTGCCAGATAAGTGGCCAGTACGGCTTTGCTATGGCCAGGTGTCAAGGCATGCGCCGCACCGAACAGAATGCCCATCGGCAGAAAGGCCATGAAGGCCAGCCAGCCGCCCCCGGCCGACAGAAGTTTGATCTGCTCGCCGAGCGTCAGATAGATCGTGCGCTGGAATTCGATGAGGGTTTGGAACATCAGGCGAAGCTAGCAGAAAGACCCCGCCGGAGCGACCGTCGGTGCCCCTCATGAGCATGTGGATGGTCACCGTACTCATGCTCTGCCGAAAACTGGACGTTCGCCGCAGCCAAGGCCCGCATATGCTTGAACAGCTATCAAGTAATTTGAAAGCTCGCCGGCCGGGAGCCGCAGGGTGAGTTCGTCCTACGACTCGAACATTGCGGACGTTACAGGTTCAAAGCTTGAATAATATAGGGGGGGATACTATTTTTGGGAAAAGGAGCGCTACATGTCGCATA
The DNA here is from genome assembly GCF_004919685.1 of Mesorhizobium norvegicum. Lineage (GTDB taxonomy): Bacteria > Pseudomonadota > Alphaproteobacteria > Rhizobiales > Rhizobiaceae > Mesorhizobium > Mesorhizobium norvegicum. The sequence goes on along the minus strand of NZ_SMYZ01000087.1, from coordinate 36,197 downwards.
CGACCCGCGAGAAAACGAAGCTCATCAACCGCGTGCGCCGCATCCGCGGCCAGATGGATGCCGTCGAGCGGGCGCTCGAGGACGAAAAGGGCTGCGCCGACGTTCTCCAACTGATCGCCGGCGTTCGCGGCGCCATCAACGGCCTGATGGCGGAAGTGGTCGAGGATCACATCCTGCTGCACGTCGCCGACGGCGACCTGGCCCAGGAAGAACGCAACGAAGGCGCCGCGGAACTCATCGATGTCGTGCGCGCCTACCTCAAGTAACAACGGAGTTCGCCGTCATGGCTAGCCAGGATACCACCCATCGCCAGACGCTGGTCGACAGTGCGGAAGCTCGCGGCATCGCCCCGACCGCCGCGCCTCGTCGCAACGACCATGATCTCCATGAGCATGACCACGAAGATCATGAACACGGGCATGATCATGACCATCCGTTTGAATGGGCGGAAGCCGTGCGTATCGCCGTTGTAGCGATCACGGCGGCCGCGGTGTGGTTCGGCGTCTGGGAGCCGTTCCCGGCGGTAAGCGTCATCGGCGTCGTCGGCCTATTGATCGGCGGCTGGCCGATCCTCAGGGAAGCCTTCGAGAACGTAGTCGAGCGCCGCATGACCATGGAGCTGTCGATGACGATCGCCATTGCTGCGGCCGCCGCAATCGGCGAGTTCTTCACCGCGCTGGTCATCACCTTGTTCGTTCTCGTGGCAGAGGTGCTGGAGGGATTGACCGTCGGAAGGGGCCGAAAAGCGATTCGGGACCTGCTCGAATTCCTGCCGCGCGAGGTTTCTGTCCGGCGATCCGGCTCAATCCGGTCCGTCGCGGCGGAGGAGCTTTCGCTTGGCGATGCCATCCTGGTCGCGCCCGGCGGGAGAATCCCGGTCGATGGCGCGGTTCTCTCCGGCCATTCCTTCGTCGACGAATCCCGCATCACTGGCGAATCCATGCCAGTCGAGAAAACGGCCGGCACTCAGGTCTTCGCCGGCTCCATCAACCAGTCCGGCGCATTGGAAGTCACTGCGGAACGGATCGGCCGCGACACGAGCTACGGCAAGATCATCGAGGCGGTCGAGCGGGCCGAGAAATCCCGCGCTCCGGTCCAGCGTCTCGCCGACCGCCTGGCCGGCTATCTCGTCTATTTCGCGCTCGGCGCTGCCGTCTTGACATTCCTGATCACGCGCGACGTCTATTCGACGATCTCGGTTATCATCGTCGCCGGCGCCTGCGGCATTGCCGCGGGCACGCCGCTTGCCATTCTCGGTGGCATCGGCCGATCCGCGCGCCTGGGCGCCATCGTCAAGGGTGGCGTGCATCTCGAGACCTTGGGCAAGGTCGATACGGTCGTGCTGGACAAGACCGGCACGCTAACCTTCGGCCGCCCGGAGGTGCAGCAGTTATTGCCTTCTCCCGACACGACCGATGATGAACTTCTCGACGCCGCCGCGTCGGCAGAGCTGCGCTCCGAGCATCCGCTCGGCAGAGCGATCGTCTCCTACGCCCGCAGCCAAGGGCGTAAAATTGTCGAGCCAACAAGTTTCGCCTACACGCCGGGCCGCGGCATCGCGACCCGTATTGGCGAGAGCACCGTCCTGGTCGGCAATCGGGCGTGGATGGCGGAAAATGGGATCGGCATGCCCGCCTCCGATCATGACGTTGCGGCGGGTTCCGAGGTTTTTGCCGCCCGCGACGGACGCCTGCTTGGTTCGCTTGCCGTTGCTGACACTGTACGCCCCGAAGCCAAGCGCGCCGTCGAAGCGTTGCACCGGCTGGGCATCAGAACGGTCCTGCTCACGGGGGACGCACGCCATGTCGCAGCCGCCGTTGGCGGGGCGCTGGGCATCAAGGAGATCGAGGCGGAACTGCTGCCGGAGGACAAGCTCAAGCGCATCCAGGCTCTGGTGGCGCAAAAGCGCGTCGTTGCCATGGTCGGTGATGGCGTGAACGACGCGCCGGCGCTTGCCGAAGCCAGCGTCGGCGTCGCGATGGGCTCCGGCACCGACGTGGCGCAGGAGAGCGCAGACGTGGTGTTGCTCGGCAATGACCTTGCGCGCTTCGTCGAGACACTCGCAGTTGCCAGGCGGACGCGGGGCATCATTTGGCAGAACTTCGCCGGCACCATCGGCGTCGATGCGCTCGGCATCGTGCTTGCAGCCTTTGGCTTTCTCAACCCGCTGTTGGCGGCAGCCATCCATGTCGTCTCAGAGCTGGTGTTCATCCTTAACTCGGCCCGGTTGCTGCCGACGCCTGAGAAGACGGTCACGGCGAAACCCGAACTCATACCCGAACTCGCGAAGGTTTAGCCGTGTCCCTGGCATCGCCATGTCTCGATATCTGCAAGTTCGACCGCAAGGCTGACCTCTGTGTCGGTTGCTTCCGCACCGCGGCCGAAATCCGCCAATGGCGGAAGTTCACCGATCACAAGCGGCATCAGATTCTAGCCGAACGAACTCGACGCGAGGCCAAGCTTTTGGCCCGTCGCGGCCATCGCGACAAGGAGTGACATGGGTTATGTCGCGGACAATACGGTGCATGTGGGAAGAACTGGAGGTCGCGCTCGACGGCGCATCGGTCGATATTGCAATGGCTGAGGTCTATCCAAACAGCGAACATGCTCGATCACACACTTTGCCAGGCGATTGAATAGCAGCTCTTCGGACATTCTACGGCACCAATTGCACCGCTTTGCCTAATACGAAAGAGCCCCAGTCGACGATGTTCACTTGACGATATCCTCTCCAGGGGGATAGGAAACGGTATGAGCGAACAGCCACACGTCCACGAAACTCACCCTAATATCGTCAAGCGCCTGAAACGAGCCGACGGTCATCTCAAAAGTATAATCGAGATGATCGAGGCGGGCCGCCCCTGCCTCGACATCGCCCAGCAACTTCATGCCGTCGAGAAGGCGGTCTGCCAGGCAAAGCGGACCCTAATCCAGGACCACCTCGATCATTGTCTTGAAGATGTCGTCGGTCCGCTGGCGCGGGAACAGCGCCGCTCGATCGATGAGTTCAAGGAAATCACCAAGTACCTGTGAGGCGCACCATGATGGATAAAGTACGCGACTGGTTCGGTTTCGGCCCCATGTCACAGGGTTTCGGCGGGCATGGCCATGACCATGGAGACGGTGGCCACGGGCACACCCATGGCGTGATAGATCCTACGATCGCGACGACAACGCGGGGCATTTGGGCAATCAAGTGGTCGTTCGTCGTGCTGGCCATCACGGCAGCGCTTCAACTCGTCGTCGTGTTCCTTTCCGGGAGCGTGGCGCTGCTGGCCGACACAATTCACAACGTCGGTGACGCGGTTACAGCCATTCCATTGTGGGTGGCGTTCGTATTGGCCCGCCGCAAGCCGAGCAAGACCTTCACCTATGGCTTGGGCCGGGTGGAAGACCTGGCCGGAATCTTGATCGTTTTGATCATCCTCTTCAGCGCCATAGTCGCCGGCTACGAAGCGATTGACAGGCTGATCAATCCGAGACCCATCGCATTTCTCGGCTGGGTGGCGATCGCCGGCATCGTCGGCTTCGTAGGCAATGAAGCCGTCGCCGTCTTTCGTATCCGTGTCGGCCGCGAGATCAACAGCGCGGCGCTGATTGCGGACGGCTACCATGCCCGCACGGATGGTTTCACCAGCTTGGCGGTTGTGCTTGGCGCAATCGGCGTATGGCTCGGCTTTCCGCTCGCCGATCCGATCATCGGGCTCCTGATCACGCTGGCGATCTTCGCGATCGTCTGGCAGTCGTCGAAAGCAGTCCTCACGCGCATGCTCGACGGTGTCGAGCCCGGCATTGTCGATGAAATCCATCATGCCGCCGAGCACGTGTCCGGCATCGAGCGTGTCCAAAGCGTGCAGGCGCGCTGGATCGGCCACCGCCTGCATGCGGACGTCGCCATCAGCGTATCCGACGGAGCGACGGCGAAGGACGTGCTGGACGTCACTGGAGCCCTTAAGGAGGAACTGTTTTCACACTTGCCGGCGTTGGCCGAAGCCAATGTCCGCCTGGAAAGCCCGGCCGGGTCTGCCGCGAAGGGCACGGAACCTTCTCACGCTCATGGTCATCATGCGCCGGCCCCTTTCAAGGTCGCGTGCGACCTGGCTGCTGGGACATTGGAAATCGTCGACACCTGCGCGGGAGAACGCATGCGCCTCACGATCGACCGGCATGCAGATGATTTGACGGCCACTGTGATTATCGACCGCCCTGGCGGGCCGGAGACGCTTACTCTCGAACCCGTCGCCGATAACCACCATCGCCTCGAGAGTACTGTTGCTCCTGCCGAGCCGCATGAATTTCAGGCGAGGCTGATCCTGGTCGCGAAGGGACGCGAACAGCTGCTGCCGTTCGAGATGGTCGAACCCGAAGGCCACCATCACTGAGATCCGAGAACTATATGGGAGCCGTTTACGGCTCAACGAGCTGTCACGTACTGCAAGAAGACAGACATCTGCTTCAGATACTCAAACGCGATCGCAACCGAGAGCTCCCCGTTGAACGAATATTTCCTGCTGCCGCTGGCCTCGCTGCCCTTTCCCAACATCAACCCGATCCTCATCCAGATCGGACCGCTGGCGGTGCACTGGTACGGCATCGGCTACATCGTCGGCATCCTGTTCGCCTGGTGGTACGCCAAGCGGCTCGCCGGCAATGCCAGGCTGTGGCCGGACGGCGTCCTGCCGATGAAGCCGAAAGACCTCGACGATTTCATCGTCTGGGCAGCCATCGGCGTCGTGCTGGGCGGACGCACCGGCTATGTGCTGTTCTACGACCTGCCGCGCTACATCGCCCACCCGCTCGATATCTTCGCCGTCTGGCAAGGCGGCATGTCGTTCCATGGCGGCCTGCTCGGCGTCATCCTCGCCATGACCCTGTTTTCCATCAAGCGCGGCATCCGCACCTGGTCGCTGTTCGATGTCGTGGCGGCCGGCGTGCCGGTCGGCCTTGGCCTGGTGCGCGTCGCCAATTTCATCAATTCCGAGTTGTGGGGCCGGCCAACCGACGTGCCGTGGGCGTTCGAATTCCCCAATGGCGGGCCGTTTGCCCGTCATCCGAGCCAGCTCTACGAGGCGCTGCTCGAGGGCGTCGTCCTGTTCCTCGTGCTGCGCATCCTCACCCATTCGCGCCTCAAGCTGAAGACGCCGCGCTTCGTCGGCGGCGCCTTCATCTGCGGCTATGGCCTGTCGCGCATCTTCGTCGAGTTCTTCCGCGAGCCCGACCAGCAGCTCGGCTATCTCCTCGGCACCAACTGGCTGACCATGGGCATGATCCTGTCGTCGCCGATGGTGCTGGCCGGTATCTGGGCGATGGCGACCGCCAAGCCGGTGGCACAGCCGCAGCCGGCATGACAAGGCTGAAAACCCGCATCTCCCTTCGCCGCCCAAACGGACATCGTATGGACACTTTGACCGCCCTAGGACTAATCTCCCGCTTGGAAGCGTCTGTGATTCGACAGACGCTGCCCGCCTTTAACCAAAAATAAACGCTGTGATGCGAACTGGAATTATGTGGACCACCGGTTCAAAATGGCAGGCTCGTCGCCTCATTTCGATAGCCATCGCGTTCGCGATGCTGCTGTCGGCGTTTGCAGCGCATCCGCCAAGGGCTGAGGCCGCCGACATTCTGGTTGCAGCGATTACTCACGTTCACGACCAGGGCTCCAAGGACGTTGGGACCGTATCGCACAGCGCTCTGCATCACGATCATCATGCCGAAATGATCCATCAGTTTGCTGTTAACTTTGTCGGTACCATCAGTCGTCCGACCTTTTCCTCCAGTCAGGACGGCGCTCGCACTGTCCAGATATCCCTAGATCGCCCTCCAAGAGTCGCTTCGTGCTGATGCACTGAGCGTATCTTTGCCGGCGCAGAACTGCGTCTGTCTCCATCCGCTCGGTGTTCGCCCGTCGATCGCAATGCGATCGACCGATCAAGCTAGAGCGGAATTTTCAGGATGTTTATCGCAGCTGCGCGCGCGCGCAAATCTATTCTACGCAACTTTCAAACTATCGGATACGAGCCGGACGAGGCCGCATGGCGGTCGATAAGCATGGGCGTAAAACGGGATCTTCAGGCCCGCCGCCTGCGTCCCAACGTGCCGATTCCCTCACGGCGAAACCCGATCAAATATCTCAACGCCGTGTATCGCGAGACGGGATCGATCCGCGATACTTTTGTTTCATTTCTCCACGACGGAGCGTGGACATCGAGCGGCGGATCGTTTCGGCTCGCCGAGCAACTCGGCTTCGATCTTCTTCATGAGGCAAATCACCGCCTTCGTATGGACGGAGCGTTGCACTATCTGGAAGTAGGTGGCGGCTGGGCAGGGTTGAGGAGCCCTGCTTCAACGAGGCCCCGCGATATCGCAAGCCTCGCCGCGCATTTCAGAAACGGCCTTGGCCAGAATGTATCTTTTCACTTTACCAATCTGACCCAGTGGCACGACGAACTGCCGGTGGGTATCGTCGAGCATCCCTACGTCACAGCCGCCGGCCTTTCCGTTTTGGACACCCAAGGCATGCAAGCCGGCACAGTCGACATTCTCTACTCGCAAGCAGCTGCCTATTTCGAAACAGACATCAAATCATTTCTCATGGCAGCTTCAACCCTGCTGCGAAACGGCGGGCTGCTCATATTCAACCTTCGGCCGGAATTTGCCGGATTGGTTTTGGATTGTACGCGTGCAAACGGATTGGCAATGCGCAAATGGTGCAACGCCGGTGGCATGAACGGCGTCATTGTCGCGTTCGAAAAGCAGCTGACTGCACGTAAGACCAAACCGCGAATCGGCACCGCCGGAATGCCCTTGTCCCACGCGAAATTGCTACGACCCGGGGAGAGCTCCGCCATGCTGGCCGAACTCGGTCATCATCCTGCAAATCAGCGGGACGCAGGAGAGTTGGGCTTCCCGCAAATGCTGGAGGTCTTTCGATGAACAGACGCATGTTTTTGATCGGCGCTGGCGCAACGGCTCTCGCGCCAAGCCGCGTAGCGGCACAAGGTCAGACACCTCAAACACTTGACGCTCGCATCGCGAACGTTCAGCGCGAGCTGCAAACGCAGCGCGCCGACGGCAAAACGCCTTCTTGCAAGTGGATTGCTGAACAGCTGCAAGTCGGCCTGACCGATCGAGATCGGCGGATAGCGGCGTTCAAAATCGTGCAAGAAGTGCCGTACAAGCTGACGGCATGGACCGGCAATCCGGACAGTCTGTTCGCGATTGATCGCGGGGATTGCCGCCACAAATCGGCAGCCTTGATTCAGCTAATGCGGGCTTGGAAGGTCGATGCTAGGCCTGTCCAGGTTCCATTTAACTGGGCCGATTTGCCGATACCGCAATCGGTGCTGCAACCCTTGGCCGAAACACGCGGCTTCCACGATACCGTGGAGGTCGATGTCGACGGCAAAATGATCCTGGTCGATGCCACTTGGGATTTGGCCCTGGGAAAAGCAGGCTTTCCGGTTCTTGCCAATTGGAACGGCGTTGACCCGACACCGGCCATCACCCCTCGTGCGAAGGTCATCCTGCGAGAAGGAGACATCAAGGCAGGGACCGATCTCTACGCCTATTTCGGGTTCAAATGGCCCGAACGCAAACGCACATTGGCCTTCAACCGCGCCTTCAACGCCTGGACCGATGAACTGCGTGCGCGTGAGAATGCGGTCAAAGGCTAGCTTCATGGAAAATGCATCGAACGCTGTCCATCAGCCTGCCAAGTACAGGGCTCGAATCTATACCGTTATGGCAATGTTTGCCTTTTTCTTTGCTGCCATAGGCGTGCGTCTGGTGATGCTTGGAACCATGGATCGGCCCGATCGAGCCTACGCGGCCGTACCGCCGTCTGTTGCGCGGCCGGACATAGTCGATCGGAACAACGTGACCCTTGCGATGGATATCGCAAGCTTTTCCGTCTACGCCGAGCCGCGCCGAATTATCGATGTCGACGAGGCGGCTGAGGGCCTGACAAGCATTTTTCCGGACCTCGATATGATGGACCTTCACAAACGCCTAGGCAGCGCCAGTGGCTTCATCTGGATCAAACGAAGCGTAACGCTCGCTGAAAAGGATCGGCTCTGGGCGCTGGGAATCCCAGGGGTGGGAGTTCGGGACGAAACTCGTCGCCTTTATCCCAATGGGCCTGCGGCTGCGCATGTTTTGGGGTCAGTCAACATAGACAATGCCGGGATTGCTGGCATCGAACGCTGGATAGACGAACAAGGACTGCAGGATCTCAGATTAGCCGGCTTGAATTTCAATCGACGGGATCTCGAGCCGATTGTTCTCAGCCTGGACCTGAGGGTCCAATATGCGTTGAGCGACGAGTTGAGGAAAGCTGTCGCCCGCTTCAGCGCCATCGCTGGGGCAGGGCTGGTATTGGATGTCACCAATGGGGAAGTGATAGCGCTGGTGTCGCTTCCCGATTTTGACCCCAACATTCCCGCTGATGCACTGAAACCAGACCGCATCAATCGCATCAGTGTCGGTACATACGAAATGGGGTCTACCTTCAAAGCCATGACCACCGCCATGGCGTTGGATTCGGGCATGTTCAACATCCATTCCGTCCTTGACGCCAGTCGACCTTTGCGATTTGGCCGGTTTACGATCAACGACTACCGCGGCCAGGGAAGGCCGCTGACTGTTCCCGAGGCATTCATCTATTCATCGAACATTGCGATGGCCCGGATGGCCATGGGTGTAGGCGTCGAAAACCACAAAACCTTTCTGAAAAGGCTGGGTCAGTTCGATCGCCTAGCCACCGAACTGCCCGAGAATGCTGAGCCGCTTATTCCTCCGAACTGGAGCGAACTGAGCACCGCCACGATCGCCTTTGGCCACGGCATGGCCGTCACGCCGCTACAGGCGACGATGGCGGTCGCGGCGCTTGTCAACGGCGGGAACCTTATCCGGCCGACTTTTGTCAAGGGAACCCCCTTGGAATCACGAATTTTAGCCACGGACGTGGTGACATCGGAAACAGGGCAGGCGCTGCGGTTCCTAATGCGGCTGAACGCCGAAGTCGGTTCGGCCAAGAAAGCCGACATTCCGGAGTATTTCATTGGAGGCAAGACGGGCACTTCTAACAAGGTGGTCAACGGGCGCTATTCTGGAGACCGGGTGCTGACGGCCTTCATGGGCATAGTTCCTGCGGACCAGCCCCGCTATCTATTCCTGACAATTCTCGATGAGCCCCAGGCACTGCCGGAAACCAGCGGATTCAAAACGTCGGGCTGGAACGCGGTTCCGGTGACGGGGGACATCATGAAGCGGGTTTTGCCGCTTCTCCCGATCGCACCTTACAGGGAACGGCCGACCGACCCGTTTCCGACCATGGTGCGGATCGCAGCGTGGGGTTCCGAACGCTTTCGGCCGGTTCTCCCCGTCGCCAACAAACCCACCGTGGAAGCTGTGGCTGCCCCAGTAAAACCGTAACGGAGTGAAAAAATGGAAGACACCATTCGAATTGGAAGAAACACGGAAGCGAGGATGCCATTCAGCTCATATGTCAAGGGCGCGTTGGTGGCGATTGGTTCTTTCGCCATGCTCGGAACCGTTGCGGCGTTGTGGGCAAACCCCTTCTTCATACGCATGACGCCGACAAGCGGCTTCGAAGTCGGGCTGCTTGCATTGCAGGCGATTTTACTCGGGATCTATGTCACGATTCCGGTTCCGGCATGTGGTCTGAAACTCGCCAGCCTTGGCGGCATCGCCAACTACGTCGGTATAGCTTGCCCGATCTGCAACAAGCTCTTGCTCTTGCTGTTTAGCGCCAATGCGCTTTTGACTTATCTGGAGCCCGTCCGGATTTACCTGGCAGCGGGCGGAGCGCTCGTGACGATGGTCGCTGTTTACGTCCGGTGGCGCAACTTTCGGCTCGTTTCGCCTCTGCCTACGCCTTCCTTTCGCGACCAGCCTCCCGCCACCGTCTAGGCAGGCTGCAGTCGATGAGAAGCGGGGCGCTATAGTCGCGCCCCGCATTGGTTTTGTGTCTATGCGGCCATCATGTTGCAGCTTTCGGCGCATTGGCGGCATGCGTCCACGCATTCTTCCATATCGCCGAGGCGTTCGCAGTCATTCGCGCACTGGCCGCAGATCTCGGCGCATTCACGGCAGACGTGCTTGTGATGCTCGGAGCCGAGCAACATGAAATGCGCCGATGTTCGACAGATTTCGGCGCAGGCCATCATCAAGGTGAAATGCTTCCTCTCGGTGTGCTCTCCGCCCATTTCCAGACAATGTCCCATCGCAGTCGAAAGGCATGTTGAATAGCAGCGTAAGCATTCCTCGATGCAGGCCCTCATTTTCGGGTTCAGTTGGTGCATGGAAATTCTCCTATGAACGTTCGTGTCGAATGCAGTCGCGCTTGACTATTTTGCATTGGTCTTTAGCCACTTCGCGTAGTCCTTGATTTCCTTCTTTTGAGCATCAATGACCACCTGCGCCTTTTTCTTAGCGTCGGCGTTGTCGCCGTATTTGAGCTCGACCTCCGCCATATCGATCGCGCCCTGGTGATGGGCAATCATCCCGCAGATGAAGGCCACGTCGGCATCCTTGGCTTTGATACCCTCCATCATGGCGGGTTCCATTTTCATCATTGATGCCATGTATGCTTGGTGGGCCTCGTCCATGGCTGATGCATCCATCTTAGGCGTATCCATGCCTGCCATTTGTTCAGCGCCGGCTTGACGGCATTGCTGTGGGAGGGGGTTCTCTTGGCTGAAGGCGGCCGAACTTGTTCCTGTGAGTAAAGTAGCGATCGCAAGGGTGGCGATGACGTTGCGCATGATCTTCTCCTATGTGTCTGATGTCGACGGGTAGGCAGCTAGGCTGCGGCTATTTCATCGGGATTGAGGATATGGCAAAAAGGGCTGCTTTGGCGGTCGCTCCAGGCGCCATATGGACTGAGACCGAGGCGAGTCCGGCGTCTCAGCAGCAACCTCTGAGCTAAACGGACTATATGCTTGCGTGGCGGCTGTGAGGACAATGCCGACCGCGCAATGCAGCGCCGCACAACAATTGCCGTTCTTGACGACTTTATCGCAATCAGTGACTTCGTTTGGCCCAGATACCGCGACTTCTTCCACCGAAGCCCTAAGCGGCAAAGGTTCCGAATGAGAGGCGCGTGCCACCATAGAGGCCGCAAACGTCATCGCTACCGCGATGCAGACCGTTGCAAGAATGAGGGTGTTTGTCCGCCGGTCATTCACGAAGCTGATAGCCTTCAGTTTTTGGGCTAACGAGCACCTGTCGGTATTTGTTCCTGATGAAGTGCAGAAGACCGGAAAATGCCTCGCTCGTGACGGCTTGAAAAGCCGCGGCGATGCGTCTCGCCACGGATGGCGGACCTACCCCGAGGACTGGATAGGCTCCGTGCAACGATCGCTGCTGAGGGGAGGTTGGTCCGACTTTGCGTTGCGCGCCCTCAGCGAACGCTGCCCACGGCGTCGGCGCGGCCATCATTGATCGCCACCCAAACGCCTGAATTCTCCGTGGATTGGCGCTTGAGGTAGGTATAGTCGGTGTCCGCGAAGGAGAGCACCCTTGCTTCCAGATTGTCGAGGATGAACTCGCCGAGGTTGGTGCGGACGGCCAACACAGCGTGTCCTTCGCCGTTAGGCAGACGCACCACTGTCATCAGCAAGTCGCCGGCTGGAACACCCGCACTCATCAGTTCGCGGCGCTTCTCCAGAGCGTAATCCTCGCAGTCGCCGAATCCATTGTCGAGGACAGTCCAATAGTCCTCGACGCCATTGTTTTCCAGGTCCGTCTTCGGCTTGATCCTTACATTGATGCTGTTGTTGACCTTGATGATTTCGGCCCAGAGATTGCGGGAGAGCACTACCGGCGGCTCTTTCGGTGTGATCTGGCGGCACTCGCCCGGCAGGCGCTTGCAGAATTCGTAGTGGCCAACCGGCTGTGTAGTGCGGCCGCCTGTGTGCATAAAAGCCGGCGCTGCCGCGTTTGCTGTTCCCAAGGCGGATAGCTGAATGACCGTTGCCAAAAGCAACAGTCCGGACTTCTTCCTTTTCATTGTTCTATTCTCCCCGTTAGAGGAGATACTGACACAGGAGTGCTTATTTGACGCAAAATCGGGAAGTAGATATTAATTAAAGTGTGGATAAAATAGGAATAAAGTTTGAATTGTTTTGGTAGCAGTTATTTAGAGTTCTCGCTGCGCGGTCTGACGGTGTCTGCGAGAACGGCTAGGCGGAGGCGCAAAGGATCGGCTTGGAACACCCGAAACCCTCTGTCTGTCCCCGCCAAAGGCGTTATAGATGGCCGCCGATACAGCGCGTGCCATTAGATACGGACCCGAAGCCATGCCCGCAAAGCTTTCCGTCAATCTCAACGCCATCGCCATGCTGCGCAACCGGCGCGACCTGCCGTGGCCGAGCGTGATCGGCCTCGGGCGCCTGGCTCTTGCCGCCGGCGCGCATGGGCTGACGGTGCATCCGCGCCCCGACGAACGGCACACGCGGCACTCCGACCTGCCGGAGATCAGGGCGCTGATCGACGACGAGTTTCCCAAAGCGGAGTTCAACATCGAGGGCTATCCGAACGAGGATTTTCTGGCGCTGGTGGAAAAGCACCAGCCGGAACAGGTGACGCTGGTGCCCGACGATCCGGCGCAGGCGACCTCGGACCATGGCTGGAACTTTGCCGCCGAGGCGGCGTTCCTTAACCCCATCGTCAAGCGCCTGAAAAAGGGGGGCCTTCGCGTGTCGCTGTTTTCCGATCCGGATCCCGCCGGCGTCACTGCTGCGCGCGACACCGGCGCCGACCGAATCGAGCTCTATACGGGTCCCTATGGCAGCTGCCATTTCGATTCAGCCAAGGCGGCCAATGAGCTGGAAAAATTGGGAAAAACCGCTGACGCAGCCCTTGCCGCCGGGCTCCAGGTCAATGCCGGGCACGATCTGGTGGTGAACAATTTGCCGGCACTGGCAAAGCGCATCCCGGCCTTGGCCGAAGTGTCGATCGGGCATGGGTTGACAGCCGATGCGTTGGAGTATGGCATGGCCGGCACGGTGGGGCGGTTTCTGAAAGCCTGCGGGTGGTAAACCGCTGTCCCCCGGAAGGTTGGAGAAACCTCCCCGCAGCCAATAGTTGCTAGCCCTTTGCGCCACAGGACAATTCAAGCTTCGTCGCAAATATCTTGCTCATGTCGGTCCCGGCGGGATCGTTGAAAAACGCGTCCGTCAGGGTTTTCTGATTCTGCGAAATGGCGTCGTCGGCATTCGGTCTGATGACAGAGCGAGTGCACGTCGCCGGCAGCTCATCGACCACCAGCTTGTCATCAGTCAAGAAATCGATGGCGGTGTAGAAGGTCGGATCGTACACGCCGAAATCAATCTTGCCGGCAAGCATCAGCGGCTGTTTCGGCTTCGATTCGAACGAGACGATCAGTTGATCATTCTCGAACTTTGTCGTGAGTGCGGGTGGAGGATCCATCACAATGTCTTTTCCATCGACGGTTACGAGCTGAAAATAGTTATAATCAGCAAGGGACGCATAGACCGTTTCGGAGACAAGATTCATTTCTGCCTTGTCGAGCTTGAGATCGAGATTCTTGTCGAACTCCATCATCACCGTGCTGGAAAAGATTTCGTCGAAGCGCCACAAGTGCCGCAGCGAGTTGACGGAGGACCGGTCAGGGGAAAGGGTGATACTGAGACTTGCTTCGGCAAAAACGTGTGGGTGTGCGCTTGCCTGGCCCGCCAAGAAAAAGGTGATCATCGGCGCGATTGACGCGATTCTAAATGCCGATTTGCGATTCATCGATACGCCTCCAAGGCAGGAGAGCAAAGCTTGGGGCTGTTGCGACAAAAGCTTGTTTCTCACAGGCTCCCAAATGGATGGCTCAATTTCAAACGTATACCTGGTGTCGACGGGCGTGCTGTACCTGTCGCAGAATCTTAGCAAATGGTTGCACAGTCGTCGCCCTTGACGCTTGCTACCCTCAAGTGATCGCTGTCTTCCTGTTTGAGGAGGTCGTCAATGCGCTGGCGCTCGCGCTTGAAGGCTACAAGGTCATCGCCCTTCAGCACCTTGCCGACCGGAAGGCGAACGCGCATCGCGTCGACCTTGGTGCCGTTGACGATCAGCTCGTAGTGGAGATGGGGACCGGTGGAAAGACCGGTCGAGCCAAGATAGCCGATGACCTGTCCTTGCCTCACTTGAGCCCCCGGCACGATGCCCTTGGCGAAGCCGTTCTGGTGGTTGTAGGAGGTCTCATAGCCGTTGGCGTGACGTAATATTGTCTGCTTGCCATAGCCGCTGGCCCATCCGGCCTTCTCGACGATACCGTTTCCGGCGGCAATGATTGGCGTTCCGATCGGGGCTGCCCAATCAGTTCCGGTATGCATTTTGACGTAACCCAGGATCGGGTGACGCCGAAGTCCAAAACCAGAGGTAAACCTGCCATTGGGAACCGGATTGCGTAGCAGGAACTGCTCGGCGCTGCTGCCGTTCTCGTCGAAATAGTCGGTGCTGCCATCCTGCATGTGGAAGCGGTAGAAATTGTGCACGGTGCCGCCAAAGGTCGATGATACATAAAGCAGTTCGGACTCGTCGGAAGGTTGGTCGTCGCCGTCCGGCTGCGAGAACAGAACATCCATGCGGTCCGACGGGTTGAGCCGGGACTGGAAGTCGACGCCGGATGCCAAAAGCTTGACCAGTTGCTGGGTCATCTTCTTCGACATGCCGTAGGAATAAGCGGCGCGGTAGATCCCGTCATAGATGTTCGGCAAATTGCCGCGCACCGCCACCGGCGGCGAATCGTCGAACGCGGTCAGTAATTCGGGATTGGGTTCAGGCTCCTGCGCCGGCACATACTGGCCGTGATCGTCGAGCGCAATGGTCACGATGTGCTGGGTTTTGTCATAAACGCTGGTGCGGACAACCTTTGCCTGCTCGCCGCGAACCTCCAGCCCAACGCGCAGAACGGTTCCTGCCTTGAGCGCAGTCGCATTCAACAACTTGGCGATCGCTTCGGCCATGCCTGTGGCGTCTGCACCCGTGTAGCCGGAATCAGCAAAAGCCTCAGTGACGTCGAGATCCTTGGTGAAGGGAATGATTTCTTCGGCGAAGGCCGGCGCTTTGTCGTCGGCGATGGCACGCGGCGACACCGAGACGTTTTCTGGCACGACCTTGACGTCATAGGAGCCGGCCATGCTCTGCGCCAGTTGGTCTCCAAAGCGCTGAGGGTCAACATAGTGCAGCGACGCCACCTGCACCGCGCCATCGCTCAGCCCGGTGCCGGCCCCGCGCACCACCTTTTCCACCTCCTCGGCGGACAGATCGCTCTTTTCGTCGAAGGAAGCTGTTTCGATCGGGAAATCGACGGTCTTCAGGCTCATCTCGCTTTCGACCTTGGCGCCATAGATCTGACTGACGCCAGTGTCGCTTGGCGCGGATTGCTCGGCGCCGTCGTCGGCAAACACCTGCATGGGGTCGAAAGGCGGGTAGGGACGGCTGGTTGTGTGCCCGGCGGCAAGCGCCATCTTGATCTGCACGAAAGGCACAGTGTTGATGACGTCGCGGTCGCCGACCTTCGTCACCATCGACACTTCCATGCGCCGGCGGTCCTTGGCCTTGGCGATCTGGCGTAGCGCCACTAGCCTCGTCGTCTTGGCGACGTCGCCGGAATCGCCGCCGTTTTCGAGGTGACCCAATTCGGCAATCTCGGGTGGCGTCGCCAATTGCTGGCGGCCGTCAACAGCGGCGAACAGCGCCACTCCCATCAGCACACTCGAGGTGACGCCGGTCAGGAAGGTGCCCGACAGCCAACGCGCCGAGATCTCGCGCCGGTCAGGCGGGCGGCTGCGGCCATCCGCGACCAGCGGCGGCTCATTGCCGAGCGCAGCGATGACATCGGCTGTATCGTGCATCCAGAAAGGCGCTTCTTCCCCGAGACGGAACGGCTTTTCGCCGTATTGAGCCGAAACAGTTGCCCGTCACAGCCGGCAAAGTCAACGACGCGGCTGGCCAAAGCGGTGCTCTGTTGGTTCGGCCTCATCGTCCAGACCGGTTTCCAATGGCAATGAGGCGGCAGTTTGGTCCGAATGTGGCGGTCCCAGCTTTGCAATGAAGTTGGACCTTCGCCCTGATGCAGCGCGTAGTCGTTGAAACCTCTCACTCCACGGTTTTGAGCCTCGCGCGTGAAGGAACCTGCCCTTTCGGCGCGGGCAGGGCGTCCGATCCTGCAAGACGCGCCCAGTTTGGCCGTTCAAACAAGAAGGCACCAATGCCAGCGCGCTTGAGCAGCATGTAGAGCAGGACGGGGCTGGCCAAGGAGACAATGAGAACCGCGAGGCTGAGTGCCCCCGTTTCGGTGATCAGCCCAGTCCTTAAGGCGGCCGCGCGAAAGACTGACATCGGAAGCGTGAAGGCGACGTAAATCACCAGGGAATGCTCGCCGAGCCAGCGCAGCCAATCCATGAAAGAAAGCCTGACAAGCAGCGCGCCCAGTACGCAAAGCGCCAGGGCGCCCAGTACGGCGAGGCCAAGATGCAGCGGTGGAAAGGTAGCCAGTCCCATATGTGTGACCGTTGGTTGGACCGAGAATCCCGGTGAAAAGACCAGCAGGCCGTTCGCGAGCGCCCAGACGAGCAAGCCTGCGACGGACAGCACAGTATGGCGCTGCGTCCATCCGACCAGGCGGAATACGAACGGCGCCGCCGCATAGCCGATATAGAAGAAAACGAAATAGGCAACGAATTGCGTCAGGATGTAGCTGGTCGCTTCGATGCCCGACATCCGCAGCAAGGCCGCCAGTGCGATCACGATGGGATCGGGGATTTTCAACTGCCACAACAGCCTTGCCACGAGGCCGAATACAGCCAGCATGTAGATGAACCACAAGACGCCATACGGTTCGACGGCCGACATGGCGATGTCACGCAGCATCGAGCTGGGGTCCCGGCCATAGATGCCTATCTTCAGGCCGATCATGATGATCGCCCAGACGGCATAGAAATAGGCATAGTGTAAGATTCGCCGGTCGGCATAGCGGCGCCACGGTCGATCGATCACCTGCGAAAGGAAAGCCCTGAAATCAGAAAGAACTCGGGCATCCGAAAGGGAGTGGCGAAACCGATGACGTAATGCAGGAACCCGACTTGCCCGGTATATTCCCCGGTGTTGTAAGCCGCGTACATCATCACAACCAGGATGATCGAAAGGCCTTTTGCCGTATCTACCCAAGGCATTCGCGGGGCGGCGCTCGCAGGCAAAGCTCCGAGTGGGTTGCGTGTTTGCGGCGAGTGATCGTTCATGTTCGCACAGTCAATTTCCCCCTTCTTGATCCTCTTTGGTTAATGTAACTATCCAACGACGCGTGATTGGCTTGGAAAATCTTGTCCTGGTAAACGAACTCGCACTGCCGAAGGGTATCTAGTCGCCACGAGCCAGCGACCGTTTCGGGACGTTCGCATTGTATTTCGGCGCACACGAATGAGTTATTGGCTGGCCATTAGGCGGAACAATAATTTGCAGCCGAGGTAACAACGGCAGGTTTTTGACGAACTCGGGAGAAAGGGCTTTTGAGCACCTTGGCCGAAGACGAACTCGCCCGGCTGTTGAGAGCCGCAATTGCTGGCGACGAAAACGCTTATGAGCGATTTCTTCACCAAGCAGCACGCTGTGTTCGAGGTTTCGTCCAGAAGAGGATTGTAAAGGGCGGCGTTGATCCAGAGGACGTGGTGCAGGAGACGCTGCTGGCTATCCATCTGAAACGTCATACTTGGCGGGAAGACGGACCCGTCATGCCATGGATTTATGCAATTGCGCGCCACAAACTGATAGACGCCTTTCGCCGGCAGGGTCGCCGGATCCACGTGGAGATAGGAGACGTCGCCGATAGCTACGCCGAGCCGGAACCCGATGCAGTCAGTGAACTTGAGATTGGTCGGGCACTCAAAACGCTTACTCCAGGTCAGCGAGCGGTAGTATCGGCCGTCTCAGTCGAGGGGCATTCGATCGGCGAGACGGCCATGTCCCTAGGCATGAGTGACACGGCGGTGCGAGTTGCGCTTCACCGTGGCCTGAAAGCCATCTTCCGGCGATTTGGAACGAATTGAAATGAAGACAGATGATCTCATCAAGACGTTGACCATGGACGCAAGGCGCCCTGTGCTGTTGTTCCCCTCCATATGGTGGGGGGCGATAGGACTGGCAATTCTGGTGGCCGCATCGGTCTTTTTCGCTACGCTCGGCCTTCGACCTGACTTTGCCGCGGCTGCGCAGACGCCGCGGTTTCTGTTCAAATTTGTCGTCACCATATCGCTGGCGGCGAGCGCGTTCGTTCCGGCCCGCGCACTGTCAACTCCAGGTAATGCGTGGCGAAAAACAATTCCGTATTTGGCGGTCGCTCCCATGCTCATCGCCGTTGCGGTAATCGTCGAACTCTTCCTTCTTTCACCGGATATCTGGTCGGCGAGAATGATAGGCAGGAACAGCATGGTATGCCTAACCTACATACCGCTAATTGGCATCGGTCCCTTGGGCATTTTCCTGGCAGTCTTACGCCATGGCGCCTCGACACGGCCGACCCTAGCAGGCGCGGTCTGTGGGATATTTGCAGGAGCGATTGCGGCGACGCTCTACGCGGCCCAGTGCACGGACGATTCTCCGCTGTTCGTTGCTACTTGGTACACGATCGCCATCGCGGGCCTGGCAGTGATCGGGGCAGTCGGCGCGAACATAGTCGCTCGTTGGTAGTGTCGTCACTCCAATGCCGAACGGCGGCATCGCGCTCGTTGTCTTGAGCTGTTGCATAACGGCCGCTGCTCTAGCCGTCCGGGTAACCATGCTGCCAATCCGGCTGTCGATGCAATTGACACGAACTGTAAAACCCCTTTAACATTTCGTTAACTAATAAGGGCGAGCGGGACAATGAATTCCTTTTCGACGGCGCGGGTAGTGCGCGCGTGTGTCGGGATTGCTGCCGGACTGGCTTGGTCGGCAGCGCCTGCGCTTGCCGCTCATCCCATGGCAACGGGCGGCCCGACCTCGCAGCCGATCGGACACTATGATTTCTGCAAGACCAATCCCGCCGAATGCTCGATTCGTCCGAGCAACCTCGCTCCAGCGAGGATGACTGACGCGCTCCTTCGGAAGCTGACCAGCGTCACCGTTAGAGTCAACGCCGCCGTCAAGCCAATGAGCGACTACGACATCTACGGCAAGGACGAAGTCTGGGCTTATCCAGACAAAGGTGTTGGCGACTGCGAAGATTATGTTCTGGAAAAGCGACGGGAGCTTTTCCGCATGGGATTGTCGTTTGCCGATCTTCTGATCACTGTCGTGCGGAAGCCCGACGGTGAGGGCCATGCTGTCCTGACCGTGCGCACCGACAAGGGCGATTTTCTCCTCGACAATCTGACCGACGAGGTCCGCCTGTGGGATGAAACGGACTATAGCTTCCTGAAGCGACAGGCGGTCGATAACACGGGGCGCTGGGTTTCGATCCGCGCGGGCCAACCGGTTTTGGTTGGCGCCGTACAGTAGGACCTTACGCTCTATATTTGCCCATGGACCATCTATGAACGGGCCAGCCTCATCGCGCCGAGATCCGGATCAATAGCGGTTTTCAGCGTTTCATAGGACTGCGCACCGACAAGCATTTGTGTGCCGATGAGAAACGAGGGCCTTCCGCCGATCCCCATGGCATTGCCTTCGCCCGCGTCGGCTTTCAATGCCTTGCTGCAGTCGGTCGCGCGGCTACCCATTAGGTTTCGACGCTCCCTTTGGCGGCAGTCTAGCGGCCGTCGCGTTTCATAGAGGTTGGTGCAATCGTCTTGAAGTCTCTGACGACGGCGAAATCGCCACCGCCTGATTTTCTTAGCCGTGGTTCCTAAATCCTCCAGATCAGCAAGTCTTCACCTGGTCTGGAAGCGGGCGATCGACATGAACCTGACGGCGTTGCCGGTAAATCTGTTGGTGTCGGCCATTTGATTGTTCGGCTGGAAACCGGCCGTATAGACCTCGCTCGGCGGGGTGTGCACGATATTGTAGGCATAGCGCGGCGCTGTCGTTGCGCTTGAGACTGTGGCGATATTTTCTCCGCTGTTCAGCGCCCAGCGTGCGGCTCGCGGCGCAGCGGCGACCACCAAGGATTTGGGATTGTGCTTCGGGTCCCCTGCGGTTGCCCTGGCTTCCTTGGGCGTGGTTTTCACGCCTGCGCCAATCGCTGTAGCCGGATCGGAACCGGCCGGCAGGGCAGAGATCGCGCTACGCGGCGACGCGGGAATAACGCCAGCCGGATCGGAATCGGCGGGCAGGGCAGAAATCTGGCTGCGCGGCGACAAGACATTCACACCGGCCGGATCACTGAACGACGAGCTTGGCTCCGGCAAGGAGGCGACCTGATATTCATCGAGGACGGCCTTGACCTCGGCGTTGTCAGGCCGGGCAGTTGGCTTCACCCAAGATACATCACTGGCAGTCTGGTCATGTGAGGCGGTATCCGCCAGCGCCAGCAGCACATGCTTGTCTTGCGGTGCGAGGTCAGCCGGCAGCGATCGGTCGGGACGCCAGGCCGGTACCGGAATGTTGTTGACCGCGACCACAGCTGGATAGGCAACGATGGCAGGATCAGTCATGCCTGACGGAACGCTCGTCGGCGCTTGCGCCGTCGCCACCGTCTGCTCGGGGGCGGCGGTGGCATCCGCCATGCCGAGCGGAACATCTCTCGGCGGCTGCGCGCCGACATCGGCCTTCGGACGCGGTGCGAAATCAGGCAGCGGAATGCTGCGCGCCGGCAGCGCCGCGATAATGGTCTCGGGCGTGTCCTGCTGCGGCTGCGAATCGGCAGCGTTGTCATCGGCAATCTGCGTAATGTCGGCGCGTTGCGCATCCTGCGGCGCCACAACGGCTATGGCCGGGAGGTTGCTGCTCCTTGCGATCGCTGTCGGCTTCACGGCCCTCGGCTTGGGCGCAGGCGCGGCGGTCGCGACATCAGCGCTATCATCCGACTCGTCAGAACCGCTGCCGAAGAAAGCAGCCAGTAGACCACCGGATTTCTTGTAACCGCCGCTTGCGCTGGCCATCTCGATTGTCGGAGCGCCAGCGCCCTTACGTGCCTTATAGGCGGCGAGCGCAAGCTCATAGCCAGGCAGCGGCTTGCCATCGCTCGGCACATGCAGTGTCTTGCCGTTGGGGAACAGGCTGACGAGTTCCTGGCGGCTGATGCCAGGCCAGTGGCGCACGTTGCCGACATCCATGTGGACGAAGGGCGAACCGGATGACGGATAGTAGCCGACGCCGCCGCCCTGCAGCTTGAGGCCGATGTTGCGCAGCTTCTTCAGCGGTACGCCGGGAATGTAGAAATCCAAAGCCTTGCCGAGCATGTGCTGGCTTTCTTTGGCTACACCCCTGCTGCGGCTGCGAAGCATCGAGTTCGTCGCCGGCGAGCGATAGCCGCAGACGACCTGGATGTAGTCGGTGGCGCCGCTGGCGCGGTACGATTCCCAGACCAAATCCAGCAAACGCGGATCCATCTTGGTCGGCTCGTTGCGACGCCAGTCGCGCAGAATGATGTTGATCTTTCTCAGACCCTCCGGATCGTAGCGGCCATTGCGTTTGTAGACGATCTCGGCCTTTTCTTGTGTATGGAGGTGATAGAGTTTCAGCGAACGTGTTTCGGCGTTTGCGCCACCAGCCATCGTGGCAAGAACCCCAAAGGCAACAATCACAGCTGCCAGCCATCTCGGCCAGACGCTCATGTGATAGTGCCGACCGTCTGGGTGTCGTTCGATGCTGTTCAAATCAAAAGGCCTTGCAGGCTGCCGTTTGTCCCCGGATTTGCCCAAACGGATGCGTCGTTTTCACATCCGAATATCGATCCTAATGGTTAACCCTCGCTTATTAACCATCGCTTATTGAAAGCCGAAATGCGGTAATACCGTGGCCAAATCTGGCAACATGAGGAAACACTGCGATCCCGCCTCGACAGGATCGAACGGCATTCTGGGCTTCTGCATGTCATTCGCTCGGCGCGTGGGGATCCGCCAGCGCAGCATCCGGTCGACTAATCGGAACGTCATCCAATGATGTTTTCTGAGCAAGCACCGCAGGCCCCCGGCTTTTCAGCAGTTTCCGAAAACTTGGATGCATGCCGCCATCTGAATATGCATGGGCCGATATATTTGTGCCGGAGGCAAGGTCCGCTTCCATCTTGCGTTCATCTGAAACGCGTCGAGCGACCACGGCACCGTTTTCTGCATTTAGCATCGGTGGACATGAAGCCAGCGGGTCGCGAGGATCGCCACCCTCAAAGGTCGCGTCGAAGACGTATCGTCTGCCGCAATAAGACACCCTGGGTTGACGACCCGTGACCTCCAAAATGTCGTAGCCCTGTTTCAGGTTTGTCCAAAAATCGAAATTAGGGTCATTTCGATTCCGTGCCATGTTTTCAGGCGTCATCCGGAACGGAAAAGCCTGCACCTGAAAGGAGGACTGGCCGCCCCTGATGGCTTCACGGGCAACGGCGTAGATTTCCGCGACGCCTGCATCCGTGAGCGCAAAGCATCCTGAAGACGAACAGGCGCCGTGAACCATCAAGGCTTCGCCGCTATAGCCAAGGGCGCTTTCCAGTTTGTTCGGGTAGCCCAGATTGAAAGAGAGATAATATTGCGAGTTCGGATTCAGCATGCCTGCGGATACGTTGTAAAATCCTTCTGGCGCCTGCCGGTCCCCATTTCTCGTTTTTGGGCCGAGTTTCCCGGACCAGCGGCACATCGGAAAGGTCTTCAACAGGGCATAACGCCCGGTGCGATCACGTTTCCAGATCTCAAGCTCGCTTTCATCCTTGAAGATGCGGATCAGAATGGGATCGGCCGGCGTCATTTTGCGCTTGCTCATATCGCTGATGAGGCTCGCCGCAATTGGTTGATTTGCCTTGTTGTCGACGTCAAGAACCGTCGACACGCAAGCTGACATAACCAGGGCGAGGGCGGGCAGGGTCAAAAAACCGAGCAGTCGCTGAAACAAATTCATCTCTGTCCCTTGTGGATCAGCCCCTGCTGTCTGCTCTGCCGTTGACAACTCGATGTCGCGTTTCGCGTTATTAGCAATAACAGCATCGTTCGTCAGCAAGGTTAACAAAATTCGAATTTTGGCACGACGGCTTCGACTTTTCTTGGTTCCGTCCCGTTCAGCCAAACTCGAAGTCGCCGGGGTATTGAGCCTTGTTATGACGAAGGTGGGGCCGCGTGGTATGAACTTTATCGCGACGACGGGTCTAGGCGAGGGAGACGAGTGAACGGATAAGGGCGCGATCGCGAGTCCTTTCGCGAAATCGATTGCTTACCATCACATCTCGGCGAGTGGGACTGTTTCAATGTTGCAGTCTCTTGTTTTGACTTGCCAAACGCACATTTCGAGACCAGCCTGAGGGCTATGATGGCATGCTCGTCGCCAAAACACGTCCTTGTCATGCTGCTCGCGGTCTTCCTGACTGTCGGGTTTAGCTTTTCTGCCGCTCAGGCCAGCATGATGTCGGCCAAGATGACGATGATGACCGGCAGCGGCATGACCATGCCCGCCGACGTCGGCATGGCCACCGGTTCCGCCATGAATGGCGATTGCAAGGCTTGCCTCAAGGGCGCGAGCGACAGCGGCAACCCGATTCACTGTCCGCCGGTATGCGTCGCACCTGTCCTGGCTGTGTTGCCGCAAGATCTCGCCATCAGGATGCTTCTGCGGGCGCAGCAGCCATCGGCGCTACCAGCCCCGTTCCTGCGCGGGCGAAGTTCCGTGCCCGACCCATTCCCTCCAAGACCCATCGATCTCGTTTGAGGCCGGTTCAGCCGTCCTGCGGCTGATTTCTGGCTTTTGATCATCCGCTGCGCGCGTTTGCTCGGCGGGTGCGGACAGCAATCAATCGATGGCCGCCATCGATTGAGATCGCGAAGGGCACAAGGGTGAATTCCGATTTCAGTCATTTCATGTCGCGCCGCGGATTTCTCGTTGCGGCGACGGGCTTTGTCTCGACAACCCTGTTGACCACGAGGTCACCACGGGCATCTGAGCTCGATGAGCGTGAGCTAAAGGCGGCGCACGGGCGCGCCAGCCTCGCTGGTCCGGATAGTCCATGGACCGCTGTCTGGGCTTATGACGGCACGGTGCCCGGCCCGATACTACGTGTGCAGCAGGGCAGGCCAGTTCGCATCACGGTCCAGAATGGGCTCTCCGAGGACACTACGGTTCACTGGCATGGCATCCGGCTGCAAAACGCCATGGACGGCGTGCCTGGCCTGACACAAGCACCGATCAAGCCGGGAACAAGCTTTGTCTATGAGTTCACGCCGCCCGACGCCGGCACCTTCTGGTACCATCCGCATGCCGACAGCCTCGTGCAGCTCGGCCGCGGACTTGCCGGCGCGTTCATCGTCGAGGAGGCTGAGCCGATTGTTGTGGATCGCGACCTTGTGTGGATGCTGCAGGACTGGCGGCTGACCGCCGATAGGCAGATCGTTCCCGGCTCCGGCAGCACGATGGACGCGGCCATGTCGGGCCGCGTCGGCAATGTCGTCACTCTCAATGGCACGGTGCCGGCCGACCAACGCGTGAGAGCTGGCGAGCGCGTCAGGCTGCGGATTATCAACGCCTCGCTTGCCCGCATCATGGCACTGCGCTTCGAAGGCCATCACCCGATCATTGTGGCGATCGACGGCCAGCCCTGTGACCCGTACGAAGCGGAAGACGGCCGGCTGGTTCTCGCGCCTGCCATGCGCATCGATGTCGTGGTCGACATGCAGGGCGACCCGGGCAAGCGCCACGCGGTGATCGACGACTATTATGACGGCCTCGCCTATACGCTGATCACGCTTGCTTACGACAACGCGCCGCCGCTAAGGGCTCATCCTCTCGACGCGCCTGTCGGCCTGCCGCGCAACCCCTTATCCGAACCCAATCTTGGCAATGCTGAACGCCAGGAGATCGTCCTGCAAGGCGGCATGATGGGTGGCGGCAAGCTCGCCGGAGTCGGCGGCATGATGGGCATGGCCACGCCCGGCATGAACGGCTCCCCTGCCTGGGCGATCAACGGCATGTCGATGACCGGCGACGGCCACGCCGGCATGGCGCCGCAGTTCACGCTGAAACGCGGCACCACTTGTCATCTCACCATGCGCAACGAAACCGCCTGGTGGCATCCCATGCACATCCACGGTTTCAGCATGTCCGTACTTGCTCGCAACGGTTCGCCGGTGCCGCACCGGCAATGGCAGGACACGGTGCTGCTCGCCCCCAAGGACACGATCGAATGCGCCTTCGTCGCCGACAATCCCGGCGACTGGATGCTGCACTGCCATGTCGCCGACCATCAGATGGCCGGCCTGATGACCGTGTTCCGAGTCACCTGATTCCTTCGCCAATCGCTGAACCTTTTCGCCAACCAGACCAACCAATGAACCAAGGAGAACTGCAATGAAACCGACCTTCGCCCTCTCCGCCTTCGCAGTCGCGATAGCAATGCCGCTGCCCGCTGTAGCGGCAACGATCAACGCTGTGATGTACAAGAACCCGCAATGCAGCTGCTGCGAATCCTATGCCAGGTATCTGGACCACAACGGCTTCAAGGTCGACATCAAGCCGGTCAACAACTTGTCCCAGATCAGCAGCGATGCCGGCGTGCCCGCCGACTTGGAAGGCTGCCATACGTTGATGGTCGACGGCTATGTCGTCGACGGGCTGGTGCCGGTCGATATCGTCAAGAAACTGTTGACCGAACGGCCTGCCATTACCGGTATCACGCTGGCCGGCATGCCGACAGGCGCGCCCGGCATGGGCGGCGAAAAGGCTGGGACCTGGACGATCTACGCTTTCACGAAGGACGGCAAAGCACCTACCGTTTACGCAACAGAGTGAGGCATTGCGATGATGGCCAATATGTCCGATTGCCCTGCCAAAACCTGGCTGGCCATGACGTTTCTGTCCGTTGCGGGCTTTCTTGTCCTGGTAGTTCTGTTGCTCACAGTGGCAGCGCTCGCAAGATATGTGCGAACGGGGCAGGGAATCACATTTGGGCGGTGGCATGATGACCCGCGGTGACATTCTTGGATCAGATCGGCCGGCCATCCGGCCCGTTTGGCGGCTGCTGCTGGTGGTCCTGCCTGTGGTGGTTTTTGCAGGGCTCGCCATTGTGCTTGCCTGGGGACTTACCCGCAATGCGTCGGACATTCCCTCGGCGCTGATCGGTAAGCCGGTGCCCGCCTTCAGCCTGGCACCTGTCCAGGGACGCACGCTCGGCTTGTCGAGCGGCGACCTCCAGGGCGAGGTTTCGCTCGTCAACGTCTTTGCGTCATGGTGCCTCGCCTGCCGCGAGGAGCATCCCGTGTTCATGCAACTGGCGGCAGACAGCAAGGTGCCGCTCCATGGCCTCAACTACAAGGACAGGCCCGATGACGCCGCGAGATGGCTCGACACGATGGGCGATCCCTACACGCGTACTGGCGCGGACCTGAACGGCCGCGTCGCCATCGACTGGGGTGTCTACGGCGTACCCGAAACCTTCGTGGTGAGCGCCGACGGCCAAATTGCCTACAAGCACATCGGCGCGGTGACGCAAGAGGCACTTGAGAAGACGATATTGCCGCTGGTCGAGCGCTTGAGAGCCAAAGCGAAGGAAAGGCAGCCATGAGAATGCTTGCTCTCGCCGTCTTGGGCGCCTTGGTGGCGATGACACAGCCCGCATTGGCCGTCGAGCCGCCGCAGAATTTTGCCGTTCATGAGGCTCCTGTGCCCCTGCCGGAAATCAGATTCGAGGACGCCGACGGCCGGCCGAGAACACTCGCCGAATTTTCCGACAAGGTCGTCTTGCTTAACATCTGGGCGACATGGTGCGTCCCCTGCCGCAAGGAAATGCCGACCCTCGACCGGCTGCAGGCCGAGATTGGCGGGCTGGATTTCGAGGTCGTCGCGCTGTCGATAGATCGTAGCCCGGACATGGTGAAACAGTTCTTCAAAGAGATCGGCATCGCGCATCTCGCCCTCAACATCGACAAGTCGAGCAAGGCAATGTTCGCGCTCGGCGTCTTCGGCCTGCCGACAACCTTGCTGATCGACAGCAAGGGCAAGGAAGTCGGTCGGCTGATCGGACCGGCCGAATGGGACGCGCCCGACATGGTCGCGTTCATCCGCCGCCATGTCGCCGCAGACTGAGAAAGGAAAATGAGATGCCCGCTACGGAAATGACCCGAGCCAAGGACTCGCCCGGTGGCGGCTTCGCCATCCGGAACTATCTCGGCGGCCGGCGCGGCCTGATCGCTGCAGGCGCGGTCATTGCCATCGCCGGCCTCGCCTTCAACTGGAGCTGGCTGGTTGCGGTCGGCGTCGCGCCGCTGCTGCTCAGTGTCCTGCCCTGCGTCGCCATGTGCGCGCTTGGCCTCTGCATGAACAGGATGACCGGCCGAGCCTGCTCGACCAAAAATGTTGCCCCAAGCGCCGACGGTGACAGTGATGGCGCCAAGGCAGTGCCCATCAATCCGAAAGGCAATAGGTGATGCTCGTCCGGGTCCAAAACGGGCCTAAGGCTCTGTCGCCGGGCATGCCCCCGCTGCGCAGCCTCATCGCGCTGACGGCGCTGGTTTTCAGCTTTGTCCATAGTGCTGAAGCGCACACGCTGGATGAAGTCAACGCCATGCTTCAGAGCGACGAGAAATATTTCCAGCAGATCGACAAGCCGGCGCCCGATTTTACGCTGCGCTCCGCCGAAGGGCGCGTCGTGCGAATGGCCGATCTGCGTGGCAAGGTCGTCGTCCTTCACTTCATCTACACCTCGTGCCCGGATGTGTGCCCTCTCCATGCCGAGAAGATTGCCGAGATCCAGACGATGGTGAACGGCACGCCGATGAAGAATCAGGTCACCTTCGTGACCATCACGACGGATCCCACGAGAGACACGCCGGACGTGCTGCGCAATTACGGGCCGGTCCATGGGCTCGACCCGGTGAACTGGTTGCCCCTGACCACGACCCAGGAACAGCCGGAGGACACGACCCGCAAATTGGCGGAGGCCTTCGGCCACAAGTTTGCCCTGACCGATGACGGCTATCAGATGCACGGCACCGTCACCCATGTGATCGACAAGCAGGGCCGCTGGCGGGCGAATTTCCACGGCCTGAATTTTGCGCCGATCAATCTCGTCACCTTCGTCAACGCACTCACCAACGACGTCGAGCGTCCGCACCATGAGCAGGACGAGGGCTGGCTGGCAAAACTGAGAGACCTCTTTTGACGCAGTTTTCATCGGCGGCATGCCGACCCGGCCGCCTTAACGGATAACAAGGAGAGACGTACATGGTCAGCAGGCTAAAACAG
This sequence comes from Mesorhizobium norvegicum, assembly GCF_004919685.1. Classification (GTDB taxonomy): domain Bacteria; phylum Pseudomonadota; class Alphaproteobacteria; order Rhizobiales; family Rhizobiaceae; genus Mesorhizobium; species Mesorhizobium norvegicum. The sequence goes on along the minus strand of NZ_SMYZ01000087.1, from coordinate 7,874 downwards.
GCAAATCGATACGGGGGCTGGCTTGTCCGCACGCTTCTGCTTGCCGGAGTGACAGGATGGCTCCTGCTCAACCCGGGCTTTCAGGGCGCGCAGCAATTGGCGATCGCGGCCGGCGAAATGTCCCAGGACCAGTTCGACCAACGGGTGCATGACTACATCATCGCGCATCCCGAGGTCATCATGGAGGCGATACAAGGGATGGAGGCACGCCAGCGCGAGGCCGATGCGGCCGAGGCAAAGGCGACGCTTGCGTCGCGTGCCGACGATATCCTTCGAGACAAGCACAGCCCTGTTGGCGGCAACGTGGAAGGCAACGTCACCATGGTCGAATTCTTCGACTACAACTGTCCCTATTGCCGCCAGGTAGCACCTATCATGGCGCAAGCCGTGGCCGACGATCCGCAACTCAAGATCGTCTACAAGGAATTCCCCATCCTCGGGCCAGCTTCCGTGTTCGCGGCCAAGGCAGCACTCGCGGCCGACCAACAAGGGAAGTACGTGGAGTTCCACAAGGCGTTGTTCGGCGCCAAGACACGGGTGACCGAGGCGGTGGTGCTCAAGGTCGCGGCCGAGGCCGGCCTCGATGTCCCGCGCATGCAGACCGACATGCAGAGCCCGGAAATCCAGGCGTCGATCGACCGCAATATGGAACTAGCCCAAGCGCTAAAAATTACCGGAACGCCAGGTTTTATTGTCGGGGATCAGATTTTTCCCGGCGCCACCGATCTTGATACGATGAAAAAACTGATCGAGCGGGCGCGGGGCTTGCAGAAATGAGGTAGCTGATCGATGCCCGAACTTTCCAACATCGGCGTGCTGACCGCGTTCGCGGCGGGCATCGTCTCGTTTCTCTCGCCCTGCGTGCTGCCGCTGGTGCCGGGCTACGTTTCCTATGTCGCCGGTAGAACGCCGACTGACGGGCCGGCCGATCGGACGGCCCGCTTGTCGGCGGCAGGTCTCAGTCTGTGCTTCGTGCTCGGATTCTCGACCGTCTTCATCGTGCTCGGTGCCAGCGCCACGGCGCTTGGCCGATTGCTGCTCAGCTACCGCGTCGAGCTCAATCTTGTCGGCGGCGCCATCGTCATCCTGTTCGGCCTTTTCCTCATCGGGCTCGTCCGCCCGGGCTGGATGATGCGCGAGGCGCGGTTTCATGCCGCCGCGCCCGGCGGCCGCGCGATGTCCGCTTACGCGCTCGGTCTGGCATTCGCCTTTGGCTGGACGCCTTGCATCGGTCCGATTCTTGGCTCAATCCTGACCGTGGGTGCTGCCTCCGCCACGGTCGCCGACGGCGTCGCCCTGCTTGCGATCTACTCGCTTGGCCTTGGCGTTCCGTTCCTGCTTGCCGCGCTGTTCACCGACAGCCTGGCGCGGCGGCTGAAGGCGATGCGCCAGGCGGGCCGGCTGCTGCAACCGGCCGCCGGCGCAATCATGGTGATCATGGGGCTCGCCATGATCACCGGACAGATGTCGACATTCTCGTTCTGGCTGCTCGAACAGTTTCCAATATTCACGCGCATCGGCTGAAGGCCGGGAAAGGAATCTTCTAATGGCTCCTATTTCGAACCTCGCGAGAAAAACGCTCGCCATGGCGGTCGCGGTCGCCGGGTTGATGGTCTTCCTGAGCGCCAACACAGCGGTCGCTGCCAGTGATCCGTGGTTGATCAAGCGTTTCGAGGATCTCAGCCATAATGGCAACAGCTCCTGCTCGAGCAAGTTCACGGACTCAATCGCCACTATGCCGGCCATATCGCGGATCAAGGGCTCGTGTTGCAGCCCGATGGACCTAAAGCGCTATTCAGAACAGACGGATGGCCTGACCAAATACCGCGACATCGCGATGATCCCGCAGGATCCTTACGACATACCGGTGGCGACCGCGCAACAGGCAACGGCCTATTATGACATGCAGCTCACCGGCGATGAGCAGAAGGCTTACGACTACGCGATGGCCAATTCCAACGAGAAAGGCCCGTGCTGCTGCCAATGCTGGCGCTGGAAGATGTATGGCGGACTGGCGAAATACCTGATCCATGAACACGGTTTTACCGGCAAGCAGATCGTGGATGTTTGGAACCTGTCCGACGGCTGCGGCGGTGGTATGTAAAATTGGCGTGGCGGCATGACCGAGTGAAGCGGCCTGCCGCCGTAGCGATCCATCCATCAGGCCAGGACCGACATCAGGGCGCCTACCACGAACTGGATTAGCGCGCCGCGAGGACTGGCACACGATAGATGTCGCGGAAGTTCTGCGCCTGGTCGAACAGCGGCAGTTTGCCGGTGTGCGACAGGAGTGGGCTACGCTTGAGGCAATCCGGTCCCCGCTCTCTATGTCCGGCTTTCCTGGTCCAGTCGTAGCCTTCTATGACTAACCCGCAAGGGGTACGGCCGACGATGACCGGCAGAAGACATGTCGCTGCCCGTAAAAAGGCTGCCTCGGCGTTCTCGAGGGGCTCAAAGAGACCCGCGACGCTCGCAAGCCTTCGTTGGGGCCGCAAGGAGACCGATGTCCTGGTTGAACGAGATCCTTGGGTTGAGTGCCGACCGCGTTCCGTCACGTCTCTATATGCCGTAGTGTGATTAGAGCGCCCACATCCGGAGCCGTCCATGTGCAACGATTACGAACAGCATATAATTTGGGCTGAGTATTGCCGGATGATGGCGTCGCTGGCGCTCAAAGTCCCGATCCACCAGACGGAACTCGATTTGCCACAGGCGGACGACATTCGCATCAAGGATCCCGCTCCTATAATGCGCGCCGCCGGCGACGCGATCGAACTGGCATCGATGACGTTCGGATTTCCACCGACCGGACCAAAGGGCGGGCCTGTGTTCAACTTCCGCTCCGAAGGGCGGCAATTCGGGAATAGCAAGCGCTGCCTCATCCCCGCCTCCGCATTCTTCGAATTCACCGGGACAAAGTATCCGAAGGCGAAACATCGCTTCACGCTCACCGGCTCTCCATTCATGGCCGTCGCTGGGCTTTGGCGTGAAGCCGTCGGCAACAAGCCGCCCACCTTCACCATGCTGACGACCGATCCTGGGCCAGATGTCGCGCCATATCACAACCGCCAGGTGGTCGTCCTTCAGCCGCAGAATTGGGCGGCCTGGATCAATTTGACGAAGCCTGAGGCTGAGCTTTTGCGGCCTCTTCCAGCCGGTTCGCTTTCGGTGGAGACGGTTCGCGCCGAAAGCTCGTGACTTTAGCTTCGCAATATCTCCGGCACGCTCAGAGGGCCGAGATCGAGAACCGGCGTGTATTCGCCCGTGCGGCGCCAGACGCCGCGCACTTTTCCATACTCCCGATCTCGCTTCGGATCGAACATCAGCCCCTCGAAGTGATCAAGAAACACCTTTGCAGACGCGGCTTCGCCGAAGCAATGGAGCCGAAAGGTTTCATATTTCCCGTTCGGCCATATCGCCTGCACCTGCCGCGTCTGGTGCTTAAGCCCTCGTTCCTGGCAGAACGTCGCGATCATGGTGAAGTTCCGTTCAGTGCAGAGGTCATCCGGCAGCGCAACCTGGTGTGGCCAGTCGCGGTCGATCACCGATGGCCTTGGTGAGCCCCGACTGCGTTTGACCACTATTCGAAATGCATTGACTGGCCGCGCATCATTGCCAGCGTCAGCGCGATTGCAGGATTTGCCGGCGGCTTTTCCATATGCAAGGAGCCGTCGAAATCACGCCATGCCGCCATGCGCAACTCATCACCGTCATCGCTGGCCGTCGCGTCGAAAACGTGGGCATCACAGGGATCTCGGTCAATCTCGATTGTCCAGTCCTTGAGCGCCTTGCGCGCCATCTCTTCGACCTGGGCCAGGTCGCTGGTGAAGAAGGGGATACGGTCTCCATCTTCCGAAAGCGGCTCAACCCGATCCAGCGTCGGCCGCTCGGGAACCCAGCCAAGAACAAAGGCAATATCGAAATCGATCTGGCGGTCCGGGCCGGTCGTGATTTCCAGCCGCTTGACGACGGCAGGATAGAGCTGCTTGCGCTCCGGCCACGTGTCTGGAATCGCCTCACTTTGCAACTTCGTGCGGGGAACGTTGATCAGTTCCATGACCTGATGATGCGGAACTTTTTCCGCCGGCCAGCCCGCACAACATGCCGCCGCCGCCGCCTCGTCGGCTTCCAACCAGATTGTGGCAGCCCGATCCTCGTCCTCGGTCGGCTTGTCGTCTTCTGGAAAGCCTTTGATATCCCAGCCTTCCAACGCGAACAGTCCTTCCGCGCCTTGCAAAGCCGTAATGCCGGCGCGTGCAAACACCGCTTCGGCTGCCGCGATGCCGCGTGCGAGCTCTTCGGGTGTTGCGTTCTCGATGTTCAAGCGAAGTCCCATGGTTCGCCTCCTATGGCTAATTCTGCCAATAGTGAACAAAAAGAGAACGCAGAGTCAAGCGCACCCTTGACGAGAGAGGAATATGTTCCTTATTTCAGCGTGATCTGAGCAGCAAAGGGACCATGGTTCGGCGTGAAACGCGCTGGCCGGCGAAGCTATGGCAAAAACCGCGGAAGACAATTTTCGGATCGAGGTTTGGGATCGCGACGAGCAGGCTTTGTCAGAAACCATTTCGCGGTCCCCCGATTCAACGGTGAGCCAGGCCGCATGGCAAGCTGCCATCCGGCGCCGGCCGGGCATGTTGCTAATCCACTACAACAGTCGGCATGTGATGGAGAAAATCCTGACACCAGGCGAGGTCAAGATCCCACCGCAGGCCATCATTGATGGCAGCGTTCATGCAGGCCTCGATGTGGCGCTCGGCGATCTTCGCGAGTGGCATGTGTTGCGGGCTTGGTGCAGATCCTGTTCGCACCATGCAACGGTAAAGCCTGCCGGGCTCATCGAACGCTATGGAAAAGGCGCCCTGTTCAGTTCGGTCGAGCGAGCGCTCTTCTGCACAAGTTGTGACAGGGGAGGGCCTGTCAGGCTGGAAATTCACAAGCTGCCACGCAATTGAGGGGGGAAGGGATGCAAGACCTCATCGAATTCGTCCAGGCTAATTCGGCGCTGGGCTGGACAATCCTATCGCATCGTCGCCCATCAGCGGCCGGACTGTCGAGAGCCGGAAATGCGCGCGATCTCGCCGGTCGGCTTCGACGCAAAACATGTGGACCACCGCGGACGGGGACAGTCGGTCCCGCGTCCCGTCCTGCGGCCGGCGCTATGCTGACGCTCCTACGGCTGTCCCGTTCACCGCCCGTGGCGGGGGCGAATTTCCTCCGTCCTGCGCGCGACAATGATCCGCTGTTGCGGCCGCGCGCAGGACTGCGGCTTATACGCCGTTCTTCCTTTGAGCGCCGACGGTCGCCGGCGCGGAGATCCTTGAGCATGGAACCGAATCCCAGGCGGGGTATTGAATCGGACTATGTATCCGAGCTCCGCATTGCCCAAATTCGAGAGCGTCCTCCTTCTGCGGGAGGCCCCCGCAACGCCGACTAGAGTGAGAGTACGGACCGGTTTGCCGTGACGGGTTGAGAGCTGGAGGAGAGGCCTCCGGCGCCTGTCGCGGAGAACCGCGATGTCCAGACATTACGCTCGCGCCGGCGCCGACCGGGCAAGCCTCTATGACGATATCACCAACAAGATCATCGCCGAGCTGGAAGCTGGGCGCTTTCCCTGGGTGCAGCCCTGGGGCACGGCGGCGGCGCAAGCGCCCCTCGCCATGCCGGCCAATGCCGCCACAGGCCGCGCCTATTCCGGGATCAACGTGCTTATCTTGTGGGGTGCGGTCGTCGAGCATGGCTTTCCCGTCCAGGGCTGGCTGACTTTCCGCCAGGCGCTATCGCTGGGCGGCCATGTCCGCAAGGGCGAACACGGGACCACCGTCGTCTATGCTGACCGCTTCATCCCTGACGACGAGAAGAATCGCGCGCGGGAAACCGGCGAGGCGGCACAGGCCATACCGTTCCTGAAGCGCTTCATCGTGTTCAACGTGGCGCAATGTGAAAATCTGCCCGACGGTCTGGCCGCGGCTCCGGTTACACCGGAGCCCGGACTGATCGAGCCGGCCGTCGACGCGCTGATCAAGGCGACAGGTATCGATTTCCGCATCGGTGGCAATAGCGCCTATTATGCGCCGGCGCACGACTACGTGCGGGTGCCTCCCCCGCAGGCCTATTTCGAGACCATCGACTGGCACCGCACCGCCCTGCACGAGCTTGGGCATGCGACCGGCCATGCCTCCCGCGTCGGCCGTGACCTTGGCGGCGCCTTCGGCACCAAGAGATATGCTTTCGAGGAACTGGTCGCCGAGATGAACGCTGCCTTCTGCTGCGCCTCGCTTGGCATCGTGCCAACCGTGCGCCACGCCGACTACCTTGCCTCCTGGCTTGAGGTCCTGCGCGAAGACAACCGCGCCATCGTTCGTGCCGCCTCCCAGGCCAGCAAGGCGGCTGACTGGCTGCTCGCCTTCCTGCCGCAACCTGGCAGCGGAGCCAAGGCAGGCTCCGCCGAGGTCGATGAGACCGAGATCGACAGGAGGGCGGCATGATTCTCCTCACCGACGACCTGCGCGAGCGCCTGCTCATCAATGGCCTCGAGCGCGACACCGACCATATCCCAGTGGTCAAGTTCTTCAATCCGCTGGGTGAGGGCGTATGGCTCGCCACCGAGCTCGACGCCGATGGCAACACCATGTTCGGCCTCGCTGATCTCGGCTATCCCGAGCTGGGCACGTTCTCGCTTCTCGAAATGACGTCGATCCGGCTGCCCTTCGGCATGGGCATCGAGCGCGACATGCTCTTTGCCACCGACCTGCGGATATCTGTCTGGGCAGAGGCCGCCCACCGGGCCGGAAGCATTCGCGACGCGGAACGCATCCTCTGCCACGGCGCTCTGTCTGGCCGGGACGGCGCATGAGATCTCAGCCCTCGAAATCCGCAAAGCCGCAGATGCGCAAAGACGTGTCCGCGGCCCTGTGCCCCTCCCGGTCTTTCTGGATTCGGCGCCGTCCTCAGAGTCAGAGGGCGGCGCCGGTCTTCATGACGGGTTTGGAGGTCGAGAGAGTCTCGGCCGCCCGTCGCGGAGATAGTCCACATGGTTACGCCCAAGCAGAAGATCACCCTCAACGCCTCGCGTGATATCCCCTTCAACAAGCTGATGCTGAGCCAGTCCAATGTCCGGCGCATCAAGCGCGGGGAAACGATAGAGGACCTCGCCGCCTCGATCGCACGACGCGGCCTGCTCCAGAGCCTCAATGTCCGGCCAGTGCTGGATGGCGAGGGCAACGAGACCGGCATGTTTGAGGTGCCGGCTGGCGGACGCCGCTATCGCGCGCTGGAACTGCTGGTCAGGCAGAAGCGCATGGTCAAGACCGAGCCTGTTCCCTGCGTCGTCACCAACGCCAATAGCGAGGTCCCGATCGAAGAGGATTCGCTGGCCGAGAATTTTGAGCGCGAGGATTTACATCCGCTCGACATGTTTCGCGCCATCCAGATCCTGCACGACCAGGGCGCCAGCCATGAGGAGATCGCGGCACGCTTCTTCGTGTCCGCAACGTTCGTGCAGCAGCGCCTGCGGCTCGCCAGGGTCTCGCCCAAGCTGCACGATATCTACGAGCAGGAGGGCATGAAGCTCGAGCAACTCATGGCCTTCACCGTCGACCGTCGTGTAGGCCGTTACGACGCTGTTGAGGCCGGGCTGTGCCGTGCCCTTCGAAATGGCCAGAAACAGCCCGAATGCTGTACCCAGGCAGCCGCTAACAAGAGCCAGGCTTATGGTCACGGTGAGTGCGACAACAAACTGAGTAGTAAAACCACCCATGGGGCGCTTTCCTTGACTCGCAATACCGTGAGATACGACGGTCCTTGTCGTTAGGACCTAGTCGTATAACCCAAGGTTGCGAACTGTTATATTTGTAATTTGGAGTTAATTGGAG
>NZ_SMYZ01000086.1 GCF_004919685.1 Mesorhizobium norvegicum | reverse complement strand
CCGACTGTCCCCGTCCGCGGCGGTCCGCATGGTTTGCATTCAGGATATGGATGCGGCCGGCATCGTTCGCGCGCATTTCCCGTTCTCGACAGTCTCGCCGCTGATCGGCGACGATAGGATTGGCCGATAGAGCGGAGAGTTTGCCTGAAGGAATCAATCAGGTCTTGCTCGCTTCGGCTCTCCTCAATTGCGTGGCAGCTTGTGAATTTCTAGCCGGACAGGCCCGCCCCTGTCACAACTCGTGCAGAAAAGCGCGCGCTCGACCGAGCTGAACAGAGCGCCTTTTCCATAGCGCTGGATGAGCCCGGCGGGTTTTACCGTTGCATGGTGCGAGCAGGATCTGCACCAGGCCCGTAACACATGCCACTCGCGAAGATCGCCGAGCGCCACATCGAGGCCGGCATGGACACTGCCATCGATGATGGTCTGGGGCGGTATCTTCACCTCGCCCGGCGTCAGGATTTTCTCCATCACATGCCGACTGTTGTAGTGGATCAGCAACATGCCCGGCCGGCGCCGGATGGCGGCCTGCCAGGCCGCCTGGCTCACGGTTGAATCGGGGGAGCGCGAAATGGTCTCTGACAAAGCCTGCTCCTCGCGATCCCAGACCTCGATCCGAAAATTGTCTTCCGCTGTCTTTGCCATAGCTTCGCCGGCCAGCGCGATTGACGCCGAGCCATGGTCCTTTGTTGCTCCAGATCACGCTGAAATAAGGAACATATTCCTAATTATATACGTGACATAGCCGAATCTTGCTGCTATCGATTTTAGCGACAGGCCGGCACGTCACGGAATTTAGGAAAGTTCCTATGACCGAGACATTGGATTCTATCTTGGCGACTTTATCGCCCAATGCGGAAGCTTCCCTGCCGACGTTGCGAGATATGGCGCTTGATCATCGAATTTTGGAGGTGGCAGCAGAGATTGCCGATCAGTCTGACGTTGTCGGAGTTGAGAAATCGCTTCTTGAAAATCTGGTTCGGACTGTGATTTGGTTAGACCGCTTGGATGGCCGCCGAACCTAATTTTGGTTTTGTACATAATCGGGAACTGGATCAGCCATAACATGGCTTTCATCTCTTCAAATAGAGCCGAAAGGTAGCGCACAAGCCATCCCAAGGCTTCCTCAGAAAGCAAGACGTTGTCCACCTTGCCCCGTCGACCGCGTAGCTTTCCAATTCGGTATTTGTTGTCCCAGATTGTCGAGTGAACCACGGCGTCGCGAAACTGCTTGCCTTCGGAAAATCCGCCTAAGGTCGCTTGGTATAGAGCAATCATCTTTGGATCGTTTTCGGTGGCGCCGAGCGCGGAAAGAAGGATTTCCTTGAGACCATCGGTGCCGTTTATTCGGCTTGTGATTTCCAGTTTCGACGCTGGATAGGCGATGCAATCGCCGACCATTTGGTGCAATAGTGCCTCAGTCTCGTTGTAGAGTATCGCTACGCTTCCGATTTGCTGAAGCTGGGTGTCGCTGAAGTTTTTCAGCGGTGAAAGGCTCTTGTAGCCCATAGGAAACTGTTTGGTGGTCTTCATGTCCGAGAACGCGAAAACGCACGAAACCCAGGAACCAGACAGCGTAGTCGCCAAACGTCGCGATGATGCGTTGCGCCGTGCATTGAAAACCCCTCCGTCCAAGCACGAGACGAAGGGGAAGCCAAAGGACAAGAAGAGTCAATCTTCGGATCGAAAGCGCTGACGTTTCCGCCAGTGCATGAATGCCGCCGCTTTCTGCTTAAGCGTAAGCGGTTTCGTCAGTTTGTTGATAGGTCAGGCGTTTGCCTGACGTGCCCCGGATCAAATCGTCTGACCGCTCGCTATCGGTAACGCCAAGGGCGGCGCGGCGATTGTAGCGGAAATCGAACTCGGCCAAGTAGCGGTGCAAGTGAGCCTCGCCGCAATGCTGATAGACGCCGACCATGCCGCGCTTGAAGACTGAGAACACGTTTTCGATGGTGTTCGTGTGGACGATGCGGTCGGCCTCATAGCGAACGTATTCGCCTCCAGTGTGCTTGACCGTAGCGTGGTCGGCGAACTCCTGTCCGGTGATCGGGTAGAAGTTGGACTCGTCGGTCATGAGCGTCGATTTGCGGTCGGCATTGCGGACCAGCACGTCGCGGACAGACGCCTTCGTGGCACGCTCGACATGGAAGGAACGGACAGAGCCGCCACGTTCGACCAGCGCCACGATAGAACGCTTGGACGAGTTGGAGGGCTTGCCGCGAATGGTGCGCTTCACAACCCTGTCCTTCGGCCCGAAATAGGTCTCGTCGGCTTCTACGATCTTGCCTTCGCCGCCAAGTGGACCAGACGACTTCACGTCTTCCTTCATGGCTTCGCGGATGCGGTGCGCCATGAACCAAGCGGTCTTGTAGGTGACGCCAAGCATACGGTGCAGCTGGTGCGCGCTCATGCCTTTCTTGGACGAAGCGTAGAGATGGAAGCCGAGAACCCATTTGCAGAGCGGGATCTTCGAGCGTTCCATAACGGTGCCAACGGTCACGGTGAAATGTTCCCGGCAAGCGTTGCACTGAAACAGGCCGGGACGCGTGGACTTGCCAGCGAGCTTGCGGATTGTCTCACCATCCGTGTTGCCGCAATGCGGGCAATAGACGCCATCGGCCCAGCGGATTGCTTCAAGGTGCTCGCGGGCTGCGTCGTTGTCGTGGAACATGGTTGCGGTGAGGTTCATCGGTCTAACTCCTTGGATTCATTTATCCTCCTAGGAGTTAGCTATGTCAAGTATATAATTGGGCTCCCGCTGGGGCGGGAAAATGATGAGCGCTTTCAAGTGCCAGCGCCCGTTCAATGGCTGATGACAAAGTCATTTAAGAACCCAAACAAAGCGCTGTCTATTAACTATGACACGTCGGGCATGTAAGATCTTATTTCGGGATTGGATCGTGTTTACATTGGCCGCAAAATATTTCAACGCCAACATCAAGGCGATGTGGGCAATTTAGTGATTTCGATCATCAGCGTCCGAGCGGCTGTCGTCTTCTATCGCGTTGCTCCCGGCAGGGCGGGGTACGAAGAACGCTCTCAGCCGACCCAATCGTGCCAGTCAAACGCCGGCCTGACACTTAGCTGGCCGCGCGCAAGCGCCGAGAGCGAACAAAGGCCTTTAAGCCGTTGGAATCCAGCGCATGCCCAAAGGCATACCCCTGCAGTATGTCGCAGCCCAGGCCGTTGAGTACCCGTGCGTGCTCCATCGTCTCAACGCCTTCCGCTATGACTTCGATACCCAAGGACTTGCCGATTTCAATGATCGACGAGACAACCTGCCTTCGTTGCGGCGATTTGACAATTGGGATGACCAGTTGCCTATCTATCTTCAGTCGGCGAGGCTGCAGCTTGAGCAGGCTGACTATGGAGGCGTAGCCCGTACCAAAATCATCTATCTCTATATCGATGCCGAGTTGCTTGATCTGCTCGACATTCCAAGTAACCAAATCATCATTCTTGTCAAGGAATATAGATTCGACAAGCTCGAAAGAAACAGTTCCTTTCTTGATATTTAATTCCGTCAGGCTCTTTATGAGTTCATCATCTTGAAGGCGTCGCGCCGAAACGTTGACTGATACCCGTGGAATACGAAGATCGTCGGCAAACCATTCTTTGAAATCCGAAAGCGATTGCTTCAATATGATTCGGTCAATCGTCGAGAGGACATTCAGTTCTTCCGCGATACTTAGGAAGACATCGGGCACCAAAATACCCTTCTCTGGATGTCTCCACCGCGCCAAGGCCTCAACTCCAACAATTTCGAGCGTCTTTGCGTCAAATTGGGGCTGGTAGAAGGCAATGAACTCCTTGCGCTCAAGGCCGCCAAGAATTTCGTCGGCAATCCGCTTTGTGTCGACGATTTCGCTTTGCATCGCCTCAGTAAAGAATTCATGTCGATTGCGCCCACGGCTCTTTGCTCGGTAAAGCGCGATGTCGGCGTTCACCAGCAGGTGCTTGGCTTCGACGCCTTTTCCGTTGTCGACTGCAATTCCCACGCTAACCCCAAAACGGCATCGGTGGCCCTGGTAGTAAACGGGTTCGCTCATCTGGCTGATAACGCGGTCAGCCAGCAGCGCCAGCTGCTTGATATCGTCATGCACCGTGCACAGTACGACGAATTCGTCTCCTCCGATTCGAGCAACGAATCCGCCATCGTCGACCACGGATCGGAGGATATTTGACGCGTGAACCAGCATTGCGTCACCCGCGGCGTGGCCAAGCGTATCATTGATGTGCTTGAACCGATCCAGATCGATGTGAAGCAGCGCCGCATAACCGCCGTCGCGCCTGGCGTTTGCTGCGTACTCTTCCAGTACCTGGTCGAGGTAACGCCGATTGGGCAAACCGGTCAGCGAATCGTGAAGCGCAATGTGCTCTATGCGCGCCTTGGCCAATTCGAGTTCTGCATTTTTCGACTCGGATAGCTGCTTTGCGCGAACCAGATCGTTGTGTAGCAGGACATCGGCTGTCACATCCCATTCCGCGCCAATCATTTTGGGCGTGTCGTTCCCGACTTGGTATATGGTCGCCTTGGATCGGATATGGCGAATCTCACCATCCGGACGAATAATCCGATACTCTGACGAGTATGATCCGCGGCTGGCCACGGCGCTGTCGAAATCTGCATGGGCGCCAGCCAAATCCAGCGGGTGGATCGCGCCCGCCCAGTCTGAGTATCCGCGGCGCCCCTCGGGTGGTTTGCCGAATATTTCATTGACGCGGGCATCCCACGTAAGGTCATTGGTCGCGAGATCGTGTTCCCAAACGCCAATGGTCGACGCCTCCAGAGCGAGTTCCAGGCGTCTCGACAGTCGACGCAGTTCCGCATAGTTGCGCTGCCTCTCGCCAATCAGACGACCTGTGACCAGGAATGGGATCACAACCAGCGCCCCGGCCGCCGCCATGATCGCGCGCAAGAACCACGCGTTGTTGGACGTCGAAGACCAACCGTTTTTGGGAATGGCTGCGATCTGCCACGAACCGGACGGCAGCAGAACTTCGGCCGTCACTGGATTGCTTTTGCGGACGCCCACATCGCCGAAGAATTGATCTCCGCTTGGGCCGAGGGCGTCTTCTCCGATGAGCGCGACGTCAATCCCGAGATCATCGTCAAACAGGCCGCTCGCCTTGTAGAGGCGCTGCACATCCACAACGGCGGAAATGATGCCCCAGAATCTTTCAGTGTTGCCCGCACTCGGCACGAAAACCGGAAAACGACCGATGAAGCCTTGGCCTCCCTGCTTCAGGTCGACGGGACCGGCAAGAATCAGCTTGCGCTCGTCTCGCGCTCGTAGCGCGGCCTCACGCTGCCGATCGTCCTTGCGGTAGTCGAGCCCAACCGCTTTCTCGTTGCCCTTTAGCGGGTACATCAAGGAGACGACCAGATCGGGCGCACCTGCAATATTGCGCAATTGCGAGTCGTCACCAAACAGATTGCTTGCGAGCGAGGCAAAGCGCTGCTGTCCCATGTATGGTTCAGTCACGACTGTCGCGACCAGTCCACGCACGAGTTGAAGGTTTCCGTTGATGTTCCCTTCGAGCTTGGCGCGGATGAGATTGACTTTGGCCAGGACATCAGCACGGGCGGCTTGGTCCGAGACGATTTTGTTCTGATGGTCCGCATACGCTGCGCTGATGGCAATAACTAAAACCGCCACCGCCGCCGGAATATTTGCCGACGAAAAAATGGCTGTCTTTATATCGCCGAACCGGGCGCCGAAAAGAGCCAATAGGCGTTTCCTCAAGTGCTATTCAAGTTCTCGGGTCTAGCTGACGATGGAACATTAGCTTTCATTAATTAATTTTGAACTTCACAGTCCTGAAAACTTTGCACTGTCCGACCGTTGATGTCGTTCTCGGGTCGCCGCCGGAGTCGTTGGAACTAGCCGCCGGCTTCACTTGACATCTTCGCGCTGCTTACGGCCATTGTCTCCGGTTACAGTGTCGACACCACCGTCCGCGCCGGAACGGCCAGGATGGGCTCGCCGCCATCGGCATTCAGCGCTCGAGCAGCTCTCAGCCTCGGAGACCATGCCGTTTCCAGCCGGTCCACCGGCTAGCGGTGAGCATTGGAGCGACTGGGGGGCTGCCCTTTAGGAAACCTCTACTCGCCGGAGACCGAGGGCCGTGGCTCGCATCGAACCGTAGGGTGGTGGACTCGAAGCGCCAGGCATCGTCATGAACATTGACAGAGCGATGACGGTGCGAAACTCGATTGACTGTAGCTCAACATTAAGGGCCGATTCAGTCGCTGCTAGTGTCCCTCGATCACCTTGGGAGCGACAAGGTATGGCACCTTGCCGACACTACGCTTCGTCGCGCCTATGGAATAGGCCATTGGTATCTTGGGAGAGTTCTTTGGCAAGCCGTACATATCCTTGCCGGCCCTTACTGCAAATGAAAAGTGTTGCCACGAAACCGTGTCATGCTCATTCAGAAAATCCAGCGTCAGCCCCGCTGAAATCAGCGCGTTCACCACGTCACTGATCGGATGAATCCACTCATAATAGCGAGGATGTTTCAAGATGCGGTCGTCGCCGGTGTAGGTCAGTTCCTCGTTCCAGGCGAGTGGCCGAGCTATTGGCGTTCGCCAGTCGTGTTTGAACTCCAGCGCCGCGGCCTTGCGATCACACTGGAACATCAACGGATGGCCCTCGGCCATATAGAGCCGGCCGCCGGGTCGCAGGAGATCGGCAACAACCCGCGCCCAGCGGAACACGTCGTCCAGCCAGTTTACCGAACCCCAGGTAACGTAAGCGATGTCAAAGGTCCGGCCGAGCGCTTCGACTGCCTCGAATAGTGGCGCTTCCACGAAGCGCACATCAGTGCCTGCCTTCGCGGCGAAATCGCGCGCAGCTGCGATCGCCGTCGGTGAAAAGTCGAGGCCGGTCACGCTGCCCGCGCCGAGATTCTTCAAGCTGATCGTGTCGAGCCCGATATGACATTGCAAATGGACGATATCCTTGCCGACAATATCACCGACCTCGCTCGTTTCCAGTTCATAGAGATTGGATCCGCCTGCCAGCACATTTTCGATCTGGTAGCTACCCGTTGTGTCGGTCGAATGCAGTTCGGCCCGATCATCCCAGTTGAGGCGGTTTGCACCCAGAAACGGTTTCAAATTCCCCCCAATCCCAGCGGTGACTGACGCTTGGTAAACAAATCGTTAATATATCTTTGCAGCGAAAGGGTCGCACGTCAAATCCGGGCCGGGCGGGCGGTGCGCCGCCCAAGTCGCAGGGCCATAACCCGCAGAGATGGCGCCGGTTTTTGAGGTGACGGCGTACGTTGGATCGAACGAAGTCCATGAGGGTCCAGGATGAAGACCCGAAGACGGCTGCCGGACAGCTTGCCTGAGCTCACCTTCCGCGGCTTCGGGCTGACAACCTGTCGGCCTGGGGGAACCTTCTGGAGGACGATACCCTCGCACCAAGCGATCTCGACGAACTCGATACGCACGTCAACTAAGTAGCACCAGAACGCGGGGCCGCTCCGTACACAGATGCCGGCTGTTCGTTGCGATCGAGACGACGAGCGTTTCGGAATCCGTGGCTAATCGGGACGTCAGGGTACTGAGTAAATTCCCCCATGCTGGAACGTGAAAGATCACGAGTGGTCACCAGATACATGCCCCAGTTAACGACCCCTTCTCTCCCCATGATCTGTTAAGTGTCTGATAGATCTAACTATTATATCCACCATATTCTGGTGCACAACAGTCCCTCTCCGTGCCCACGGCCACGATGGATCATCCTTGAACACCTTTCGACCTATCTTTCGTTTGAAGTTAGGTACTTACGAGTTGCACTCGCCCCCTGCCTGACGGCGGAGAAAGTAGCCCTAACCCATCACTCACAGGGTCATTGCGAGGGCAAGAAATATCTAGTCCCCGTCTCGCAACGCGGTCGCGATCTCGGGTCTCTGCAACTTCCGACGGGCCTGCTGAACGACCGATATTGCGCCATAGAGCGGACATTTGGTTTTCCGCGCCCGTCACGCGATCCGCACATAGTCCTTCACGACCGTGTAGCCGCCACCAAATCTGTGCTCGTCGCGGCGCCACCTAAAAATCCGTATCGCCGAATGACGCTGCTTTATCGGACGGGTCCGGTCTGCTTCCAGGACCACGTCGATCACAGGCAACAGAGAACCGAGCTTCGGCCTCGTCACCGGCTTCGTTTCCGACCGCCCGGCAGCAACGAGAAACGGCACATCTTCGAGACCGTCTCCCGGCTCAACCCGAACAGACGGCGGCATAGACTTCCACGGCAGAGATTCCCAGCCGCCCCCCAAGTGGCCAGACTGGAAGATGAGGTTGGGGACCTTGAAGTCGCCTTCATCAGTTTCATCGAAGGCCGGCCGACCATGCTGTGAAGAGGGGAAAGCAGATGTCCATCGCCGCCTCGAACTTTCTTGAGAAATGGATCGACGACAACATCTTCGACAAGCCGCGGAACGCGGAAGGCGGCCCGCTGCCCCGATCGCTGCGCGTCTCGCCAAGAGGTGCGGCCAAGACGCGGTGGCGAAGGGGCTCACGGTCAAGGCGATCGAAGACAATGTCGGCGGCCTGAGCGACTTCATGGCCGAGGCGATGGGACGGCGCCGCAGGGAAAGGTAGCAAATCGGGGGTGTGCGAGTGACGACCCAGTCGACGCTGAGACAAGAGCCGTCCTGGCACTTCCGTCTATGCGATTGCCGTGGTGGGAAAGTTGCGTTCCGTCTGACGGCGCTGATCTGGCTCGAATGGCAGCTTTTGAGCAAAGCTTCGTAGCAGACGCGTGGTGGTCAAAGCATCTGCGGGTCGGGCAAAATGAAAGCCTTGACCGAATGTACAGCCGAGTTCGCGGAGACGCTCATGCTGCGCAGAGCACTCGATGCCTTCTGCGATAATTTTCTTGCCCAGTTTTCGCGCAATGTCGATCAGCGCTTCGACAATCACCTCGCTTGGACGGTCGATCAGCATGCGATCGACGAAGGACTTGTCGATTTTGATGATGTCGACCGGAAAACTGAGAAGATGCGTCAGCGACGCATATCCAGTTCCAAAGTCATCGAGCGCAACAAGCATTCCTTTTTCTCGAAGACGCTCCACAGCTCGGACCGTGTCGTTGCCCGGATCGCCCATGAGCACGGTCTCGGTGACCTCGAGCACAACGTGCTTCAATGACACTTTGGCTGCATCGAAGGCTTTCGAAAGACGGGTTTCAAGATCGTTTCGTCTGAAATCGGCGGCCGACAAATTGATGCCGACGTGCTGGAATGGAATGCCGTTCGCGATCCAGGATCGAACGTCGTTCGCGATCTGTGAGAGTATGCTGTCAGTCAGACGGCAGGCAACTTCCCGATCCGAGAGCGCTGCCTCAAAGTCGCCGGCCGCGACAATACGGCCGTCGGTCGTTTTGATGCGAGCCAACGCCTCGAGCCCGATGATTTCTCCGGTGTCGAGGCGAACGAGTGGTTGATAATAAGCGACGACCCGCTTGTCGGCGAGCGCCTGGTCAACATCTCTGATCGTTTCTATCCGGCAGGTGATTGCCGTGCGAAGGCCGGGCTCGAATTGAATATAACCGCCGCGGTTCGTCTCTTTGGCGTGATAGAGGGCAAAGTCTGCATTTTGACGAAGCAAATCGGCATTCGTACCGTCAATACCGTACACCACGCCACCCATCGTTACCTGAGGGACGATCGTGTTTCCGTCGCTATGGAAAGGTTCCCTCATGGCGTTGCGAAGGGCGGACACCACGACGGATAGGGCAGTATGGTCCGGACATGGATCAACGACAATGGCGAATTCATCGCCTCCGAGACGACAGGCTAAAGCCAATTTCGCGTATCGCAATCGTGATGCGACTTCCTTTATGAGGGCGTCGCCCACCATGTGTCCCATCGTGTCGTTGATGAATTTGAGATGGTCGATATCGAGCAGGATCAACCCGAAGGATGTCGAACCGGTACGTGGCTTGCGGTTGATGAAATCGTCGAAACAGCGTCGGTTCGACAAGCCCGTGAGCTGGTCGTAGAACGCCAGTTGATGGTTTTTCTTCTGGATTTCCATCTGCGCGAGGGCAATCGCGCACAGATTGACGCAGGTTTGGACGATCAGCCGCTCCAGATCGCTTGGACCGCGTTTCGTGCGATAGTAAAAGGCGAATGTAGCAACAACACGCCCCTCGCTGGCCTTAATGGGGCTTGACCAGCAAGCCATCAGACCAAGAGGAAGGGCCAATCCGGTGAACGGCGTCCACAACGGATCGGTGGAGATGTCAACGACCTCAATTGGTTTTCCGAAGTAAGCCGCTGTGCCGCAAGATCCGACGCCCGGACCAATCGCAAGACCTTCCAACGCATCGGAGTAATGTTTTGGAAGGCTTGGGGCGGCGACGGGATGCAAACGCCCGTCGACGCCGACAGACAGGATTGAACAGATTGCGGTCGGGGCAAGCCCCTCGGCGCGGCGGCACAAGAGTTCCGCGACAGCGTCGAACTGCATGCCCGTAGCAATAGCCTCCAGAATTTCGTTCTGAAGAGCCAACATGTGCATATTTGGATTTTCGTTCACAGCAATCCTCAATGACGTAGCGAGGACTAGGTCACGTTGAAGTTATTAAAATATGTTGAAGTTCTGGACAAATTGAGCAGGCCAGGCGCCAGGTCTCCTTCCGTGTTTGTCAAATCGGCGCCAACGCCCGATCCTGCGAGCTATTGCCTTTGCTAATGTTAGAGCTGCCAGAAATTTGTTTTGGGAGAGCGATCAAGATCGGCAGCGTTCGTCACCTCTCTGCTACTCAAACAAGCAATACCGGCCCTGGTTGTGGCGCACCGCCGCGGCGCCGCGAGCACGTCGTGGCCCCCATTGGAACCGTGGCCAGTCGGGTTTGCTCGCAGATTTAGGAATTCATTCTCCGCAAGCGCAAGAGATATTCCGCACAAATGCGGAGATTGCCGCCTGCATTCTCCGCAAGATGTCGATCTGAGGGCCACAGATGTGCAACAAGCTGTTGCATATTCCTGCTATCTATTGCGCCCGTGTCTGACCCGAACCACCTCACTCCTGAAGAAGTCATCGCTCGCTACCGCGGACAGCTGGGCAAAGGGACGCTTCGCAACTGGCGTTGCACGCGCATCGGCCCTCGTTCCTCAAGATCGGCAAAGCAATCCTCTACCCGAGCAGCCTTGTTGGCCGTCGTCATGGATAGGTCCGCCTAGGCTGGATCTAGCGCTTCACCCTTGGGGTGATCTCTTCGACCCTGGATGGCGGGCTGATCAATCCGCCAAGAGATGCTCCAACGCCAGTGTGTCGATTCAAAATTCGCCCCCCGATCAACCGCTTGTCTGGTCGTGCTTAGCGTGTGCCCTATTTCATTTCAGCGATTGTGACATGGGGACCGGAATTGTGGCCGGCGAGAACAGATGGCGTGCGAGTCAAATAGGGGACGTGGACGGTTCAGATTGCCGAAGGAGGCAAGGGTAATCCTGCAGACGTTTGAGAACCAGGCCGCCGCGGAGCACTTCGCCGAAGGCCAACGATTAAGGCCCCCCGGCAAGCCGCCCATTGACGATCGGTGTTGATTGAGGAGAGAGCTGTGAATGACATTTCCGAGGCGGCCGGAGAAGCGCCCGACTTCATTGTCAACGACGTTCTCAACGTTGCTGAATACACGGATCTAGGCGTTGTAGTGACATTGGTTGATGCGCAAGGAAGTCGCGTCCGTCTTCACCTAAAAATCGGCATGGGTGAGCTGCTCTGCGAGCGAATTGCCAACGCCCTGGAATGCCGGTATGGCGAGAATTCCTAGAATACGACCTAGGCCCGCTAGCAACATCGTCTTGCCGCCAGGGCACTGCGGTACACAAACACAGCCGCAGCGTTGAGAAGCTTATAGCGGTATGGTGAATGACCGGTTAATAGGCCTAGCGTTTCGAGGCGCCGGTATGGCTGGAAGCCAAGGCGCCATGCGCTGGGGGTAAGCCTGGCAAAGCGGGTGCCGTAGGCGGGTCAAGCGCCCGAAAGCGAGGCCGGGATCATCGAAAACAACGAATGCAGGTGGTCTCGCTTCGCTCCTACCTGCAACCGGGAGCGCTACCGCCTTTATGGTTTCTTTACAAACGACCGAGTAATTTTGCCGGGCTGGGCGTTTGATGACACTCTCGTTTGGCAAACTAGGCCCGGTGTGGTCGTAGGCACCGGGCACAACGCCATAAAATGTCTTGAACGCCTCCCGGCCCGTTCCGTGCTTTCGATGCGGTGCCATTGGATCTTTATGGGGCGAGATCAGCCAGGGCGCAGACAATGACCAAGATCACCAAGCGCTACAACATGCAGCGAGAACATAGCGGGACCTGGTCGATCATCGACATGTTCACGGGGCAGCCGGCGATTCTCGACGGCGTTCTGTTGGTTGGCCTGAAGCTGCTAGAGGCCGACGACATACTGTATGAACTCAATAACCTGGACTTGAGCGACAGGAAGGCTAAAGGAATCGCCTGAAGCTACTGGCGTGCACGTGCCATATAACTCGTCTGCCTATCGCTTTTGGTCTGCTAGGCGCTACTTATTGGCAACGGTAGGCCTATTTATCTGCTGGGTGTTTCGCTCACCAAACCTTGCGACCTAGATGACTGATAGTCGAACGAAACGCGGTTCCGCCCCCGTTGTTTCGCTTCAAAAAGGCACCGCCACGCAGCGCGTAGGACATCCTGAGTATCTGCATCGCGAGGGATTTCTGCACCACCGATGCTGACAGTCACCTTCACGCCGTCTTGTTGCCCTTTGATCCAGGGAAGCCCCTCGATATGCCGACGAATGTTCTCCGCAATAGTAATCGCCCGGTCTTTGCGCAAGTCTCGCAGCAAGACCCCAAACTCTTCGCCACCAAGGCGGCCAATTGAGTCACCGGGGCGGGTCGTATAGACGAGCGCCTTTGCAACCCGAAGCAAAGTCTCGTCACCCTTGGAATGTCCGTGCTCGTCATTGATTGAGGAGAAGTGATCCGGATCGATCAGGAGAAGCGTGTCGTATTCTCCTTCGTCGCGCCTTCTGTCCATCCTAGCGATGAATTCACCGCGGCTGAGGAGCCCCGTCATCTGGTCGTGGCTGGTTACAAAGGTCAGCCTGTCGTGCGCCTCTTTGAGGGCTGTATGCGACTTCTCCAACTTGTCACATGTATCCTGGATCGTTTCGGATTGGTTGAAGATGTAGGAAGCGACGGGCATTCCAATGAAAATGGGGATGAGGGTGCATTCCACCCAACTCAGCCAGTCGATTGGCATCTGCAGCGCAACTCTCGCCGTAAATGACAGACCGAAGGTCGCGACGACTGCAATTACGGTCACGACTAAGGATTTGCCCAGAATACGTTTGGTGCGCGGCGTCATATTCCTTGTTTAGCCCTTGGCGCTGAACAGGCCGTTACCAAGTCGCATAAAATCACTCTGGTCTTTGAGGCACAGACGCGTGAGTGACCGTGCCAGGCAAGTATGCGTTTGCGGTTCGACACTGCAAGTATGTGTCAGCCGGTTCCGCAAGACGCCGGTCAGGCCCGGCTGCACCCCTCGATCGTCTGCCGGGCCTCCTTCCCCGATTCACTGTAAGGGCAAACTCGCCAGGCGTCGAAGCCCATCTCCCGGCGAGCGCCTCGTAATGCACTTTCTCGCGTCCGATCGGACCGGAGACCACCTGCATGGGACCCGGAGCTCTCGTTGCGCCAGGCGCCGACAATGATCTTCGTCATGCCGCTACGCCCGGTCGGAAACAGCGCGGCATGCCAGGCGAATAGCCGTTCATCGGTCAGCGGGGTTGTATAATTCTGGGTAGCGTCGAGCATCATCTCGACGACGCATTCAATGCGGCGATCGACAGGCGCGAGAGCACCAATATCGATGCCGAGACGACGGGCAATGGAGGAGCGAACTTGCTCCTTGTCGAGTACCTCACCTTCGATCTCACTGGATTTGAGGACATCTTCGGTCAATGTCTGCAGAACGGCTTCGGCCCGCAGATCGAAACCAAGCGCATCCATTCGCCCAAGGAGGCGGCCTTGGCGAAGCCGAACGGCAGCCAGTTGCTCGGCGAGGTCCTGGCTGCTCCAGTCCAACCTGGGCCAGACAACGAGACGGTGCTGGACCGGATCATGCTCACCGCTGCCAAGCGCCGCCTGCCTGTCCACCATATCACCGTCCAGGACATCGGCGATCGGTTATCCATTGGGCTCGATATCGAGGTCGACGGCCGGATGACTCTCCTTGCGGCTCATGCCGTTGCCTCGAAATTCGAGGCGGCGATCCGGGACGAACTCGGCGCCGACGTCGAAGTCGAGACTCACATCGAGCCGCTCGCGGTGTCACATCTGGCTGGAGAGGATGCGCCCGCCGCGGTCATCGCGGCGATCGCTGTGTCGATCGACGCCGTCGCCGCGACGAGCGCTACGATCCGGGACATCCATGACGTCCGCGTGCGGCAGACATCCGCGGGCCTTGTCGTCACCTATCATTGCCATGCGGACCCGGCGCTGGATGTCCAGACGGTTCACGACAATGTCGATACACTCGAGCGCGAAACACGCATCCGGCATCCGGACATCGTTCGCGTCATCGGGCATGCCGAGCCAGGATGACAAACTCCCCCAGCCTGCGATCCTGCCGGCTGGCAACTTCTGATGTGGAATCCTTCCGCGCGAAAGCTGTGATTGGACCAGCGCCTTCCGCCGTCGAAGCCGTCGACCACAGACGGCTTCGGCGTGGATCGGGTGCTACATCGCCGTCTTTTCGCAAGCTTTCTTGGCCTCTGGCGTAGACGTGTCGACCACATAGGTCTTGCCGTCTGCTCCGGTCATCATCATGAAACAATGATCGAGGGGCTTCGACATCTTCATCATCTCGCCCATCATCTTGTCGCCGGACTTCATCATCATCGTTCCCATGTGGCCGTCCGGCATTATGGCGACGACTTCGCCGCCCTTCATCATCGACATCGTGCCCATTGCGTCGTCGGCCAGGACGGGTGTCGCCGAAAGACCGATGAGGCAGACCAGACCTGCGAGTTTCATAACGTTCATTACTTCCTCCTGTGTTGATGCAACTTTTGGTCCGTGAGAGTGGAATGCGTGTTGTGCCGTTGGCGGTTGCCCGTCGCCGTTTAATGCCAAGGCGGCAGACATGATCCGAAAATTAGGTATTCGTCACAGAAGGCTCACTGTTACATCCGCCAGCACCATCCAGTATCCAGTATGAGGTCGCGCGATAGTCGTTCATCTGCCGAAGAATGCGGTCCTTTGCTCAGCCCGTCAGCGACTGGAGGCCTTTGACACCAGCTGTCGCCGTTACCTGGCGCAGCAGGACAGTTTGCTCACATCCCTGTCGAACGCCTGAGCCGCGAGCTTCAGGCCCTCGACGGTCGTGAGGTATGGGAAGACCGTCTCCGCCAGATCATCGATCGTGAGACCGCAGCAGATAGTCAGCGTTGCGGTCTGGATGCTGTCGGCACCCTCAGGTGCGAGAATATGCGCGCCCAGCAGCTTGCGGGTTGTCCCGTCCGCGACGAGCTTGATCAGCCCCCCTGTATCGCGGGCCGCGAGCGCGCGGCAAATTGTCGAGCGAAAGCACCGAGGTCCGCACGGCATGCCCGGCGCCACGGGCTTGCGCCTCTGTCAAACCGACGCTCGCTACCTGCGGATCAGTAAAAACCACGGCCGGCATTGCGCCGTTGTCATAGCGGAGGCTGTTGCCGTTCAGAGCATTCCTGGCCGCAAGTTTCGCGCCATAAGCCGCCATATAGACGAACTGGTCCTTCCCCGTCACGTCGCCGGCAGCATAGACGCCTGTCTTCGAGGTGCGCATACGATCGTCGACGACGATTGCGCCGGAGGATGTCTGCGCAACCTCCGCCTCGGCAAGTCCGAGGTCCTCAGTGTTCGGCGTTCGCCCCGTCGCTACGAGTATCCGTCCGGCGGTCAATACGTCCGGGCGGCCGTTCCGGATAATCGCGAGCATCACACCGCCATCATCGGTTTTCCGGACAGACTCGGAGGTCACGCCACTCACGACCGAGATCCCTTCATTGGCCAGATAGGCCGCCAGCGCCTGCCCGATCTCCGGCTCAGCCTCGGGCAGAAGCCGGCTGCGGAAGACGAGCGTCACTGCGACGCCAACGCGTGCGAAGGTCTGGGCGAGTTCGGCTCCGGTGTAGCCGCCGCCAATTACGACCATCGAACGCGGCAGTTCCTTCAGCGACAATGCGGTTGTGCTGTCGAGAGCTGCGACTTCCGCAATGCCAGGAATATCGGGCAGCGCGGGCCGCGCGCCCGTCGCAATTATGATGCGCTCCGAGCTGAGACGCTGTCCATCTACCTCGACGCCGCCGTCAACGAGCCGCGCACGGCCTTCGCGATAGGCCACATTGTTGTATTCCGGGAGAAGGTCGGCGTATTTCGCCTGGCGCAGTGCCGGCGTGAAATGAAAGATAGGAACCTGACCATCGAAGGCGAGCGGACGCTGATCCGCTGGCTTCTCCGTTGGCTCCAGCTCGACAAGGTGCTCGGCCGCGATATGCCGGTCGTAAGCCCGGCGCCTCTTCAGGCATTGACGCGCCGGACTTAAGGTTCAAGCAAGTTCAGCTTCACCGCCGCCGAATGCCGTAAGCAAGCCAACGCGGGCATAGAACCACGAAACCGAATGACTGTTCTTGGCGGATGCCGTTGAAAAGGTCTCACGCACCGCAAAACAAGTGCCGACGCGCTTTCCTCATGGATCATCCGGACTGCCAGATAAGCGAGGGTCTCTCTATGCGCCTTTTCTAAATTTTGAATAGGGGCACCAAGATTCGATTAAGTCTGCTCCTATATCCTGCACCAATCGGAAGTTAGGCCGACCGAGAGCCCACCATGCCATTTGCACTTCATCAGCGCTTCCGGACCGTGATGGCCTGGACCAGTCTTCCGGCGGCGATAGCCGTTGTCGTGCTGTTGATCGCGGGACTTTTTGCCGACCATCAAAGCAGCATTGTTGCCGAACAGGCATTGCGCGTTGACGTTGCGAAGGAGATGAACCTCGTCCGCGCCAATCTCGAGGGCAATGTCAATGGAGACCTTCAACTGGCGCGTGGTCTCATCGCAACGATCGTTACCGAACCGAATATGAGCCAAGCCCGCTTTGCCAAGCTGGCAGAGAGCCTCTTTCGCGAGAAAACACACCTCAGAAACATTGCCGCTGCCCCCGGCCTGGTCATCTCGTTGATGTATCCGATGGAAGGCAATGAAAAGGCTGTTGGGCTGGATTTTCGCAAGGATGAAAAGCAGCGTGAAGCTGTACTTCGGGCACGCGATACCAAACAATTGGTTTTGGCTGGTCCCGTGGAGCTCAAACAAGGAGGTCAGGCATTTATCGGGAGATTCCCTGTCTTCCTTGACCGTGATCGGCCGACCGAGACGTTCTGGGGCATCGTGGCCGCCGTAATCGACATTCAGAAACTGTACGAGGACAGCGGTCTTCTAGACAAGAAATTGCCGATCGAGATCGCTCTGACCGGCAAGGACGCTCTGGGCCAAAGCGGCGCGCGATTTTACGGCCCCGCGCACGTGATGGAAGACAATCCCGTCACGGCCGAGGTGCGGTTGCCAACAGGATCGTGGCAGATTTCCGCTATTCCCAAGGCTGGTTGGAATGCCACGCCCCGTAATGCCTGGATTTTGCGATTGGCAATGCTCATCGGCGGCGCTCTGGTCGTGGTTCCGATTGTCATTGCAGGGCGGCTTTTCGAGCAACGGCATAAGCATTACACCGATCTGCGCCGCAGCGAACGACGGCTTGCACAGCTTTCGGAGAGGCTGGAACTTGCGCTTAGTGCCTCGCAGATTGGCGTCTGGGAACAGGATCTCGACTCGGACATCATATACTGGGACGACCGCCTGAACGAAATCTATGGAAAGCCGGCGGATGGCGAACCGAGGACCTTCGAGGAGTGGTCAAGATCGATCCACCCCGACGATCTTGAGCAGGCTAAGCGGGATTTCGTGCAGGGGGTCGCCACCGGCATATACTCTTCCGAATATCGCGTAATACTTCTCGACGGAGGTGTTCGACACCTCCGCGCGCGCGCCAAGAGTTACAAGGACGGTATCGACCACAAAATGGTTGGAGCGGAATGGGACGTGACGGCGGATGTGGCCCTGACGCGGGAGTTGGAACAGGCAAAGGACCTCGCCGAAACGAGGCATGCTGAGCTCGAGGCGGCGACGGCGCGCAATGAGCATACAGCGCTTCACGATACGCTGACCGGCCTTCCAAACCGCCGCAACCTCGACACCATGCTCGATAGTCACGCCGCCACGGGGTCAACGGCTGGCAGCGGCGCCGCGCTTCTGCATCTTGATCTTGATCGTTTTAAGCAGATCAATGACACACTCGGCCATGCCGTCGGCGACGCCGTGCTGATCCATACCGCGAATGTGCTAACATCGACTATTCGGCCAGCAGATTTCGTTGCCCGAGTCGGAGGCGATGAGTTTGTCGTCGTCTGCAGAAACGACATCTCAATAGGCCAACTCAAGCAGTTGGCCGAGCGTATCATACAGCGATTGCGAGAGCCTGTTCCCTATAAGGACCACCAATGTCGTATCGGGGTCAGCATCGGCATCGCGGTCGATGTGGAGGGGCCCATCGACGGCCCACGCCTGATGGTCAACGCGGACATAGCCCTCTACCGAGCCAAGAGCCGCGGACGTAATCGGTATGAGTTCTTCACCGAAGATCTCCAGTCTGAGATCGTTCGGACCAAACGGGTCGCCGATGAGATCCTCGGCGGGTTGGAACGCAACGAATTTGTTCCGCACTACCAGCTGCAGTTCGACGCGAAAACGTTAGAGGTCGCCGGCGTTGAGGCGCTGGCGCGCTGGAACCATCCGACCGATGGTCTTCAGACGCCAGCCGGGTTCCTGAAGATTGCGGAAGAGTTGAATGTCGTTTCGATTATTGACCGACTGGTACTCGAACAAACTCTCCACGACTTTGATCAGTGGCAGAGGGCCGGGCTGCTGGTTCCGCGCGCTTCGGTGAACGTCTCCGCGAAACGGTTACAGGACGAGGAACTGATCAACAGCCTGACGTCACTTTCAATAAAACCAGGGACCGTTTCGTTCGAGCTTCTAGAGTCAATCTTCCTCGACGACAACGATGAGCTCATGGTCTGGAACGTCAACCAGATCAAGGAACTTGGAATCGACATCGAAATTGACGATTTCGGCACCGGCCACGCGTCGATTGTCAGCTTGCTCAAACTTCAACCGCAACGGCTGAAAATCGCACGCCAGCTAATTAGTCCAATCGCCGAGTCAGCCCAGCAGCGAGAGGTCGTACAATCGATTGTGCAGATTGGCAGGTCCTTGGGGGTGGAAGTCATCGCCGAAGGTGTGGAGACAATGCAGCAGGCCAAGATCCTCAAGGATTTGGGCTGCGACATCTTGCAAGGCTATGCGCTCAGCCGACCGATGAGTGCACATGGGATCATGAAGTTTTTAAGCAGCCCGCGAATGCTCGCGGCATCCTGAGATCGACGCACGCCGGCGACGAGCATCCCCGGCCGATGCCAGGCGCTTCACAAGAGCCTTCTCGTCCTCGGGCAAAAGTCGTTCTTTCTGAATATCAGAGGAGGAGTCAGTCTGACCGGACGACCGCGTTCGAAAAGCGTCCCGAGATGGGCTTCCGCGCGAAATTCATCCCACCGCTCAAGCCGAAAGCCCGACCTCGGGAAGCTCCGGATCGTTAGTGGACCCGAAGTGATCATTCCTAAGGCCGTTTGAACTCTCGAAAGCCAGTTTGCAGGCGACGCTCCGCTTCAGCTAAAACAGCCACGCATTACCACTTCGGTACCTCAAGTGCTGTTCGGAATTCCCGCCGCAGCCGACCAAAGCGTGGAAGCGAAGCTTGCCGGCTTGATATTCGCAAAGAATAAGGATTGCTGAGGGATCACGAATTGTTTGCTTGATCGACGAAACAGGCAAATCACACGTGTTCAGTGTGCCCCATAAGAGGAAAACTCCATGATCGTTTCTCCCGAGAAAGACGACCAGACCGATCTCGTATCGATCGCTGCAGACATCGTCTCCGCCTATGTCTCGAACAATCCGTTGCCGCCCGGCGAGTTGCCGAAGCTGATCGGCGATATCCATGCCGCCCTGCAACGCTTCGGCACGCCTCTGGCCCCGGCCCCAGTCAAGCCGGAACCGGCGGTGTCGATCAGGAAGTCGGTGACGCCGGATTACATCATCTGCCTGGAAGACGGAAAGAAGTTCAAATCCCTGAAGCGCCACATTGCAACGCACAATCTAAGCCCCGACGAGTACCGGCAGAAATGGAACCTGCCCTCAGATTATCCGATGGTAACGGCGAGTTACGCGGCTGCCCGCTCCGCCCTGGCGAAATCAATAGGGCTAGGGCGCAAGCCGGCGATGACACTAGCCGTGGCAGAAAGCCCAAAACGTGCCGCGCGTGCAGCACCAATGAAGACGACCGCGGCGGCCGTAGAGCCGCGTGTGGCGAAAGCTCGCAAGGCACCCGTCAAAAAGTAGCTTTCTGCAACTGACCGAGAGCCCACTCAAAGGCGAACCTGAACAGGAAGAAGCCCCGCCTTTTGCGGCGGCGCTTCTTGCACGTCGGATTCACTCGGCGCCCAAAGCACTAAAATGCGGCATCCTGAGTGCCAAGGAGTTGGCCCTATTGAGTCGTGCGTTCGACGTGGCATGTTGTCAGCGTCTGGTAGATGACCATTCGTTGGTGGCGGAAATCATAGCGGAGGAAATAGTTGTCGCTTACCAACTTGGAGTGAGGGACGAGGACGAATTGATCAAGGCCGCTGGAACCTCATCACACATTGGGTAGATCACGTCCCCTCGCCCACGCGTACGTCATGACAGGCCCCAGTGAGGCCGCGCCATTGGACCCTAGGGGTGGCACGTGTGGAAGTCGGTTGTTACGCTGATTGGTGCGGTCGTGTGACCGACCCATGGCGTGATCGAGTTCTTGTTCGGCTCCATCCTTCGCGGGTTCTGACTGTACCTGGCGTCTTCGAGTTCGCCGATGTGATCGACGATCGTGAGACGGTCAGCGATTGGCGTCGCGTCAACCTTTCCCTGCCCTTTCGGGCACGTGCCGGGGACCCCGTTTTTACGATCAACATCCTTCGGGCATCCTGGATCTGCTCCGCTTGCTGCTCTCTTGCGGCATTAGGCCGAAGTCCAGTGCTCCATGGCCACCTCGGCCTCAAGGCTTTCGACATCCCGGAAAATCGAGGCCGCAGCCAGTGTGCGTCCCTCGCGCTTGAATCGCAGCAGACAGTCCCTGGCGGCGATGTTGCCCTCTGTCTCGATCTCGTCCCATCGCTCGGCATGGCCGACGTAGTTGATCGGGACGTCATAATGCTGGCTCCAGAAGAACGGGACAGCGACGAATTTCTCGCGATGTCCAAGCATGTTGAGCGCCGCTGTCTGCCCCTGCCTCTCGGCAACCACCCAATGTTCGACCCGAATGTTCTCGCCACTGTGAGGATCTAGCCACCGCGCAATGTCGCCGGCCGCGAAGACGCCTGTCACGCTCGTTTCCAGAAAAGCGTTCACGACGACGCCGCGGTCAACGACCAGCCCCGACGCTTCGGCAAGCACGATCCGCGGCCGTACGCCGATGCCGACGACGACTAAATCCGCCGACAGGGTGACGCCGCTGCTGAGTTCAGCCTTCCTGCCGTCGATGCTGCTCGCCGTTTCCTCCAGATGGAATACGACGCCATGCTCTTCATGTAATGCGCGGATGAAGTCACCCATCTGCGGACCCAGGACGCGCTCCATGGGCCGTTTGTCCGGCGCCACGACATGAACCTCGATATCGCGTGCACGCAGAGCCGCCGCAACTTCGAGCCCAATGAAACTGGCGCCAAGCACGATCGCGCGGCGTGCGGTGGCGGCTCGCTCGATGATAGCCTTGCAGTCTGCGAACGAGCGCAGCGTGTGGACGTGCGGCAGGTCGGTGCCGGGGATGGCCAGGCGGACAGGTTCGGCCCCGGTCGCAAGCAGTAGCCTGTCGTAAGGAACCCTGCCTTCATCCGCGAGGACGACCTCTCGCGACCGGGTGTCGACGTGCACGGCTTTCATGGCGAGACGCAGGTCGATGTTGTTCTTGGAATAGAATTTCTCCCCGCGGAGCGGAATCCAGTCCTCCGGCGCCTTTCCGGCGAGGTAGTCCTTGGAGAGGTTCGGTCGGTCGACGGGTGGCGATTGGTCGTCGCTGAGCATGATGATGCCGCCCTGGAACTGCTCGCGCCGCAGCATTTCGGCCGCTGCGAACCCTGCCGCGCCGCCGCCTACGATAACGATATTCTCGGGGACCTGGCGGGAGCCCCCGGAGCGTGGTTTCGGAGCCGTCCGTTTGCGTTTCTCGCCGACGAATATCCGGCCATCCCGCTGTTCGACCGCCCAGCAGGCAAGAGGATTGAAGGCAGGAGCGTGCAACGCTTCGCCCGTTCGCAGATCGAAGCACGCATGGTGCCAGGGGCAGCGGACGGCATCATCCGTCACAAGGCCGTCGACGAGCGGCCCGCCGTAATGCGTGCATGTCGCGCTGACCGCGAACACCTCGGTTCCGCGGCGCACGATCAGCACCTGGTCGTCGCCGCAGTGGCCGACCAGCTTGCCGCCGTCAGGAAGGTCCGCAAGCGCAATGCCCTGAAGCAGATCCGGTCCTGTCGGCTTGCCTTGGTCTTGGGCCATTGCCTTCTCCCTTTGGCGATCCGGGATCGGAAGCGCCTTTTGCGGTCGAGAAGTTGGAATTCCTCTAAGACAGCCTTGGAATTCAGCGGTAGTTTCTCGCCATTCTGGACATCCTGCAAACGAATTTAATAGGCAGTAGCGTGCGTAGTTGATCGGGACGTTAGAGTACTGCGATCGTGACCAAGCATGGAAACTCACGAGTAGTCACTTGCTATATACCCCAGTTAGCAGCCCCACTTGATTGAGGGGTATTCATACTTGGGCTGCCGGCCATCCAAAACCGGGCCGTGTTTTTCAGCCTGCAATGTCTAGCAATTTGGCCGGTTAATGGTCGAACGAAACGCGGTTCCGCCCACTTTGTTTCGCTTCAAAAACGCACCGTCCCGCAGCGCGGAGGGCATCCTGAGCATCTGCTTCGCAAGGGATTTCTGCACCACCGATGCTGACAGTCACCTTTACGTCGTCTTGTTGCCCTTTTACCCAGGGGATCCCCTCGATATGCCGACGTATGTTCTCCGCATTGGTAGTCGCCTGCTCTTTGCGAACGTCTCGCAGCAGGACCCCAAACTCTTCCCCACCAAGGCGGCCAATTGAGTCACCAGGGCGCGTCATATAGACGAGCGCCTTTGCGATCCGAACCAATGCCTCGTCACCCTTGGAATGCCCGTGCTGGTCATTGATTGAGGAAAAGTGATCTGGATCGATCAGGAGAAGCGTATCGCATTCTCGTTCATCGCGTTTCCGGTCCATCCTTGCGATGAATTCACCGCGACTAAGAAGCCCCGTCATCGGGTCATGGCTGGTTACGAAGGTCAGCCTGTCGTGCGCCTCTTTCAGGGCCGTATGTGACTTCTCCAGCTTATCACAAGTCTCCTGGATCGTTTCCGATTGGGCGAAAATGTAGGCACTGACTGGCATTCCGATCAGAATGGGAATGAACGTACATTCCACCCAACTCAGCCAGTCGATCGGCATGTGCAACGCAAGTCTGGCCGTAAACGACAGGCCGAAGGTCGCGACGACTGCAATTATCGTCACGACTAGTGACTTGCCCAGAATACGCTTGGTGCGCGGCGTCATTTTGTTTCTTTAGAAATTAGCGCTAGACAGGAAGTTGCCAGTCGGACCAAGATTGTTCTGGCTACATTACGCCGCCATTAAATGCATGACGATAATTTTAGCAGTCACTTATTTTCTATCTGCTGGGCCGCCCGACCGGGGGCACCTGGCGTCCTCGACGGCGAGCTACAAAAACCCGCCACCTTCGGATGACGGGCCGTCGTTCCTTGGCCGGTCAAGTGAGACGTCGAGTCTCAGCGCAGTGCGTCACCAGCCAGAAGGTATCGATGCCCATTCGTCGTTATCCAGCGCGCATGGGCCAGATAAGCCTCCCAAGCCCAGAAAGCACGCTCAGGCCCCTTGTCAGGATCGATGCGCAGGACGAGCTTCGCTACCTCGCGCCAGCCCGCATCTTCGGTGTGCGCATCGCCGCTTCTTAGTGCAAGTTGACGGTATGAAGGAGCTACGTCGGTACGGGCCAGCCGGGCTCCTTAGGACCGCTGTCGGGATGTCCATGGTCGAGAGGAGCCGGATATTTGTAGCAGGTGCCGGCCCTGCCGACATGCGTCGAAACGCATGAGCGAACTCGTACAAGAGCGCGATTCCAATCGCGGCAAACGATTCGGTTCCCGGATGCTTCAATCCACATGCCGATCTAGCAGGACGGCAAGACCGCGCGATGCCGCCATTTCGATGACCAGCTCTTCTATATCGTCGTCGCTTAGCGGTGTGACAAAGTCGGTGCGGATTTGCTTTACAAGATCCGCAATCGAGACAGATGCCATCTTTGCATGATCGTCGAGCGCCTGCCCAAGAGCCAACACAACATCAGCATCGATATCTATTGGTAATTCGCGCATCATTTCTCCAAGGCAAAATATTGCGCACGAGCAGAACACTGGCAAGCCCGCCTTCGAACGAATAACCCACCGAAGCCAACGGGTGAAATGTTATAGCAATAGCCAGTAGAGCCGGGTTTTGTTGCGTAGCTCTCAAGGAAGGCTCGCCCTGGCAGGGCCGGCGATCAGATCCGACAAAAAACCGGCGGGCGGCGGCGGGCTTCTCTCAAGCGCTTTGGAGTCCGCCAATGCCCTGCGAGGGCATGGCGATTTGGCTTTTTTGCGAACGGCTTGGCGACTTACGGCTTCGTAAGCCGCAGCGTTGGCGAGGCCCGGACGTATCGCTGCGGTTAGCGCTGTTGCGGGGCTTCAACGCCGAAAGAAAAACCCGCCGCTCTTGAAGGAAGAGCGGCGGGTTTTGCACAAAGGACTGAATACGCGTCCGTCATTGACATTAGCTGTGGATAATTAATGCAGGCTTAACACGCGAAACCGAACGTCGGAGGAGCAAACGCGCTGCTAGAGTAAAAAATCGCGCGCTCTGGCCCTGTGGATGCTGGTTCGTCCGCACCATCAATTTGACTTGGAACTGCCATCACAAAATCTTAGATTGACGCAACGTCAAGTAGGCGGGTTCATCCCCGAAAGACGCGCGAAAAATCTCGCGTTGAGGCGCCGATAATGAGGACGGGGATGGTGGCTGGAGAACCAAACGACGTGCTGGTCAAACACGTCGATGACCAATGGATCGTTCGCATCGTTGAGGACGGCAAGGCAACAGTTCAAGTGTTCAAGACGCAGGTTCACGCCGAGAATTTCGCACACAGCCACCGAAATAGGCTCGGCCTTCCTGGCGAGCCACCGATACAGCCGACCAGCAGTCAGGAGTGAACAAGTGGATGAGACAATCGACTTCGTCGTCAATGACGTCCTCGATCTCGGTGGATATTCTGATTCCGGGGTCTGTGTGACACTGGTCGACCTCGAAAGCGGCCGCGTTCGTCTCCACCTCACTGCCGTTACGGCAGAGCTCCTCTGTGAGCGCATTGCCGATGCGCTCGAACGCCGATATGGCAACGGCAATTGACCGAAGGGCAGTTCAGTATCCCAGCTTAGACAGGCAAAAAATGGCATCGTTAATCTGGACGAGGCTCCGCGAACGAACAGGCCGAGCTGCAAAACCACGACCACAGCAAGTCGTCCCTATAGTAGTGGCAACAGCATTGCTGGGAATGGTGAGCGTCATCAATAGGGAGATTGCCGACCAGGAAGATGATTATGTGGCCTGTCTGATCGACACTGCGGCAAAGATCATGAAAAGCCAAACCGCAAAGGATCCGGCTGCTGCGCTGGACCAAGCTGAAAAAATTTGCAGGCCGCCACCGCAAGTAACCTGAGACCGGCGTCAAACACACAATATCACATTAGAGCCGCGTCGCAGGTCGCGCATCATGGACACGCTGGACATTGCGCCATCTCACGAAAAGCCCGCCGCGCCTTTCGGCGCGGCGGGCCTCCTCCTTCGAAGCTGGAGTGTCAGCAGCTCCAGGAGGTTTTAGATCTCCTCTTCAGCGCCGAGCCAGTTGCAGGCAAAGTTGACGCAGGTCGTTATCATACGTGCCCTCGTTGTTGATGACAATCGACGCAGCGCTTCTTCATCCGCGCCAGCTGGCCGCTCGAGACGTTGGCAGCGATGCCAGGCAGATTGGGATGGGAGTCCCGATGGTCGGTGGAGCGGTCCCGACGCCAACGCCGACACCCAGATTGGTCCCGGTTCCGACCGCTGCGGTGGCGTTATCGGTCCCGAGTGTTACATTGGCAACCCCGTTTGTTCCCCCGACAGCAGGCGTCACGCCAGAGCTGCCGATTGAGGCAGTCGCGTTGGCGCTGTTGTCACCGATTGAGGCATTGGCACTACCGTTGGCCGGTGTACCGGAACCGCCGACGTTGGCGCTAGCGCTCCCGCCACCGACGGATACGCCCCCGACGCCGCCTATACTAATTCCAGCTGCATTGGCTGGCATGCATAGCAGTGCGAGAACAGCTCCGCTCGCAAGGCTGCCAGCGAGACATTTGAACATTCTTGTCATTCGAGGCCTCCCTTTAAATTGCGGCAATTGCGAATTCCAAGCAGTGCTGTCCTGACAACGAGCAAGCCGGGGCATAGATTTCACCATGAAGCATGTTTGGATACAACATGGATGATTATTTCAAAAATCAGATAAAACAAATATAATAAAAATTTAGTTCTATCATTCCCGTACAACAAGGTACCCCCATCGGCCAAGGTGAATGGGGAGACGAAAAGCAATTGCGCCAGGATTGTTGCTGAGCCGCCAAAGGAGCACGATCTCTCCGATGTGGTCCGCGACGTCGGAATTAACATACGCGACGCGATGGGGATCACCGGCTTCAACAATCTGCTTCCCGCTCTGGATCAGAGATTGATGCGGGCGAAAGATCGTTAACTGGCAGCCTCGGAATTAGAACCATCGTCAGCCCCGGGCCCATCAGATGCTCGGTCAATGTAGTCGCTCTGATCGAGCAAATTCTCGATGTCCCGGGCAGAGACTGGTTTGCTGAAGTGATAGCCTTGCATTTCATCGCAATTGTTTTTGAGCAGGAAGGCCACTTGATCGTCTGTTTCGACGCCTTCGGCAATGACCCTCATATTCAGCTTTTGACCCAACGAAATCACGGCGCTGGCAACAGCCTGATCGTTCTCGTCGTCGGCGACGTCGTTGATGAAGGACTTGTCGATCTTTAGCCGCGCAACTGGAAAGGTCTTGAGTGCACTGAGGCTGGAATAGCCCGTTCCGAAATCGTCGATCGAGATCTGAACGCCCAGGCCTTGCAGTTCGTTCATCGTGGCGACCGCCAATTCGATATCCTGCATGATAAGGCTTTCGGTCACCTCCAGCTCCAGATATCTGGCCTCCAGACCGCTGTCCCTGAGTGCATTGACGACGCGACCGACCAGGTTCCTTTCCCTGAATTGCCGTGCCGACACATTCACACAAACAGTCATCGGCGGCAGACCCGCATCCTGCCAGGCCTTGTTCTGCCGGCAGGCTTCATGCAGAACCCAGTCGCCGATCGGCACGATCAGACCTGTCTCCTCGGCCGTCGGGATGAACGTCATCGGCGCTACCACGCCCAGTGTCGGATGGTTCCAGCGGATCAACGCTTCTACCGCAAAGACGCGCCCTGAGCGAAGATCGACCTGCGGCTGATAGAGCAGCGCGAATTCCGAGCGGGCTAGGGCGTTTCGCAACTCCTCCTGAAGCACGAATTTTTCATGCGCCCTTGAGTTGAATTCGGGAGCGTAAAACTGGAAATTGTCGCGGCCGAACTCTTTCGCCCGATACATGGCTGCATCGGCATTGGCCAGGAGTGCTTCCGGGTTCGCGCCATCCTTGGGGTAGTTCGCGATGCCGATGCTGGCTGTTGTTCGCAATTGATGCTCTCCGAGATGAACCGGCTCTGCAATCGCTGTGCGGATCTTTTGCAAGGTCTCCGAGATGAGATCGACATTCGTCGGTTGATCGAACAGGACGATGACAAATTCATCGCCACCAAGTCGCACAACGGTGTCGGTCGCCCTTACGCATTCGACCATGCGGCTGGCGACAATCTTCAGGAGTTCGTCTCCGGCATTGTGGCCGAGCGTGTCGTTGACGAGCTTGAAATTGTCCAGATCGATGAACACCACCGTCACCCCGCGGTCGTACCGCTTTGCGTACAGGACGGCTTGCGAGAGCCGATCCCCCAGCAAGGCGCGATTGGGAAGCCCGGTAAGCACATCATGATTGGCCATGAAGTGGATCTGATCTTCAGCCAGTTTGCGTTCGATGGCGATCCCGGCGATGCGGGTCGTGAAATCAATGAGCCGCGTCTCGGACTCTATCGGTTCGCGCACCGTCATCGAATACATCGCAAAGACACCCAACACGGCGCCCTGATGTGACAGGATCGGTGTCGACCAGCACGAACGATAGCCGTGGGCGGCCACCAGTTCACGGTAATCCTCCCACAGGGGATCCTGCATGATGTCGGCGACAATGACCGGCTCCCGCCGGTAGACGGCGGTTCCGCAGGATCCCACCTTGGGACCGATGGCGATCCCGTCGATCGCGCTCGTATAGTCTTTCGCCAGGCTCGGCGCCGCACCGTGCCGCAAATGGCTGCCGTCCTTGTCGAGCAGCAAGACGGAACCGAATATGCCCGTCAGCTGGGATTCAACGAGGCGCATGAGGTGGTCGAGCACGTCCTCGAGCGGAGCGCTCATCGCGATCATTTCCAGGATATGCGCCTGCCCGTTTCGAAGGACGTCAGCCTGCTTTCGGGCAGTGATGTCATGGGCGATGCCGACAAGACCGAAAATCTCGTTCTCAAGATTGCGCAACGGTACCTTCGTCGACGAGAGCCATTTGCCGGCGCCCAAGGCATCTACGATGAACTCTTCCTCGTCGATCATCGGTTGTCCGCTGTTGACGACGTTCTGCTCGATCAGGCGAAATTTCTGCGCAAGTTCCGGGGCATGGAGATCAAAATCGGTCAAACCGATCATGTCGCTTGTCTTCTCCCGGCCACTGTCGGACGCAAGGGCGCTGTTGACCACGACGAAGCGGCTTTCAGCGTCCTTGACCCACAGGTAATCGGGCACCCAGTCGATTAGCGTCTGCAGCGAGATGCGCTCGTCCGCGATCAGACGATTCGCGGTGAGTTCCGTAATGTCCTCATGCGTGGCCACCCAACCGCCATCGGGCATAGGTTGGTGGCAGATCTGAATTGTCCGGCCGTCGGCAAGATTGGCCATCCAGGTTCTCGCAGCCGTGCTCGAATTGACCGACCGCGCCAATGCGAGATAGGCGTCGGCAGCCATAGCGGATGTCCTGGCAGCGATGCGGCGTTCGACGATTTCACCCAGTGTCAGGCCCGGCTGCATTTGCTCGGGCGCAATGCGGTAGATCTCCGCATAGCGACGGTTGGACAGGATCAGCCGTTCATCAACGTCGAAAAAGCAGATACCTTGCGAGATGTTGTTGATCAACGTCTCGAAACGAAGCGCCTGCCCCTTGAGCGCGGCGATCGTGGCCTGAAGCTCGCGCTCGAGGATTTCATGCGAGACGGCCGCCAATTTTGTCAGGGCGGCCAGACCCGCCGACTCGGGTGCTTCGTCGGCTTGCCTGGATGATTTCGTGACCAAACAGAGTTCCTCCGGTTTGGCGCTTGGAGCAAAGCAAAGAGAGCTGCCTTGCAGACTGGAAGTGGCGAAGAATATTCCAGATGTACTAATTGCAGATGAATCGGCCTCAATGCTGGGCACATCCGAATATGCCCAGGCAAGTTGTTGAGAGTAAGCTATCGCCGTCAGGCTGTTCTTGGCTCTGCGGCGACGCGACTGGTCGATAGCCGGTCGGATTGAACGTCAAGGTCAATCAGGACCGCCGTCCAAAAGGTTGATAGCGCGTCTGGCGCATTTCGCCTGAAACTCGACCCTGCCAGTGCCTATGCTTGCTGCCGAATTGATCGACACCGCCTCAGCGCATAACCGATCACCATCGGGCAGCGACCGCGCCGGATGCATTTCACAAATATGGCGGCGACCGTTCAATTTGACGCATTCATCAGGGGAGCCCCGCTAAGGGCTGAAATGCTGCTGGTTCGCGGCACCGTGACCCGTTGAACCTGATCCAGTTCATACTGGCGTAGGGACGATGCAAGCGCTTTGCGGGGATCTGGCGGAGCGCCTGCGCATCCCCCACCACAGCGCGTTAGTGAGACGAGCAGCGAAGCACAATCGCGATTGAGCCGAACTAACGTTCATCGCAGCCTCGACATTTCACCGATTGCCGTCGCTTCGTCTATGTCCCTGGTAGCAGATCAGCAGATCAGCCGAGGCGTCCCGTCTTTGATCGAAGCGAGGAGGACCGCAGCCATCACCAAATGGTCCTCCGACTTGCCGTTGTCGTTAAGCAAGGAATCAGGCCCATATTCTAGTTGCGCCGATCTCTGCTGAAGCAGGCTAAGCTACCAATTCATCATTTTTGTGCTTGCAAAGCAATTCACTCGCCTTTTCCGCCGTCATAGCCTTGCCGAAATAGTATCCTTGGCCAAAATCGCATCCCATTGCGGTCAGCTGCCCAAGTACGTCAGGGTCCTCAATGCCTTCGGCCACAGTTGGGAGACCAAGACTTTTTGCCAGGCTCAGGATTGCATCGACGATCTTCTCGCTTTCACTGTTTAGCGGCATCGATTGAACAAATGAGCGGTCGATCTTGATTTTGTCGAACTTCAGTTCGCGCAAATGGTAGAGGCTTGAATACCCTGTGCCGAAATCATCGAGCGACACCTTTATTCCTATCACCTTTAAGGCCCTCAGGACCAACTTGGCGGTTTCGATGTCACTTATAAGTGCGGTCTCAGTAATTTCGATTTCTAAACGCGCGGGAGGGAAGCCCTCTTGGTTCAAGATCGCGAGAATTTGGGTCGGAAAGGCAGCGTCTCTTAGTTGTATGGGTGATACATTGAGAGCCACGGTAGTGTTCTCAGGCCATTGTTTAGCATCCTGGCATGCCCTGCGAAGTATCGACCACGTGAGATCGCCAATAAGACCAAGATGCTCTGCAATCGGGATAAACACGTCAGGGGGAACCGACCCGCGCACTGCATGCTGCCATCGAGCCAGCATTTCAAATCCGTAAATGCTGCGATCTCGCATATCGACAAGGGGTTGATAGTGAGGCTCTATCTCTCCTGCGGCAAGCGCCGTCCTAAAGTCCATCTCAAGAGATGCTTGTCCTCGCAGCTCTTCATCCATGCTCTGTTCAAAGAAGCGGAACGTGTCACTGCCGTCGCGCTTTGCTCGATACATTGCGATGTCAGCCGCGCGTAACAGGCTTTCGGGATCATCCCCGTCACCTGGGCAGGATGCGATGCCGATGCTCGCGCTTATCTCGACTCTGCTTGCGGCGGCAGTGATGGGTTCCCTGATAGCTGTGAGCACTTTGCCGGCCAGGCGGAGCACAACCTCGCGGTGCGTCGGCACGTCCGTCTCGATGATAATCGCAAACTCGTCGCCACCCAGACGAGCGACCGTGTGGTTCTTTCCCTCAGCCTCACGGAGGCGACTTGCAACTTCGCACAAGACGAGATCGCCGACCGGGTGGCCTTGCAGGTCGTTGATCGGCTTAAATCGATCAAGATCGACCATGAGCACCGAGCAGATCGTAGAACCTTGCTTCGCACGGGCAACGGCAGATTCCAGATCGCCAAAGAAAACTCGACGATTTGGCAAACCTGTCATGGGATCATGTCGCGCCAGCGCCTGGGCTTGTTCCTGAGCCGCCTGCGTCGCCTCGTGAGCATGTTCCAGAGCGAGCGCGTTAGCCCGAAAGACGTCAAATGCCTTTGCCATGTCGCCGATTTCATCACTACGATTGATTTCCGGGACTCGAACGTCACGGTTTCCGCCAGCAAGACCGGAAAGCGCTTGGGTTATTGCACCCAACGGACCCGTGATTTTTTGACGAACGCAGACTAAAATCCAAATCGCGAAAAGAGTAGCAGCGCCAGATATCGCAAGCATTATTAGCAGTGTGTTGTGCACGATCTGCGCGGCGTCATTCACCGCTGTTCGCGCCTCGGATTTGTTGCGATCTATCTGTCGATCTAGGGAATCGACAGTGCTTTGAAAGAGTCGTTCCGACGCACTGTCATTTCGAGCCGGCATGTCAGCCGCACCGCTGGCGCGGTCTCCTGTCCACGCGTCATGTAGCGCAAGATAAGCTGTGAGTTGCAGCCGGAATGGGTCAAGGTCCGACCCGTGGCTCTGGCCCAGGGCAGTCGCATAATCGTCTTCAAGATATTCGATGGCGCGCCGGTGGTCGTCGGCCATCGACTCTATCTGATCCTTTGTTTTTTGGTCGGGCGCTAGCGCACGATAAATCTCGGACATCCTGAATTCAGTAACGCGATCATCAAGCTGGTAGAGTGTCTGCATCGATGGCAGCCATTTTTTGCCAACGGCAGCGGTCGTGCTTTGAATTTCAACCAACCTCAACGAGGCATATACCGCCAGACCGAGCACAATCACGACAAACGCCGTAGTGAACAGCGTAAGCAATGCTCGAAGCGAGAGCGTCGAACGCATGACATCCCCTGAAGGCATTAGCCGAAAAAAGGCTACCCCCACTTAAGGTTGCACGCGGCAAGTTAAGAATTCCCTCTTTACTGTTCTGTGGTCTTGGTCGCTCACCTCTAGCGGCAAATTGGTGAAACGGCCCGGCAATGACCATGAGCCGTCAATCTCGAAGCCGCAGCTGCTCTTGAAAAGGGATTGGTTTGCCGCAGTTGCTGACATTCCCGAGGATGCGCCCGTAGGCTCAATCCGACAGCGCCGCGACCGAAACCATCGGGAACAACGGTGAACGTCGGGTGACCTAGAGTTTTACCGGACGGCTCTTGTACATTGTGTCAACGAATCTTTCGATGTCGCGGCGATCGGGCCGGGAAGGACAGTTGGTTAAGAACCAACGCTCAAGCTCATCAGAAAGCGTGCGGCGATGTTGTGGGTATTCATTCTCAACTACGAACATGGCGCAGAACGCCGCGGCTGCAATCCAATCATATTTTGTAGGCCGCCCTCCCTTATTAGTCACCGGCCCCATGGGCCTTGGCGCCTTTTTCGGCACCCTGACTAAGACAACCTCTCCACTCTCTGGTGAATACTTGCCTAGATGCCGACCATTGACCTTTCCGAACGACAGTATGTCTGTCGCTATAGGCCCGCTCCAAACCGCGCGCTCGATGGGAAATAGTTCGCCCGATGGATTTAAGCGAAAAGCCTCAAGCTCTCCAGCGACAAGCAATGCCCCCACTTTCTCCACCCCGTTGTTCGCCGCGAACTCATTAATTTTCCGGAATCCAACCGGGATGAAGCCACCCATTTGCCAAACCCTTCACTCAATCAGGCGGATTATATTTCCCGGCGCTGATGCTATGATGCCTCGCAAACTCGCTGCAGACAATTCCAGCAAAAAATAGGTGCCGACAGCGTCGGTGAGCATATTTGCCGTACGCTGAGCCAAGCGTATTATCTGTCTACTCGCATCAATCCGGCGCGAGGGAGCGTTAGTTCTGCTCCCACGCCGTGGCGCGACTGGCATAAGCTGCGGCGCGAATACTCCGGCTTCAGTTTCTAGAAAGTGTCTATGGCGCTACGGACCACCGCCGCGATCAGGGCTAATGCATCGGCCGTGCTGTCGGGCTCGCCCTTTTCAAAATCGCCTTCGGTCTGCCCCTAGTCGGCGTGTACTTCCCCAACCTCGCCGGTTAGGCCCGCCAGCCCGCCCGCCAAGCCCCCTGGCTGTCGGGCCGCTACGATTGGTGAGGAAAGGATTTCAGCACCGTTCGTCGAACAAAACCGAGCAGCCCCGCGCAAGAGCTACCGTCGAGAGGGCGTTCGCCGCCACGTCGTCCGATGACATGAAATCGCCGGTCAGCACCCTCAACTCCTCCACGCCCTCAGCCATCGACACGAAATTCCCGACCGCGCGATCGCGTTTGCAGGCCTCGACCACGCAAAGCAGATCAATCATTTCGAAGCTATGCATGTTCAGCCTCCAGAGGAAAACCGTCCCTTTCGAGATCATAAACGCGTTCGCGAGAAATAATGTTGCCGGCCCCCTCCGCCAAAAGCTGGCGGCTGCACTGAATGCCGCCAGCGCCGCCGGGCACTCGCTCGCCACTGTGCTCGCATCTTGGGTCCGTACTGCTGGGACCAAACAGGAGCGGCCCTCCAGTCTCCGATCCTCCGCTTGTCTTGAGCGAGGTGACTGGGATTTTATAACGAGGCTAATGGGTCAATCTCGCCAATAGCTGTCCGGTGGCGGGCCCCAGTCCGTCAGCACGCAGGAATAGACAGCCATTTCATCGAAAGGATAGCGCGCTTCCATCTCGGGGGTGAGCGTCAGACCGAGTCCTGGCGCGCTCGGGCGGATCAGGCGGCCACCCTCGATGCGCCCCTGGTCGCCGATCATCTCGGCGCCGAGTGGAAAATACAGCATCGGATATTCGACCAGCTTTCCGCCCGCGGCGAAGGCCGCGTGATAGCTGGCCATGATCGCGGCGGCACCGCCCCACGCATGCACCACAACGTCGGTGCCCCTAGCCCTTGCCGCCTCGAACACGTCCATGACCGCCGAAATTCCGCCCATCACCGAGGCGTCGGGCTGGACGAAGTCATAGACGTCGGCGTTGATGCGCTCGATCATCTCCTTGGGCGTGGTGACAATCTCGCCGCCGCAGACCGGCACATCGATACGGCCGCGCAGTTCACGAAAAGCATCAGGCTGGTCAGGGCCAAGCGCTTCCTCGACAAACACCATGCGCCGGTCGGTGATGGCGTGGACGGCCGCTACGAAGGCCACCACATCGTCTACCGCCTGCGGCGGATCGGCAAGGTTTTGGCACATATCGACGCCAACCTTGATGCCGCGTCGCCCGGCCTCTTCCAGCACCCAGGCCGTGCGCAGGATATCGCGCTTGACCGAACGGATCTTGTAGATCTCGATACCGAGCGAACCCAGCATATCCAACTCACGCAGGAACTGCTCCTTGGCATCGCAACAGCCGCCCGAGCCGTAGATCTGGATCGATTGGGCCTGCGCCCCACCGAGAAGCGTGTAGACGGGCACACCGAGGCTTTTGGCTTTGGCATCCTGTAACGCAATCTCGAAGGCCGCGATGACGTGGCGCGCGGCCCCTTGAAGCGACCAGTAATCGCAAAGGCTGCGAAGATCCTTGACCCGGCGATCAATGTCGAAGCCATCGCGGCCGATCACCTGCGGACGGCAAAGGTCAACGATCGCCTGGAACACCAGCGGTGCGAAGACGGCGAGGTAACCTTCGCCCAGTCCGGTCACGCCATTGTCCAGCGTGACCTCCACCATGCCAATGGTGCGTTTGGGCCCATTGGGGAAGCATTCCTTGATTTCCGGATCGTCCGCATCGGCGTAGGCCGACGATAACAGGACGCAGCGGATGTTGGTGATCTTGGCCATTAGTATCCTCGTGAAAAATCGACGATGCCCTCGAGTGGCGTGCCGGCGCGAAAGCACGCCAGGTTGGCCAGGAAGACACCTATCTTGCGATCGAGCTCATCCGTCGTTCCGCCGCCTGAGTGCTGCGTTAGGATGATGTTTGGGCAGGTCCAGAACCTGTGCCCAGCAGGCAAGGGTTCATCGCGGGTCACGTCGATCACGGCGCCGCCAAGCCGGCCTCGCTCAAGCGCGTCGGCAAGCGCGTCCTCTTCCAGGATCGAGCCACGTCCGAAATTGCAGAAGGTCGCTCCTGGAGGCAAGTTGGCCAGTCGGACGGCGTCGAAAAGACCCGACGTGGCGGGGGTGGCAGGTGCGGTGCACACAACCAGATCGGCCTCGGCAAGCGCCTTGTCGAGCCCCGCGATACCGTCTCGCGTGATCGGCGTGATCGCGCAGCCGAATGGCGCCAGCAGTTCAGCTAGCCGCCGGTTGATCGCGCCATAGCCGAACAGGACGACGCGCGCCCCGCGCAACACGCGCAAGTGCGTGCGCAAGGGATCGCCAAGCCACTGTTTGCCCGCCTGGAGAAGCACCAGACGGTCGATACCCCGATAGAGCGCGAGAATGCCGGCAAGCGCCGATTCAGCGACCGGGTTGGCAAAGAAGCCGGCAAGGTTGGTAACCAGCGTTTCACCGTGGCTGCGTTTCCAGTCGAGGCCCGCATATTCTCCGAACCCCACCGATTCCAGTTGCAGCCAGCGCAGGTTCGGGTTTGCCGCAACCTTGCCAGGCTCGGGATTGCCGAAAACGATGGCGCTGTGGCAGTCGGCTTCGGCCTCCATCAACCTGACCGGAATATCACCCGCGCCGT
The DNA here is from genome assembly GCF_004919685.1 of Mesorhizobium norvegicum. GTDB lineage: Bacteria > Pseudomonadota > Alphaproteobacteria > Rhizobiales > Rhizobiaceae > Mesorhizobium > Mesorhizobium norvegicum. The sequence continues at coordinate 66,999 of NZ_SMYZ01000086.1, read as the reverse complement.
CCCTGAGCCGCGCGACCTGCTCGTCAGCAAATGCGCCGCAGACCGCAATATCCATCATAGGGACACCGAGGGCTGCGCGGTACTGATCCAGATCGTCTTGGTCTGCAGATACTGATCCATGGCCTCGGTGCCGTTGTCGCGGGCAAGCGAGCCGGAGCGCTTGTAGCCGCCAAAGGGCGTCTTGACGTCACCTTCCGAAAAGCCGTTGACGGAGACCGTCCCGCAGGGCAGCCGCCGCGCCATGTGGATGGCGCGGTCGATATCCTTGGTAAACACGGTCGCGTGCAAGCCGTAGTCGGTATCGCGTGCGATCTGAAGCGCCATCTCCATTCCAGCGACCGGCAGGACGCCGAGGACAGGGCCAAATATCTCCTCGCGAGCGATGCTCATCGTGGGCGTCATATCGGCAAAGACAGCGGGCTCGATGAAGTAGCCTGGCCCCGTCGAGCCGCCGCCGGTCAGCAAGCGGGCACCTTCGGCCGATCCGCGCTCGATATAGCCCATCACGCGAGTCCGGTGTTCGGCGGTGACCATGGCGCCAATATTGGTCGCCGGGTCGAGTGGATCGCCGACACGGAATGCCTTGGCGCGGACGGTGACGCGATGAGCGAACTCCTCGGCCAGACTGCGGTCGACAAGCTGCCGCATGTTCGCGGAACAGTTCTGGCCACCATTCCAGAAGGCGGACATCGCGGCATGCTCGATCAGATCGTCAGTAAGATCGGCATCATCCAGCACGATGAACGGGCTTTTGCCACCCATCTCCAGGCCAATCACCTTGAGATTGCTCTCGCCGGCGTAGCGCAGGAAATAACCGCCGACCTCGGTCGATCCGGTAAAGGAAACGATGTCGATATCGGGATGACGGCCGATCGCCTGACCCGTGGTTTCGCCGAGACCGGGCAACACGTTGAGCACGCCGTCCGGAATGCCGGCTTCCTGCGCGAGTTCGGCGAGGCGCAGGACGGACAACGGCGTCTGCTCGGCGGGCTTCACCAGAACGGAGCAGCCGGCAGCGAGCGCGGGCGCCATCTTCCAGGCTGCCATCAGCAGCGGGAAATTCCATGGCAGGACGAGACCGACGACGCCGGCAGGCTCCTTGACGATGAGGGCCAAGGCATTCTCTCCGGTCGGCGCGACCTTGCCGAAAGACTTGTCGGCCAGTTCGCCATACCACTGAAAGAAGTTCGGAACCTCTCGCCCGATCTCGTTGGCGCAGTCGGTGATGGTCTTGCCGCTGTCGATGCTTTCGAGAACGACGAGTTCGTCGGCATTGGCGCGTACGAGGTCGGCGAGCCGCAACAGCGCTTCCTTGCGAAACTCGGGAGCCCCGCGCGACCAGACGCCGTCGTCGAAGGATTTGCGGGCAGCCTTGACGGCGCGGTCGACATCGGTGCCGCCGCAGTGCGCCACAGCTGCGATGACCTTGCCGGTCGCCGGGTTGATGGTGTCGAAAGTCGCGCCGTCCGCTGCCGCGGCGAACTTGCCGTCGATGAACGCAAGGCCGTTCGGGGCCAGCTTGGAAGCGAGTGCGTGGGCGCTGTCTTTGGTCAGGGTCACGTCTATGTCTCCGTCGGATGCATTGAGAGGTCAGTGCGACTGGCGTCGCAGCGAAATGTGCCAGGGAATGAGAAGGCGCTCGGCGAGCGTGACCAGGCCGAACAAAGCCAGGCCGAGGATTGTCAGGAAAAAAATGCCTGCAAAGGCAAGGTCCGGACGCATGTTGCCGGTGACGATCTGGATGTAGAAGCCGAGCCCCTGGTCTGAGCCGATGAACTCCGCGATGGCAGCGCCGACTGTCGCGTTGATCGCGGCGTATTTGAAGCCGACGAAGCATTGCGGCAGCGCTGCCGGCAGCCGGACCTTGACGAAGGTGCGCCATGCATTCGCGCCGGTCGAGACGCTGAAGCGCGACAGTTCCTCGCTGAGCGAACTGAACGCGAGAATGGCGTTGAGCACGATGGGAAAGAAACAGACCAGGAAGACGATGATCACCTTGGGCAGCAGGCCGAAACCCAGCCAGGAGATGAAGAGCGGCGCGAAGGCGATCTTGGGTACCATTTCGACGCAGACGACAAACGGATAGATCGTGCGGCGCAGGATGGACGAGAATGCGATGGCGAGACCGAGCGGTAGCGCCAGTATCACCGCCACCGCATAACCCAGCACGACCTCCACGCCGGTGATCCAGGTGTAGTAGAGCAGCCGGTCAATATCCGCCCAGCCCTTGGTGACGACCACCGATGGGGGCGTCAGGATGTAGCGCGGGATTCCGAACCAGACGATGGAATATTCCCAGATCAGGAAGAACGCCGCGAAGAAGGCGATCGACATCCATGACCGCGCAATCCAGCGGACGGCGCGCTCCGGTGGAGAGGGTCGATCAGAGGACGCCATAACCGCGAAATATCTCCTGTGCCTGCCGGACGTAGCCGATGAATTGCGGGCTGCTCTTGACCTCGAAATCGCGCGGATAAGGCAGATCGACGGAAATGATCCGTTCGACGCGTCCGGGGCGCGGCGTGATGATGGCGACGTGGGTGGAGAGCTGGATAGCCTCCTCGATCGAGTGGGTGACGAACACAACGGTCGGATGGCGCTGTATCCACAGCGCCTGCAGATCGGTGCGGATTGCTTCCCGAGTCATCGCGTCGAGCTTGCCGAGCGGCTCGTCTAGCAGCATGGTTGCGGGCTGATGCACCAATGCCTGGCAGAACGCGGCGCGCTGCTGCATCCCGCCGGACAGTTCGTGCGGGTAGCGTCGTTGAAAATCCTCGAGGTGGACCGAAGCGAGCAACTCGTCCACGCTTGCGCGGTGGGCGGCTGGCGACAGGCCTCGCAGTTCCAGCTGCAGCTCGATGTTGCCCCGCACCGTGCGCCATGGCACCAACGTGTTGTCCTGAAACATGATGCCGATGTCGGTCTGCGGCCCGGCGACTATGCGCCCGTCGATCTCGATGCGTCCGCCGGAGGGCTCCAGCAACCCGGCGATCATCAGCATGAGGGTCGATTTTCCGCAGCCTGACGGACCGAGCAGCGAGACGAACTCGCCCTTCTCGATCTTCATGTCGACCGGCCCGAAGGCATGCAGGGCGCCGGGGCCTGCCCCGAACACCTTCTGCACGCCTGTAAGTTCGATAAGCGGATTCATCGACGGTTCAATCTGGTCCCGGCCGGAAGTGAGGACCGGAGTGACGGCAAGCCACTCCGGCCCGCCAATTACTTGACGAAGTCGTTAGTGTAGAATTGCGTGGCCTCGACCTTGGCGTCGAGGTCATTGTACTTCTTCATCAGCGTCACCATGCTTTCCCAATCCGACGGCACGTTCAAGCCAAGCGTCTTGTCCTTGTTAGCGGCCGAATAGAGAAGGCTGAGCGTCACATCGAGCACCGCGCGCGCCTGCGCCTTGCCCTCGTCCTCGTTCATCGTTCCGCCGACGATGTCGCCGATCGCCGCGATCGCGGCATCCGGATTGGCCTCGGCCGCCTTGTAGGACTTGATGGTCGCCTGCACGAAGCGTTTCACGAGATCCGGGTTTTTCGCGACCATCTCCTTGCGCGCCACGATGCAATATCCGATCTGGTTCACGCCATAGCTCGAATAAGGAAAGATCACCGGAGCGGCGCCGCCGTTCTTCTTGATCTCGGCCGGCTTGTCGTCGATGCCGCCAAGCATGCCCACCGTATCACCGGCGCCTTGCAGATAACTCGACACGAGCGCGCCGTCGGGGACATTGGTGAGTGTGATGTCGGAAGGCGAAAGGCCGGCCGTGGACAGTACGATCGGGAAGAACGTGTTGACGCCGGCATTGGATGTGGTGAGCAGCTTCTTGCCCTTGAGGTCGGAAATCTTGGTGATGCCCGCGTCGGGGCGAACCAGTACCGCATCCGCCCCCATGGCGTCGATCACCGCTACCGAGATCAGCGCGGCGCCCTGCGAGGCAAGGTTCACCATCGATCCGCACGAGCCATAGGAAAAGTCGCTGTCGCCATTGGCGACCAGGCGGTGCGCCGAGCCCGAACCGTTGCCTGAACGGATGTCGAGGTTGATGCCGGCATCCTTGTAGAACCCCTTCACCTTGCCGAGGGCGAAGCCGGCATGGGAGCCGTAGTACATCCAGTTGAGGCGCAGCTTCACATCGTCGGCCGCCTTGGCGGCGCCGACGAGCAGCATGGTGGTTGCCACGGCTCCAAACATCAAATTCCTGAAATTGGTCATAGCGGTCGCTCCTGTTGATTTGTTGCTTCTTGTTATGTTCCCGGCATTGTCGGCTTGCATTGTCTACTTGGCCACGAGGCGCGGCACGCCCGCGGCCCGCATCATGGCAAGCGTCTTGGCACGATAGTTTTCACGAATGTCGCGTGTTGGCGGGCGGCAGCGGCTCGAAGGCAGTCCGATCAGTTCCATGCACAATTTGTCGAGATAGCCGTCACCGCTCGTGTAGCCTTTCTCGATCTCGACCCACAGTTTGTAGAAGGGCATGGCCTCTTCCACCATCATCCGCGCGATCTCGGGGTAGTTCTCCGCCTTGACTTCGTCGATGAGCTTGATGCCCCATTCGGGCCAGTAGTTGCACAGATGCACCTCGAACGCCTGCGCACCCAGCGACGGCATCGCCGAATAGGGAAAGAACAGATTGTTGTCGATGATCGTGAAGCGTTTGGAAAAATTCGAGGTGACGTCCTCAAACTCCATCGCGTCCGTTCGCGGCGTCGCCCATTTCAGGCCCACCACGTTCTCGATCTTTGCCAGACGATCGATCATGCCGAACGACAGGCTCGTCGAGGTCCAGAATGTGTTGTAGACGATGATGCCGATGTTCGGCGCCGCCTTGGCCGCGGCCATGACGAACTCCTCGAAATCGGCTTCCGTGTGAGTGAAATAGAACGGGCAGGACACCTGCAGGAAGTCGAACCCCATCGACTGCGCCGCTTGCGCCAACCGCACCAGTTCCAGCGTGCTGGTCGATTGCCCGCCGAAGGCAAGGGGAACGCGCCCCTGCGCTTCGTGGACAACGGTTTCGCCAACGCCGATCCGCTCCTCGAACGACATCGTCGAAAAGTCGCCAGCCGCCCCGCCCGCCAGGAGCGTGGCATATTCGGTGTTCAGGCCATTGTCGATCAGGAAGCGGACATAGACCCTGATCGCCTGGTGATCGACCGGAAAGCCAGCGCTGTCCTCGAACGGCGTTGGTATTGTTACGTAGCATCCCGCCAGACGCGATTTCAATTTTTCAAAGTCCACAGTCGTCTCCCTCATGCAGGCCGGCACCGTCGCCGTCGCCCGCGGCTCTGTATGTTTCGCGTTGACCTTCGCACGCGCCGTCGGGTTGACGAAGCTGAGCGCAGGGCCAGGATCAGTCCCGCCCCTGGAGTTCCCGTGTGAGCGGTATCGTTCTGCCGTCCCGGGCAAACAGATGCGCCTTGCGCCAATCAACCCCGATCTCGCATTTTCCTGTCCCGACGCTTCTTGCTTCCTCATCGCCCTGGCGCATGATCAGCGTGCCTGCCGGATGCGTCGGCGCATGCAGGAAGCTCTCGCCGCCGAGCCGCTCGACAAATTCGACGTCGGCCTGCAGCCGCGGACCGGCCGTACGGTGCGTGTTGAAATGCTCGGGCCGGATGCCAACGGTCACGCTGCCTGACAGCGCCATCGGCTGCGCCAGGTCCAGTTCCACGCTGCCGCCGGTCGTTCCCGCGATCTGCAGCGTCAGGCGCGTGCCTTCCTGCCTCTCAACGAACGCCTCGAGAAAACTCATCTTGGGCGAACCCATGAAGCCGGCGACGAACCGGTTGCAGGGCGCGTCGTAGATCTGTGCCGGCGTTCCAAACTGCTCGATCACGCCATCGCGCAACACCACGATCCGGTCGGCCAGCGTCATCGCCTCGGTCTGATCGTGCGTGACGTAGATCATCGTGGCACCAAGGCTTCTGTGCAGCTTGGCGAGTTCGAGCCGCATCTGGACGCGAAGTTCGGCATCGAGGTTCGACAGCGGCTCGTCGAACAGGAACACTTCGGGCTCACGCACGATCGCCCGGCCGATCGCCACGCGCTGCCGCTGTCCTCCGGAAAGCTCCTTGGGAAGCCGGCCCAGCAACGGGCCAAGCTGAAGCGTGTCGGCGACGGCGGCGACCCTTCTGTCGCGCTCGGCTTTCGGCATGCCTTGCATCAGCAGGGAGAAGGCCATGTTCTCGGCGACCGTCTTATGCGGGTAGAGCGCATAGCTCTGGAACACCATGGCCACGCCGCGATTTGCCGGCGGCACGCCGCGCATCGGCTTGCCGCCGATGGCAACCGTGCCGCCACTGATCGGCTCCAGGCCGCAGATCATGCGAAGCAACGTCGATTTTCCGCAGCCCGACGGCCCGATGAAGACCAGGAATTCACCATGCTCGATCGTCAGATCGACGCCGGGGATAATGATCTTCTCGCCGTATTTCTTGGAGACGCCCGAAAGCTCAACCTTGGCCATAAGCAAGTCCTTCCTGGTGCCTGCCGTCAGCGTCGGGCACGAGAACGCTGGCATGGATGCCCGTGACGCCTTGGGAATCCTGCGCGTAGTAGACAACGTAGAGGCTGCCATCGGCGCGCAGCGCCAGCGATGGATAGCCCAGATCCCGGTTGGGAAGGTCTGAGCGGACCATGTAGGGACTGGCCGAATTCCAGCTGTTTCCCTTGTCTTGAGAGATGTAGAGCGCAATGCCGAAAGGCGCGCGCCGCCTGCCGGCGACACAGGCGATGCGGTCGTCGTCGAGTTCCACCATATCGGCCGGATAGTCTTCGATCCCGGTCGGCGACGGGGCGCTCCACGAGACACCTCCATCATTGGAACTGACGACATGCAGGATGCGCGAGACATTGTCGCGCAAGAGCATGACGATGCGGCCGTCGCGCAGCAGGATGGGTGCCGGTTCCTCGAAGGCATGCCCCTCGCCCGCCGCGACAAGGAGCGGCTCGGACCAGCTCTGGCCGCCATCGCCTGACCGCACGGTGAAGACGGCGGCATAGTTAGGCACGTCACAAAGCGGCAACATGATCTCGCTGTCGACCTCGATGCCGCCACGCATACCGTAGCCGCCGCTGAAAGGCGTCGTGTCGATGCGCTTCGAGGCGATGAAGGTGTTTCCGCCGTCAAGCGAACGATGAACCCATGTCTGCCCGCCGCCGCGCGCCCAGGGATAGTGTTCAACAAGCGCTGTCCTCTGGGGCGTCCAATCCTGAAGCTCGGCCGCCATGGCCTCCGCTCCCATCAATTCTTCCGGCCCCGCATATGCGTCAGGTGCAAGGTTGGCTTGCGCATGAGCAAGCGTATGCCAGTCGAAGCGCCACTGATTCAGCAACACGACACCGGAGCGCAACGGGGTAAGCCCGGCGCATTCCACGCCTTGCCAGCCGAAGCCAGGGACGACGGAAGGCGCCGACCAGCTTCTCCCCTCGTCCGCCGATCGCATCAGCATGTTGCAGTAGAGCGGGTCCTGCGGTGGATGCAGGATCCCGGCACGGCGGCGCGACTGCGTGAATACCAGCAGCCAATTGTCGTTGGCCGCAACAGCGAGATGCGGATGCGCGCTGTATGCATGCGGATCGCAATGGATCGTCTGATGATCCATTCGAGGTATCAAGGCTGCCGCGCCGGATTTCATCGTCGGAGCTCAGATCCGGAAGCGCGTGCAACGGACATATTGCAGCGGCTTCGGGTCGTCGCTCCACTCATGGTACGAGCAGACGATCGCGCCATCCTGCGTCTGGACGACGCTTGGGTAGCCGATGTGTTGATAGACGCCGGGATGATTCCAGTCGACATCGCCGCCCTCGATCTTGCCTGAGGCCGGCGCCATGCGGCTAGATCCGGGCGTCTCCGTCACGGTTAGGCCGGGCACGCCGCCTTCGCGGATGACGAACTCGCTCTTCACATCCCAGGTGACGCCGTTGTCCGAGATGATCGCGCGTACGCCGTAAGGCGGCCGGCGATAGCCGTAGACCATCAGATAGCGACCATCCTGAAGAGCGATGATCTCCGGCGGATAGCCCCAGATGTTGGTCCACTTCGGCGGCGTCCAGGAGAAGCCGTCATCCTCCGAGATTGTCATCACCATGTTCTTGGCGTCGCTGGTCGGGTTGACATGCGTGCGCATGAAACAGACCAGCCTGCCGTCCGCGAGCCGGACCAGGCCGGGCTCCTCATAGTCGATGATGCTGGCCGGGTCGTAGCCCAGCGTCGAGAAGTACTCCCAATTGTCGCCGCCGTCGTCCGAGCGCATCAGCGCCGAACGTGTGCTTTCGCCCTCGCCTTCTTCCTCATAGCCATGGATACGACCATAGAGGCCCATGAGCAGCGAGCCGTTCGGCAACTCCCAGCAGCCGAGGCGGCAGCCGCCATGCTTGAGCGGGCGGACATTGACGGGGATAGGCTGGGTCCATGTCTCGCCGCCGTCCTTCGACTTGACGACGAAGGTGCCGAGCCAGGCCTGCGTCTTGTAGGCCCAGGTCCAGTCGCCCCATTCCTTGGTGTTGGGATGCGAGCTCCATGACGGCTGTTCGGGCTTGATGCCGCGCTTGAAGAAGCCGGTGATGGTCAGATTGACGATGAGCGTGCCATCCTGCGTTTCGCAGATGCCGCAGTCCCAATTGCCTTGCGTTTCGGACCACGGCAGCACGACCTTTGGCGGGCTCCAGGTCTTGCCGCCATCCTTGGAGCGGGTCATCAGCGTCTGGCCGCTGTCGTGATGGAAGGGGAAACGCTCTTCGTTGAACACGGCGAGTATATCGCCGTTCTTCAGAAGCCGCGTCGCGATCTGGTTGACGCAATGCGCCGGGTCCTTGAAGATCGTGAAGTGCTCAACGTCTTTCATAACAGTCATTCCCTGATTTCCTCTTTTGGGATGTGTTGGTTTTTTCGGCCTACAGCCGAATTCCGATGTTTTTGATGCTGAGGTAGTTGCGGATGCCGGGCAATCCGCGCTCGCGGCCGACCCCGCTGTCCTTGATGCCGCCGGTCGGCGCCTGGACGCCGCCGATGAACCAGCCATTGATCCAGACCGAGCCGGCCTCGACGTCGCGGGCAAATGTCAGGGCGCGCGAGATGTCGCGGCTGTAGACGCCGGCGACGAGCCCGAAGCCGAGGCCATTGGTCATGGCGAGCGCCTCGTCGGCGGTATCGAAGGACAGCGCCACGGCGACGGGACCGAAGATCTCTTCGCGGGCCAGCGCGCTTGCCGGATCGACGCCATCGAAAATGGTCGGCTCGACGAAATAGCCGGTCTCGAGCCCTTTCGGACGACCGCCACCGAGCCGCACTGTCGCTCCCGATGCGCGGCCCCCGTCGATGTAGGATCGTACCTTGGCATGCTGCTCCTTCGAAACCAGCGGTCCGAGATCGCAATTGTCGAGGCCCCGGCCGACGGTAAGCCTGGCCGCGCCCTGCGCCAGCCGGTCGAGGAATTCCTCGCGGATCGATCGATGCAGCAGGAACCGCGACGACGACGAGCAGACCTGGCCGCTGTTGCCGAAAGCGCCGTCAAGCGCGTCGAAAGCGGCCCTTTCCAGATCGGCATCCTCGAACACCACCATGGGGTTCTTGCCGCCGAGTTCGAGGACCACGGGCTTCAGGCCCAGTGCCGCGCCAGCGTAGATCTTGCGCCCGGTTTCGACCGAGCCGGTGAAGGTGATGCCGCGCACCAGTGGATGCGAGACAAGCGCCGCGCCGGCCTCTTCGCCAAAGCCCGCCACGACATTCACCACGCCATCGGGCAATCCCGCTCTCTGGCACAGTTCGGCAAAGGCCAGCGCCGTCAGCGGTGATTGCTCGGCAGGCTTGATCACGACCGTGCAGCCCGCGGCAAGTGCCGGCGCCACCGAGCGCGCGACCATGCCCAGCGGATAGTTCCATGGCACGATATGGCCGGTCACGCCGACCGGCTCCAGCATGGTGAAGTCGACGACATCGCGACCCAGCGGGATCGTCGACCCTTCCATCTTGTCGGCGGCGCCGGCATTGTAACGCAGCGTCGCGCACACTCCCCTGATGTCGCCGAGCGCCTCCTTGACCGGCTTGCCGACATCGAGCGTCTCGAGTAGTGCAAATCGTTCGGCGTCCGATTCCAGCAAATCCGCGAGCTTGAAGAGCAGCCGTCCGCGCTCGGCCGGGCTCAAGCCGCGCCAGTCGCCATGCAGTGCGCGGTGCGCGGCCCTGACCGCAATGTCGATATCGCCAGCGTCGCCGCGCGCCACGATTGCCAACACCGCTTCTGTGCTGGGGTCGATCGTTTCGAATGTTCGACCCTCAGTGGATTTCTGCCACTTGCCTTCGATGAAATGCTGGGCCGGCAAAGGATCGACAAGATCGGTGCGGGAATAGGTTTGTACCGTCATTGTTTCACGCTGCCCTGGGAAAGACCCTGGATGAAATAGCGCTGCAGGAAACAGAACAGCAGCAGGCTGGGGATACTCAGGATGGTCACCGCCGCCATGGCGACGCTATAGCCCTCGATCTGGGTCTGCGTTCCGACCACTGGCGTGAAGGCTGCTATGCCGACCGGAAGCGTCTTCATTGACTCGTCGAAGGTGACCAGCAGCGGCCACAGGAAATTGTTCCAGTTCAGGGTGAAGATGATGACGGAAGCCGCGATTGCCGGCGCCCGGGCGAGCGGGAGCGCAATGCGGAAGAACAGGTTGAACGGTCCCGCACCGTCCATTTTCGCGGCCTCCTCCAGTTCCTTGGGGAACGACAGGAAAAACTGGCGGAAGATGTAGACGCTGAAGACATTGCCGATCGATGGCAAGATGAGGGCCTGATAGCTGCTTGCCCAGCCGATTTTGACAAAGCCAAGCAGCAGCGGGATCACCGAAACCTCGGTGGGTATCATCAGCGAAGCGAGAAAGACGTAGAACAGCGTATCCCGACCGGGAAACCGCATGCGCGCTAATGCATAGCCGGCCATCGCGCCGAACAGGACGCAAAGGAAGGTCGATACCGTCGCCTGCACGACGCTGTTGAAGCCCCAGCGTATGACGGGGTAATCGAAGACCTTGATGTAGTTGTTCAGGGTGACGCGGTGGGGAAGCCATTCGATGTCCTTGGTCATGACATCGCCCGGAAACTTGAAGGAAGTCGACACCATCCAGACGAAGGGCAACGCCCAGAGAACGGCGATGGCCATGCCGAGCGGCCAGATGAAGAGATCCGCTCTCTCGAGGCCGCGCGCCTCGAGCTTTTGGTCCAGCCAGGCGGTCATCATGCACGCTCCCTGAGAAGAAAGCGCTGGACCACGGTGATCGCCAGGATCAGCACGAACAGCAAGAGGGACACCGCGGCGGCGTAGCCGAACAGGTTCCTGACGATGGCGAGATTGTAGATATAGTGGATCGGCGAGGACGAGGAACTGGCCGGGCCGCCATTGGTCATGACGTAGACCTGGCTGAAGATGCGTAGCGTGGAGATCAGCTGCAGCGTCACCACCATGCTGATGACGGGTCGCAGATGCGGCAGGATCACATGCTTGAAGCGCTGCCAGCGGTTGGCGCCATCCACCCGCGCCGCATCGATGATCTCGCCTGGAATATCCTGCAAGGCGGCCAGGAACAGCACGAAGGCAAGGCCCAGATCCCACCAGACCGAGGCGATGCTGATGCCGATCAGCGACCAGCGCGTGGAGGTGAGCCAGGGGATGTCGTCGAAACCGAGAAATGACAGGTAGTAATTGACGAGCCCATACTGGGTGTCGAGCATCCAGACCCATACAAGCCCAATCACCGTCGCGGACACCACCGTGGGGGCGAAAAACAGCGTGCGCGCCAGACCCGATAGCGGATAGCGCTTGTTCACGAAAAGCGCGAACAGCAAGCCGAGCCCGGTCACGCAGGGAACGATGACGAGGCCGTAGAGGAAGACGTTCTTGAAGGCGACCGCGACCCACTGGTCGGTGAACGCCTTGTGGAAATTGTCGAGGCCCACCCATTTCGGCGTGCCAACGATGCTCCAGCGCGTGAACGAGACATAGACGCCGAACAGCACCGGAAGGATGTTGAACAGGAAGAACGGCAGCGCGAAAAAGGCAACGAGCAGATAGCCGGCCCGATCAGTCTGATGGCGCTCGGCTCCGAAGTCAGCCTGGCCTTGCAAGATTGCCGTTGTCATGTCGATCTGTCCGCCTTGCGGCAATGGTCAGGAGGGGCCCGTCGCGATGTTCGGCGCGACGGGCAAGGGATCAGTCAGGGTCCCGGAAAAGTATCCCGGGATCAGCCTTCGTCCAAGTCGGACTGCCACTGCGTCTGGATCTGCTGCATCGCCGCGTCGATCGTCGTCTGTCCCGACCATACGCCCTCGAGCGTCTTGGCGAGGAAATTTCCACCTGAGTAGATCGTGAAGTTGGGACCATTCACCACCGGGATCTCGCCGATGGTGGCAAAGCTCATTCCGTCGACGAAGGCGCCGCGGATATCCCACGGGCTGCCAGCGGTCTTGTAATCCGGACGCTCCAGGATCGATTTGCGTGGAGAGGCGCCGCGCCCAACCGTCGTCCACAGGAAGCTGTTATCCGACAGCCATTTGACGGCCGCCATTGTAGCTTCGTGGCGCCCTGGGTCAGCCTGTTTGTAGAATTCCAGGCCACCCATCTCGAGATATGTCACGTGCTTGGCGCCGATCTTGGGAAACAGCACCGTCTTGAATGGCAGTTTCTGTGCCACGTAGCCGGCAAGTGTCCAAGGGCCGGTCCAGAAGATCGAGCCCTGCCCGGTTCCGAAAGCCTTGTAGCGGTCGGTGACGTCGCGGGTCGAAACCATGTGCTTGTCGAAAAGGTCGAGCACCCATTGCATCGCCGCCTTGCCGGCATCGGGGTTCACGCAAGCTGTCTTCAGATCGTCACTGGCACGCTGGAAGCCCATCTGTTCCGCAACGATCCCCCAGGTGACGGTCGGCTGAACGCCAGAACCAGTCATCATGATCCCCGAGCGAGTGACCTTGTCGCCTTCACGCTTGGTCATGGCCATCGCCCATTCCAGCAGTGTGTCGCCATCCAGTGGCGGCTTGCTGGCGTCGAGGCCAGCTTCCTTGACATGATCGAGGTTGATTTCAGGCTGAAGGCTCATCAGGTCCATGGGGATCATGAAGACCTTGTTGTCGTATTTCGGATAGCGGGACCCGGCGATCGACGTCGTACTGAAGTCGGCAAGATCGAGACCCGAGCCGGCGATGAGATCGTCGAGCGGTATGATGACCTCGTCGCGCGCCAACTGGGCCGACTTACCGGCCGTGCCCCAGCCAAAGTCTGGCGCCTTGCCGGTGGCCGAGGCCGCAAGCACCTTGGTTACATATTGCTCCTCAGGAACCACCTCCATGCGGATCTGGACACCCTTGTCCTTGTGCGCGTCGTTGAAGGCGGCGATCATCTTGGCCCACACCTCGCCGTCCGAAGCCGATAGCCAGCTCCAATGCACGATCTCGATCGGGTTGGCGGCCGAGGCGCGGCCGGTCCAGATGTGCGGAACGGCAAGACCGACCCCAGCGGCCGCAGCCGACCTCAAAAGTGTTCTGCGGTTCAGGGCAAAAGTCGATTTGTTCAATGAAGTCAAATCCATGACAATCTCCCACGCGGCATGCGCTAGGCGCTCACCACGCTCTGTTAGAGCTTATTTTTCTATGTTCCCTCGTCGAGATCGTCCCAGAACGTGCTCTCGGCGTAGTGACAGTGTTGGCCAATCGGCCGCCCAAGAGTTGATCCACAGCGTCACACAATATATCTGGAACGTCATCGGCAATTTTCTCGGACGCTTGTCATGGTCGCAGATACGAATCTCGTCATCGCAGCCGCCTCCAACCGCCGGCCGCGGTTCGCCTTCCTGCTGCAACCCGAATTTCCCATGAATGCCCTGATCATGGCGACCGAGACGCTGCGCATAGCCAATCAGAACAGCGGTCAGCATCTTTTCGAATGGATCATGATTTCGGATTCGGGCGACTCGGTACGCGCCAGCAACGGCATGTGGGTTGCCGCGAACCACGATCTGGCCAACTTTCCGCGCTGCGACTTTCTGGTTGTCCTGGAAGGCAATCTGCCGACGCAAAACATATCGGCCAACGTGCGCGGAGCCCTGCGCAATGCGTACCGGCATGGATCGATGATCATAGGCGTCGACACGGGCGCCTTTGCCATTGCGGCAGCTGGCCTCACGGGCGATCGCGAGGCGGTGGTGCACTGGGAGGCGGTGTCATCATACCTTGAGCATTTTCCGGCGGCCGAGACAAAGAACCAGATCTATTTCATCGATCGTCAACTTGCCTTCTGCGCGGGCGGAGTGGCAACGCTCGACATGATGCTCGATCTGATCGGAAGGCTGCGCGGGGCGAGCCTCGCCAAGGAAGTCGCCAATGCGCTCATTCATACGCCGCGCGAAGGTATTCATCCGCAGCGAACGGACGATGATGCGATTGGCGAAGCACGACCTTCCTTGTCCCACAGGATCGTGGCGTTGATGGAAGACAATCTCGATTTCCCGCTGTCGCCGAAGAGCCTTGCGCGCCACCTCGGTATTTCGGTGCGGACACTGGAGCGCTGCTGTCTTCGGCAATTCAACCAGACCCCGAACCAGCTCTATCTGCGCTCGCGCCTGCAGGCGGCGCGCAACCTGCTTTTCTACGAAGAGCGTGAAATCAAGGATGTCGCCTATGCTTGCGGCTTTTCCTACCCCTCGGTTTTCACCCGGGCTTTCACCGCCCAGTTCGGTCAATCACCACGCGCGTTCCGCCAGGCATTTCGCGATACACAGATCACGGTCCGCCCCGAGATCGTCAGGATGTCTCGAAGCCGCCCACCTGGCATGGAATCCACCGCCGACGAGGTGGGCGTCTAGAGAGGGAGCAGAACGGCTATAAAGGCGAGAGGCTCGTCGTCTTGCTATGCCCCACCAGATTCGTACTTAGATGGGCTCAAATCGCTCAGCCGTAGCAGCGAAGCCGGAACTGGCAATTCAGTGAGTGGGGGGAAAGGCGGTAGCGCTCTTCCGACTCGAACCCCCGGCAGGCGATCGATCGCGACGTCTGGGTAGCCGAGGGCATTCAGGTCCAGAGCGAGTGCGATAATCAAGCGTGCCCAAAAGTATGTCCTGGTGCCCCCAATCTCCTTCACAAGCACATGCGATTCGGACGGAGGCGCAAGGCAGAAAGTCCGAAAAGCTTCCAAGAACCCCAGGGAACTGGATGCTCGCAGCGGAGACGCAACAGCGCTTTATTGGCTCAACCCCGTCGGAGACGCGCGATTGGCCGCAGAACACCAACCTGGCAACAGACGGCTGGGGGTGGATACGGCGGCGATCCTCGTGGTCGAACTGGCGACTGGTAGCGGCACACGGCCAGGCAAAAGACTGATCGGCGGGTCTATCGCAGGATCGGAAATGGAATAGAAGCAGAACTTTCGTGTGCAGTTTTTGCACACGGTCTCCCATAACTATTTGATTTTACTTACTTGTCCGCCCAATCCATCATAGGTGCTATGGCAAGCTTTGCTTCCAGCATGTCGTCCAATCGAGGTCGGCCAAATCGGGCCATTGCGGCGCCTATTTAGCCTATTTGCCGCTTCTTTCAACCGCCGGGCTTTTGAGGCCGCCGGTGGGTGGCAACGCTGATCCAGAAAATTCCTCGACCTGTCACGGACGGGTGAAAGGGTTTGCGATAGGATTTCGTTGGAAGCGCAGCGGAGGTCAACATGGGCGACCCAGCAGAGAGAAAACCTGTCTACGATCCCCAGCAACTGGAGCCCCTGCTGATTTCGCGGCAGCATGCGGGCGATGTCGACGGCATGACCGCCCTGTTCGAAACCGGATGCGGTTATCGACTGTGGTGACGGACGCTTGCTGCACGGCCGGGAGGCCATTCGCGGTTACTATGCCGAAATCGCCGCGTCAGGACGGAAGTTCGCCGTGGGAGAGCAACGGCCGGCGCTCGTTTGCGGCGACCTTGCGCTCACATCGACCCGACTTCCCGACGGCGACGTGACCAGCGAGGTTGCCCGGCGGCAAGCCGATGGCAGTTGGCTTTGGGCGATCGACCGTTATTCCGTCACCTAGAGCAATTCCAGGAAAGGTGTGAAACGGCCTTCCTGGGAAAAGCGCATAGCGCTTTCCCTTGGGAATTGCGTCAAAACAAAGAGTTAGAGTGGTTAGCTCCGAAGCGCATCGCAAAACAAAACCCGCGCCGCCATGGCGCGAGACCTCGCAAGAGCGTCAAGACAACAGGCGCCTACCGCCGCAGCGCGTGCACGCTCGCCATGCTTTCGCCAGCCACCGGCAACGCCATGTCGTCATCGAGCAGGCGCGTGATGCGGGCAAAGCCTGTGAACGCTTTCCTTGCTTCCTCGGCCGACATCTGGCCCGACAAGGCGGCCGAGCAGCAATTCAGCGCGCACTGATAGACCGGACCGCGCCGTCCCGTCGGCCATTTCCGCAAGAACACCATGGCCTCGGCAACACTATCGACTTCTTCAGCAGGATGTCCCTGCCCACGCGAAATCCGCACGGGCGAAAAGAAATGCAAATAGTCCATCGTTCCTCCCGGTCGACCGCGATGCGCTCGATCGAACCCAATGAAACGGGCTATCCGCCTGTTGGTTCCACGCAGAAAATAGAATTTTTAAAAATCTGCCAGCCGAATGCGATCATGAATGTCGGCTATACCGTCGGGAAGTGGCACGCGACTTTGCGACCGGGTCGGTATTCCCTCAGCTGCGGCCGCTCCGAGCGGCAGCGCTCCGCTGCGATCGGGCATCGGGGGTGGAAACGGCACCCGGATGGCGGCTTGAGCGGGCTCGGCACGTCGCCGGTGAGGATAATGCGCTTGCGCGTCCCGCTGGGCGTCGTCTCGACGACGGGAACCGCCGAGATCAGCGCCTGGCTGTAAGGATGGGCTGGTGTGGCAAACACCTCCTCCGCCGGCCCTTCCTCGACGATCGAGCCGAGATACATGACCGCTATGCGGGTCGACACTTGACGCACGACGGACAGGTCGTGGGCGATGAAGATGTAGGTGAGGTTCAGCTTCTCCTGCAGATCGGCAAGCAGGTTGACGATTTGCGCCTGCACCGACACGTCGAGCGCGGAGACGGGTTCGTCCAACACGACGAGGTCGGGGTTCAATGCAATGGCCCGCGCTATGCCGACACGCTGGCGCTGTCCGCCGGAAAATTCATGCGGATACCGCATGACATGATCCGGCAGCAATCCAACGAGGTCGAACAGTTCCGCGACGCGTTTCTTGATCTCGTTCGACGAAAGCTTGCTATGGATACGCAGCGGCTCGGCCACCAGGTCGCCGACGCGCCGACGCGGATTGAGCGACGCCGACGGGTCCTGGAAAACCATTTGCAGGCGGCGCCGGAGCGGCCGGAGTTCGGACAGAGACTTCGAGGTGATGTCTTCACCTTCGAACAGAAGCTCGCCGTCCGATATGTCGTGGAGCCTCACCAGGCAGCGCGCCAGCGTGGACTTGCCGCATCCGGATTCGCCAACCAGCCCGACCGTCTCGCCACGCCACACGGTCAGGGAAACATTGTCGACCGCATGCACGGTTCGCTTGCCTTCGGCGGAAAAACGGGTGCCGATCGAAAAACGCTTTCCCAGCGAACGCGTCTCGAGGATCGGGCGGTCTTTGTCGGTCATCGGTCCGCTCATGCCTGTGCCACCCTGAAGCATGCGGCGGCGTGGGTGCCGCCCCCAAGGTCGGGCTTGCCGGTCGCGCAGGGCTCGTAGTGAACCGGGCATCGCGGGCCGAAAGCACAGCCTTGCGGCAATCGCAGCAACGACGGCGGCGAACCAGGAATGGCCGGCAGGCGCCGTGGTTTCTCGCCGGTCAGTGGCGGGATCGAACCGAGCAGCGCCCGTGTATAGGGGTGTCGGGGGTCGGAAAACAGCTCCGCGCGACTGCCGCGCTCCACCACACGGCCCGCATACATGACCATGACGCGGTCGGCGAGTTCGGAGACCACGCCCATGTCATGCGTGATGAAGACCACAGCCGACTTGTGCGTCGCGCGCAGCTTGCGCACCAGGTCGAGAATGCCGGCCTGCACCGTGACGTCGAGCGCCGTGGTCGGTTCGTCGGCCACCAGCAGTGCCGGATTGCAGGACAAAGCCATGGCGATCACCGCCCGTTGACGCATGCCGCCCGAAAGCTGGTGCGGGTAGCGCGACATCGCCTCGTGTGGGTTCGGAAAATTCACCTCGGCCAGCAGTTCCTCCACGCGATCCATCGCCTTGGACTTGCTGATGTTGCGATGCGCGCGGATCTGTTCGGCGATTTGCCAGCCGACCGTGTAGACCGGCGTCAGCGCGGTCATCGGATCCTGGAAGATCATCGCGATCTCGTTGCCGCGCAGCCGCCTGAGTTCGCGCGCGGGCAGTCCCACGAGTTCGCGGCCCTTGTAGCGGATCGAGCCTTCTATGTCGGCGTTGGGATCGGTGATGAGGCCCATGACGGCCAGCAGCGACACCGTCTTGCCGGAACCGGATTCGCCGACGACACCGAGGATCTCGCTCTCTTCGAGGTCAAAGGAAACGCCATCGATGGCCCGCACCAGGCCGTCATTGGTGCGGAAAGACACTCTGAGGTCGCGCACCGACAGTATCATGATGTCCTCAGGCGCGGATCGAGAAGGATGTAGACGAAATCAATGACCGCATTGGCGATGACCACGAACATGGACGCGTACATCACCGTTGCCATGATCATCGGCAGATCGAGATTCTGCAGCGCGTCATAGGTGAGCTTGCCGATGCCGTGCAGCCCGAACACCACCTCCGTCAGCAAAGCGGAGCCTCCCACCAACGCGCCGAAGTCCAGGCCGAACAGGGTGACGAACGCAATGAGCGACGTGCGCAAGGCATGGCGCAGCAGGATGCGGGTCTCCGACAGGCCCTTGGCCCGGGCCGTACGGATATAGTCTTCCTGCAGGGTTTCGATGATCGCCGCGCGCAGCACGCGCCCGTAAATGCCGATGTAGAGGATGGCCAGCGTGATCCACGGAATGACGAGGGTCAGGAACCAGCCTTTCGGATCGTCGGAGAAATTCTTGTAGCCGAGCGGTGGCACCCAGGAGAACGCCCAGCTGTCGTGGTAGCGGCTCTGGGTGATCAGGTTCATCACCTCGCCCAGCCAGTAGACCGGCATGGAAATGCCGAGAAGCCCCAGCGCCATCAGAAGCTTGTCCAGCCAGCTGTCGCGCGTGGCGGCGGCGACGATGCCGATGACGATGGAGACGACGACCCACAGGATCGCCGCCCCGAACACCAGCGAAAGCGTGACCGGGATCGAATCCAGCACCGCCGGCACCACCTTCCAGCCCCGATTGACGAAGGAGGTGAGATCGCCCGTGACGAAGATCTTCTCCATCATCTTCACATATTGCACGTAGAGCGGGCGATCGAAGCCGAAGCTGTGGCGCACCGCTTCCAGCACTTCGGGCGATGCATTGCGGCCGGCGATGCGCGCCGCCGGGTCGGCGCCCGGCGTTGCGAAGAAAATCAGGAAGACGATGACCGAGATGCCGAACATCACGAACAGCATCTGACCGAAACGGCGCAGGATTGCGTAGATCATCAGTCGCGCCCCAACCGAACCTTGGAGCGCGGGTCGAGCGCGTCGCGCAGCCCGTCGCCGAAGACATTGAGCGCCATGACGGAAACCGCGATCGCCAGGCCCGGCACCAGCGCCACCAGTGGCCTGGTGTAAAGCAGCGCCTGTCCGTCCTGGATGATGGTGCCCCAGCTCGCGGCGGGCGGCTGCACACCGATCGAAAGGAAGGAGAGTGCTGATTCCGTAAGCATGTTCAGCGCCATCATCAGCGGCACGAAGACGATGAGCGTGGTGGTGACGTTGGGCAGGATATCGCGCCACAGGATGCGCCATCCCGGCACGCCCAGATTGATCGCGGCCAGCACGAATTCGCTATGGCGCAGCGACAGGACCTGCCCGCGTATCGGGCGCGCCACATAAGGCACGTAGACGATGCCGATGATGATGACCGGCAGCCACAGACTGCCGGACTCGATCTGGATCGACCCGATCGTGATGCCATGCGCGATGGTGACGATGGAAAGTGAAATCGCCAGCAGGTAGATCGGAAACGCCCACAGCACATCCAGCAAGCGCGACAGCACCGTGTCGGTGATGCCGCCGAAATAGCCGGCGATCAATCCCGCCGCCGTGCCCAGGATCAGGGTGAAGATGGTGGCTGCTCCGGAGATCAACAGTGAGCTGAGCCCGCCATAGAGCATCCTGGCCATGACATCGCGCCCCTGGCTGTCGGCGCCGAGGAAGTAATTGCCGAGCCGCCAGGTCGGGCCGAGCGGTGTGTAGCCAAGCCCGAGCCCTTCCGTTGACTGTTCCATCACCGGAACGTCGGCGCCGTCGATCTGGATGACGGCGTCGAGCGTCGAGGCGAATGGGTCCACGCCTGCCCACTTCGCATAGAGAGGCGCACTGAGACAGGCAAGGACGATGAGGAGGAACACGGCCAGGGATGCCATGGCAGCCCTGTCCCTTGCCAGCTTCGCAAACGCGACGGCCCAGGGCCCTCGCGTCTTGCGCGGCGCGGCGACAGCTATGTTCGACACGGGCGTGCCCCTCCGCAGTTCGTTACTGCACCCAGGACTGGGTGATCATCCAGTTGAACTGCCGGTTGAACTTGAAATTGCCAAGCCGTTTGCTGACGAAGTCAAGCCGCTTCGGTGTGAAGAGACCGACGGCCGGTGCCTTGTCCGTAACTTGCCTGTCGACTTCGGCCCACAATTTGTCGGCGGCTTTCTGGTCGGTGACGCCGAGGTCCAACGCCTTTTGCATCTTGGCGTCGATCTCCTTGTCGCAGAAGCCGGCGATGTTGATCGAAGCATCCGAACCTTCACGGAAGGAGGCGCAACTGAACAGGATGTTCAGGAAGTCCGAAGCCGCAGGATAGTCCTTGTACCATTGGGTAACCGACATCTGCACTTTGTTGTTGGTGTTCTGGATGTAGGTGAACTGGATGTTGGACGAGATCGGCTTGACGTCGGCGACATAACCGATGCTGGTCAGCACGCTCTGCAGATAGACGCCGATGGACCGCGAAATGGCGGTGTCCTCGACGATGATGGTCACCTTCTGGCCCTTGGTGCCGGAGTCCTCGACGAGCTGCTTTGCCTTGTCGAGATCGGGCGCCGACCATTTGGCACCGGGGTCCTTGGTGAAGGGGCAATTGTCTTCATGGCCGGGGAAGTCCGGAGGCAGGACCTGGCAGACCGGCGAAGCCAGCACCTTGCCGCCGAACAGCTTGACCAGCGTGTTACGGTCGATCGCATAGGCAACGGCCTGGCGGGCCTTTTCGTTGTCGAAGGGAGCAAGACGGTTGTTCAGCGGCGCATACCACCATGCCGAAAGCGGCGAGATGTGCAGCTGGTCCATGGACTTGCTGCCAAGTTCGCCCAGGCGGTCGCTCGGCAGCGCGTCGAACATCCAGTCTGCTTCGCCGTTCTGAATCGCCGTGACGGCTGCTTCCTCGGACAGGCCGAAATCATATTGAACGACATCCGGATAGCCGTCCGGTTGCGCGTCCTCGTTCCACTGCTTGAAATTGGGGTTGCGGGAAACCGTCATGCCCTTGTTGGGGTCGAAGGCGGAAATCATGTACGCACCGGTGCTGGGAATGGGCTTGGAGCCCATGTCTTCCGCGGGCGTATCCGCCGGCAGGACCACGGCATGGGGCAAGGCAAGCTTGTAGAGCAGTTCGGCATCCGGCTTGGTGATGTTGATGGTGATGGTGCCGGCCACCTCGTCACCGACAACGCCGCCTTCCAGAGTACAGCTCTTGGTGTCGGCCAGGCATTTGTCGGCGCCGACAATGCCGGCATAGAAAGTGCCGGAGGTCGGCCCGGAAACCTTGAAGATGCGCTGGAAGGAAGCGACAACGTCCTTCACGCCAAGATCCTGGCCGCTGGAGAACTTGATGCCCTTGCGCAGCTTGAAGGTGAAGGTCTTGCCGTCATTGCTGACCTGCGGCAGGGCCTCGGCCAGATCGGGAACGATGGTGAAGCCGTCCATGCCCTCGGCCTTGCGGAAGGCCACCAGGCCATCATAGATCGGCTGGTACATCTGCCAGCCCTGGTCCGTGTAATTGATGTGCGGATCGAGCGTTCCTGCTGCCGAGCGGGCCAGCAGGCGAATGGTGCCGCCGCGGTGTTCTTTGAGATATTCGGCCTGTGCCGGAGCCAGCCATGTGCCGGCCAGCAATGCCGCGGCTGACGCCGCCAGAAGCAGTTTCTTCATGTTTTGATTCCCCTTTTTTCAGTTGTCGTTGTTGTCCAGGAAGTCTCCCACCACCCGCATGCACGCATCTTGCTCTTCGACATGTGGCATGTGGCTGGAATGCTCGAATATCTCCCAGCGCGACCCTCTGATGCCGTCCTTGTAGGGCTGCACGGTCGCGGGCGTGGCCTCGTCGTGACGTCCGGAGATGATCAATGTGGGAACGTCGATGGCCGGCAGGCGGTCGACGATGCTCCAGTTCTTCAGCGTTCCGATGACATGGAACTCGTTCGGCCCATTCATCACATGATAGACCGTCGGATTGCGCACAACCTGGGCGAAGGTCTCCGTCACCTCGGGTGGGAAAGGCACGACCCGGCAGACATGCCGCTCGTAGAACGCCATCGTCGCCGCCTGGTAGGCCGGATCGTCCGTCGTGCCGGCCTGCTCGTGCCGGGTCAGCGTTTCCTGGACATCCGCAGGCAGGTCGGCTCGCAGCCGGTTGGCCTCTTCGACCCACAGCTTCATGGACGCCGGCGAGTTGGCGATGGTCAGCGACTTCAGACCCTGTGGCCGCGTGACCGCATATTCGGCGCCCAGCATGCCGCCCCAGCTCTGGCCAAGCACGTGGAAGCCCGTCCTAATGCCGAGATGGTCGACCAGGTTTTCAAGTTCGTCGATGAACAGCCGGGGTGTCCAGAAATCGGCGCCTTTCTCAGGCAGCAAGGTGGAATTGCCGCAGCCCAACTGGTCGTAGTGGATGACGGCGCGATCTCTTCGCGCAAGCAGCTTGTAGGCGTCGACATAATTGTGGGCGACGCCCGGCCCGCCATGCAGGATCACCACAGGCGCCTTTTCGCCACCGAGTTCGCCACTGACCCGATACCAGGTCTCGTAAGCGCCGAAGGGGGCTCTTCCTTCCCTGCCAATGATCTCAGACGACATTCCGGTTCCCAGCGTTTGAAGGCATCTTGTTGCTCGTGACGCGACTTAGTTTTTGCTGCACCCACTCTTCCAGCATCTGCACGCCGAAGGCAGTGGCACCTTGCCTGCCAAGAGGCCGATCGGTGTCGGTCAGTTCCTTGCTGGCGATGTCGAGATGCACCCAGGGGCGATCTTCCGTGAAATGACGCAGGAAGGCCGCGGCGTAGGGAGCATCGCCGTCTTCCATGTCCTTGGCGTGATGCCGCAGATCCGCGAACGGCGATTGCAGACCCTCGTCGTAGGCCCGGTCGAGCGGCAGCCGCCAGAACCGTTCGCCGACCGTTTCTCCGGCCGCGATCATCTGTGACGCGATGGCATCGTCGGTGCTGAACAGGCCCGCGAATATCGATCCCAGGCCACGCGTCACCGAATAGGTCAGCGTCGCCAGATCGACGATCACCGAAGGATTGAAACGCGTGGCTGCATAGTGGAGGCAGTCGGCCAGAAGCAGGCGCCCCTCCGCATCCGTGTCGAACACTTCCACGGTCTGTCCCGAGGCAGTCGTGATGATGTCGCGCGGTTTGAGCGCGGTGCCGGACGGCATGTTCTCGGCGATGCCAAGAACGCCGACAACGTGTACTGGGCTGCCTTGTCGGGCGAGCGCTATCAGCAGGCCGACCACGGCCGCTGCCCCACCCATGTCGGCCTTCATGTCGAACATCTGCGTCCCGCCCTTGATGCAGAGGCCGCCCGAATCGAAACAGACGCCCTTGCCGACGAAAGCGAGCGGTTGGGCGGGAGCCCCCTTGCCGCGATAGCGCAGGACGGCAACCCGCGGCGGCCGTGCCGAGCCCGACCCAACGGCCAGCAGCGCGTTCATGCCGAGGTCTTTCAGTTGCGCGGCATCCAGCATTTCGATGTCGATACCGGCTTCACGCAGCGGTTCCAGATGGTCGTGGAAATTGTCGGGGTGGAGATGGTTCGGCGGCAGGTTGACCAGGGTCCGTGCATATTCGACGCCATCCGCGATGGCATTGATCCGAGCCAGCGCCGAGGTCAGGTCCGGTCCGCCTGCCCCGACCAGTTTCACCCGCAAGGTTCGATCCGCTCCCGCCCCTTGCCGCCGGTTGCGCATGTCGAAACGATAGCGCCGCAACCGCATGCCCAGCGCGACGCGCGCCAGGATCTCGGCAGCGGGCAGGTCGACGCCGGCGATCGGGTCGAGGACCAGCGTGGCCGCGCATTCCCCCTTGCCTTCCAGATGCGCGGCAAGCAAACCGCCGGCGCGCGCCAGGGACAGGGTCGTTACGGCTTCAGCTTTGCCCAAGGCCAGGACGATCACGCGCTTGGTCGATACTGCTTGCGGGGCGATAAGATCGACGCAGGCGCCGGATTCGGCCAAGGCGGCCGGGTCGGAGCAGGCACGGGATAGTATCCCGCTCATCTCCGCGTCCAGAGCCGCCGCCCGGGGGCCAAAGCCTGTTTGGGCAGTTTGCAAAATCACGACGACGGAGGTTTCCGCTGAAATCTCGTCCGCGGTTTCGAAGACCGGCGCTGGCGATTGAGGCATAGGCTGGGTGTTCTCTCCAATTGCGGCGATACCGGGCAAAGCTTCGCTGTCCACCGGTGGAGAGCGGTCAAGCCGATCTCCGCCGTTGGTGGTATGGTGCCGGTGTCCCGAATAGTCCTTTTCTTGAGACGACTTAGTTGCTCTTGCCTTTTGGGTATCCCCTAATGGGGCAGGCGATCAAACGCCAATTCTGTCCATGTCGATTGACAAAAACTCAATCGACAATTCATGATCGGCCAATGGCCCTACCCTCACTCAACGGCATGCGCGCTTTCGAGGCCGCCGCTCGCCTCGGCAGCGTCAAGGACGCAGCGGAAGAGTTGCATCTGACGCCCTCGGCTGTCAGCCGCCACATCCGTGCGCTTGAAAGGAATCTCGGCCAGGACCTGTTCGAACGCGGCTTTCGCCAGATAACGCCGACCATTCGCGGCTCCTACTATGCGCGCAGCCTCTCCGAAGCGTTCGAGGCCATCTGGCGCGCCACTGACGATGTCAGCCTCGCCGATGGTCCAACCCATAGCAGGACCCAGCGTGTCCGGGTCCTGTGCGTCCCGGCCGTCCTGAACCTTTGGCTGGCGGACCGGTTGCCGAACTTTCGCAAGCTGCATCCGGCGGTGGAGCTGGAGATCTCGACCTCAGGCAAGCGCGCCAACTTCGATTTGGCAATTGTCGACGAGTTCGTCTACAAGGCCGGCCCGGCGTTGACGCTGATGATCCCGCTGGTTCTGACGCCGGTCTGCGCACCCTCACTGCTCGAAGGGCCGGTGCCACTGCGATCGCCGGCCGATCTCGTCAATCATCATCTGATCCATGAGTGCGAGAGCACGAGATGGAAGCGTTGGCTGGAGCAGGAAGGCGTTTTGGACACGACGCCGAAATCCAGTACGACGCTGGATGACTGCACGCTGATCATGCGCGAGGCGATCAATGGCGCCGGAATAGCGCTTGCCGACACGATGATGGCCCAGGATTTTCTGCAGCAAGGCAAACTTGTCGCGCCGTTTCAGGCCCGTCATACTTATCCGGCCGGCATCTACCTGCATCAGCGCCGCAGCATCGGCAACAAGCCGGGCACCGGCCTGTTTCAGGACTGGCTGTTGTCGGAAGTCGAGGACCATAAGCGGGTGATGGCCATCACTTAGGTTGCCGCTATTACCGAAATTCGAATCACCCGACCGGTGGCATTCAACAGCGGCCCACCATTGCGACCCCTCGATAATCGGGGTTCGCATTGAATATCTTTAAGCCCAAAGCCGGCAAATGGATCGGTTGCCGGTTCCCCAGCGTCAGGCTTAACCTGCACGGTCATCGCGTGGAGGCGCGTGGCCAATCAAGGGGAGGATATTGCAGTGACCATAGAAGGCGCATCGCCTGACCTGTACAACGAGGATCTGGCTCCGGCCAAGGTTCGAAACTGGGGGCCGTTTTCGATCTTCAACGTCTGGACGTCGGACGTCCATAGCTTGTGGGGCTATTATCTCGCCGCCAGCCTGTTCCTGTTCTGCGGCGGCTTCGTCAATTTCATCATCGCCATCGGCATCGGCTCGCTGATCATCTACGTGCTGATGAACATGGTCGGCTATGCCGGCGTGAAGACCGGCGTGCCCTACCCCGTGCTGGCGCGCGCTTCCTTTGGCATATGGGGCGCCAACATACCGGCACTGGTGCGTGCTATCGTCGCCTGCTTCTGGTATGGCGCACAGACGGCCGCCGCCTCAGGCGCCATCATGGCGCTGCTGATCCGCTCGCAATGGTTCGCCGACTTCAACGCCAACACACATTTCCTCGGCCATTCCGGGCTGGAAGTAATCTGCTTCGTCGTCATCTGGGCGCTGCAGCTGCTGATCATCCAGCGTGGCATGGAAACCGTGCGCCGGTTCCAGGATTGGGCGGGGCCCGCCGTCTGGGTGATGATGCTGCTCCTGGCCATCTATCTCTGCGTCAAATCGGGGAGCTTTGCCTTTACCAGCGACATTCCGATGGATGTGCTCCTGGAGAAGACCAAGGATGCCGGCGTGCCGGGCACGCCGGGCTCGTGGACAGCGCTGTTTGCGGTGGCCGCGATCTGGGTGACCTATTTCTCGGCGCTCTATCTCAACTTCTGTGATTTCGCGCGCTATGCGCCCGACCAGGCGTCGCTGCGGAAAGGCAACATCTGGGGCCTGCCGGTCAACCTCATCCTGTTCTCGCTGGTCGCCGGCGTCACCACCATTGCCGCCTACGACGTCTATCACGAAGTGTTGCTGCACCCCGACCAGATCTCGGCCAAGTTCGACAGCTGGTTCCTGGCGGCGCTCGCTGCCTTGACCTTCGCGGTTGCGACGCTGGGCATCAATGTCGTTGCGAACTTCGTGTCTCCGGCCTTCGATTTCTCCAACGTCTTCCCGCGTCAGATCGATTTCAAGAAGGGTGGCTACATCGCGGCCGTGATCGCGCTGCTGCTCTACCCTTTCGCGCCGTGGGACGGCGGCGCCGCGCATTTCGTCAATATCATCGGCGCGACGATGGGACCGATCTTCGGCGTCATGATGGTCGATTACTACCTGATCCGCAAAGGCGAGGTCGACGTCGAGGCGCTGTATCGCGAGGATGGCGAGTTCCGCTTCCAGGGCGGCTGGCACGTCAATGCCTTCATCGCCGCCAGCATCGGCGCGACCTTCTCGTCGATCCTGCCCAACTTCACCAACTGGCTGCCGTCGTGGTGGGGCGTCTATGGCTGGTTCTTCGGCGTGGCGATCGGCGGCATCATCTACTACGTGCTGCGCACCGCCGCCCTCGGCGCTGGAGCGAAGACGGCAAAGGCTTGACGCACTTTTCCCTTCTCCCCTTGTGGGAGAAGGTGGATCGGCGCGCAGCGCCGAGACGGTTGAGGGGTGCGTGACGGAATGCCGTCGATGCCAAGCTGGAACACCCCTCATCCGTCGCCTTCGGCGACACCTTCTCCCACAGGGGGAGAAGGGAAGACCCTATCCGTCCACCATCTCGGCCAGTCTGCGCACCGTGTTCCAGTTGCGCGAAGTGCCGGTGCCCATGCGCTTGTGGTTCATCGCCGCAAGCAGCCGCGAACTTGGCCTCGCGCGCGAAAAGACGACCCAGATGTCGCCGCCGACCGAAGTCACTTTCTCGTCCTTGTCGGCATAGGCCTGGAGCCTCGTCACGGCCTCCATGGGCGCTGGCGCGCGCATCACGCGTACGGCCACCTGATCGCCCGCCTCGGCGGATTCGGCCGGGAACGGATTGGCCGCGGCAAGCTTCAGCCAGTCCTCGGCACCACGCACGATGATATCGACATGGCGGCCGAAGGTCTTTTCGAAGGCTGCTTCCAGCCGCTGTTCCAGATCGGCGATATCAGTCGCCCGCGCCTCGAAGACCAAATTGCCTGTCGCCACCAGCGTGCGCGGGTTCTTCAGCCCGAGTTGTTCCGCCATGGCCTTGAGATCGGCCATGACGAGCCGTCGCCCCTCACTCAGGATGATGCTGTAAAGCAGCGCGACATAGGTCTGCATTACCGCCAGCCTGGTTGCTACACCAGCCGGCTCTGCTCCACCGCCGCCTCGATGAAGCTGGCGAACAGCGGATGCGGGTCGAGCGGCCGGCTTTTCAATTCCGGGTGATACTGCACGCCGATGAACCAGGGGTGGTCGGGGTACTCGACCGTTTCGGGCAGCACGCCGTCGGGCGACATGCCGGCAAACACCAGGCCGCAATCCTCGAGCCGCTCCTTGTAGTCGACATTGACCTCGTAGCGGTGGCGATGGCGCTCGGAAATCTGCGTGTCGCCATAGATCTCGGCAATCTTGGAGCCCTTGGCGAGCTCGGCCTGATAGGCGCCGAGCCGCATCGTGCCGCCGAGGTCGCCGGTTTCCCGGCGCTTCTCCAGCATGTTGCCTTTCAGCCATTCGGTCATCAGGCCGACGACCGGTTCCTCGGTCGGACCGAACTCGGTCGAGGATGCATGCTCGACGCCGGCCAGCGACCGCGCCGCCTCGATGCAGGCCATCTGCATACCGAAGCAAATGCCGAAATACGGCACCTTGCGCTCACGCGCGAACTTCGCCGCCAGGATCTTGCCTTCGGAGCCGCGCTCGCCAAAGCCGCCGGGAACCAGGATGCCATGCACCTTTTCCAGCCAGGGCGTAGGATCCTCCTTTTCGAAGATCTCCGATTCGATCCAGTCGAGCTTGACCTTGACGTGGTTGGCCAGGCCGCCATGCGAGAGCGCCTCGATCAGCGATTTGTAGGCATCCTTGAGGCCGGTATATTTGCCGACCACGGCGATGGTGACCTCGCCTTCGGGATTGTGGATGCGGTTGGACACCGCCTGCCAGGGCTCCATGCGCGGCTTTGGCGCCGGATCGATACCGAAGGCGGCCAGCACTTCCGAATCGAGCCCTTCCTTGTGATAGGCCATCGGCACATCGTAGATATGCGGCACGTCGAGCGCCTGGATCACGGCACTTTCGCGCACATTGCAGAACAGCGACAGTTTTCTGCGCTCTTCCTTGGGGATGGCGCGGTCGGCGCGGACCAGCAGGATGTCGGGCGCGATGCCGATGCCGCGCAGCTCCTTGACCGAATGCTGGGTCGGCTTGGTCTTCAGCTCGCCCGCCGTCGGGATGTAGGGCATCAGCGTCAGATGGACGTAGACGGCGTTGTTGCGTGGCAGGTCGTTGCCGAGCTGACGTATAGCTTCCAGGAACGGCATCGCCTCGATGTCGCCGACCGTGCCGCCGATCTCGCACAGCACGAAATCATAGTCGTCATTGCCGTTGAGGACGAAATTCTTGATCTCGTCGGTGACGTGCGGAATGACTTGCACCGTGGCGCCGAGATAATCGCCGCGCCGCTCGCGCTCGATGATGTTCTTGTAGATGCGGCCGGTGGTGATGTTGTCCTGCTGATTGGCGGAGCGGCCTGTGAAGCGCTCGTAATGGCCAAGATCAAGATCGGTTTCCGCACCATCGTCGGTGACGAAAACCTCGCCATGCTGGTACGGCGACATCGTTCCCGGATCGACATTGAGGTAAGGATCGAGTTTTTTAATGCGTGCGCGATAACCTCGCGCCTGCAGGAGAGCCCCAAGGGCCGCTGCGGCTATGCCTTTTCCAAGTGAGGAAACCACGCCGCCTGTGATGAATACATATCGCGCCATGGGAGTCATCGCTTAACGCGGCCGGATTGATTCCGCCAGAGAAAAAACCACCGCGAAGGTTTTTTCCCAAGAAGGCGCTTGGGTCGTGAACAGGGCAAAACAAAAGGGCCGGCTGAGCCGGCCCTTTCGGCAGGATGACGAAAACGTCAGATGATGACGACCTTGGTGCCAACCCTGACGCGGCTGTAAAGGTCCATCACGTGCTCGTTGATCATGCGGAAGCAGCCATTCGAGGCGCTGGTTCCGATCGACTGCGGTGCGATGGTGCCGTGGATGCGCAGATGCGTGTCCTTCTTGCCGTCATAGAGATAGATGGCGCGCGCGCCGAGCGGATTCTGACCACCGCCGGGCATGCCGTCCTTGTACTGGCCGTAATGCTTCGGCTCGCGCTTCTGCATGTCCAGCGTCGGGATCCAGCGCGGCCATTCCTGCTTGTCGCCGACCGCAACCGTGCCCTTGAACTGCAGGCCTTCGCGGCCGACCGCAATGGCATAGCGCCTCGCGGTGGAGGACGATTCGACGAGGTAGAGGCGCCGCGCGCTGGTGTCGATGACGATGGTGCCGGCATCGTAACCGGTAAACTCCACGTCCTGCGGCACGAATTCCGGCTTCACCTTGAACTGCTTCTTGGCTTCCTTCTTGGCGAGAGCCTGGTCGAGAGCCCGTGTCTCGGGAAGATATGAGATCGACGACCCGGACGAGGTGCCGCCGAAGAGACCGGCGAACAGACCGCCGCTGCTCGGCTGCTTCTGGCCGATGACCTCGCTGCGCAGCTCGCCATTGTTGCCGGTCAAGGCGACGTTCATCGCCTCCGCCGGAAGCGGCTCGGCCGACTGGATCGGCGCAATCGGTTCGATTGGCTCGATGATCTTGGCCGCCTGCTTCTTGGCCGGCTTGGCATCGGCCACCTCGGTTGCCGGCGTGCTCTTGCCCCTCTTGGCCAGGAACGCCTGCCGTTCCGCGTCGGCCTTGGCCTTGGCCGCCTCGCGCATCGCCAGTTTCCTGGCTTCGAGCGCCTTGGCTTTGGCGGCTTCCTTGTCGGCAACGATCTTGGCCTCGATCTTCTTGATCTGGGCGAGGTCGTCCGGCGTCGGGTTTTTCTTCTTCTTGAGAAGCTTCAATTGCGACGCATCACTCTTGACGGCGACATTGATGGCGCCGGTTTTCTCAACTGAAGGTGCGGCCATATTTGCCGGCGCGCCGGCGAAGGCTGGGGAACTCATGCCGAGTGCGGCGCAAAGTCCCAGGAAAATGAAGCTGCGAAGCTGCATGGCGAAGATCCGATCGTTCTATGCTTGTTGCCCACGGCGTCGCCCAGCGCCCCCCAAGGGCGCCGGAAATGCCGCGCGCAATCTATAGTCGAATAAGCGCGGACGCCTCAAGCGTGAGGTCGTGCCTCACCCAGTCGAATCTTGGTGATTTTGCTGCATTTGCCGCGACTGTGTTCAAACGACCACAGATCGTGGCTTCAGGCGCCGAAGACTACTGGTTCGGGACCTGCGGGGTCGCCGGCGCGGCGGGAGCGGCGCCATTGGTTGCCGGCGGCGTCGAACCAGCGGCAGGCGCCGTGGCCGGGGCAGCCGCCGGAGCCGCGGCGTCGTTGCCGGATGGCGGCGTCGGCGTGGCGTTGCCGGCGGGCGCCGGGGTGGTCGTGCCGGGCAATTGGTTGAGCACGCCCTTGCCTGCCGCACCATCGGATGTCGCCGGCACACGGTCGAGGATGTCTATCGGCTTCTCGCCGTAGCGGGCAACGATCGACAGTGTCAGCGACGTGGCGAAGAAGGCAGCCGCCAGGATCGCCGTCGCACGCGTCAGCGCATTGGCAGCACCACGCGCGGTCATGAAGCCGGATCCGCCACCGATGCCGAGGCCACCGCCTTCGGAACGCTGCAGCAGCACCACGCCGACAAGGGCGAGCACGACCATGAGATGGATGACGATCAGTACGGTTTCCATAGTTTATCCTGGCAAGGCCTTGCCCGGCCGCGGACACGACCGGTGAATTGGAGGCGGCTCAATACAATGCTTTGACGGCATTTCCAAGCCCGTGGCCGGAATATGGGAAGCAACCCGCCCTTTGCAACGATTTCCGGCACCGGAAGCCCTGTCCAGCGGGGCGAATGTCTTCAACCGATATTGCGATAAGCCTCGGCGATGGCGAGAAAATCAGCCGCTTTCAGGCTGGCGCCACCGACCAGGGCGCCGTCGACATTCCTGACGCCGAGCAGTTCGACCGCGTTGGAGGGCTTGACCGAGCCACCATAGAGAATGCGCACTTTCGCCGCGACGCTGCCGAGCTTTTCCGAAAGCTTTTCGCGGATATGTGCGTGTGCTTCGGCCACATCGGCGGCGGTCGGCGTCAGGCCGGTGCCGATCGCCCATACCGGCTCATAGGCAATGATGGTGTTGGACGAGGTGGCGCTTGGCGGCACCGAGCCGTCGACCTGCCGCGACAGCACGTCGAGCGTCGCGCCCGCCTCACGCTGCTGCTGCGTCTCGCCAATGCAAATGATGGCCACAAGCCCGGCACGCCAGGCGGCGGATGCCTTGGCCTGGACCGTTGCGTCATCCTCGCCCCGTTGCTCGCGGCATTCGGAATGGCCGACAATGACATGGCTCGCGCCGGCATCTTTCAGCATTTCCGCCGAGATGCAGCCGGTGTAGGCGCCGCTCTCCTTGGTGTGGCAATCCTCACCGCCGGCATGGACCGGCGTGCGCGACAGGATCTCCGCGGCGTGGGCAAGCAGGGTCGCGGGAACGCAAACCAGCGCTTCGGTCTCCGCATCGAGTCCGCTCATGAAACCGTTGCCGATCATCCTGAGTTCGTTGAGCGAGGCACTGGTGCCGTTCATTTTCCAGTTGCCGGCGACGAGCGGGCGAATTCCTGGTGTCATGGGTTTGCTCCTCCGGGCGATATCGGGCTCTGGCCCTCACTACCAAAATCAGGCCACAAAGCAATCGACAGTGGACCGGAAGGGCGCTATTGCGCTTGTTTCAGACTCGGCGCATGCGAAAATGCGCATAAATCGGAAGTAAAAATGCTTGGTATATTGAGAAGCGCGGCAGGCACCTGGGTCGCGAAGGGGCTGTTGGTGTTGCTGGTGCTCAGCTTTTTGGTCTGGGGCATTTCCGGACGGCTGATGGGCGGTTTCGCCGGCCACGATTCGGTTATAACCGCTGGCGGCACCAAAGTGTCGATCAACGAATACCGTCTCGCCTATGATCGCCAGCTCGCCGTCATGTCGCAGCAGTTCGGCCAGCGTCTCAGCCACGAACAGGCAAAGGCGCTCGGCGTCGATAACCAGGTGCTGGCTCAGCTCGTCTCGGGTGCCGTTCTTGACGAACAGGCGCGCAAACTGGGCCTCGGACTTTCCAAGGACCGGCTGGCCGAGCTGACGCGCGAAGACCCGGCCTTCAAGGGCCCAGGCGGTCAGTTCGACCGCAGAACATTCGAATACATGCTGCGCCAGGTTGGCATGCGGCCCGAGGATTATCTGAAGAACCGTGCCCAGGTGGCGGTGCGCCAGCAGATCGTCGAGGCGGTCTCGGATGGCCTCAAGGCTCCGGACACTTTCTTCAAGGCAGTTGCGCTCTATCGCGGCGAAGACCGCACCATCGACTATTTGACGCTGCCCAAGGCATTGGTCGAGCCGATCCAGGCGCCGTCCGACAGCGTGCTTTCGGCCTATTTCGAAGCAAACAAGAAGACATACGCGGCGCCCGAATACCGCAAATTCTCCTATGTCCGCCTCGAACCGGTCGACATCATGGACACGACCGCCGTCACCGACAGCCAGGTCAGCGATGACTACAACAAGAACAAGGCGCGCTACACCACGCCGGAACTGCGCACCATCGAGCAGCTTGTGTTCAAGACGCCGGATGCGGCCAAAGCAGCGCTCGATTCGCTCAAGGCCGGCGCCACTTTCGACAAGCTCGTCACGGCGGAAGGCAAGACCCCGGCCGATACGCTGCTCGGCACGCTGGCCAAGGACAAGATCGCCGACAAGGCGGTCGCCGACGCGGCCTTCGCGCTCAATGCCAATGAAGTCAGCCAGGTCGTGCAGGGCGCCTTCGGCCCGGTGCTGCTGCGCGTCACCGAAATCAAGCCCGAGGTGGTGAAGCCGCTGACCGAGGTGTCCGACCAGATTCGCAAGGACCTGGCGCTGGGCGAGGCAAGCCGCATCCTTCTGGACGTGCGTGACAGCTATGAAGATACCCGCGCCGCCGGCAGTTCGCTGGCCGACGCCGCCACCAAGCTGAAGCTGAAGCTCATCACCATCGACGCCATCGATCGCAGCGGATTGCGGCCTGACGCAAGCATCGTCAAGGACCTGCCGCAATCGCCGGAGCTGATCAAGGCTGTCTTCGACGCCGAACCCGGCACGGAGAACGAAGCTTTGACCACGGCAGACAATGGTTTTGTCTTCTACGAGGTGGCTTCTGTCACGCCGGCTCGCGACCGCACGCTGGACGAGGTTCGTCAGAAAGCCGTCGCCGACTGGACGGCAGCCGAGACCACCAAGCGGCTCGCCGCCAAGGCTGACGAGCTTGAAAAGCGGCTCAAGGCCGGTGCCACGCTCGACGTCATTGCCGGTGAACTCAAGCTGGAGAAGCAGACCAAGCGCGGCGTCAAGCGCGAGGCCGACGATGTCGATTTCGGCAAGGAGGGCGCGGCAGCGATGTTCGGCGTCGGCGAAGGCGGCACCGGCTTGATCCCCTCGCCCACCGGCGACGGCCAGATCCTGTACAAGGTCGCCGAAGTGTTCGAGCCCGCCGGGGCCGATGCCAGTTCGGTGCCGGACGATGCGCAGAAATCCTTCACCTCCGGCATGTCGGATGATCTGCTCGATCAGCTGGTGGCGCAGTTGCAGACGCAGTACGACGTTCGCATCGATCAGGCCGCCATTGCCCAAGCCTCGACAAGATGAGCGCGCTGAAAATCCATATCGCCAAGG
The DNA here is from genome assembly GCF_004919685.1 of Mesorhizobium norvegicum. Classification (GTDB taxonomy): domain Bacteria; phylum Pseudomonadota; class Alphaproteobacteria; order Rhizobiales; family Rhizobiaceae; genus Mesorhizobium; species Mesorhizobium norvegicum. The sequence goes on along the minus strand of NZ_SMYZ01000086.1, from coordinate 32,131 downwards.
TCGCGACCGGCAGCGCGCTTTCCTTCGAGGAAGCGCGCGAGGCCTTCGACATCATCATGTCGGGTGACGCCACACCCGGCCAGATCGGCGGCTTCCTGATGGCGCTGCGCGTGCGCGGCGAGACGGTGAGCGAGATTTCCGGCGCCGTCGCCACCATGCGCGCCAAGATGCTGCGCGTCGACGCGCCGGACGGCGCTATCGATATCGTCGGCACCGGCGGCGACAATTCCCACAGCGTCAACATTTCCACGGCATCGGCGTTCGTCATCGCCGGCAGCGGTGTGCCGGTTGCCAAGCACGGCAATCGTGGCCTGTCGTCGCTGACAGGAGCCGCCGACGTGCTGGTTGCGCTCGGCGTCAAGATCGACATCTCGCCCGAATTCATCGGCCGCTGCATCCATGAGGCGGGCGTCGGTTTCATGTTCGCGCCCGCGCACCATCCGGCGATGAAGCATGTCGGTCCGACCCGCGTCGAACTCGGCACCCGCACCATCTTCAATCTGCTCGGGCCTCTTTCCAATCCGGCCGGCGTCAAGCGGCAGATGGTCGGTGTGTTCCTGCCGGAATGGATCCTGCCGGTGGCCGAGACGCTGAAGGCGCTGGGCGCCGAGCATGCCTGGGTTGCCCATGGCGATGGCTATGACGAGATCACCACCACCGGCGAGACGCAGGTCGCCGAACTGATCGGCGGCGAGATCCGCAGCTTCACGCTAACCCCTGAAGCGGTTGGGCTGGCACGCCACACCAAGGACGAATTGCGCGGCGGTGACGCGGCCTACAACGCCACGGCATTGCGCGATATGCTGGGCGGCGCTGCCGGCGCCTATCGGGACACCGTGCTGATGAATGCCGGCGCCGGCCTGGTGGTGGCGGGCAAAGCGACGACGCTTGGTGACGGCATCGCGCTCGCCGCGCAAGCCATCGACAGCGGCCGGGCCCAGCAAGTGCTCGACAGGCTGGTCGAGATTTCGAACGGATAAAACGTGTCTGACATTCTTCGCAAGATCGAGGCCTACAAGCGCGACGAGATCGCGGCGGCAAAGGCACGCATGCCGCTGGCCGAAATCAAGGCGCGGGCAAAAGATGCCGACGCACCGCGCGGCTTTCTCGCCGCACTCGAGGCGAAGCACAGATCGGGCGGTTTCGCCCTGATCGCCGAAATCAAGAAGGCGAGCCCGTCCAAGGGGCTGATCCGGGTCGATTTCGATCCACCGGCACTGGCGCAGGCCTATGAGAAAGGCGGCGCCGCCTGTCTTTCGGTGCTGACCGATGCACCGTCCTTCCAGGGCGCGCCGGAATTTCTCACCAAGGCACGTGCGGCCGTCGCCCTGCCCGCACTGCGCAAGGACTTTCTGTTCGATCCCTATCAGGTCTATGAAGCGCGCGCCTGGGGCGCGGACGCCATCCTGATCATCATGGCCAGTGTCGATGATGCCCTGGCGAGCGAATTGGAAGCGACGGCATTCGAACTCGGCATGGATGCGCTGATCGAGGTGCATGACGAGGCAGAGACGCTGCGTGCGGTAAAACTGTCGTCGCAGCTGATCGGCATCAACAACCGCAATCTGAGAACGTTCGAAACCAGCCTTAAGACCTCGGAGCGGCTGGCGCCGATGGTGCCGGGCGGCCGCCTGCTGGTCAGCGAGAGCGGTATTTTCACCCATGACGACTGCCTCAGGATGCAGAAGACCGGCATCGACACCTTCCTTGTCGGCGAGAGCCTGATGCGGCAACAGGACGTCACCACGGCCACGCGCCTGCTTTTGACGGGCAAGGTATCGGCCGAGGCCGTCTGACGATGACATCGGCCCTCACCCATCTCGGCGCACAGGGCGAGGCCAACATGGTCGATGTCGGCGACAAGGCGGAGACGACGCGCACGGCGATCGCCGAGGGTTTTGTCGCGATGCAGCCCGAGACCCTGACCATGATCCTCGCCGGCAATGCCAAAAAAGGTGACGTGCTCGGCACCGCGCGCATCGCCGGCATCATGGCGGCGAAGAAGACCCATGAGCTGATTCCGCTCTGCCATCCGCTGCTGCTCACCAAGGTTTCCGTCGACATCGAGCCTGACCATGCCCTGCCCGGCTTGAAGGTCACCGCGCTTGCGCGTGTCACCGGCAAGACCGGCGTCGAGATGGAAGCTTTGACGGCCGCCTCCGTCGCCTGCCTGACCATCTACGACATGGCCAAGGCGGTGGATCGTGCCATGGTCATCTCCGGCATCCGGCTGGTCGAAAAGACCGGCGGCAAGTCGGGCGACTACAAGGCGAATTCCTAATGGCGCTGGTTCCGGTCGCGGAGGCGCTCGAGCGCCTGCTGGAAGGCGCTGCGCCGCTGGCCAGCGAAAGCGTTCCGCTCTTCGAGGCCGTGGATCGCGTGCTGGCGGAACCGGTCGTCGCACTTCGCACCCAACCGCCCTTCAACGCTTCTGCCATGGATGGTTATGCGGTGCGTGCCGCCGATGTGGCGCCGGTGCCGTCACGGCTTTCGGTGATCGGCATGGCACCGGCTGGACGTGGCTTTGACGGAACGGTCGGCAAGGCACAGGCGGTGCGCATCTTCACCGGCGCGCCGCTGCCCGAAGGCGCAGACACCATCGTCATCCAGGAGAATGTCAGGGATCTCGGCGGCGGCGACATCGAAGTGACCGAACCCACCGCCGAAGGGCGCAACATTCGTCGCATCGGGCTCGACTTTTCGAAAGGCGACGTGCTGCTGGAAAAAGGCCGCGTGCTCGATCCGGCGGCGCTGTCGCTGGCGGCGTCGGCCAACCACCCCCGGGTTAGCGTGGTGAAACGGCCGCTGGTCGCCATCATCGCCACCGGCGACGAATTGTTGCCACCCGGCAGCGAACTCGGGCCGGACCAGATCATTTCGTCCAATGCCTATGGTGTTGCCGCCACCGCACAGTCAGTTGGCGCCCGCGCGCTGGATCTCGGCATTGCCGCCGATCGCAAGGAGGCCATCGCCGCGCTGGTCAGGCAAGCGGTCGCGGCCGGCGCGGATGTCATCGTGACGCTTGGTGGCGCTTCGGTCGGCGACCACGACCTGATCCATGATGTGCTGACCGGCGAAGGCATGACGCTCGGCTTCTGGAAGATCGCCATGCGCCCGGGCAAGCCGCTGATGTTCGGCCGCCTCGGCGATATCAGGTGCATCGGCCTGCCCGGCAACCCGGTGGCAAGCCTGGTCTGCTCGCAGCTGTTCCTGAAGCCGCTGCTGGCGCGGCTCGGCGGCCGCGATCATCGCCAGGACATACGCCCGGCGCGATTGGGCGCCGCAATGCAGGCCAATGACCTACGCCAGGACTATGTGCGGGCCGTGATCAGGGAAGATGACGGCGCGCTGGTGGCGACGCCCTTCGGCATCCAGGATTCCTCGATGCTGAGAATGCTGGCCGACGCCAACGGGCTGATCGTGCGGGCGCCGTTTGCCCGAGCAGCAGCCGCGGGCGAGGCTTGCAGCGTGCTTATGCTGCGCTGAATAACTGTCAGTCAAGCCTCTGATAAAACGGCGTAAAATGATCTCAGCGCTACTCCGAGATCAAGGTCCGTGTCAGCGGATGCGCCGGATCGGCAAGGCCTTCGACAATGTCGTAGTGATGCCGGTCAGGCTCGACCACGGTGCTGGTGGTGGCGCCAAGGCCGGTCCAGATGTTGGCAAGCAACGCATTCTGGCGCAGGAATTCGGCGCGCTCGCCTCCACCGGCCCAGCAGGTGATGCGGGCGCCATCCATGGGCCGCAGCAGCGCCGGGCTTTCAGCCAGTGCCTCCTGTTCATCGATGACCAGCGCCGTGTTCATGCCGGTGCGCATGAGCGGACGCAGGTCATGCAGGCCCGAAATCGAGACGACATGGCGTATGCGCCGCGCCACATCGGCTGCCAGAGGCGTTGATATGGTCACCATGCGGCTGGCGAGATGGCCGCCGGCGGAATGTCCGGTCAGCATCAGCGGTCCCCCGACCATTGCCGCCGCCTTGCCGATCGCCGTGCCGATTTCGCTGACGATGCCGGCGATGCGTATGTCCGGGCACAGCGTGTAGGACGGCATCGCCACGGCGAAGCCGCTGCCGACCGCGCCATTGGCGAGGTGCGACCAGGTACTCTTGTCGGACTCCAGCCAGTAACCGCCATGGATGAACACCACGAGCCCCTTGGGAGCGGCTTTGGGAAGGAAAAGATCGAACCGATTGCGCGGCCCGTCACCATAGGCGATGTCGAGCCGTGCCCGACCCTCTGCCGAAAGTGCGTTGCGAAACGTTTGCGCGGGTTCCGCCCACGCTGCCGGCCAGCGATCGCTGCCGGCAATGTTCGCGCCGTTGGCATAGGCGCTGTCCCAATCGGCAATGTGACGTTCGAACATCGGCACCCTCCCCCGGAATGGCATCGTTTCTGCGCTAGCAATGGCCACCGCCATGCCGCGCGTCAATGCTCCAGAACAAAAACATTTTAGGCTTGAAACAAATTTCGACTGGTGCGATCCTGCCCTGACGAACAGCCGACAATGGGAGGTCTGCTGTGCTGCCCAAAACCTGCAGATATGCACTCTTTCTGGGGGTATCCCCGAGCAGGTGCGACGGCAGCACGAAGCCTCCTCAAAAGCAGGACCTTTAGATCCACCACATCCGGCCAGGCGCCTCGCGCACTGGCCGTCCAGCAGACGGGATAGCGGCGACATGCTTGGGCCTTCAGCGCATATCGACACGTTCACGCGCGATCACCTGCCGCCGCCAGAGCAATGGCCGGATATCCTGCTCGATGGCTTTGACTATCCCGAACGCCTCAATGCCGGTGTCGAACTGACCGACAGGCTGGTCGAGAAAGGCCTCGGCGACCACACCGCGCTGATCGGCAATGGCCGCCGTCGCACCTACAAGGAACTGTCCGACTGGACGAACAGGCTCGCCCACGCGCTGGTCGAGAATTATGGCGTCAAGCCGGGCAACCGGGTGCTGATCCGTTCGGCCAACAACCCCGCCATGGTCGCCTGCTGGCTGGCTGCCACCAAGGTCGGTGCCGTGGTCGTCAACACCATGCCGATGCTGCGCGCCGGCGAGCTCGCCAAGATCGTCGACAAGGCGGAGATCACCGTCGCGCTCTGCGACACCAGGCTGATGGACGAGATGACCGCCTGCGCCAAGGACAGCGCGTTCCTCAAGCAGGTTATCGGCTTCGACGGCACCGCCAACCATGATGCCGAACTCGATCGTGCCGCTCTCGACAAGTCGGTAACGTTCACCGCCGTCAACACCGGCCGCGACGATGTCGCGCTGCTCGGCTTCACCTCGGGCACGACAGGCGTGCCGAAGGCGACGATGCATTTCCACCGCGACCTCCTGATCATCGCCGACGCCTATGCCCGCGAAATCCTCCAGGTGACGCCTGACGACATCTTCGTCGGCTCGCCGCCGCTGGCCTTCACCTTCGGCCTTGGCGGGCTCGCCATCTTCCCGCTGCGCTTCGGTGCGGCGGCGACGCTGCTGGAGCAGGCGACGCCGCCCAACATGATCCACATCATCGAGACCTACAAAGCGACGATCTCCTTCACCGCGCCGACCGCCTACCGCGCGATGCTGAAGGCCATGGATGAAGGTGCCGACCTGTCATCGCTGCGCGTCGCCGTTTCGGCCGGTGAAACCCTGCCCGCCCCGGTCTTCGAAGAGTGGACGCAAAAGACCGGCAAGCCGATCCTTGACGGCATCGGCGCCACCGAAATGCTGCATATCTTCATCTCCAACCGCTTTGGCGACATGAAGCCTGCGTCGACCGGCAAGCCGGTCGGCGGCTATGAGGCGCGCATCGTCGATGACGAGATGCGCGAACTGCCGCGTGGCGCGACCGGCAGGCTGGCGGTGCGCGGCCCGACCGGCTGCCGCTACATGGCTGATGACAGGCAGAAGGAATACGTGCGCGACGGCTGGAACCTCACCGGTGACACCTTCACGCAGGACGAGGACGGCTTCTTCCATTTCGCCGCGCGCTCCGACGACATGATCGTCAGCGCCGGCTACAACATCGCCGGCCCCGAGGTCGAGGCGGCGCTGCTGTCGCACCCGGACGTCGCCGAATGCGCTGTCATCGGCGCCGAGGATGCCGAGCGCGGCCAGATCGTCGAGGCGCATGTCGTGCTGGTGCAAGGCGTGGCGCCTGACGCGTTGACCACGAAGCGCCTGCAGGACCACGTCAAGGCGACGATCGCCCCTTACAAATATCCACGGTCAGTAAAATTCATCGCCGCTCTGCCCAAGACCCAGACCGGCAAGATCCAGCGCTTCCGGCTGCGCACGGAGAAAATCAATTGAGCGAACCATACGATCCGGCGTCCGAAGGCGCACAGATGTCGTTCAATGAGCGCATGTCCTACAGCGACTATCTGCACCTGGAGAAAGTGCTGGAGGCCCAGACGCCGCTGTCGTCGGCGCATGACGAGATGCTGTTCATCATCCAGCATCAGACCTCCGAACTGTGGATGAAACTCGCTTTGCACGAGATTGGCGCTGCGATCCGTTCGATCCGCGCCGACCGGCTCGAGCCGAGCTTCAAGATGCTGTCGCGCGTCGCGCGCATCTTCGAACAGCTGAACAACGCCTGGGACGTGCTGCGGACAATGACGCCCAGCGAATACACCGAATTCCGCGACGCGCTCGGCCAGTCCTCGGGCTTCCAGTCCTGGCAGTATCGCGCCATCGAGTTCATGGCCGGCAACCGCAACCTCGCAATGCTCGGGCCGCACAAGCACCGGCCGGACCTCAGCGGAAAGCTGGAGGCGATCCTGGCCGAGCCATCGCTCTACGACGAAGCGCTGCTGCTTCTGGCGCGCAACGGATTCGACATCGGCGCCGATGCCAGGCGAACTGACTGGCGTGAGACGCGAACCGAGAATGAAGAGGTCCTTGTCGCCTGGCAGACCATCTACCGCGATCCGCAGCGCTACTGGATGTTCTACGAACTGGCCGAGAAGCTGGTCGACTTCGAGGATTATTTCCGCCGCTGGCGCTTCAACCACGTCACCACGGTCGAGCGCATCATCGGCCTGAAACGCGGCACCGGCGGCACGTCGGGTGCTTCGTATCTGAAGAAGATGCTCGAGGTCGTGCTGTTTCCGGAACTGTGGACGGTGCGCACAAGGCTCTGACATCATCGAAATGAAAACAGGCTCACCGAGGGGACGCGCTGTGGCGGAAAACCCTTCGCGAACAACCGAGGACTGACTGACCATGAGTGGAATTCCCGATCTCGCTGCAATCGAAGCAATGGATGCCACGGATCCGCTGCGTGCCATGCGCGATCGTTTCATTCTGCCGGAGGGGGTGATCTATCTCGACGGCAATTCACTGGGGGCAGCCTCTCATGCCGTTTTCGGCGAACTGCAGCAGGCGGCGACCCAGGAATGGGCCCAGGATCTCATCCGAGCCTGGAATACGGCCGGATGGTTCGAGATGCCGATCGAACTCGGTGACCAGCTCGGACGCCTGATCGGAGCCGCGGCCGGCCAAACCGTCGTCTGCGACACGACGTCGACCAACATCTACAAGGTGTTGCATGCGGCGCTGGAGATGCGGCCGGGCCGGGCGACCATCGTCGCCGAGGGTGACAGTTTTCCCACCGACCTGTACATCGCCGAAGGCGTGGCCTCGACCCGGGATGGCGTCCTGCTGCGCCTCGCGGGCGTCGACGCGCCAACCATCGAAGAGCTGATCGACGAAAGCGTCGCGGTGGTGCTGGTCAACCACGTCAATTACAAATCGGGTGAACTGCGCGACATGGCGGCACTGACGCGCAAGGCTCACGCAGCCGGAGCGCTGATCGTCTGGGATCTCTGCCACACCGCCGGCGCTCTGCCGGTCGAGCTCGACCATGCAAATGCCGATTTCGCCATCGGCTGCACCTACAAGTACCTCAACGGCGGTCCGGGCGCGCCGGCCTTCATCTATGCCGCACAGCGCCACCATGGCGAAATCAGCCAGCCACTCAGCGGCTGGTGGGGGCATGCGCGGCCCTTTGCCTTCGAACGGGGCTATGTTGCCGGCACCGGTATCCGCCGCTTTCTGTGCGGCACGCAGCCGGTCCTGTCGATACGGGCGCTCAAAGGCGCGCTTGCCATCTGGAACGACGTCGACATGGCGGCATTGCGAAAGAAAAGCGTCGCGCTGACCGAACTGTTCATCCAGCTCGTCGAAGCGAAGTGCGGCGCCTATGGTCTCACGCTGGAGACCACCCGCGACGCGGCCAGGCGCGGCAGCCAGGTGTCGTTCCTTCACGATCACGGCTATCAAATCATGCGGGCGCTGATCGAGCGCGGGGTGATCGGTGACTTCCGTGCGCCATCGACCATCCGTTTCGGCTTTACACCGCTCTATGTCGGCTACAAGGATGTGTGGCTGGCGGTTGAGGTGCTGGAAGACATTCTGCGCACGGGTGCATGGAAGGACCAGCGTTTCGCCGTCAAGGAGGCCGTTACCTGACACAGCCGTCTCGACGATCTGTTGTCGCCGGCTCTCCCCCTGGTCGTATTGTTTGGACCGGGGACATCGCGAACAGGTGTGCGAGGACATCGCGAACAGTTTTGTCACTTATCGTCTGCTGAGGTTGAGGTCGACTGTTTCTATTTTCTGATGTCTGAAGAAGGCTTGGAAGACGCCGTCCTTGCCGGTGGGGATGAAGGCCACGGCTTTTCCGCCAAATGCCTTGGAGAGGCGCAGGATGTAGCCGCACAAGGCGACGCGGCCCTCCTTCTGGACCTTTCGAACGATGGCGCCTTGTGGGTAGTCGAAGGCTTCGACGGCTTCGCTGAAAGAGCCCGGCGAGGGTGTGTATCTGTCGAGGGGGACACAGCCCTTGAGGCCATCGTGGGGTCTTTCGGCGTTGTAGAGGTCGCGCCAGGCATCGAAGGCTTTCTGCGCGCGCTCGAGATTTTCGAAGGCAGGTCCGGCCATCGCTTCGGCCTTGAGCGAGCGGTGGAAGCGTTCCTCTTTGCCCAGCGTCTGCGGATGCAGGGGCCTGGAATGGGAGACGGCGACGCCGTGCTCGATCAGCCAGACGGTGAAGCGTGTGAAGTTGCTTCGTCCGCCATCTCCCCACGGCGGACCGTTGTCGAAAGCCATGCGCTGCGGCAGTCCATAGCGGCGAAAGGCGGCAATCAGGTGGGCTTTGACCGTTTCGCCGGTCTCGTTGATGCAAGCCTGCAGCACGACAGAGAAGCGCGAATGGTCGTCGAGCGCGGTCAGCGGATGCAGCCGGCCGCCCTGCTGCAATGCGACATGGCCCTTGAAATCCATCTGCCACAGATCGTTGGGGGCGGCATGCTCGAAGCGCCCGAACGGCTTGGCTCCACCCCCGAGCAAGCCCAGTTCGACGCCGTTGCGGTGCAGGATCCCGGTCACCGTCGAGGGCGCTGGCGAACCGGTTCCCTCGCGCTGCAGGACCTTGGCGATCTTGCGGCCGCCCCAGGCCGGGTGCGCCTGGCGCATGCCAAGAACCGCCGCCTCGACCGTATCCGTGCTGCGCGCCGGGCTCGTCGCCGGGCGACGCGATTGCTCCGCAAGCCCGGCCTCGCCATGAGCGCGATACCGCGCAATCAACTTGTGACCACAGGTGCGGCCGATCCCGAAACGACGACAAAGCGCACTGACGTTGCTGCCATCTTGCACGCCAAGACGCACAAACTCCAACTTCCCATCCATCACGCTGGTGTCCCCAAATGGCATCGCGAACCTCCCGGCGCAAAGCACGCCAAACTGTTCGCGATGTCCTCGCACACCTGTTCGCGATGTCCCCGGTCCAAACACGTATGACCGAGGGACGAATTTCCAGCTCGCGAATGCGTTCGCTGCTGGGTGGCCAGCGCTGGCTGCGATAATTAACCAAGGTTGGCATTTTGGCTTCGTTTCGTTCACGGCAAACGAACGCCCGGAAAGCTGGAATGCCCACCGTCGAGGGACCTATCGGCAGCTCATGCCAAGCCTGAGTTCGGGATGGGCCACAGGCTATTAACCATAACAATTTCAATGCCGGAAAGCGCACCGTGACGGGATGCAGTCGTCGACGAGGCCCGCTTGCAAACGCGGAATAATTTCCGCCACCTTAACAAATTCATTAAACTTTAAACGGTTGCAGAACACAACTGGAACAGATAGTGTTTGTTCTGGGTTTGTTTTTCTGATTCTGGTTTCAGGTACCCCGGGGGTCGCCATGCTGACGCGCAAGCAACACGAACTGCTGATGTTCATCCATGAACGCCTGAAGGAAAGCGGTATTCCGCCATCCTTCGACGAGATGAAGGAGGCGCTCGATCTTGCCTCCAAATCCGGGATTCATCGGCTGATCACGGCACTGGAGGAGCGCGGCTTCATTCGCCGGCTGCCCAACCGGGCACGCGCGCTGGAGGTGCTGCGGCTGCCGGATTCGATCGCACCCGGCCTCAACGCGGCAAAGAAGTTCTCGCCAAGCGTCATCCAGGGCAGTCTTGGTCAAGGCGGCCTTGGCCGCCAGATCAAGCCGGCGCCTTCGCGGATGTCTTCGGCCGGCAATGACGACGACGTGGTCTCCGCCGTGTCGATCCCGGTGATGGGCCGCATCGCCGCCGGTGTGCCGATCGATGCCATCCAGCATCAGACGCATTCGATCTCGGTGCCGCCGGACATGATCATGGGCGGCGAGCACTATGCCCTGGAAGTCAAGGGCGACTCGATGATCGAGGCCGGCATTTTTGACGGCGACACCGTCATCATCCGCAACGCCGACACGGCGAGCCCCGGCGAAATCATCGTGGCGCTGGTGGATGAAGAGGAAGCGACGCTGAAGCGGTTCCGCCGCAAGGGCGCCTCGATTGCTCTCGAAGCCGCCAATCCAGCCTATGAAACCCGTATTTTCGGCCCGGACAGGGTCAAGGTGCAAGGCAAGCTCGTCGGCCTGATCCGCCGCTACTGAGGCAGCTGCGGTTCAACCACTGGCTTCTCGGGTCTCTTGAAGGGCGGCAGTCCCCTCGCCTCGCGTGAGAATTTGCGTTGCGTGTGCCAGGGCCGGTAGGGCCTGTCCACCGCGAAGATGACGGTTGCCGGCGTGGTCGCCGACTGGCGATCGAAGAAGACGGCAGCACTGCCTTTGCGAGCCAGTTGTCGCTTGGTGATGACGAGAACCAGCGGATTGCGGCAAGCGTCATAGGCCGTCGCGTCATTGATGACGATCAGCTCGGCGAAGCCGCAGGCTTTCCACGTGTCCTTGCGGTCCTCGACATAAGCAATGATCGCGCCGGACGTGTGCTTGGCGAGACAAACGCCTGAAGTGCAATAGAACGGCGATCCCGGCGGCAGTTCCGGGGCATCCGCGATCTCGAATTGTCCGTCGCCTTTGGTGAAGATTTCCGGCACGACGATGGTTTCGGATGTCAGTGCGCGTTTCCAGTTGTCGACCGTGAATTCGTTCGGCCGTGCGCGGCTGACAGCGAGCTCGCCGCCGCCGATCGGCAACGCAACCAGTCGGGCGTCCTCCGAGATCAGCACGTCCGGCGTGCGCGTATCCGAGACGGTCAACAGGCCGGCAAGCGCGAAGGGAAGAGCCGCAAGCCGCAGCCATGTCGTCGCCATCGTCGCGATGACCAGGGCGATGGTCACCAGCAGGACAGACTGCTGTGAAATGAGCCCAACCCCGTCGACAGGCGAACGCTCGGATATCCAACCCGATATGGCAATCATTGCGGTCAGGCCCTTGCCCATCAGATAGAGGGCTGGCCAGTCCAATCCGAACGGCATCAGCAGCGCGCTGGCAACGCCCAGAAACATGACAACCGAGACGATCGGCATGACTGCCAGATTGGCGAACAGGCTGAGCGGCGACACACGCTGAAAATGCCAGATGGCAAACAGCGCCGTGGCGCTGCCGGCAATGATGGAGGTCATGGCAAGACCACCCGCCGCCAGCAGGAATTTTCGCGTCAGGAAGCCGGGCAGAGATCGCTTTGGCGGCGGCGGTCTGGTTTTCCCGGCGCGATGATCCGACCAGCCGGCATAGGCGCCGACAAGTGCTGCGGTTGCAGCGAAGGACATCTGGAAACTCGGGCCGACCACCTCGTGCGGCGACACCACAATGACGGCGATCGCCGAAATCGCCAGATTGCGCATGGTGAGTGCCGCCCGATCGAACAGCACGGCAATCAGCATCACCGCCAGCATGATGAAGCTGCGCTCGGCGGCAACGACGACGCCAGAGATGATGAGATAGGCAGCGATCGAGAACAATGCGGCGACGGCGGCATATTTCTTGACCGGACGGCGCGCGGAAAAGTCCGGGAACAGGGCGAAGGCGCCGCGCAGCAGACCCATGATGGTGCCTGCGACCAGCGCCATGTGCAGCCCCGAAATGGAGATGATGTGGTAGATGCCGGTACGCCGCATCGCTTCATTGATTTCATCGGGAATGCCGGCGCGCACGCCGACGATCAGCGCCGCGGCGATCTCGCCTTCGGCGCCACCGACGCTGCCCCTGATGTGGTCGGCAATCGCTTCACGGGCATTTTCTACGCTAGAGGAAAGACGGGCCGATAGCGGCATGTCGCCGTCATCGGTGACGACAAGTTTTGGATTGCCGAGAAAGAACCCGCTGCCGCCGATGCCGGCGAAATAACTGTCGAAGGAGAAGTCGTAGCTGTCCGGCCGCACCGGACCGGTCGGCGGCAACAGCTTGGCATATCCAGTGATCAGGGAGCCGGCCGTTATGTCTGCCGGTACCTTTCGTGCCGAAAGCCGCACCCGCTCCGGCGCATAGCGCAATTTCGGCCTTGCGGTCGACGTCACGTCGATGGTCAGCCGGATGCGACCGCTCTCCATCCGGTCGAGCGAGACGACCCGGCCGGTCACCTGCGTCGAGATTTCCGAACCCAGCATCTGTGTGCCCGCGCGCCACATCTCGACCTTTGCGGCGAGCAGGCCGAGCGCGCACAAAAGTACCGCCATGAAGCACAGATGGGTCTTCGGCCATGAGCGCGAGACCAGCGCACAGAGCGCCGCCAGGGCGGCGACCGCGACGGGCTTGGCAAAGTCGGGCTCCGCCGTCAGCGAAAAGTAGCCGATCGCTCCGCTCGCCAGGCAGACCGGCACCAGCAGGAAGGCCACGCCTCGGTCGAGTTCCAGGCCCGCAGCCGTGGCCACGCTGTTGCGCAGGCGAGGCAGTGATATCAGGCCGATTTGCCGGCGCACGCGCACGATCCTGCCGGTTTCGGCAACTGGAACAGAGGCGGCGACATCCGCTTGTAACGGCGCTTTGCCGGGAGCCGGCACAAGGGGCGACGGTGGCGGCGGCGAGGCTGGCAGAGGCGCAAAGAGGGACCGTTCGCTGACGCCAATAGCGGCGTCCTCGCCCTGATCCGAGCCCCGGCCTCGTCCAGCCATCGGGTCTGCCCCTTGCGCCCTCGACACCCTATGCTACATGAACGCCAACCGCGCGAAAGTCCGCGCGACAGCACCCCGCTTCAGATGGTTTCCGAGAGTTCCATGTCCGACAAGGTCGTCACCCGTTTTGCCCCCTCGCCCACCGGCTACCTGCACATAGGCGGTGCGCGCACGGCGCTGTTCAACTGGCTGTATGCAAAGCACACCAGCGGCACGATGCTGCTGCGCATCGAGGACACCGACCGCGAACGCTCCAACCCAGCCGCGACGGCTGCCATCCTCGACGGGCTTACCTGGCTCGGCCTGACCTGGGACGGCGAGCCGGTGTCGCAGTTCGAGCGTGCGCCGCGCCACCGCGAGGTGGCCGAGGAGCTGGTGCGCATGGGCAAGGCCTATTATTGCTATGCCACGCCGGCCGAGCTGGAGGCGATGCGCGAGGCCGCCAGAGCCAAGGGCCTGCCGCCCCGCTATGACGGCCGCTGGCGTGACCGCGACCCCTCAGAGGCGCCTGCAGGCGCCAAGGGCGCCATCCGCATCAAGGCGCCGACCGAGGGCGAGACGGTGGTGCATGACCGTGTCCAGGGCGAGGTGCGCTTCCCCAACAAGGATCTCGACGACTTCATCATCCTGCGTTCGGACGGCAACCCGACCTACATGCATGCCGTCGTCGTCGACGACCATGACATGGGCGTCACCCATATCATTCGCGGTGACGATCATCTGACCAATGCCGCCCGCCAGACCGTGATCTATGACGCCATGGGCTGGGACGTTCCGTCCATGTCGCATATCCCGCTGATCCATGGCGCCGACGGCGCCAAGCTATCGAAGCGGCACGGCGCGCTTGGCGTCGAGGCCTATCGCGCCATGGGCTACCTGCCAGAGGCGCTGCTCAACTACCTGGCGCGTCTCGGCTGGAGCCATGGCGACGACGAGATCATGTCGATCAAGGACATGATCTCCTGGTTCGACATCGGCGACGTCAACAAGGGCGCGGCCCGCTTCGATTTCGCCAAGCTCGAGGCGATCAACGGCGCGCATATGCGCCGCATGAGCGATGCTGAGCTGTTCGATATCTTCATCGGCACGCTGCCCTATCTCGAGGGCGGTCCGGCAATGGCCGCACGCCTGAACGATGCCAACAAGGCGCAGTTGCTGGCAGCACTTCCGGGCCTGAAGGAGCGCGCCAAGACGCTGATCGAACTCGTCGATGGCGCAGCCTTCCTGTTTGCCACGCGACCGCTGCCGATCGACGACAAGGCCGCCCTTCTGCTCAACGACGATGCCCGCAAGATCCTGCGCGGTGCTCACGAAGCTTTGAACGGGCTTGCAAGTAGCTGGACGGCCGCTGCAGCGGAGGCTGCGATCCGCGAGGTTGCAATCGCTGGTGGCCACAAGCTGGGCGCCGTGGCCCAGCCTTTGCGCGCCGCTCTGACCGGCAAGAGCACCTCGCCGGGCGTGTTCGATGTGCTTGCCGTGCTCGGCCGCGAGGAAAGCCTGGCGCGCATAGCCGATCAAATCGATTAGGAGCAAACTGGCCCAAGAAGATTGGCATTGAAAGGCGGGTTTCGCAGTGCAACATTAGGCCTTGGCCCAATCTGGCACGCACCTCCTGAAATGCGGTGGCGAATACGCGCATTGCGGTGATTTTCGACGTGTCGCTTTGCAGAATTTTGCCTTTGCCGGCATGAGGAAACAAGAAGGAGTTTGCAATGACCGAAGCTGCGAAAAAACTGGATTTGGGCGGCAAGACCCAGGAGGCCACGGCAACGCTTGAATTCGCCGGCAAGACTCACGAATTCAAGGTGCGAAGCGGTTCGGTCGGGCCTGATGTCATCGACATCGCCTCGCTCTACTCGACCACCGGCGCCTTCACCTACGATCCCGGCTTCACGTCGACGGCAAGCTGCGAATCCGAAATCACCTTCATCGACGGCGACGCCGGCATCCTGTTGCACCGCGGCTATCCGATCGACCAGTTGGCCGAACACGGCGACTTCCTCGAGGTCTGCTACCTCCTGCTCTACGGTGAATTGCCGACCAAGGCGCAGAAGGACGATTTCGATTACCGCGTGACGCGCCACACCATGGTGCATGAGCAGATGTCGCGCTTCTTCACCGGCTTCCGCCGCGACGCGCATCCGATGGCGGTGATGTGCGGCGTGGTCGGCGCGCTGTCGGCCTTCTACCACGACTCCACCGACATCTCAGACCCCTACCAGCGCATGGTTGCCTCCATGCGGCTGATCGCCAAGATGCCGACGATCGCGGCGATGGCCTATAAATACCACATCGGCCAGCCCTTCATTTACCCGAAGAACGAGCTGAATTTCGCCGCCAACTTCCTGCACATGTGCTTTGCCGTGCCGTGCGAGGAATACAAGATCAACCCGGTGCTGGCGCGCGCCATGGAGCGCATCTTCATCCTGCACGCCGATCACGAGCAGAACGCCTCGACCTCGACCGTGCGTCTCGCCGGCTCTTCGGGCGCCAACCCGTTCGCGTGCATCGCCGCCGGCATCGCTTGCCTGTGGGGCCCGGCGCATGGCGGCGCCAATGAGGCGGCGCTCAACATGCTGGGCGAGATCGGCCATGTCGATCACATCCCGGAATTCATCGCCCGCGCCAAGGACAAGAACGATCCGTTCCGACTGATGGGCTTCGGCCACCGCGTCTACAAGAACTACGATCCGCGCGCCAAGATCATGCAGAAGACGGCACACGAGGTTCTGGGTGAGCTCGGCATCAAGGACGATCCGTTGCTCGACATCGCCATGGAACTGGAAAAGATCGCGCTGACGGATCCCTATTTCATCGAGAAGAAGCTCTACCCGAATGTCGACTTCTATTCCGGCATCACGCTGAAGGCGCTGGGCTTCCCCACCACCATGTTCACCGTGCTGTTCGCGGTCGCCCGCACCGTCGGCTGGATCGCGCAGTGGAAAGAGATGATCGAGGATCCGCGCCAGAAGATCGGCCGCCCGCGCCAGCTCTATACCGGTGCGCCGGAGCGTGACTACGTGCCGATCGCCAAGCGCTGATGAGAGCGAGTAGGGAATAGCCAGTAGCGAATAGGGAGTTTTGTATAGACCGAAGCGGTGAGAACCGCCTTCTTCCTATTCGCTATTCGCTCTCTTGATATACCGCATGACCACCTGCGCGGCGATCTCTCCAGATGGCTTTTCGGTCGCCATGCGCCGCGTGATGTCGGCAAAGCCTTGCTTTTGCCAGGCGCGCATGCCGCTGTCGGCGAACAAGGCTTCCAGTTGGCGGGCCAGATTGTTCGGCTTGACGTACTCATCGTAGAATTCCGGGATCAACGCTCGATCCGAGATCAGGTTGGGCAGCAGTGCCGACCAGACAGAAACCAGATACGGCGCTACGACGCGCGCGACCGGGTCGAGCCGGTAGCAAGAAATCATAGGCACACCCGCCAGCGCCAGCTCCAGGGATACGGTCCCGGACGCGATCAGTGCGGCATCGGCCTTGCCGAAGGCCTGCCATTTGCGCTGGGGATCGACGATGATCTCAGGCTTCTCATCCCAGCGGTTGACCGAGGATTTGACCAGGTCGGCGACATGCGGAACCGTCGGCAGCAGCAATCGCAGGCGATGCCCGCGCGCGCGCAGCATCGACACTGTCTCGCCGAACGGGTCGAGCAGGCGCCGCACCTCACCGCGCCGCGATCCGGGCAGGACAAGCAGGGTCTTCACACGGTCCGCAGCAAGATCGCGCGGCAGGTCCTGCGCCTTGGCCGCGGCGAGCACGCCCGCATCATGCGTCAGGCGATGCCCGACATAGGTGCCCGGTGGGCCGCCCAGCCGCTCGAGCTCCTTCACCTCGAACGGCAGGATGCAGAGGATATGGTCGACATAAGGTTTCATCGCCACTGCCCTACCCGGCCGCCACGCCCAGACGCTCGGGCAGACATAATGGATGATCGGGATCGACGGATTGGCCGCCCGCACCTTCTTGGCGACGCGCAACGAAAAGTCCGGACTGTCGATGGTGACGAGGCAGTCCGGCTTTTCGTCCGCAACGGTCCTGGCCAGCTGACTGATCCGCCGCATCAGGCGCGGCAGGTCGCGCAGGATGGCGCTGAACCCCATGAGGGCGATCTCGCCGGCATCGAATGGCGATGCCAGTCCCAGCGCCTGCAAATGGCGGCCGCCGAGGCCGACGAGTTGCACCTCGCGCCCGGTAGCCTGCTTGAGCGAACGCACGATGTCGGCGCCGAGCAGATCGCCGGACTCTTCTCCGGCAGCGATCGCGATCTTCAAGGCCCTGTCAGCCATTGTGCGGCTCCGTCGCGGCAGGCAGGCCAATCACGAACAGACCGAGTGCGTTGGCGCGTGCGATGGTTTCGGGGCCTTCCAGAACCAGCGAACGTCCCGCCTCCACGGCAATACCGGCAAGCCCGGCCGCATGCGCGGCTTCGACCGTTTGCGGGCCGATGGAAGGAAGATCCGCGCGCAGTTCCTGACCAGGCTTGGCACACTTGACCAGCACGCCGCGGGTCTTGCCCGCAATACGGCCGTGGCCACGCAACAGCTTCGCACGGTCGAGCAATCCGGCTGTTCCCTCGATGCCTTCCAGCGCGATCGTTCGACCGCCGACCGCGATCGCCGCCTGGCCGATATCCAGCGCCCCGATGGCCTTTGCCGCTGCAAGGCCTGCTTCGATGTCGCGCCAGTCCGATTTCCGCGGGATGGCTTTGGTCAGGACACCTTCGGCGGCGACAAGGTTAGGCACGATTTCATGCGCCCCGACAACCTTTATTCCGCGCGCTTCAAGGCCCCGTGCCAGGACCTTCAGCAGGCCATCATCGCCACGCGCCAGCGCCGCGACAACAACCGGTATCACTGCGAGCAGGCTGAGACTTGGACGCAGCTGTGTCAGTCTTGGCCGGCGCTTGATCTCGCCGGCAAGCACCAGATGGGTGATCCGGTGCTGCCTCAGCAACGGTATCAGCGAGCCGATACCTTCCAGGGCGAGGCTCTCATGCTCATATCGGGAGAGCTCCGCCATCCGGTCGGCCTCGCCTTCCATCAGAATGACGAAGGGTGGATAACCTTGTTCGGTCGAACCGGCCGCGACTTCGACCGGCAGACTGCCGCCGCCGGCGATGATGCCGACTTTGGAGCCCGGCGAGAGATCAAGACGCGCCGCCGCTGCCTCAGTCTTCGTCATCGACATCGTCGCCATCGCCGCCCTTGAGCGACGGCACAGCATAGTGCCGCTTGCCGCGACTGGTGATGAAATCGATGATCTTCATGGCGGTCGGCGACGACGCGAACTCCGCCTTGGCGAATTCGATGTTCTCGCCAACGGTGCGGGAACGATCGAAGATCATCCTGTAAGCCTTGCGCAGCACAAGGATTTCGGACCTCGGCAGGCCGGAGCGCTTCAGGCCGATAATGTTGAGGCCGCGCAGACTGGCGCGGTTGCCGACCGCTATGGCATAGGGAATGACATCGCCGACGATCGCCGAGCAGCCGCCCAGAAAGGCGTTATCGCCGATGCGGACAAACTGATGCACAGCGGTCAGGCCGCCGATATAGACGTTGTTGCCGACCTCGCAGTGGCCGCCCAGTGTCGCGCCATTGGCGAACGTGGCGTTGTTGCCGACGACGCAATCATGGGCGATGTGGGCGTAGGCAAGGAAATTGCCATTGTCGCCGACCGTCGTCTCGCCGCGGCTGGAATCGGTACCGAGATGCATGGTCACGCCTTCGCGGATCGTGCAGTTCTTGCCGATGACCAGGGTGGTGCGGCCGCCCTTGTGCTTGGTGTTCTGCGGCGGTGCGCCCAACGTCGCCATCGGGTAGACCTTGGTCGAGGCACCGATTGATGTCGCGCCCATCACCGAGACATGACTGACCAGTTCGACGTCGTCGCCGATCACCGCATCGGCGCCGACGTGGCAGAACGGCCCGATGCGCACACCTTGGCCGATTTGGGCGCCTTCCTCCACAACGGAGGAAGCATGGATGGATGTCTTGATTTTCATAAGCATTCGATCGTCAGTCGCTGGTGACCATCATGGCTGAAATCTCGGCCTCGGCCGCCTTGGCGCCGTCGACCATGGCTTCACAAGCGAATTTGAGCAGGTTGCCGCGTTTCTTGATTTTCTTGACATAGATCTTCAACTGGTCGCCGGGAACGACCGGTTTGCGGAATTTGGCGTTGTCGATGGTCAGGAAATAGACCAGCGACGGTTTTTCAGTGCCTAGGCTGCGGATGCAGATGGCGCCGGCGGTCTGCGCCATTGCCTCGACGATGAGCACACCGGGCATGACCGGCTGCTCGGGGAAATGGCCCTGAAAATGCGGCTCGTTTATGGTCACGTTCTTGATGCCGACGGCGGACTCGTCGCCATCGATGTCGACGATGCGATCGATCATCAGGAACGGATAGCGGTGCGGCAGAAGCTTCATCAGCCCCATAATGTCGACCGCTTCCAGCGTCGTCGACGCGATCATGTCAGCCATTGCCTCCCTCGCCCTGTTTGCGGGTCCTGGCGAGCCTGCGCAGCATGGCTATCTCCCGCATGGCTTCCGCCATCGGCTGTGCCGGATAACCGCCCCAGATCTCGCCTGCAGGGACATTGCTCATAAATCCACTTCTGGCGGCAAGCTTGGCCCCTGCCCCGATGGTCAGGTGATCCGCAAGCCCGACGCCGCCGCCCATGGTGACATTGTCGCCCACGACCACGGAACCCGAAATACCCGAAAGCCCGGCTATTATGCAATTGCGGCCGATGCGGACGTTATGGGCGATCTGCACGAGATTGTCGATCTTGGTGCCCTGGCCGATGATCGTATCGGACATGGCGCCGCGATCGACCGTGGTGTTGGAGCCGATCTCGACGTCGTCCTGAATGACGACACGGCCGATCTGCGGCACGCGTTCAGGCCCCTTGGCGCCGCCGACGAAGCCAAAACCATCCTGGCCGATCCTGGCGCCACCATGGATGATGACGCGGTTGCCGATCAAGGCATACTGGATGCTGGCGCCCGGGCCGACATAGCCGTCGCGGCCGATCTGGCAGGATTGTCCGATGACCGCATTGGGCGCGATGACGGTACCGCTGCCGATCG
Source organism: Mesorhizobium norvegicum (assembly GCF_004919685.1). GTDB lineage: Bacteria > Pseudomonadota > Alphaproteobacteria > Rhizobiales > Rhizobiaceae > Mesorhizobium > Mesorhizobium norvegicum. Next base: position 11,643 of record NZ_SMYZ01000086.1, on the reverse strand, counting down.
AAGCCCCCGGCCCGATGACCGCGCCGGCCTCGATGACGGCACCGGATTCGACATGCGCGGTCGCATCGACATGAGCATGCGGCGAGACACCGGTTTCACTGGTCATCGGCCCTGGCGTAGCCGCCCTTGGAAACAGCAGGCGTCCGACAAACGCGAAGGCCTGTTGCGGACGCGGATGAACCAGAACGGCAACGCCGGCTGGCGCCTTGCCGGCAAATTCCGCCGGGCACAGAACCGCGGCCGCCCGCAGCGACGGCATCAGCGCGGAATTGCGTCTGCCGTCGACAAAGACGAGTGCATTCTCGCCGCCTTCGCTGGCCGGCGCGAGCGCTTCTATCGAAATATCGGAGTGGCCGGAATCGACAAGCACCGAGCCGGTCAGATTCGCGACTTCGCCCGCCGTATACCGGCGTGATGGCGCGAAGAACACCGGATCGGTCATTCCAGAAGCTATATCCAGCTGGGTCGGAACATTTCTCCCGGGCCTGAAAGACCCAGGAGCATCGTTAACCGCCGATCAGAAGCGGGTCGATATGCCGAAGTTGAATTCCTGCACGTCGTCGGACGCTTCCTTTTTGACCGGGATCGCATAGTCGATACGGATCGGGCCGAACGGCGAGGCCCACATCAGCCCGAGGCCGACCGAGGCGCGAAGCTTCATGCCGGTCGAGTCCGGATTGACCAAGCCGGTGGCAACCTTGCTGCCGTAAAGCGTCGCCGCGTCAGCAAAGACCGCGCCGCGCAGGCCGAAGCTCTCCGGAATGACCGGCAGCGGGAACTGTGCTTCCGCAGAGGCGTTGAAATAGGTGGTGCCACCCAGATGGTCGCCGCTGGTGCCGGACGCGACCGGGCCGATACCGCCATAAGCAAAACCGCGGATCATGCGATCGGTGCTCTGGAAGTGATCGAACACGCGCAGGTCGCCGTCGCTGCCGTAGCCCTCGACATGACCGGCGCCGGCCGAAACGAGCCCAACGAGATCGTACTGCTCCGACAGCGTCTGATAGATGCTGCCACGTCCCGTGACCTTGACGAACTTGGCGTCGCCGCCGAGGCCTGCCACTTCCACAGTCGTATTAGCGTAGATACCCTCATGCGGGTTCTTCATGTCATCGATGGTGTTGTAGACCAGCCCCAGGCTGACCGACGACTTGATCCACGGGCTTTGTTCGATGCCGTCCAGGATAGCCGCAGAGACGTCGCACTTAAGAGGGTCATAAACTCCACCGGTCACGCAACCATCATCCAGCTTATATTTCTCTTGCGAGATGTTGTAAGCCAGCTGCGTCGTGATGCTGTTGGTGATCGGCAGACCGAAGCGCACCGTCGCGCCCAAGGTATCGCTGTCGTAGTTGTCGTAAGTTCTCGTCTGCTTGTAGATGTCGAAACCGGCGGCGATGCGCCGTCCGAGGAAATAGGGCTCGGTGAAGGACAGGCTGTAGTCGCGCGAATTCTTGCCGCCGCCGGCCGACAGCTTGATGAACTGGCCACGGCCGAGGAAGTTGCGCTCGGTGATCGATCCTTCGACGGACGGACCGGCCGTGTCGCCACCGGTCGAATAACCGGCGCCGACGGAGAATTCACCGGTCGACTTCTCGACCACGTCGACCACCAGCACGACCTGGTCGGGCTGCGAGCCCGGCACCGTCGAGATATCGACTTTGTCAAAGTAATTGAGGTTTTCCAGACGCTTCTTCGCACGCTGGATGAGCACCTGATTGAAGGCGTCGCCTTCGCTGACGTCGAACTCGCGGCGAATGACATAGTCACGCGTGCGGTCGTTGCCGCGGATTTCGATGCGCTCGATATAGGCCTTGGTGCCCTGGTCGACCGTGTAGACCACAGAAATGGTGTGGTTCTCGAAATTGCGGTCGCCGCGTGGCGTCACCTGCGCGAAAGCGTAGCCGGAACCGGCCACCTTCTCGGTCAGCGCGATGATGGAATCCTCGACGTCCTTGGCGTTGTAGACGTCGCCCTTTTGGGTCTCGACCACCGATTCCAGCGACTTGCTGTCGACTTCCGGGATCGTGCTTTCGACGCTGACGTCACCGAATGTGTAGCGGTCGCCTTCCTGGACGGTGATGGTGACCGTGTACTTGTTCGTCGCGCTGTCGAGCTCGCCGACAGCGGATACGACCTGGAAATCGGCGTAACCGTGATTGTAATAGAAGCGGCGCAGCAGCTCCTGGTCGGCGCGCAGCTTGTCGTCGTCATAGACGTCGTCACGCAGGACGAAGGAAAGCCAGGACGAACGCTTGGTATTGATGATATCCGACAGGCGGCGGCTGGAATAGGCGCTGTTGCCGACGAAATTGATCGCCGCGATCTGTGTGCGGTCGCCTTCAGCAATGTTGAAGACCACGTTCACGCGGTTGTCGCCAAGCTGCATGACCTGCGTGGTCACAGTCACATCGTCGCGGCCGATACGCTTGTAGGCAGCCTTGACCGATTCGACGTCGGCATCGAGCGTCGCCTGCGAGAACGTCCCGCGCGGCTTCAACTGCACCGCAGCCGCAAGCGCATTGTCCTTGAGCTTCTTGTTGTTCTGGAACAGCACCTGGTTGACGACCTGGTACTCGGCAACCTTGACCACCAGCGTCGAGCCGACCTGGTTGATCTGCACATCCGAGAACAGACCCGTGCCGAACAGCGCCTTGACCGCACTGTCGATATCGGAGCTGGAAAAGGCCTTGCCCGGCTTGATGGTGATGTAGTTGCGGATGGTATCAGCGTCGATACGCTGGTTGCCGCTCACTTCGACTCTGCTGACGACAGCGGCTTCGGCCGCCGATGTGGCAACGAACTGCACTGCGAGCGCGCCTGGCACGACCAGAGCCGCGGACAGGGTCACCGCGGACGCGGCGCTTAGAAACTTGGATGCTGCCTTCATCGGGCTTAATAACCTTTTCTCGTAGTCCCCACGGCGAGAAAACCGGACGTGCGGTAATTTCCCCTACCGTATTAACCGGATTTTCCCTACACGCAAGGCTTCTGGTTAATTTGTATTTACTTAACCCTGCGGCGTGGCTTTCGCGTCACTCATATCCCCGTGCATGGTAAACGGCGTCTCAACATCGTCCATGCAGAAGCCAAATTTCTTCATGATTTCAGCACCCAAACAGATCGTTCCAAAAAACGAACCCCATGAAGCACAGCACCAGAAGCAACCCGGCCCGATAGGCCATTTCCATCATCCGTTCCGACACTGGACGGCGGATGACGGCCTCCACCCCGTAGAACAAGAGATGGCCGCCGTCGAGGGGGGGAATCGGCAAAAGGTTCAGAAACCCGATGCCAACCGACAGCAGCGCAACCAGTTGCACGAGCCATTCGAACCCCAGTTTCGCCGCCTTGCCGGCCATGTCGGCGATCTTCACCGGGCCGCCCAACTGACATTTGTCCTCGCGGCCAACAACAAAGCGCTGCAGGAACTGGCCGGTGCGCTGGATGACGTGTCCGGTTTCCTCGACTGCCGCCGCAACCGCTCCGACCGGAGTGTAGGTTATGAGCCGCGGCTGGCCGAGTTCCTTGTTGTTGACGACACCGATCACGGCGACCTTGACCTTGTTGCCGAGCGCGTCTTCCTGTTCCATCAGCCGCGGCGCCGCGGTCACCGTGACCTCCTTGCCGTCGCGCAGCATGACGAAGGTGATGATGTCGTCGGCGCGGCCCGAGACCAGGCGCTGAACGTCGCCAAAGGTTTCGACCTTGTTGCCGTCGACGCTGACGAATCGGTCACCGGGCAGGATGCCGGCCTTCGCCGCCGGGCTGTCGGCGGTCACCTCGGCCACCATGGGCTCCGCGACATAACGGCCATAGGTGGTGAACAGCACGGCAAAGACGACGATCGTGAGCAGGAAATTGAACAGCGGCCCGGCCACCACGGTTGCCGCGCGCTTCCAGATCGGCTGTGTGTGAAAGGCGACCTTGCGCTCCGCCTCGGTCAGCGTTTCGATCTCTGCCGACGTGGGCTGGCTCGAGGTGGCGTTCATGTCGCCGACGAATTTGACGTAGCCGCCAAGCGGTATCGCGCACAGTTTCCAGCGCGTGCCGTGGCTGTCGTTGAAGCCGAAGAGTTCCGGGCCGAAGCCTATCGAGAACACCTTGACGCCGATGCCGCACCAGCGCCCGACAAGGTAATGGCCCATTTCATGGACGAACACGACCACGGTCAGCACAAACACGAACGGCACGAGCGTGCCGAGGACAAAGCCTTCTGTGCTGAAAAGCGCGTGAAGAATCTCGTTCAAGACAAACCCTCAAATTCTTCCACGGCGCAGAGTGTGCCGTGACTGTGACACCAATCCGGGCGAATCCAAGGCGCACCGCGCATAGGACCCAGAAATGGTGCCATTCAAACGGGAAACAGACCCTGCGCCGGATGATCGGCGGTCGCCGAAATCCAACCGATGACGTATAGGGCGAAAGCCGCCGCGACAAGCCCGTCGACACGATCCATGACGCCGCCATGGCCTGGGATGAGCGCCCCCGAATCCTTGCGGCCGTGACGGCGCTTGACCCAGGATTCAAACAGGTCGCCGGCTTGGGAGACAATCGACAGCACGAGCGCCACAAGGCCGAGCAATGCCAGATTGCCGACACCGGCAGCGGCGGCGAGGACCAGCCCCGCGACGACGCCGCCGACAGCACCGCCGAGCGCGCCGCTGCGTGTCTTGCCAGGCGAGATCGCCGGCGCCAGCTTTGGGCCTCCAACCGCACGGCCAACGAAATAGGCAAAGATATCGGTGGCCCAGACGACCGCGAACAGGAACAGGATGGCGACAAGGCCGGAACGGTCGCCATCGCGCAGCAAGGCGAGCGACAGGCCTGAGACCGCGGCATAGGCAAGGCCGCTCGCATCCCATTGTCCGGCCTTGCGAACCGAGGCGGCAATCGCCGTTGCGGCAACCGTGACCACGACAAGCGGCAGCAGCCAAGAGGCGGCAAGGCCGGCAATCAGGGCGCCAATGAAGACAACCAGCAGCGTTTCCGGCAGGAAACCCAGGCCCGTGGCCCCGGTCGGGCGCGACATGCGGGTCCATTCATAGAAGATCACCGCCACCATCACGGCGCACAGCAGCCGGAACGGCAGGCCACCAAGCCAGGTCAAACCAAGGGTGATGATGGCAAGGACGATCGCCGAAATGACACGAAGCTGGAGATTGCTCATCCTGCGGCCGGTCGCGAAGCGACGTCCTGGCCCCCAACTCCGCCGAAACGGCGTTCGCGGCTGGCAAATTCGCGCAAGGCCTCGGCAAGGTGCTCGCGGCTGAAGTCGGGCCAGTAGCAAGGCAGGAAGACGAGCTCGCTATAGGCGGCCTGCCACAGAAGGAAGTTCGACAGCCGGAGTTCGCCACTGGTGCGGATGACCAGCTCCGGGTCGGGAATGCCTTGCGTGTCGAGCGCGCCGGCAAAGCTCTCGGCGGTGATCGCCTCGCTGTCGAGTTCGCCACGCGCCACGGCCGACGCGAGCTTTTGCGCCGTGCGAACGATCTCGTCGCGTCCGCCATAGTTGAAGGCGATCACCAGCGTCAGAGATTCATTTGCGGCGGTCAGCGATTCGGCCTCGTCGAGCAGGCCCCTGATGTCGGACTGCAGCCCTGCCCTGTCGCCGATGATTCTGACCCGCACGCCGCTCTGATGCAACTCGGCGAGATCGCGGCGGATGAACATTTTCAGAAGGCCCATCAGGTCGCTGACCTCGGACTTCGGCCGCGACCAGTTCTCCGACGAGAAGGCGTAGACGGTCAGGTAGGAGATGCCGAGCCCGGGTGCTGCGCGCACCGTCTTGCGCAGCGCCTCGACGCCGGCACGATGGCCCGCAAGACGAGGCATGCCGCGCGCCTTGGCCCAGCGTCCGTTTCCATCCATGATGATCGCGACATGCGCGGGCGTTGCCATGTTCTCGCTTTCGGGTCAGCCGGTGGCCAAGACCCTAAACCTGCATGATTTCAGCTTCCTTATCGGAAAGCAGGTGGTCGATGGTGCTGATCGTTTCGTCTGTAAGTTTCTGGACCTGGTCCGAGCGCTTGCGCTGATCGTCCTCGCTGATGTCGCCGTCCTTCTCCGCCTTCTTCAGGAAGTCCATGCCGTCGCGGCGCACATGGCGCGCGGCGACGCGAGCGTTCTCGGCGTAGGTGTGCGAGATCTTGACCAGTTCCTTGCGGCGCTGTTCGTTGAGTTCCGGCAGCGGAATCCTGAGATTGGTGCCGTCGACGATCGGGTTGAAACCCAGATTGGATTCGCGGATCGCGCGGTCGACCGCACCGACCATCGACTTGTCCCAGACCGACACCGAAATCATGCGCGGCTCCGGCACCGAGACGTTGGCGACCTGATTGATCGGCATGGTGGTGCCATAGGCCTGCACCTGGATCGCATCGAGCAGATTGCTGGAGGCGCGACCAGTCCGCAGCGAAGCCAGATCATGCTTGAACGCGGCGATCGCCCCATCCATGCGCCGCTTGAGATCGTCGTACTCACCACTCATCTTTATCTCCTCGACCCGTCTGACGCGGGTTCACTGCTTCGGGGCCGTGTTCGAACCTGATTGTCGAAAACCGGCTTCCCCTTTCGGGATCAGGCCCCCGATCAATCGTCCGCGACGACCGTGCAGCGGCCGCCGCCCCTCAGAATACCGCCGAAACCACCTTTTTCGTGGATCGAATAGACGATTATCGGAATGTTGTTTTCGCGCGCAAGTGCAATCGCTGCCGTATCCATGATGGAAAGGCCGCGTTTTATGACTTCACCATGGCTGATGCGCTCGAAACGCGTCGCATTCGGGTCCTTCTTCGGGTCCGCCGAGTAGACACCATCGACCTGAGTGCCCTTGAACAGCGCGTCGGCGCCGATTTCAGCCGCGCGAAGTGCGGCGGCCGAATCAGTGGTGAAGAACGGATTGCCGGTGCCGCCGGCAAAGATCACCACCTTGCCCTGGTTCATGTAGGCGGTCGCCTGGCGCTGCGAAAAGCTCTCGCAAAGTTCGGGCATGGCGATCGCCGAAAGCACCACGGCGTCGACACCGATCTTGTTCAGAGACGTGCGCAGCGCCAGCGAATTGATGACCGTGGCAAGCATGCCCATGTGGTCGCCGGTGACGCGATCACCGCCCTTGGAGGCAACGGCCACGCCGCGAAAGATGTTGCCGCCGCCGATGACGACGCCAACCTCGATGCCCAGTGCGCGCGCCTCAGCGATGTCGCTTGCGATGCGATCGACCACCGAAACGTCGATGCCGAAATGCTGTTCGCCCATCAATGCTTCGCCCGACGCTTTCAACAAGACACGTCGGTAGAGGGGCTTCGCCGTCATCTGGGCCTCTTCATTTTGCATGTGGCGCGTTCCGGGTGGCTACCCTCGCGCAGGCGCCGCCCCGAAACAATGGCGCGATGCCGTGTTCCGATACACGAAGGGCGCCGCGATGTCACGCGGCGCCCGACCCGGAATTCTCTCGCCTTTTGTCAACTCACGCCGGCAAAAGCCCCTTCCATGAGCAGGTCCGGGAAGTAGCCTGCCGGCTTGTCGCCGACCGCCTGGCCGCCGGTGAGGCCGCCCTGGATTTCCGGACCAAAGAACGAGTACGGGAACGGCGTGAACGGCTGGCTGACCGCATCGAGCCTTGCCAGAAGCTCCTGGGGAATCTCGAAATCGAGCGCGCCAAGATTGTCCTTGAGCTGATCGAGCCTCGTCGCACCGATGATCACCGAAGCGACACCGGGCCGTGTCGCGGCCCAGTTCAAGGCGATTTGGGCCATGCCGCGGCCAAGCTCGCCCGCGACCTTTTCCAGTTCGGCAACGATGGCCCAGTTGCGGTCGGTGAATTTCTGGAAACCGGGATTGGTCGAACCGCGCATCGTCTCCAGTCGCCCGCCGGCCTTGCTGATTGTATCTGAACGATATTTGCCGCTCAGCAGGCCGCTGGCCAGCGGGCTCCACACCATGATGCCGGCGCCGTAGCGCGTGCCGAACGGCACGAATTCATGCTCGATATTGCGCTCGGCCAGCGAATATTCGAGCTGCAGCGCCGAAACCGGTTCATAGCCGCGGTGTTCGGCGACGGACTGCGCCCTGCTTGCGTACCAGGCGGGGACGTCGGAGAGGCCGACATACCGGATCTTTCCGGCGCGCACCAGATCATCCAGCGTCCGCATCACTTCTTCCGGTGAGGTCAGCCTGTCCCAGGCATGCAGGATATAGAGATCGATATAATCGGTGCCGAGCCGTTTCAGCGAGCTTTCGACGGCGCGGATGATGTTCTTGCGGCCGTTGCCGCCGGCATTCGGATTGCCCTGCTCCAGAGTTATGCTGAACTTGGTGCTGATCACCGCTCTGTCGCGCAGGCCGCGCTCGGCGATGAACTCGCCAAGCCAAGTCTCGGAGGTGCCGCCGGTATAGGCGTCGGCCGTGTCGAAGAAATTGCCGCCTGCCTCGACATAGGCATCGACCATGGCGCGCGCCGTCTCCTTGTCGGCGCCCCAGCCCCATTCGGTGCCGAAGGTCATGGTGCCAAGTGCAAGCCGGGTGACACGCAGCCCGCTGCTGCCAAGGGTGTAGTAGGACATGGTCATGGAACGTCTCCTTGCTGCTTCGCCAAACGGCCGTTGATGCAGCGTTAGATGCTCCTGCTCACTTCGTTTGATAATGTTGCATTATCTGCATAGACTCTGCGATATCATGCATGAATGGATCGCGATCTGCTCAGCCATCTTCCCGTCATCGTCGCCGTGGCCCGGCGCGGCGGCTTTGCACTTGCCGCGGCAGAGCTTGGCATGAGCCCTTCGGCGGTCAGCCATGCGGTCAGGCTGGTGGAGGAGCGCATCGGCCAACCGCTGTTTGCGCGCACGACACGCAGCGTATCGCTGACCGAGGCCGGTCAGGCGCTTGTCGCGACAGCCGAGCCCGCGCTGCAGGATATCGCAGAGCGGATGGAGCGCATCCGCGGCATCAAGGGTCGCCCTGCTGGACTGCTCAGAATCAACGTTTCGCATGTCGCCGTCCCGATGGCGGTGACACCGGTGGTGACGGCCATGGCGGAGCGCTATCCGGATGTGACGGTGGAAATCTTTGCCAACGAAGGGTTGGTCGATATCGTCGGCGAAGGTTTTGACGCCGGCATCAGGCTTGGCGAAATGATCGCGCAGGACATGATCGCGATCCGAATGACGCCGCCATTCCAAGTGATCATCGTCGCTTCGCCGGCCTATGTCGGCCGGCGTGGTCGCCCGCGCAGCCTGGCCGATCTCGCCGCCCACAATTGCATCGGCTACCGCCTGGTGCGATCCGGCGCACTCTATCGTTGGGATTTGACGGAGGACGGCAAGGACGTGGCCGTGGAAACGCGGGGCACCGCCGTCGTCACCGATTCCCTTGCCGCGATCGACCTGGCGCTGTCGGGGATGGGACTGGCCTATGTGTTCGAGCCGCTGGTGCGCGCCGACCTGGCCGCCGGTCGACTTGTCCAGGTGCTGCCGCAGTCGGCAATCGAGGAACCAGGCTTGTTTCTCTACTTTCCGCGCCGGGCGGCGATGGCGCCGAAGCTGCGCGCCTTTGTCGACATCGCACAAGAAATCGGCCGGACACCCTCGCGAGCGCCCGGCCGAGTTGCCTGAGCCGAAAAGCCGGTTGGCGGCTTACTTCTTGACCGCAGCCGCGACTTCCGCCGCGAAATCGGTCTCTTCCTTTTCGATGCCCTCGCCCAGCGCAAAGCGCAGGTAAGCGGTGATCTTGGCCGGCGCACCGATCTCTTTCTCGGCATCCTTCAGCGCCTTCTCGACGGTGATGTCGGGATTGAGCACGAAGGCCTGCTTCAGGAGCACGACCTCTTCGTAGAACTTGCGCAGACGGCCTTCGACCATCTTCTCGATGATGGCTTCCGGCTTGCCGGACTGGCGCGCCTGGTCGGAGAAGATCGCCTTCTCGCGTTCGACCGCGGCCGGATCGATCTGCTCTGCGGTCAGCGCCATCGGATTGGTGGCCGCGACATGCATGGCGACCTGACGAGCAAAGGCATTAGCCGCATGCTCGTTGCCCGTGGTCTCGATGGCGACCAGAACGCCGAGCTTGCCGAGACCGTCGGCAACCGCATTGTGGACGTAGGTAGCGACGGCACCGTGCGGAACGGTCAGCTTGGCAGAGCGGCGGAAGCCCATGTTTTCGCCGATGGTGCCGACAGCGTCCTTGATGGTGTCGGCAACCGACTTGTCCGAACCCGGATACTTTGCGGCAGCCACAGCCTCCGTCGTGCCATAGGCCAGGGCGACCTTGGCAACGTTGGCGACGATTTCCTGAAACGCGGCATTACGGGCAACGAAATCGGTCTCGGAATTGACCTCGACGACGGCCGCCTCGCGAACGCCGGAATCAACGCCGATCAGGCCCTCCGCCGCAGTACGTCCAGCCTTCTTGTCGGCCTTGGAAATACCCTTCTTGCGCAGCCAGTCGACGGCCTCTTCCATGTTGCCGTTGGTCTCGGTCAATGCCGCTTTGCAGTCCATCATGCCCGCGCCGGTCAAGTCGCGGAGTTCTTTGACCTGTGCAGCCGAAATGCTCATTGTCGCCTCTTTGTCTAGAATGCACCGACGCACCATCGGTGTTCGATGGTGCGTCTGTTTAGCGTGCCAAAATATGAGAAAGATGAAGGCCGCAACCGGCCTTCGATTGTCAAGCTTCGGGGGCTTCCGACGCTGGGGCCGGGGCCGGGTCGAGCGCAGGCTCGACCGGAGCTTCGACCGAAGCGCCGATGTCGACACCGAGCGCGCCCTGCTGGCGGGCGATGCCGTCGATCGCAGCCTTGGCGATCAGATCGCAATAGAGCTGGATGGCGCGGGCCGCGTCGTCATTGCCGGGGATCGGGAAGTCGATCTTGTCCGGATCGCAGTTCGAATCGATGATGGCAACGACCGGGATGCCGAGACGCTTGGCCTCGAGGATGGCGATCGCTTCCTTGTTGGTGTCGATGACGAACATCAGGTCGGGCGTCGAGCCCATGTCCTTGATGCCGCCCAGCGCCTTGTCGAGCTTCTCGCGCTCGCGGTCGAGGTTGAGACGCTCCTTCTTGGTCAACCCTTGCGCCTCGCCGGCCAGCATCTCGTCGAGCTTGCGCAGGCGCTGGATCGAGTTGGAGATCGTCTTCCAGTTGGTCAGCATGCCGCCGAGCCAACGCGAGTTGACATAGTACTGGGCCGAACGCTGTGCCGCATCGGCGACGATGTCGGAGGCCTGGCGCTTGGTGCCGACGAACAGCACGCGGCCGCCCTTGGCGACGGTGTCGGAAACCTGCTTCAGCGCCTGGTGCAGCAAAGGCACCGTCTGCGACAGGTCGATGATGTGGATGTTGTTGCGGGCGCCATAGATGTAGGGCGCCATCTTCGGGTTCCAGCGGTGGGTCTGGTGGCCGAAGTGAATGCCAGCTTCCAAAAGCTGGCGCATGCTGAAATCAGGCAGTGCCATTCAAAGTTCCTTTCCGGTTAGCCTCCACGGACACAGGCATTTTTTGGACTTTGTCCTCGAACGCCACCGGAGGTTTCAGCCGGATTTCTCCCGGGCAGACACCAAAGTCCGTGTGTGGAATGAGCGCGCATATAGAGGGGATGCGCGACAAACGCAAGCCGTGTGGCGCTTCATGTCGTAAGCAGATGAGTT
>NZ_SMYZ01000085.1 GCF_004919685.1 Mesorhizobium norvegicum | reverse complement strand
GGTTTAGTTCAATCAGATTTCAGACTTAAACGGTAGCTGAATCAGGTAAGCCGTGACACGCTTTAAATTAGGGCTTGCCTGTTCTTGATGATCCGCGCGTCAAGTTCTGATTGCGGGATAAGTTGGCTCGCATCATGGTCGCTTTTCGCGGGATTAGTAGGGTTTTCTTCAGTGCTCGCGTAGCAGGCGTCCGTATCCATCGAACTGATCGTCGATGCCGGCCAGGCGCAGGCATTTCCACATCATACCTTGGTTGCTGGTAACCACAGGCTTGCCGGTGTCTTGCTCGATCTGATCAATGACATCGATGGCGCGGAACCCACCGCAGCTCAAGAAGATGGCATCCGCGTCCGGGTGATCGATCGCCTTGGCGAACTGACGAATGTAGGCTGGCGTTACCCTGGTGATATCCTTGTCGTAAACCAGATTTAGGCCTTGAACATTCAGGAGCTCGAAGCCGCTCTTTTGCATGTACTGCGCTACGACCGACGTTACGTCATCAGTATAGGGCGTGCCCATCACGATCTTTTTGGCTGACACGGCGCGGAGCCCCTCGACCACACCGGTCAGGAGCGTCGTCGCATGCCGGTCAGGGTTGGCGCGCTTCAATTCACGGATGACTGCTTCTTCGCCCATTACCGCGGTCCCCGACGTGCAGGCATAGCAGATGACGGGAACTTCGAATTCCGGCATCAACTCCGCCGCCGATGCCGCCAATCCACTTTCCATCGCAGCCAGGTTTTCGATCGTGCAGCCTACCGGCATGGGCGAACGGGTGAAGTGCACACAGACGCCTTCCGGCGCCATGCGCATCATGTCTTCTTCGATCAGGTGGTCGCTTGAAATCAGGACAAAGCCTATCCTCGTGCGCCATGCACGGCCATTGTCGAACTCTGGCACCCAGTTCTCAGAGGCAACTTTCAGAGCCACCTGTGTTCTCGCCGCTTCCGTCATTTTCCACTACCTCATTGTCCGATGGCCGACATTCGTCCCGCGCACGATTCAATGTGACGGGGTTGTGAAACGCTGACGGGGAGATAAGGCGTCGGGAACATTCGAGGATCAGCGCGTCGAGATTGTCAGTATCGACACGGATAGCCTCAAGCTTTTCCGCCGCAAGATAAGCATATCGACCCGGATCGGCCGGCAAGGTAATTGGATGCAGACGAAGTCTCTGGGCCTCTTTCACGTATAGCAGACCAATACTCTATGGCCTTCAACCAGGATGAGCGCCTTGGCTTGGCTGCTAACTCAAACGTTGTGTACTGCTCAGGGGTCCGAGCGCAAATCGATATCAGCTTTTTCAGCCATGCCTGCCGCAGACTCTGTGGGGAGCCTATCATAGTCACCGATTTGCGGTCGTAAAGATTCTGTAAATTTATTTGCAGAATTGTTGCAACAGATCGAGGTTGCCATCGGCTGCGCGGTGCTCAATCTCATGCTCGCCTGTGCACGCCCAAATCCGTCCGCTGCAAAGAAACCGGGCATAGCAAACCGTTATCAAAGACCGAGATTGGGCACTTGCCGATCCGAGCACCAACGAATTCCATCGAGGACTTCGGGTGATCCTTGTAAAGCAGGCGAACGGTGACCTGCTGCGGGTAATTTCCTCCATTTGAGATTAGAGTCCGGCCTCGATTGAAGGACGGACTGATGAAAAGAAAGCGGTTTACGGAAGAGATGGGGTATTCGGTTCAGCTCCCTGAACGTCTGGCCCCTTTCGGATCATGACTTTTGCCTGATGCTCAGAGCCGACCTAGCAAGAGGAGATTGGCATGAGCGTTTATGCAGGACTGGATACTTCACTCGACACGGTAGCTATTTGTGTTATCGCTGAGACCGGCGAGATGGTGTGGCTGGGGACGGTGCTCGGTGACCCGGATGACGTGACGGCTGCACTTCAGCGATCGCGGGACGATCTTGTTCGCGTTGGCTTGGAAGCCGGTGCGACATCGGAATGGATTAGCGGACACCTGGTCGACGAGGGCTTCCCTGTCGTTTGTCTCGAGAGTCGACATGTCAAAGCGGCTCTGGGCGCGATGACGGTGAAGACGGACCGGAATGACGCGCAGGGGATTGCACAGATTGCGCGTACAGGTTGGTTCAAGGCAGTTCATCTGAAGTCCGTTGCCGGCCAGAGGCTGCGCACGCTCACCGCCGCCCGCAAGGCGGCCGTCAGGGCGGTCATCGCCAACGAGCAGATCATCCGAGGCTTGTTGCGTTCCCTGGGGCAAGATTGGCGCCGTCACGCGCGTTGGTTTCGAGGCAAGGGTTCGACAGCTGTTCGGAGCGGATCGGCTGTTGCTGGGTATCTTCTTGCAGATGCACAGGTGTCTGCGCGAGAACCTGGCGGATCTGCACCGCCTCGTCCTGAGAGCGGTTCGAGTGGATCCCATCTGCCGTCGCCTCATCACCATGCCTGGCATAGGACCCGTCACCGCGCTCACCTACAGGGCAACGATCGATCATCCCAAGCGCTTCCGCCGAACCAGGTCGGTCGGTGCGTATCTCGGCCTCACACCACGAAGATACCAGTCTGGAGAAGTCGACAGGGTCGGTCGCATCACCAAAGTGGGTGACAGTGAGACGCGAACAGCCTTGTTCGAGGCGGCCAACGTCATCCTGCGCCTAAGGACCCAATGGTCGAGCATGAAGGCTTGGCCAATGAAGATTGCCAAATCGACAGGGTGCAGGTCGCCTTGGCCAAACGAATGGCAGTCACCCTTTACCGCATGTGGGTTGACGAACAGGATTTCCGTTGGTCGGCAGCTTAGGCTGAGCTGTCCACGGAATAGCGAGCGCTCGATGCAGGGCGCGATCCGGACGAGTTCGCATGATCTATGGTTGCCGGTTCCCGAGCACGCCGAAGACCTTTGAACGGATCGGACCCACGGACACCATCATGCCGGCGGCCGCGTGCCGACCGCGAACAGAAGCAAAGAACCTGCATCGAACGTCACGACTTGACTGGAAAGCAGATCATCGAAATTTTGAAGGAACACGAGGCCGGGGTATCGGTTGCCGATCTGTGCCGCAAGCACGGCGTCAGCGACGCCTCGATCTACAACTGGAAGTGGATATTTGAGGCTCGGCGACTGAAGGCGCTGGAGGACGAACACGCGGCTGAAGCGGCTTCTGGCCGACGCCATGCTCGACAATGCCTCGTTGAAGGATCTTGTGGAAAGAATGTATGGTCCGCTCCGTCCGTGCAAGGGTTCGCGACATCGCCGCCGACGATTCCAGTTGCATAAATGTATCCGGCCTCTCGCGAGTGAGCTGCTGTTGCAGCCAGGCCATGATGAGATCCGCACATGCCGTTCCCAATAAATGGTTCGGGCACGAAGCCCGCTTTATTGCACAGCGCTTACGGCATGCTGCTCCACTGTTTCGTCATCACTATTCCTAAGCCTCGCAATCGGGCCGGAGCGTCAGGCGAAAGCAGGGTTCCTGCGCTCGTAGAGCGCTCCCGGCTTGGTCAGGACAACCCAGACAATGCTGGCCGTCTTGGCGGCAAGTGCGACAACAACTTTGTTCGGGCGGCTCTGCAACCCATCAAGCCAGCTTCCCAGGCGATCCCAGGTTCGATCTAGGTGACGGAAGCATGATCGCGCGCCATTGAACGAGCAGCTTGCGAACGTAGCGGCCATAGACGGCCGCAGGGCGCGGCGCATTGCGTGGGACATTGCAACCTCCTTTGTTGTGACTGCCCAGATGATGCTGCGGGAGGACGGGGCGGACCATCGCATTAATGGTAGGGCCCGCCGCCAAGCGCGAAGCCGTCGCGCATCTGCGGGCCGTCAAGGGCGTGTCGGAGCGTCGGGCCTGTTCCTTCGTCGGTGCCGATCGCAAGATGGTCCGATATCGGTCCCGGCGTCCGCCGGAGACGGAGCTGCGCACAAGGTTACGCGACCTCGCCAACGAGCGCCGCCGCTTCGGCTATTGACGGCTGTCCATTCTGCTCCAGCGAGAGGGCGAGCCATCAGGAGTCAATCGCATCTACCGGCTCTACCGCGAGGAGGGCCTGACGGTGCGCAAGCGCCGGGCACGGCGACGAGCGGTCGGCACGCGGGCGCCGACCTTGTTTGAGGCGAAGCCAAACGCGCGCTGGTCGCTGGACTTCGTCCATGACCAGTTCGCCTGCGGGCGGCGGTTCCGGGTGTTGAACATCGTCGACGACGTGACGCGCGAATGCGGATCGAGGATCATGCCGCTCCTGCCGGTGATCAGCTTGAGCTTATGGCCGTATTCGACGTCGCCGGCCAGCACCCGCGATCGCTCGCCACGCTCGGTCGTTTGCTTAAGATATGCCAAGGTCCCGCAGGCGATCGCGATCAGCTCACGGTAGAGTTGGACACGATTGGGTCGACCACGTGTGAACTAGATCCTGCGAGCGCGCTTCTTGAGCGCGCGGCGACGATCTCGCCATGCCAAGCTGGCATCGCCGACCAAGGCATCGGCTTGCTTCAGCAGGCGGACCGTGACCCGCACCGCATCCCACAGCAGGCTGCTGTCGCTTGGCTCATGGATCGGTGCTGCGGTGGCGGTGCTGTCCAGCCGCACGACACTCCCATCTTCGAGCTGCGTCTGCTGGGCGCTCGACAGCAGTGCCCGATTGATCTCTTCCCAGGTCTCAAACCGGATCGCGCTGATCGTCCCTTTCAGCACCGACTTCTGCGGGCTCCATGACCACCGGCAGCCGCCAAAAGCCCGAGACGATGCGGAGTCCTCCAGACGGAAGGCCAGCTCCTGATAGCTCAGTTGGCGATATTGCTTGAGGAGCGCGCAGCGCAATACCGCTTCGGCCGGCAGCCCTTGCCCTCCAGTGGCCTTGACGCCCGTCGACCCAGATCTCGCAAAATGATCGAATATACTGGCTTGGACGGCGCGTTCTTGGCGCATTGTCGGCTCCGGCGGTAGCAGGCCTTTGGAATCAGTGGCATGAGACTAAAGTTTACCTGAAACCCGCCGGGCTTTGCCCACGAAAAGCTACGATCTACCAAACAAAATCAAAAGCTTGTCGTTATGGACGGAAACTAGCCAGCTGGACACCGCACATCGAAGTATGAAAGCGCTTCAGTTTTTCGAAGACCAGCCACTCGCGCCTACATGGCAGTGATCCCTGATCGCGAAGACCTACCACTCTTGGTAGTTTTGTCGTTCGCGATCCTAGGGTAACTCGGCGGAGTTTTTCGGAAACACGCGTCCCGCAGTTCAAGTCCCGCCGAAATGCCCGCTTCCAGGCTACGCTGTAGAGAGAGCGTGCTGAGTCATTGAATCACTTCCTTGAGAAGGAGCCGACCATGGATGGAGTGATTAGCAAACTACACAATATGCACGATACCCAGCTTGCACGAACGCCTGATCAAGGCCAATGAGGCACTCGACGAGAATTCCTTGATTGCAGTCTGCTTCAGTGCGACCACTTCTCCAATACACGCAAGGTCGCCGAACGTGAGGACGACTGCGCGATCATCGGCTGGATCTCCGGCTATCTGGTGCCGGCCACCGGAGAAATGTTCGTCTGTCAGGTGGCCATGGATGAAAGCTGCCAACGCCAGAGCATCGGCTTCAGCTTCCACATCACAACTATCTATGCACGTGGGGAACTGCGGATGCACTACAAGAACCATCTGGAAAGCGTCTACTGCATCGACGCTGCCGGCTCCGCCGAGGACTGCGCGACCGGCGAGATCCACCGGATCCGCCCGTCGTGGTCTACGCGCTCGACAAGCGCAATAGGCACATCCTTCGTGCCGACGCGGACAAGCCCATGATCATGGCCTGCGTGTTCAACCCACCGGTCACGAGCAACAAGGTTTACCAAGAGGACGGCTCCTACGTAATGGAAGCCGAGGAGGCGTGAGGGAGTTCGCGCCGACGAAACCGTAAGAAGAAGGAGAAGAAGATGTCTGCAATCACCAATGCCGCTGAACGAAGACAGGACCCCTATCCGAGCCGGCTGCCCGAAGAGCGCTGGCTGCCCCGTCAGGACAAGACAGTGTGGAGCCAGTGGTGCCCCGACGCGCCGCTGACCGCGGAGCAGACCGACCACTTCGACCGCGACGGCTTCATTGTCTTGAGGGACCTCTTCTCGGAAGAGGAAGTCCAGGCCCTGATGCAAGAATCGGCGGCGTTGCGCGGCGGTGAGCGCGAGCTGGAAGAGGGCAGCGTCATCAGCGAGCCGGACTCGGACGAGGTGCGCACCATCTTCAAGCTGCCCGAGCAGAGTCCGCTCTTCAACCGGCTCGCAAGCGACCGCCGCGTGGCGGACACCGCCACCTATCTGCTCGGCGACGATGTCTATATCCACCAGTCGCGGCTGAACTATAAGCCGGCCTTCACGGGCAAGGAGTTCTACTGGCACTCCGATTTCGAGACCTGGCACGCCGAGGACGGCATGCCGCGTATGCGCGCCGTCTCCGCATCGCTGCTCTTGACGGATAACGATGTGCTGAACGGCCCCTTGATGCTGATGCCGGGCTCGCACAAGCACTTCATCGCCTGCGCCGGTGAGACGCCGGAGGACAATTACAAGTCCTCACTCAAGAAGTTGGAAGTGGGCATACCCTCGCACGAGGCGCTGGCCAAGCTCGCCAAGGAGCACGGCATCCATACCGCCACCGCCAAGGCCGGCACGCTAGTTCTGTTCGACTGCAACACGATGCATGGCTCGAACGGCAACATCACGCCGTTCGCTCGTTCGAACGCGTTCTTCGTGTTCAACGCCGTGTCGAACCAGCTCGTGGAACCGTTCGGCGCAAAGAAGCCGCGCCCCGAATTCCTCGGCTTCCGCGGCGAGCCTAAGCCGGTGGAGATAGCGTCGGGGAAGCTGGCGTAACATAGCGCTTGAGAGACAGAACTCCGCTCCAACAACAGAACCCAGGAGAGTACGGCCTAACGACACGACTTCAAGAGGCACGCGCCGTGGGGAACCGGCGGGAGCGCGCGCCGGCCATACAGTCGAGAAGATCGGCGGAAAATGGGTGAGCCGCGCGCGCGAGGCTCGCTTCATGCTGTCCCGCAATTACTGAGAGCGCTGTCCGCGAACTAGCGGTACCGGTGTCAGCATCTTTTGAAACACACAGCTTGACAATCATCGCTCGATGCGAGGGGGAAATCAGACTCCGTTCGGAGACTAGGATCCGTAGGCGGCGATCGCGAGCGGGTGGTCATGAAAGCCGAGCGAACCCCTCGGCCCTCACATAGCCGAGGCCGATCTTCTGATTTGAGTTCCTCATAATCCGTCCAATGCGGCTGGGTTGTCCCATGCCAATGCGACATTGATGGTGAAGGTCGCGCCGGCCGGATCGGCGAACGCGGGGAACTGCTGCAACAGGTGTCCGGCTAGACGGAGCTCGTGCCCTAGGGCAAGACGCATGGCCAGACACTCGTCGAGCGCAGCCTGCAATGACTATGACGCAGCTCCCGGCCAAGTCATACCAATGGTCCGTAGCGCCGCGATATCCATCGTGGTGGTCAGCTGGCTATGGCGTACCGGGCAATCCGAAGAGGTAGTCGCGCATTGTTCTCGCACCAGGCCATGACCTCGGCCCGGCATAGCGGCCGTCGCTGCGGACCGGGATGCGGTGGCCCGCCAGCGGGCGCGGATGCGCCAGACAAGCCGGCGCAGATGGCTGCGTATCTCCTTGCCCGTCTGGGTCTTGCCAAGATGCAGGATCACGGCTCCCGGACGTTCGGTCGCGGCGTCATGGATGTGGATCGCAGGAAGCAGCGCTCGTCGTAATGGGCATTGAAGAGCGAGAGCTGCTAATGGCCGTGAAAGACATCAACGTGTCGTCGATGTCGAGCGTCACGCTTTTAGGCGGCGTGGCATAGCTCGACTGCCACAGATCGACCAGCACCCAGCCGAGCCGATGACGGTGCGCAGATCGGGCAGGTTCTCCAGGCGAGCAGGTCGGCTGCGAGCACAGATCAATCCCGCTGTCGGGCAGCCGCCCGAGTCCCGGTGCAGTCAGTCGATATCGTTGCCATCCTCGTAGCCGCATGCAATCGCAAAGATGCGGGCGCGGAGAATGTCGACCATGGCGTGCGTTACTCGCTGTGGGTCGCGCGGGTCGTGGATCGCAGCGGCCAGCCTGTCGGCCAGTTTCAGGCGTCGCTCGGCCGCGGCCAAAAGCATGACGCCACCGTCCGAGATGATGCGTCCGCCATCAAACGCAGCTGTGATCTTCTTGCGCCACCGCTGGAAAATGACAACGGAAGCAACGTATCGTCGGTCATGGCGGGGTGTGGCTCGCGAGATGTGTGGCAGGGCTGGCTTAGACAACCGAATCCTACGCCACGACATCCGCCAATCTCTCAGACGCTCCGTCGTGCATAAGACGGGCTAAATCGAGCGCGGTTTGATGGGGCCGATCGACATCATGTACTCGCTCTCATACTGTCCCTTAAAATGGGCGTCATGGTCGAACCAGAGAGCCTGCCGAAATGGCGCGCCCAGGTCCCGAGCCAGAGTGGCAAAAAGCAAATTTGAAGCCTTGTTGGAGAGCGCGACAGTGGCCTTGATGTGCGTAACGCTCTCGCAAAACGGCCTGTTCAAGGCTGAAACGATCAGTCCCTTGCCCAATCCTGTGTTGCGCATCGCAGGATGCACAGCAATCTGCCACACGAAGAGCGTGGAGGGCTCGCTGGGCGGTCGATATGCCGACAGCCAGCCAACCACCTCTCCAGCACGCTCCGCGACTGTGCAAGTATCTGCGAAATGAGTGCAATGCAGAAGTTCGCAGTAGAGCGTGTTACGGTCTAGTTGCGGGCAGAGCGCGATGAGAGCCCACACATCGGCTGCATGATTGTACGCCGGCTTTCGGAAAGTCACCCGCTCCGACCGTCCGTGGGATCGGCCTTGTTTGTCACTGGCCATCGACAACCCTCCAGGAGAACCTGTCATCTTTTGTCCCCAACCTTTCCGCATTTGCTAAACACTTTGGAGCCCAGTACTGAGTGGCCGGTACGCGCAGGTCGGGCACGGCGCAACCTTTCCCCTGAGGGTTCGATTCTCGCTTCGGCAATTTGACCTTTGGCTATTTGTTCCTAGGACACAGTTTCCAGGCAATTGCCGGAGCCCGAATCGTCTTTGTAGGTACGCCCACCGCCGGTGTCGGTCCCTTGACCAAGGTATCCTTACAGCGACCGAGATAAGCGTTCCTCCGACCTCAAAAGCGTCGAGCTCGCTCAGATCATTCACGGCCGACTGAAGGCCAACCGCAGTCGACGACCAGATGCGCCGGAAAGTGTCGAAGCTCGCCGCGAATAGTGGGCAAGGTTTGAGCAAAACGTGTGCGTCTACATGAGCTTTCTAGGGAGCCGCCAAATTTAGCTCCATCAACCCGCTCGTGCGCCCCAATGGCGAGATCAAGTGACGCAATCCAGATAGTCACCTTTTCGCCGCTTAATCCGGCCCTTGCCGGGGAGCACTGGCGAGCGGATCTATCAATTACATTACGCATGTGCCTGGTCCGTATGTTGATTAGCTGGAAGGGCCACTCGAGGCCCACGCTCGTCCCATGACATGAACGGCATGGCAGTTCCTTCCGCTTGCGATGAGGAGGCTTCACAAATCGTGCCAGCTTCCCCATAAGCTTTTGACTGTGGTTTACGCCTTAAAGGAATGGCTACCCGGAGTTTGCCTGAACCACGACTGCGTCGCGTACGCGACAAATCGAACGGGCTTTGTCGGTTGCCGAGCATTTTCCAGGGGAATGGACACGGACCCACTTCGAAGGGGACAGCATTGCGTTGGCTCCGACATAGAACCCGACAAGGTTCCACCCTGAGTCGGCTCCCGCTCGCGACAGTCAATGGCCGGGCACGAAGGGCAGATACCAGCTCGTCGACGATCGACAATTTCTGCCAAAAATCAGATCGTCAACTTCTTTTCACGGAGGCTACGCTGGTGGCGATGCTGGCCAAGGCTCATAGCGACGGTTCCCTCGACAAGAACTGCACGTTGTAATTCTGGCGGATGGCCTCGCGGCCGAGGCTCACGGCCAGATGCGGCTTGCCTCTGCTTGGCGGACCGAGGCACAGAACCCTGTCGGCCATGGGCAATGATCGCCACTGATCCAGCGACGAGTGGGCATAGAAGTTGAACCCGCCCAGTTCGGGCATGAAGGGGAACAGCACCAGCTTGCTCGACATGGAGATGGCCGCTCGTCGCGCCGGGTGATCTCGGGCGACACAGGCCTCGCGCAAGGTCGTGATCTACCTGCGTCATCGCTAGCTTCCTCCGACAACCGCCTCGTATTCGGCAAGCGTGCGCAGCAAGGCGGGAAAATCGCATCGACCTGGTCTGCAGGACGAATGGCGCGGCCGGCCAGAATCACACAGTCTCGCCGATCAGGCGCCAAGGTACTGAGCAGCTGTTCGTGTCCAGGTCGATCGCACAGTGTGTCTGTACCTTGCGCACCAGATCACGCAACTATCCGAACGGCGCCCGGCCAACCATTGTCCTGCCCTTTGCGTATCCCGACGATCAGGGTCACCCAGAAGGGTTCGCAAACGAGATTGGCCCCGGTGTCCTAAAGAAGATGGGAGAAGTGCCTCGGCAAAATTGAACCGGTCGCTGAGTGGAATTTCTGCGCGAACAGAGCCAGAAGACTGACCACTGCGCAGGAGTTGACATGACGCGACGTATACGTCGGAACCACGCACCGAATTTCAAAGCGAAGGTGGCCCTGGCCTCGATCATCAAAGGAGAGAAGACGCTTTCGGAACTGGCGGTGCAGTACGATGTGCATCCGAACCAGATCACGGATTGGAAGAAGCAGCTTCTCGAAGGGGCTGCGAACGGGTTCGGTTGACAGACAAGTCGGAGCCGACGGTCGACGTGAAAGCTCTGCATGCCAAGAT
This sequence comes from Mesorhizobium norvegicum, assembly GCF_004919685.1. GTDB lineage: Bacteria > Pseudomonadota > Alphaproteobacteria > Rhizobiales > Rhizobiaceae > Mesorhizobium > Mesorhizobium norvegicum. The sequence goes on along the minus strand of NZ_SMYZ01000085.1, from coordinate 19,868 downwards.
GCGCAGTTGACGCTGGCCAACGATCTTTTAGGGGCGGCGATCGGCAAGGTCGGCTGGTTGGGGAGCGCAAGGCGATGATCGATCGTGAGCACGACCTGCCGGTTGGCAAACAAGCCGTCGAGCTGGGATCAGCCGTGGCAGTGTCTACTATCTGCCCATACGAGCATCGGCGGAAGATCTGAAGCTGATGCGCCGCTTCGACCGCTGCAGCACCACTTTGCGGGCAGCCCGATGCTGCAGAAGCTTTTGAAGCGCGAGAGCCATGAGACTGGGCGCCTGCACGTGCGGACCTGCGCATGGGCATCGAGGCGCTGTACCGCAAACCGCACATCTCGAAGCCCGGCGACGGGCACAAGATCCTACCCGCATCAGCTGGGCAAGCTGGCGGTGAAAACCAGGTCTGGCTACGGATCTGACCTATATCCCGATGGCCAGCGGCTTCTGCTACCTGACCGCCATCATAGACTGGTTCAGGCGCAACGATTCTGGCTTGGCAACTTGTCGATCACCACGTGCCCTTCTGCATCGAAGCCGTCGAGGACGCGCTGGCGAGATACGGCAGGCCCGAGATCGCCAGCTCGGACCAGGGCAGCCAGTTCACCAGCCATGACTTCACCAAGGTTTCCCCTCGACCAAGAGATCGATATCAGCATGGACCGAAAAGGCATGGCGCGAAAATGTCGTCGTCGAGCGTGTGTGGCGATCGGTACGCCTACCGTCGAAGAAGCCTGTCTCAAAGCCTACAACAGTGTGGCCGAGGCGCGCATCCATCGGCAAATATCTCAACTTCTACAATCAGGGACGGCCTCATTCCGGCCTTGACGACAAGACATGAGGCCTACTTCAGCCCGTTTCCGCTTCCCGAATTCCTTTTCAAACAAACCGAGACACCTTGCCCGCGCTTGATGCGGTCGCGCGTATCCTTCATGACGGCAGCCGCCTTTCAATCCGCCAGCACATGAGATCGACCTTGCTGAATTACCTGCTCGATTGTCTTCCAGCGGTCGAGCAGATCCATCCAGCTCGCCATGGTGCTGAACTCCCCTACCAAACAGCACCACGCGAACGGCAAAGATCATCAAGGTCGAAGGTATGAAACAGCCCTTCGAAACGGCATTGAAGGCGCCTACCCTGGTCGTGCTGAACACCACAAAGAGAAGGAAACGATCTATGGAACAGATTGCCACCGTCGGCCTGGATCTGGGCGCTCACGTCATTTCATGGGCGGCCACCGGTGCCTCTTTGCGGGATCGGAATTGCTCCCACCCTGCTGCGCGAAGATTACACTCGACGCAGGTCCCGCAACCGAAACCCCAGCTATGTCTATGCTCTCGGTCTCCGCTATAGCAGGTGTGGCTTCCCTCGCAGATGAGCTTCACCAGCGCCTCGCCGCCCAGCCAATCCGCCAGCGCCCAGGTCTGCGCCTTGTCGCGCCGCATGAGGGGTGTGTGAATGACGAGACGCGTCTCCATTCCAAGGTTCAGGGCAAGTTGCATCGCTTTGACTGCGTCATCTCGACAATCCGGGTAGCTGAAACGATCCGTCTCGGACACGCCGATCACGAGGTGTTTCGCGCCCATCCGGTAAGCTATCGCGGCCGCAAAGCCGAGGAACAGAAGGTTGCGGCCAGGCACAAAGGTATTTGTTAGACCGTTCGCGTTCAGTGCGACCTCGACGTCACGCGTGAGCGCGGTATCGCTGATTTGGCCGAGCACGGCCATGTCAATCATGTGGTCCTCGCCTAGTCGCCCACGCCAGGCCGGAAAGTCTGTTCGAATGCGCCCGAGCAGGTAGGGCCGCACATCGAGCTCGATCCGATGCCGCTGCCCATAGTCGAAGCCGATTGTCTCGACGCGCTCGAAGTTCTCCAGCGCCCAGGCCAGGCAGGTTGTCGAATCCTGGCCGCCGGAGAAAAGGACGAGTGCGGTTCCCGGATCTCGCTGCATCGGGTCAACCCCCGTATTCAGCCCAGCACAGCGGTGTCTCATAAACTGTTACCGAGCACATTTGGCCAAGAAGCGGCTTGGTTTGGTGCCAGATCCAGACCGCAATGTTTTCCGCTGTCGGATTGTCGAGACCCTCAATCTCATTCAGATACTGATGGTCGAGACGTTGTAGAAGCGGTCCGAGCATAGCCTCGACATCGAAGAAATCGATGACAAAGCCCGTGTCTGGATCGACGGGCCCTTCCAGACGCAGTTCCACACGGTATGAGTGGCCATGCACGCGGTGACAGCGATGGGTCTTTGGCACGCGCGGAAGACAGTGCGCTGCCTCGAAGGTGAAAGCTTGCGTAATTTTCATGGGATCCCGAGAAGTTTGTGGGTTTGCAGGCTCAGGCGCCAACGTGGGTTGGCAAGACAATAGGCCACTGCGGCGGCCGTATTCGCCTCGCGCTCGGGCCCATCCATCGGCTGAAGCAAAAGGTGCTCAAACGGGAGAAGTTCGAAATGTTCGGGCTCCGCGCCAATCTGAGGATATACAAGTTTTAGCTCGTCCCCTGCCATGACCACGAGCCGTGCATTGCATTTCGGACTGACGCACAGCCAGTCGATGCCGGCGGGTGTGGGGATGGTACCGTTGGTCTCCACGGCAATTTCAAACGCCAAGGAATGCAGCGCTTCCAGGAGTTCTTCATCGATCTGGAGGAGGGGTTCCCCTCCGGTGAGCACGACAAGACGCTGCCCAGTTCCCGACCCGCGCCAGGCTTGTTCGACCGCCAACGCAAGCTCTTGTGCGGTGGCAAAATGTCCGCCACCGGGGCCATCTACCCCAACGAAATCCGTGTCGCAGAATCGGCAGAATGCACTTGCCCGGTCGCCTTCACGTCCCGACCAAAGGTTACAGCCGGTGAAACGACAAAATACGGCAGCCCGCCCGGCATTTCGTCCTTCACCTTGAAGGGTGTAGAAAATTTCCTTAACCGCATATGGCATTGCTTACGCGACCTTCCGCTGAGCAAGGGAGCGCCTCTGCTGGCTTACGAGACGGGGCAAAAGCTGGGAAACGTCCCACTGCACGTTTTGCAGCGCGTTCCACCGTTGAGGCTGTTTAGCGAAAACCCACTCGCTCGAACTCCACGCAGAATTAGGGTTCGGTGGGGGAAGGCTGAGGGGAAGGGTCTGCGGCTCATCGCAGCCTATCATCACGAGAAATGGTTCGATCACGTCGCTCATGGCGATGATGCCTTGACGAGGACGAGGCGTGAGAATCCTGGCGTCTCCTCGAAAGCCTGCCTCACAGCACGGAAGAACTCGCTCATCAGCCGCAAGCCGCGCTCCAGGATGAGGCGGTCGAGCGATGAGTATGTCGTGTGCGGCGGCAGGGCGCCGAGAAAATCCGCCATGTCCTGATCGGTGATCTGAAGGGCTTCATCGATGGTCTTGCCGACGATGAATTCGGTAACCGGCGAGGAAGCGGTTATGTCCGAGCCGCGGCCGAAGGTCTGGAACGTTGCGGCGGAGATCGTCTGCGTCTTACGGTCGAAAGCCATCGTCAATTTAAGCCCATCGCCGTAGGCGACGGCGCCGACCTTGCCGGCCGCTTTGGGGATGTCCAAAGCGCCGACAGTGTTCGGGTTGATGAAATACACCTTGTCGCTGATGAGGTAGACGTTGTCGGTGTCACCCCGCATGGCTCCGATCCTTGTCGTTATGGCGGCTAGCCGAAGGACTTGCCGCAGGCGCATTTGTCCCGCGCATTGGGATTGTCGAAGACAAAGCCCGAGGACTCCAGGTCCGTGACAAAGTCAACGGTCATACCGGCGAGATGGGGCTGGGAGTTTGCGTCGACGAACACCTTGAACCCGTCCGTCTCCATGATAGCATCGCCCTCGCGCGAGCCGCTTTCCAGACCCATCAGGTATTTGAGGCCGGCGCAGCCGCCCGCCTCGACCATGATACGAAAGCCTTCCGCCGGTTCGTCGGCGCGGGAAAGCGCGGCCTTGACGGCGGCGACGGCGTTTTCAGTGAGTGTGATCATGGGACTATTTTCGTGCTGATGCATTCGCAAGTCGCGCTGCACAGAGCGTGCCAGAGAGGACGATTGGATTAAAACACCGGGTTAGCGGATTTGACGCCCTGTCTCACATCCAACAATTGTCGGATGTCGGACAGAGTGAAACCTTGCGTACAAAAAGCGGCATCGGACACATCGCCAGTGGCGTCGCCAGAGCCAGCGTTTTCGATCGTATGAATGTTGACCAGTGTAAGGGTGGGAACTCTTAGACGTGCTGCGCTCCAAAAGCCGCGCCATCGTCACCACACGGTAAGGTGGCGAACACCGGGTGGTCGATAACTGCATCGATCGCGCCTTCTCGAAGCAGGCGCGGTCGATTCTGCGTCAGCTCGTTGATGCCGAACACCACCCCGCGTGCTCCGCCCGTGGCCTGCAGTGCGGCCGTTACCTCGGGAGGGCCGACTGAGGCATTGTATATGGCGTGAAGCGAGAAGGTGGGCCAACGTGCCGCCCAGGAAACAGCGCAATCACCGGCACGGCGGCCACAATTAGAGGCTGCGGTCAGTTCCAGTTCTGCCGCCAATTCGCGGTCCGGCTCATCCGCGCCTCAAACGAAACCTGAGCAAGCACAGGTCTCGCCGTCACATCGAAGTGAGAAATCGCCATCTGCCACAGCTACTCGTCGGCAAGGCTGCCGTCACAGCCGACGTAGAGAAATACAAGCATCGTGGTTGCAGTCATGCTGGAAAAAACCCGTACGGTTGTGTCGGTCGCGCTCGCCAACAACGCCACCGCTAGCGTTGCCGTAAAGGCGAGTACTGACTGCCACGCTATCGATACCCAAAGCGCTGCAACAGATTCGTCAAACAAATTTACAGAGTCTTTGCGAATGCAAGTCGCGGACAATGATATGTTCGCTTTAGTCCGAGATTGGCCGTAGCTAATCGTCGAAACGAATGGTTTGGATGCGTGAACAGGAACCTGCAGCGTTCATCGCGAGCCGCATATAGAGAGGCCCTTTAATGGATATCGACATTTTCGCAGCTTACGAGTCTAACGTTCGCCGCTATGGGCGATCGTATCCCACAGTCTTTACAAAGTCCCTTGGGGCGACAATCTGGGACGAGACCGGCAAACCCTATATTGATTTCTTCGTGGGGTCCGGCGCGCTCAACTACGGTCATAACAATCCAGATATTATGGTGCCGGCAATTCAATATCTCAACGATAAAAATATTGTGTTGTCACTTGATATGTATACAGCTGCAAAGCGTGATTTCATCGCAGTGTTTGTCGAGTCGATCCTGAAGCCCCGGGGCCTTTCTTACAAGATACAGTTTCCTGGGCCAACCGGGACAACCGCTAACGAAGCGGCGTTGGCGCTGGCGCGAAAATATACCGGCCGCTCGAGTGTCATGGCCTTCACAAATGCGTACCATGGCATGTCGCTCGGCTCCTTGGCGGTGTCGGGTTCAGCGTCAACGAGACAGCTTGGCGGCGTTGCTCGCCACGATGTGATCCGTGTTCCTTACGAGAACTATCCGAACCAGACCTTCGATTCCGCGAGTTACATTGATCACGTGTTGGGCGACCCAGGCAGCGGGATAGAGAAGCCGGCAGCAATCATCCTGGAGCCCATCCAGGCAGAAGGCGGCATGAACACCGCATCCGCACCATGGCTCTCAGAAATTCAGCGCATTTGCCGTAAGCACGACGTTGTTTTCATCGTCGATGACATTCAGGCTGGCTCGGGACGAACGGGCGATTTCTTCTCGTTCGAGTTCGCGAAAATCGAGCCAGACATCGTGTGTCTTTCGAAATCGCTAAGCGGTTCAGGTAATCCGTTGTCCATAGTTCTGATTCGCCCCGACATGGACATATGGAATCCGGGAGAACATAGCGGGACCTTCAGAGGCAATAATCTCGCCTTCGTGACTTCAGCGGCCATGTGCACAATGTGGTCCGATAGGCAGTTTACTACAGCCGTCGAGCGGACGGCCGACAAACTGCAAGATCACCTTGATCGCCTTGTTGCGAAATTCCCCAAGTGCATCGAACAAAAGCGCGGCCGTGGTCTGATGGCCGGCCTCAAGTGCCGTTCGCAGGCCGTTGTTGACCGGGTGCACGATGTCGCGTTCGAAAACGGCCTGCTGATCGAATCCTCGGGGCCAAATCGCGACGTCATCAAAGTCCTTCCGCCGATAACCATCTCAGATGTCGAGCTCGATCACGGCATCGCCATCCTCGATCATGCACTACGGGAGAAAACCAATGGCGACTAACCAAGTAGCTCAAACGCCGGCCATCTCGCCTCTTACGATCAAAGAACGAACCGGCTCGATCAGCATTGCGGAAATCATCTCGGTCCTGAAAGGTGAGATCACGGCTCTGCATATCAGACAGGCTTTCAGCACCGAAGTAGCCGAGGAGATCACCAGGAAGTTTTTTGGCAGTCCCGGTCTCGACGAGCGCAAAGATGGCGTCCCCGGACAATATGTCGGCGCATCCCACTACAGGAAGGATGCAGCCACCTATTTCAAGGAGGCGGAAAATGCACGGCCGCACGTTGATGCCCTTTTAGGCAATTTAGTTGACCCAGTTCGAGCATTGTTCGACGCATTGAAGCGCGAGCTTCACAAAGGTGGCATTGAATTGCGGCTGGCCCGTTCAGAGCACGGTCAGGCTAACGTTTGTCGGGCTCTAAGTTGGACCGGCAGCGGCACATTTTCCTTGGACCCCCACGACGACGTCGCTCAAGTGTTACGTGCTGGGAACAATTACGAGTTTTCTGCGGTCGCGCACAACACCGTCGCAGCGCTCAATTTCTACCCCAGCATGTCGGGGGAAGGTGGCAATCTGCGGCTCTGGAGCCACAAGCCGTCGGTTGCCGACCGAAAGTCGCAGGGGGTGGAAACCACGGGCTATCCCTATTCGGCAGCCTATCTCAAGGGCATACCTTCTCGCGACGTCCAGCTTGAGGCCGGGGATATCGCCCTGATAGATGGCGGTTTCGTTCATGGGGTCACCGGCCAATCAGGCAACGGGAAGCGTCGCGTGCTGCTGAACTGTTTTTTCGGATTTGCGCGGCCAGATCTTGTTCTCTGGTGGACCTGAAGTTGGATGTCGCAGCGACTGACCGGTTTCCCGCGGGGCGACATGGTCCGGAAAAATATCAGGAGGAGCTTGACCTCAACGACCCAATCAGAGAAGCCTGCTAGAGCAGTCCGGTTTAATCCGGGTCATACCTCGGATCTGGTTGGGCTCGAGGGTGATCCGGACCAGTCGGGTGCGTGCTGCCACGAGCGTGCGAATCAACATGCTGTCGAAGCCTTTAACCCGCACCTCGCGAAAGAACCCAGCTTCAGCAAGATGCGCCGAACCGTCGGCATCGTTCGCGTCCGTCTTGTTCGCCCATATCAAGCGCAGCTTTGGCATGGCGAGAGTCGATGCAGACTGCTGGCAATCCGCCGCTGCGTAGGGAATGATAGAACCATACCGACAGAGGACCGGTTTCGAACATGATGCGCTTTGCGGCCGGTGCCCGCTTGCGGACAAATTCGGCAATGATGTTGGAATCAAATGCGCACTTTCCGCGCCAGATTCGTTCGCCTTCACGGCGGATCGACACAGACGTCTCTTTCATCGACACGTTGAGACCGATATATTCTGTCATGGCTGTTCTCCGTTGATGCTGGGCCCGGTGTCTAGTCGTGGTTGGCTCTCAGGGCCGCCGCTGCGGCGATTACCTCATGTGGATGGCTCCTGTTCTCGGCGTCGCATTGCGCCATAGTCGGGAAGTCATCATCCCGCATAGAGGAGCCTTTTGTTCGAGCTTGCCACAGTTGGTATCGACCTAGCAAAGAGCGTTTTCCAGGTTCATGGTGTCGACGAGAATGGTCGGGTTCTCGTGCGCCGCCAGTTTGGTCGAGGCCAGTTGCTCGCATTTTTCGAGAAGCGCCCACGATGCCTGATCGGCATGGAGGCTTGCGCAGGTGCTCACAACTGGGGGGCGCAGGCTGCAGGTGTGGGACGTGACGTCCGGCTGATGCCACCGTCCTATGTGAAGCTTCCATGAGGAGGAGACGCGCGCGCCTAGCTCTGGAAGAGTTGGGTCGCTCACTTTCTCGATGGAGACCTTTGCCATGCAGACTGCCAGAATGACCACCGCACATACGATTGCGACCGTTGAGTGCGGCGCGATTTTCGTTTCTCTGGAGCTCAGCCGCTCGACGTGGCTGGTGACCACCCTTGCGGCCCCCGTGGGGTCCAAGCTGTCGAGGCATCAGGTGCGGGGTGGGGATATGCCGGGGCTGCTGGAGCGGTTTTCGGATCTGCAACGCCATGTCCGCCGCCGGACCGGCCGGATTGTCCCAGTAATCGTGATCCAGGAAGCCGGACTGGACGGGTTCTGGATTCACCGCGCCCTGGTCGCGGAAGGGATCGAGAGCCACGTCGTTGACCCAGCTTCGATCGCGGTTTCGCGCCGGCATCGCCGCGCCAAGACAGATCGGATCGACGGGGAGGCGCTTGTTCGCACACTCATGGCGTGGAAAAGGGGCGAACCGCGGGTCTGTTCGATGGTTTGCGTACCGACACCGGAAGAAGAGGATCGTCGGCGCCTTTGCCGGGAACTGAAGACTCTGATGGAGAGCGTATCCGTCATGTAAACCGGTTGAAGGGTCTGTTCTTCGCGCAAGGGATCGTCGGGTACGAGCCTCGGAACAAGGACCGCCGGGAACGCCTGGAGCCTCTGCGCACCGGAGACGGGCGGCCGCTTCCGAAACATCTCAAGACGCTGGCCCTGCGCGAGCTGGAAGTCATCGAGCTGCTGAACCGGCAGATCGAGGCCGTGAAGGCGGAGCGTGATGCGCTCTTGGAGGAGGCTCCGGCCGCCGGTTCCGCACTGGAGCCGGCTCGGATGTTGCTTGAGCTCAAGGGCATTGGCCCCGGTTTTGCCGGCGCCTTGTGGTCCGAAGGCCTGTTCCGGAAATTCGCGAACAGGCGCCAGGTCGCGGCCTATGCCGGTCTTGCGCCCACACCCTGGAAGAGTGGCACGATCAACCACGAACAGGGTGTCTCGAAGGCGGGCAATCCCCGTTTGCGCGCCATTGCCGTGGAATGGCCTGGCTCTGGCTGCGGCATCAGCCGGGTTCGGCGCTTGCACGCTGGTATCACGAGAGAGTCCGCCGGTTCGGCCCACGCACCAGGAAAGTCACGATCGTCGCTCTGGCGCGCAAACTGCTTGTCGCTCTGTGGAAGTACGTGACCGGCGGTGTCGTGATCGAGGGCGCCGGAATGAAGGCCGCCTGGCCGCTACCCGGAAAACTAAAACCAATTCCACCGGGACCCGATCAGTTCCGGCGGAACCGGGGGGACGAACCGGCGTAGGGTTTGGCGTCGCACGCCGTAGTTAAGAATGGTCCCGTCCTCGCGAGCCCTGTCCGCAGGATGCGGAATTCTGGTGCAGCCGTTATCTCGGCGACCGTATGTGAGCTTGAGCGCGCAGGTCGACTGCGACACGCGTTCCAATGAAGGGTTCGGACCTTGGATCCGAAACACCAGAGGAGAAAACGATGACCTGAAAATCCATACTTGATCCAATCCTCCTCATGTGAGCCTTACGTGACTGCGGACGCGCGGCCACCATCTGCGAAGCAGTGACGCGCCCCTCTATGCGGTTTGTCGCCATCAAAAGTGGCGCCTGCTCACGCGCGACTTTCTGTTTCCCACCCTCTGCTTGCCTCCGGTGGAGTGCGGTTTGGGTGTGAGGCCGGGCCAAGCGGCATAGTCCCTCGCGCAGTCGAAATTGTGGACATCCGGCGGCGGACGGAGATCGGCAACGCGATCCGGGCCCACATGACGGAGTTCGGTGTCACAGCGGCAAATGGCGCGCAGAATGTCGATCGATTGAAGGGACAACTGGATCACTCCCGGAAGCGGCCCGGATGCCGGTGAGTTTGCTCTTCGAGCAGTTGGCCGAGACAGACAAGCGGATAAAGCGGTTGACCGACGAGATCGGAGGGATCTTACGAGCAAAGCGAGACAAGCCAGCGTCTGGCTACGATCCCAGGCGTGGGCATGCTACCGGCGACGATCATTGCGGCGACGTATGGAGGTCACCCGCAAAAAGCCGGTCGACTTTGTATAACTTGATGACCACAATCTGTTCGCCTCTGCTTTTCACAACTCGATGAGCTTGAAGTTTACGGCCTTTATAGCAGCGACCGTTCTGCTTGTGGTATCAAGTTTTCGCATTGCATTTTTTATATGAAAATTCACAGTATTTACGGATATTCCCAGAACTATTCCTATTTCCCACGACGATTTCCCTCTTGCTGTCCACAGAATACACTCCTTCTCTCTTGGAGATAGGTCAGCTACATCCTCTTTGACGCGCGAGTTCGCAAACTGTTCTACCATAATATAGAAATGAAATGCAGCAATTTGCAAGTACGTTATTGCGCAATTTTGGAAATCTCGGTCCAAATCTTGAGCAAAGCTCATGATCGCAAAATTGCCATTTGGGCCGTGTAATGGTACGCTAATGCCTGACCTTAAACCGAACGTCGCAGCTTCATCGAAAACGCGCCGTTCGTCTTCAGTTGTGCTTGCGTCGTTGTACACCTCACTCCATCGAAACGCGCCTACGCGCTTTCGACTTGTCTTGATGATCGGGTCTATCCTGTCATAGCCCATTTCGAAATAGCGCTCCTGCCATTCATCAGGATAGTTCTGCATGAGCGCCGGATCGTGCGGGGCCGGCTTCAAGAATTTGTTGTCGGGCGTCAGTGAGCCATAAGCAATCCAAGGGCAGTTGAAATTCAGGGCAAAAGCAGATAACAGGTCGAACAACTGCTCGGGTTTAGCAACGCCGTCAGTCTGGTAGAGAAATCGGCTGAACTCGCCCGCAAACGCTTCTCCGGCTGCCGTTGGAAAATGCATCGTCGGGGCCAAAGACAACTGGCCGGACACTCTAGTTGCTATCCATCGACGTTGAGAGACACTACTCATCGGAGGCGTTTCCATAGTCCATGCTCGGCAGTCAATTGCGCCGAATTTTGTCACTGGTCTACAAAGCTGCCGGCTTCTAAGATTGGGCCGGCATCGCCGAAGGTCTATCGTATCCCCGCAGCGCATAATGTTATTTTAAATTAAGTGTATGTCGCATAAGTTTTAACTGAGTAAGGCATTTTTCAATAATATCTAAACGCATGCAATGTTTCGCAAGTTGATATCGCTTGATATGTCGACCTCTATTCGTATTCTATGGGGGCTGTCCATCCTGCTCCGGCGAAGGCGAGCTGTCAGAGAATCAACGGATCTATCGGCTCTGCCGTGAAGAAGGAACCAGCAGATCGCAAGCGTCGATCGCACGGGCGCATGCTGGCGCTCCAGGCGCATGGGCACATCTGTCCATCCAGCACGGGGTCTGTGCGTACGCATCCAACGCCGCCAGCGCAGCATGTTGCGAGCGATGACCGTGCCGTCGAGCCGTTGAGGGGTGGCGAACAGAGTGGTGGTGCCATTCCGCCTTTAGTCGTCGGTCATGGTGCCGAGTCTGCCCCTTCTTTGTCGGCAGTCCCTCATAGGTTCTTGAAGGGGACGTGTAGAGTTCGGCCGGCACTTTCAAGTCGAGCGCTTCCTGCGGCCTTTCCTCATTGAATTCCTTGACGAAAGCTTCGAACCTTGCCTGCTGCTGCAGGATGTTCTTGCCCGGCGGCCAGGTCGTTTCCTTTTTCAGCGTCAGGTCTGGGATGGGGCTCTCGGCATGGGCGCCAAGCTGGCAAGACCCGACAGTTCTGTTGTCGTACTCGTCGGCGAGGGCGAGTGGAAGACAACATAGAGGAGACGCTGAGCTTCTATCACAAGCACATGAAGTCGACGAACATGCTGAGGGGCTGAACCAGGAGATCAAACTGCGCACACTGGTCGTGCGCATCTTCCCCAATCCGCAGAACTGTCTGCGGCTCGTGCGCGGTGGAGATCCATGAGACCTTGGCTCGAGGCGACCCGCTACCTCAACATGGGGCATCTGCGCGAACACAAGAAGGAGAGCCTGAGGGCATTGGCCTCCTGAAGCGGCCGGTGCGCCCGCCGCTCCGCTGCACAGAGGCTTCGCGACGGACACACCATGTGCCATTCTGCAGAACTTGACGCACAACTATCAGCGCCTCACAATGAGCTCGTCCGGAACTCCCTAACGTGCTCATAGGACCATCTGCAAACGCTCGATCTGACCGTTGTAACCAAGAAATCAATGGGCCGGAGACGCCGCTGCGCGGCGACAAACAAGGTGAGACTCGCATTGCCTCGTCGAAAATGTTCCTGAATGTTCAACCGTTGCCTCACATAAGTTGCTTCCTACCCAGGGCTAAGAGCAGGGGCGACTATGGGACGGCTGAGCATGGCGACAAGGAAAGAACTGACGACGGCGGTTTCAGAGCGCTATCGTGCTTCGACGCGAGCGGAGAAGGCGAGAATTTTGGATGAGTTCGTCGTCGTCACGGGCTTTCACCGCAAGCACGCGTTGCGGCTGTTACGACGCGGTGAGGGGCCGTTTGCAGGCCGGCGAGCGCGGCCGCGGATTTATGATGAAGCGGAACGCAATGCGCTCATTTCTGGGAGGCGTCCGGCAAGCGGCTGAAGGCGTTGCTGCCCTTCCTTCTCGAGGCGACGGAACGGCACGGTCTTTTCGACCTAGCGCCCGAAATCCGGAGCAAATTGCTGGCGATGAGCGCGGCCACGATCGACAGGACGCTGGGGCCGATCCGAGAAGGCTTGGGACGTCCCCGACGACGGCCTGCAGCGCATGCCCTGCGACGGAGCATTCCCATTAGAACGTCGGCGGATTGGGACGATCCAGCGCCAGGCTTCGTTGAGGCGGACCTCGTGGCCCATAGCGGCCTTCGGCTCGCGGCAGCTTCCCTCGTGCTCACCGACATCGCGACCGGCTGGACGGAATGTGCGCCGCTGCTGGTTCGCGAACAGACGCTGTTGAGCACGGTGCTCACAGAATTGCGCAAGCAACTGCCCTTCGCGCTTCTCGGCCTGGATACGGACAACGACACCGTTTTCATGAACGAGACATTGAAGGCCTATTGCGCCGCCGCCAACATCGTCTTCACGCGCTGCCGCCCCTACCGCAAGAATGACCAGGCCTTTGTCGAGCACAAGAATGGCGCCGTGGTGCGTAGGATGGTCGGATATCGTCGGTTCGAGGGGCTGGAGGCCGCCACGCTGCTAGCGAAGCTCTACCGGTCAGCGCGGCTGTTCGTGAACTTCTTTCAGCCATCGTTCAAGTTGATCGCGAAGCAGCGCGACGGCGCACGTGTGCGCAAGACGTATAGTCCGCCAGCTACGCCGCATCAGCGTCTGGTTGCCGACGCTCGCATCTCAGATGCCGGCCATGCGCCCTGACGGAACAGCTCAGCCAATCGACCTTTTCCTGGCGAGTTTGCGGACCGCTTGGAAGGACCGAGCTATCCGGCCGACGGATCGCCCGATTGTGAAACCCAAATGGGGGCGGCGGCATCCTGACCCTCTCGTAAGGCGACTGCGGACTTACGAAATTGGTTCGAAGCCGAACCTTGGCGAACCGGCGGCGAACTTCTGTCACGACTGCAGGCCGAGTATCCCGGCGATTACCCCGGACAAACTGCTTCGAACGCTTCAGCGCCGGCTAAAGGTCTGGCGCAGCGAACAGGCGGACGCGTTGCTGTTTGGCCCCTTGAACAAGGAGCTCGCCGATCCTGGAGATCGCAGAGTCACACTGAGGCGCCGTGGCGCTCGCTAAGGAGGCCGGGCGCTGCGAAACCCCGGCCATCTCCGCGCCCGGCCTCCTTAGCCCCAAGCCGGGAGCAAAATGGATGAGGCAACGCTCGAATCTCGAGGAACATCGTTACGTGAGGCAATACGCCGTCTCATCCAGATTGTCGCGCCATACGCCGCATACCTATTTAGGAACTTCTCGACGAGGCAGTGCGCCGTTTGCGAGGAAGCTGTAATGACGGATGCTGTGCGGGTGACCAAACGAAGAAGTGAAGTAACAGATCCTTCCTATAAAATTTACAGAATCTTTACGGCCCCAGGTCGCAGACGATGGTACATTCATTGCGAAGTCTCGGGTGAGACACAGCTGAGTACGATGACGGCAGGCTATCTTCAGGCCGCAGGAACAACACGCAAGGGAGGATAAATAACTATGGCACGAAGAGCCCTTATGCTGATTGAACTGAGTTCGCGAATCGGTTTTCTATACGTCCAAGCGGCCCAACGTCTTGGTCTTCATCCCATTGTGCTGTCGGCTGACCCAACTCAGTACGACTATCTTGCGGCGGAAGGGGTTGAATCAGTGCGTGTCGATACAAGCGATCTCGACGCGCTGATCCGCGAATGTTCCCGCCTGAGTGCGACCTACGACATTGCTGGCATTACGTCCGTCGGGGACTCGTTCTATGCGACAGTTGGCAAGCTTTGCCGGTATTTCGATCTACCGGGACCGAACCCCGTATCGATTGAACGATGCTGCGACAAACTCACTCAACGTCAGCTTCTCGCGGAGGCCGGCGTTCCAGTACCTGCTTTTCGCGTTGCGGCGAATGCGACAGTCGTGGAACGCTTTGCCGTTGAGATCGGGCTGCCGGTGATTCTTAAGCCAGCAGTAGGCACCGGCAGCAGCGGTGTCCGATTATGCGACAACGTCGACGAGTTAGCCGAGCATACGGCTCATCTATTAGGCAGAAAGCACATATCGCGGCTTTCACCGAGAATATTGGTCGAAGAATTCGCACAAGGCCCCAGTTATTGGGCCGACATTATGGGAGATCAGATCATTGGGATTGGCACCAGTGACTGCGGACCTCCGCCGCATTTCGTCTGTCGTGAGTGCACCATTCCGGCCCCGCTGACTGATGACGAGCATGAGCGTATCGCTGAAATTTCCATGAGCTGTTTGCGAGCTCTCGGCCTTGGCTGGGGGCCAACGGGCATTGAATTCCGATGGACGAAATGTGGCCCAGTCGTCATTGAAGTCAATCCGCGGCTTCACAGCACGCCTACTCCCCAACTGATTCATCTGGCTTACGGTGTCGATCTCATCACGGAGCACGTCAAGCTTGCCATTGGCGAAGAATGGGACTTACGAAGAAAGCATTCGTACACTGCGGCCGCGCGGTTCCTGGTTCCTGATCGCGATGGCGTCCTCGATTGGATCGATGGCGACAGTCGGGCGGCAGCCGTACCCGGTGTCGCCGAGGTCAAATGGTACGTTCAATCCAAGACGCCGATCGTCAGGAACGGCGATTTAGGAGACTGGATCGGACATGTCATCGCTGCTTCACCCAGTCATGCTCAGACGAAAGAGATACTTCAGCGCGCCGTCGATTTGGTCGATTGGTCGATCACACCGTGTCCGACCCCTGGCGAGCAGGAGCAATTAGCGGCTCTTCATGTTCGCGCACCAGCGATGGTGCCAAGTGCCAGGTAGCAAGTGATCGTGGCCGCACATTGGTGTACATGAGCGTCGCTCTGATGACCACCTATGGGGCGGGTTTACGGGCCTCGGAGGCGATGCGTCTGAAGGTGAACGATATCGACAGCAGCCGAATGGTCATTCGCGTCGAGCAGGGCAAGGGCGGCAAGGACGGCAAGGACCCTTTAACCAAGCCGGGGCGTTGGTGTTTCCCCGGCGCGATGGCCGCGGCCCGATCCATTCGCAGATATTGGGGATCGCCTGCCGAGCGGCACCTGCGAACTCCTGGGCATTGAGAAGCGAGTGACCGTGCATACCTGCGCCACAGCTTCGCCACCCACCTTTTGGAAGCCCGCACGGACATACGGATTTTCAGGTGCTGCTGGGCCATCGTAGCCTGGCGACGACGACAGTCTACCATCATCCGCTATCCACCGCGTCGTGCCAGGCGGCGGCCTGTCGCTCGATCCTGCCCGGCCAACGCCGGGGACCAGACCAGCGATGGATCGCCTGCCGGCCGGGATTTTTCCTGCCCGTGCGGATTCTGTCGCGCCTGTTCAGGCGGCTATTCTTGGAGCGCCTGCAGGGACGCCTTCTAGGCCGGCCAGCCTCGCTTCTTCGGCGATCTCGCCAGGAACACCTCTCCAGTCGGGCTACCCCCTCTCTCCGTGACGTCCCTAGCGACGCTTCCGCTTGTGGACTGCCACGCACAGTGCATTCAATGCATCGTGCGCCCCTCTTTGGTTGGAACCCGTATGAGAAAACCACAGAAGTCGCCTTTATAAAGGCCTTGAGCACCATGACGGTTGCCTCTCGACGTTCCATCAGGCTCAGCAGCGCGGCTGGGTCCGGTTCCAGCTTCTTCACCCGCTGGCTTTCGAGACTGGTAACCTGTCCCGCCACCAGCCAGTTTGATTAACTCATTTCGACAACCGTAACGCTGCTATTCTGCTCAAACAAAGCGAACGACTCGAATCGTTAACCTAGTCATGGGCACCTCTGTCGCTTCTTTCGGACTATGGTGCCATACCCCCGCCGTTCGCCCCGTAGCTTCTCCTGATTCATGGGTGGTCGGCATTATGGAGGGCCGGCCATGAAGTGGAAGTCCGATCTTCAGCGCTGGCTTGCGCTCTTTCTGGATGTTCTGCGGCACAAGGTACGGGCGCGAATGTGTCCGGCTTATGTGACGGGATGACGTTTGTGATCGCAAGAGCGTCCAGCCCCGATGGCGGCGCGGACGGTGGCGTCAGGTACCATCGCCAGCGGGAGTTGGGAAGCAAGGGCACTTGAGAAGGTCTTTGCTCGCCGAAGCAGACAAGATGGGTTGGTGGCACTGAGGCTTGGCTGATCGTCGATGAGGGCCCTCAAGGGTGTGAAGCGAAGTGAGGATTGAACCCTGCTATTGCGTCAGCGAGGAATGTACCGAGCGCGATGGGGCCAACAAGCCCAACCTCTAGGTCTCGAGTCAGACTAGCCTACCAGTAGAGGCAGGTGCCGTTCGCGCTGCAGACATGTAACACTACCCAACATCGAACACAGGCAACATTATGAAGCCGCAACGAGCGAGTACGAGCCCGCGATAACCTCTGACCGTGATGCCCGCTGAAAGGAAAATTTGGAAGCGCTGGCAAAGCTGGACTTGGCACTCTTCTTCTGAAAAATGTCACAGTTGAATTGCTTTGCACAGAGAGAGAGAGAGAGAAAAGGCCGCAACTTTGGAGAATGCCACCATGAGTGAACTGGACTTGATCGATAGTGTCATTCCGCGGACTGATGTCGTCAAATGCACGGCGCGCATCGGCGCAGAAATCAGGAACATCAAGCTGTCGGCTGATCTACCGGATCAGACCATCGCTGCGATAAACCGTCTGGTACTTGAGCATAAGGTCATCTTCTTCCGTGACCAGGCTCATCTCGACGACGCCGAGCAGGAAGGCTTTGCTCTTCGCTTCGGGAAGCTTTCGCTATACCCCGAGGGAACGACGCCCATCTTCGATATGGATTCTGAAGCCAGAGATATTCAGGCTGACGTTTGGCATATCGATTGGTCCTGCATGGATGCGTACCCGAAGATTGCAGTACTGCGAGGCGTTCTGATCCCACCAATTGGCGGCGACACGGTGTGGTCAAACACTGCGGCCGCATATCTCGATTTGCCTCTGCCGCTGCAACGGTTAGCCGACGACCTCTGGGGTGTTCACAGCTTTCCCGGAGCCTATAAGAGGCCCTCTGCTGAAGCCCTTATCGGACCGAGGATCGAGACCGAGCACCCTGTAGTACGCGTCCACCCCGAGACCGGCGAGCGTACCCTGGTGCTTGGCTCGTATGTATCACGTTTCATTGGCGTCCCAAAACATGACGGCCAGAGGCTCCTCGATCTATTTGAGTCTCATGTCACCGCCCAGGAAAACACAGTGCGCTGGAAGTGGAGGCAGGCTGATGTTGCTATTTGGGACAATCGAGCCACGATGCATTGTGCGACCAAGGATTACGGCGACCAGCGTCGCGTCGTTCGTCGCGCAACCATCGAGGGCGAGGTGCCCGTCAGTGTCGACGGTCGGCACAGTGTTGCCCGTTTCAAATTCATCCAGCCGCTGCCGTCCGCAAAGGTCGTCTAGTGGTCTCTCATGTTCCCTGTCAAATGAAGGCGAGAAGGAACAAGTGCTTGGGGCAAGTGTGCAAAGCAGTCGGCTTGGCTGGACCTGCACAGGGCGGGGAGTGGAGCTCGAAGAGACTGTTGATCAGACTCTCATCCAGCGGTTGGTTACCGCCTTCCGTGTCTTCGTCTCGGGGCTTTCCTGCGCATGCGGTTGCGGCAGCATGGGCCACATTCTGGTCCTCGTGCAGGTCATACTCGACGCGCTCTCGCGGCAGACCGTCAGTCAGCGGCTTGCGGCCCGGCTTCTTCGGCTCCAGGCTTATGCGCGTCCGGCAGTTCCGTAGGATGGGCGAGCCCTCAGCGAGCAGCTGAATATAGAGGTGAAGGCGACGGTACTGCAGCATGTGCGGACCAAATATGCGTGCCGACTGCGATCGCACCGGGCTTAAAACGTCGATCGTGATGGCGCCGATGCCGGCGCAACCCCTACCGGGCAGCGTCGCCACGCCATCCACGCTCGCGCTCGTGCAAGGCTCACAAGCAGTTGCCGGTCCTGGGCGCTGCGCTGATCGCCCATCAGCAGTGCCTCGCGTGTGGCGGCGGAAGGCGACGATGTGGGCCTCTTCCTCGACAGACAGAACCATCGATCTAAAATAGGCTCCCTGGGGCCGGTGGGCAGATTGGCGATCGAACTCCGCTTAGTCCACTTCGCGACTGTCTTGGGGTTGATGACATAGCGCTTCGAAAGCGACCTCAGGCTCGCTTGACTATGTTGTGTCGCCCGACGGATCGCCTCTGTCGTTGTGGCGCTCCCATGCAGACCCTGGCCATAGTGCATCCATTGAGTTGGACGACAATGATGAACCATCAAAGATCCCATGACCGGTGGTGGATAGCGACCTGCGCTCTGGCAGAGTGGGGTTGCTGACCAACAACTCTGTGGAGGCCAATCATGCGTGTTGTAGCCGATCGATCTGCGGCGCCTGCCGCTATCCGCACCGATCTTGGCGCGATCTTCGTTTCTTTGGAACTCAGTAAATCGACCTGGTTGATCACTTCGCTGTCGCCGGGCAGTGGAGAGAAGATGTCGAAACATGCGGTCCGCGGCGGCGATATCACAGGACTGCTGGCACGCTTTGCCCAGCTTCAGGACAAGGCACAGGCAGGGGTCCAGAAAGCGAGACAGTCTTTAATACGGCATTCTAGCCAGCTGGGATCTCGGTTCGCCTCCTGGATCCGCCGAGGCTGGTCAGGCCTCGAGGGATGAGTGTATCGGTGTGATGTCGTCAGACGGCCTTCATGACAGCACCTTCGATCACGACGCCCGCGGTCACGTATTTCCACAGCGCCACGAGCAGCTTCCTTGCAAGGGCGACGATGGTTGTCTTTTTGAGGCGCCCCCAATTGCGCATCACGCGTTCGTGGAACCAGCGGGTAAGCGCTGAGCTCGGTTGATTGCGCAGCCACAGCCAGGCCAACTCGATCATCGTGGTTCACAGCCGGGGGTTGCCGGCCTTCGAGATGCCGGGCTCGCGCCGACGCCTTGGCAGAGCGGATTGGTCCAGCACGAGCAAGGCGTGCCGGAACAGCCCTTCCGCGTAGAAGATGGCGGCACACTCGGGGCCGATGCCCTTGAGATGGAGCAATGCCGCTGCTGGAGCGTGACACGGCTCGGTCAATCGAGCCTAATCAAACGCACATACGGTCGCCGCTTGAGACGGCTGCACCAATATCCCGCTTGCGGCCGTCATGTGAGCCTGGATCAAACATCTAGAGCGGGATGAATTGAGCCTGAATCGACGGCGGATTCCCTTGGGCAGGCAAATCTGATTGAACTAAACC